>JANRJC010000032.1:0-105429 GCA_033764335.1 Bacteroidia bacterium | reverse complement strand
GAAGGGCCCTACAGCTACCAACACAGTGCATAAGCAATGGCGGGTTTGGTTTAAGGTAAAAGTGTTATCTTTCAAACTACGTTTTTGCAACGGGGACAGTGACGCACAACTTACACCCGCCACTGCTCATGCACAAACGTTATGCGTCATACAAAAAAAACATCTCAGTATGAAAGTAAAATCAGATAGCCAAAACATATTTATCCTTTGCTGTACATTTTTGATTATTGTAACAAACTCTTGCAGCAGTCAAAGTCAATCAAATAAGGGAAATAAGATAGTACAGGCCAAAACTGATAGCAATTTGTTGAAATACACAACAGGGGTTCGGTCAATTTTAGAAGACAGTAAGGGAAATATTTGGTTTGGTAGTAATAGCGAAGGAGTGTGTTTGCTTCATAATGGGGAGTTCGAATATTTCACAACAGAAAACGGATTAAGCAACAACCAGATTAGGAGTATTTATGAAGATAAAAATGGCATAATCTGGTTTGAATGTGGCGAAGGGTTAAGCAGGTATGATGGGCAACAAATAACTAATTACAAGGAACGAAATTATAACTCAAGAAACGAGTGGAAATTAGACGATAATGACCTTTGGTTTAAAGGGGATGAAACGGCAGGCTACAACAAACTTGAAGGAAATCCAGGGGTGTATCAATATGACGGAAAAAAACTTTCCTATCGAACATTGCCTGTTAAAACAAAAGTAGGGCAAGAGAATCACTATTCAATTTCAACAAATTTTGTCAGAAGTAAAAATGGAGCGGTTTGGTTTGGAACTTATGGTGCATTGATTGGGTATAATGGTTCAGATTTTAAAGTAATAAACGATGCGTCTTTGGGATTAAATGACGAAACAGGACATCTGCATATCCGCAGTATATTGGAAGATAGCAAAGGGAGTCTTTGGATTGGTAATAATGGAATTGGTGTTCTTAAATATGATAGAAAAAAAGTAGTCAATTTCACAGACCAACAAAAACTGAAAGAGGAGGACACCAAAGGCAATTCTCTTGAGAGAGTTTTTTCCATTGGAGAGGATGCTTCAGGGAATATTTGGTTTGGGACTGCAGAATCTGGTGTATGGAGATATGATGGTAATTCCGTGAAAAATTTTACCAAAAAAGATGGCCTCGATGGTGACCTTATTTGGATTATTTACAAAAGCAAAACTGGTGAATTGTGGTTTGGCGGAGGCCCCAATGGTGTGTATCGTTTCAATGGCGAGTCTTTTGACAGAAAATATTAACTATATGTACGAATGCATAACACCGGCTTGCCGTCCATGCCGCCGAACAGCCAACCCGCAACCCCAACGCACGGCGGCGGGTATGCGGCAGTGCAACCGTTCGCTTCCATGAAGAAAAAATAAAAAACCAATGAGCAAAACTTTAAAAGTAATTATACTCAAGGCGTTTAGATTTGCGGAGATCCGGAATAACGAAAGATAATCATATGTTAGTGCTAAGCCAAGAAGAAATTCGTGAGCTAGAATTACGGCGGAAGACAAACAAAGATAAGCGTCTGTACATAAAAGCGACGGCCATACTGTTGCTTCACCAAGGGTATCGTGCGGAAGAAGTGGGCAATATATTAGGCATAGATGGGGACACGGTAAATCGGTACCGGAAGCAATATTCCGAAGTTCCGCTCGAAGATTACCTAAGAGACCATTACGTAGGGCCACCCCCATTAAGTTAAGTTCAAATCCCCCCCGATTCACAAGCGCTGGAATCACAAAAAAAAGCTTCTCATAGGCTGAGTTGCCCAAAAACCAATATTCACCCCACGCGAAAGGAAGTACAGTCAGGTGATACTGTTGGGCAAAATATTTGGAATGTTGCAGAAATATTTGGAGATTTATTATGAGTATTGACTGAAAAACGGAGTTTTTTACGGACGGGTTAGTTGCGGTCTGAGTGAGGAGGGGTACTGGCATGTGCGGAAGGATGCGGAGGAGAAGTTGCGAATACACAGATGTTCTCAGCTATATTAAAAGAAAAAATGAGAAATCAGAAAATGAAAATGACCTTAAAATTAACCATTCTGGTTTTCCCGTCACTCAAGTTAAAAAGCTAAACTACATAGGGATGACAAACAAATTAATTTGTCGAACAATTGTCGTGCTTTCTTTTGTTGCACTTAGTTTATGTAGCTGCAACAAGGACAATCCTTCCCCAAATTTCACAACAGGAAAGAACAACTTCACAGTTACGGCTGATGGAGTAGTGCGAGAATATGTTGTTCATGTTCCCTCGACCTATACAGGACAAACCAAGGCGCCAATGGTTATTATGTGTCATGGGTCAGATCAGGATGGTGAGCTGTTCTACAAAATTTCCGGTTGGAAAGAAGTAGGGGACTCCTTGAACATTATTACAGTATTCCCTTCCTCGCTCCAATATTGTATCATGGAAGATGGCATAACGAAAACAACCACAAAATGGAATTCTTTTCCGGGCGGGGATCCTTTTTGCCCTGGACAAGATTTAAAAGATGATGTGGAATTTATGCGGCAAATGATTTCGTCACTTGAAAGTAAGTATAATATTGACAGCAAGCGGATTTATATGGTTGGGTTTTCCAGCGGTGGGCAATTCAGCGCAACATGCGCCATTCAAATGTCGGATATTCTGGCAGCGGTAGTTTCCTGCGGCGGCGGTGGTTCGATTCCCAGAGACAGTATCTACACACCGCAAAGGCTATTGCCAGTTATGTTGATGTTCGGCAACAAGGATGAGAAAATGATAAAAAAAATAGGTCTGCCAGCCGGCTCATCTGTTCCTATGGGTTTTGATGCCTTGTACACTGCGTATCCGCAGTTGTATGCAGTTCAACCTAAACCGTATATTGACAGCTTTAAACTGGATGAAACGAGTTATTCCATTAGCGGTGATACCAACTCCGTGGTTGTAGCTGACTATGTCGGTTTGTCAGGCAATCCAAACAATGTATTCAAAATGGCAGAGGTTAAGGGTTTGGAGCACGAATATCCCAATGGAATAAATTACCCGGTAAATGGCGCAATATATCATTGGAACTGGTTTAAGAATTTTACATTGCCTTGAATTTTTAAATCCATGGAAGCCGAGAACAACGCACTCAAAGCCAACGCTGAGCGGCACGGGCGGGAGTGCCACCGCTAATGCCAACCATAAAACCCCATACAACCATAAGCAGTTCCGACTGAAAAAAAATGCTTCGTATCTTAACTTATCTCATCATTGCCGGGATGCTGATTTTCCTGGTCTTTCTGTCTCTTGGGACCAAATCAGGGGGAGATGCAGCCACCCGAGGGTTAGGTCGAGCCTTGATATTGTTGCCTGTTGCGGCAATTGTCTTTCTGGTGGTATTTAATCTGCCGATAAATAATTGGATTAAATATCTGGGACTCACTATCGGGTTTTTGTGTTTTGCCGCCCTGGTCGTCGTTTTGCTTGCTTTGTCGGGGTCAAGTCTGGTATTTCAGGATACGAGACAACCATTTACGCCGCAATATGACGACCCGGTTTTGACACAGTTGTTGAAAGATATTTTGTATGATGCCACAGAAGGCAGTAATTCGAATGCACACAAACTCAATGCGTTAAAATATATGCTTGATTCTGGCGCAAAAATTGACTCCAGTCTTTGCGCTGAATTTTCTAACCTGGCCTATACCCGCAAGGCTGACTTCGCAGAATTGCTTTTACAACATGGAGCGGATCCTAATTGCATTCCCTGGCCATCACAAACCGTTCTTTTTTATTGTATGGGTGGGGGTTATGGATACCCCCCCTTTTATACGCAGTATATATTGGGCAGTGGCCCTGTTGCACAATCTTGCTGAAAAACGGTGCCGACCCAAACTATAAGAATAAGGACGGAATCAGCATTAAAGATTATATCCTCCAAAAAGCGGAAAACCCGGAAGACCATGGTTATTACAAGAATCCCGATTTTTTGCACTTAGTGGAGCAAATAAAAGATGAATTCAAATTGTAGATTGAAGGGGGTTCCAGGGAAGGGGACAGTCTAACCCAGAACGAAAGCCTTTGGGATGACCGAAGGCTTTCGTATTTTTACAGAAGATTTTTTCAATTATGGCAAAATACATCAATCCATATACCGACTTTGGCTTTAAAAAACTCTTTGGAGAAGAGGCAAACAAAGATTTGCTGATTGACTTTCTCAATCAACTTCTGCCCCACCACCACCAAATAGCAGACTTGTTCTTCAAAAATGTGGAGCAATTACCCGATTTAGCAACGGAACGCAAAGCGATTTTTGACATTCATTGTAAAGCGTTCAGCGGTGAACATTTTGTGGTAGAGATGCAAAAGGCGAAAATAAATTTCTTTAAAGACAGGTCACTGTTTTATCTAACGTTCCCCATTCGAGAACAAGCCAAGCGTGGGGAGTGGGATTTCAGGCTGACACCTATCTATATGATCGCCGTTTTGGACTTTGAATATGACGAAGAGGAAGAAAGGCGGAAATTTCTGCGCCACGTCCAACTAAAAGACCAAGACTGCGATGTTTTTTACGATAAACTGCACTTCAAGTTTATCCAGATGCCCATCTTCACCAAAGAAGAACATGAATTGGAAACGCATTTTGACAAGTGGGTTTACTTTTTGAAGAAATTGGAAACCTTTGACGACATTCCTGCAATTCTGAATGAACCCATATTTGAAAAGGCGTTTAAAACTGCGGAAGTAGCCAATATGTCGCCCGAACAACGAGATGAATACGAACAGAGCAGGTTGAGTTATTTGGAGGTAAAAGAAGCGGTGAATACGGCTGAAATGGACGGACGGAAAAAAAGAGAGCATGAAATAGCCAAAGAACTAAAAAATATTGGGGTTGATAAAGAGATAATTAAGAAATCAACGGGACTTTCCGGCGATGAAATAGATAAATTATAAAAATCGCCCAACAATGCCCCCCTAAGTTAAGTTCAAATCCCCCCTATTCACAAGCGCTGGGATCAGGAAAAAGTTTCTCACAGGCTGGGTTGATCGTTATATGCCTGGGAGCCACCGAGTGAATCGGTAAATGTGCGGCTGGATGACCTGTTGGTTGACAGAAAACAAATATTCATGCAGCAGGGAAAGGGAAGAAGGACAGATAGGTGATACTGTCGGGCAAAATATTTGGAATGTTGAAGAAATATTAGGACTACTCAACATTTTCCCAAACAGGTATTTCCTTTTGCCGGAGCATAACGCCAAGATGCAATAAAAACGGGTGTAATGGGCGCACGCCAAACAACTTTCGCCGAAAAATATCGGTCACCTAACCGGCATCTCCATTTCCGGGGTTGCGGTTAGGAATTTATCTTTTACTCGTTATGTTTTATTTTACGGGAATTGTCCTCTCTGTTTTTCTTTGTTTCCTCCTACTGCTGAAAAAAGAAAAAAACGCGGCGGATAAAATATTTGGTGGCTGGCTGGCGATCATTGCACTGCATTTGCTGTTTTTTTACTTTGACCAAGCAGGAGTTTATCTAACACATCCCCATCTGCTGGGAATGGTTTTTCCGCTGCCGCTGCTACATGGAGTTTTTCTCTACTTTTATGTCTCTGCGGTTGTTGAGGAAAAACAAAGGAGTTTTCCGCAAAAACTACTGCATTTTATTCCTTTTTTTCTCATCATTCTGCTGGCTATTCCCTTCTATTCCTTATCAGGAGAGGATAAACGGACTGTATTTGAAAGTCAGGGTGCCGGGTACGAATTTTTTAGGATCGTGAAAACGATTATGATTTTGGGATCGGGGATATTTTATCCGGCTTTTCAGTCAGACCGAAAATCAGGTATATACCATACTTGCTATCGCCTACGACTGCGGTTTTAATTCGAAATCCACTTTTAATAAGTATTTTAAACTCTATACCGGCAAAACTCCTTCCGAGTACTTTATAAGACAAAACGTTGACTGACAGCCTTTTACAATCGCACCTTGTAAGGACGTACCGCTAAATGGTTCACCCTTACAAACGCGGTCGCTTCCTTGTATTTTTTCCGATTCTTTTGAGGAAAATTTTTAACAATGAAACGACTCCTTTTTTTATCCCTTTCTGTTTTTATCTTTTCCTGCAATCCGGAGCCTCCGATTACGCCGGGGCTTCTGGTTCCTCGTACGGTGGATGAAGACCCTGCGCTGCCTTCGCTTTTGATTAACGGAACCCTATTACACGTCGAAACTTTCGGAACCCCCACTGACCCTATGATATTGATGATTCATGGCAAATATTTGCGGGAAGAAACGAACATGAAATCCTCGACTATAAAGCCGCTTATTTCGCGGCATTTGAAAACGCGCCGGGGAATACCATTGGCAATCAACTATTTAAACCAAATAAAATGAAAACTATCGGCTTATTTTATGGGCTTTTCTTTTGACCCACTTGTCGCTGAATGCACAGGACATCAATTGGCGTTCGCTAAAGGAAAATCAAAACCAGGTTTTATCTCTTCATGGAAGTGCGGATTATGGTACGATGTATGGGGTTTCGTATGGAAGCTTCTTTAGGAAAATACTGGTAGAGGGATTTATCCTACGAAATCTTATCTTAGGGGAAACGAATGTAAGTCATGAAAAAACTATGCTTCTGGCTGGGGCTACTCTTTCTGTCTGCCTGCAAGCCTTCTCCCCAACCTGCTGCCATTGCTCAGGACTACCCGATTCACCCGGTTCCTTTTACCGATGTGCTCATAGACGGTGGATTCTGGCTGCCCCGACTCGATACCAATCGCAGGGTAACCATTCCTTACGATTTCAAGAAGTGTGAAGAGACGGGGCGAATAGACAATTTTGCCATCGCCGGCGGATTGAAAAAAGGAGAATTTCGGGGAAAACGATACGACGACTCCGACGTGTTTAAAGTCATCGAAGGGGCTTCTTATTCACTTAAAACCCACGCCGACCCCACACTCGAAACCTACCTCGATTCGCTGATCTTCAAAATTGCCGCCGCACAGGAAGACGATGGTTATCTTTATACCACCCGCACCATAAACCCTGACAAACCCGTAGATGCCACTCCCGGGCGCTGGTCGAATATGTACCGCGACCACGAACTTTACAACGTTGGGCATTTGTATGAAGCCGCCGTCGCCCACTATCAGGCTACCGGTAAACGCACCCTGCTCGACGTGGCTCTCAAAAATGCAGACCTTCTCACCCAAACCTTTGGCCCCGGCCTTAAATCGGGGGTGCCCGATCACCAGGAAATCGAAATCGGCCTGGCCAAACTTTATCGCACGACCGGCGAAAAAAAATACCTCGACCTCGCTCGCTTTTTCCTCAACGAAAGAGGAAAAGAAGCCAAAACGGATACTACCGGGCGAGATTTTGCCTATATCCAGAACCATTTACCCGTAGCCGAACAAACCGAAGCCGTAGGCCATGCCGTGAGAGCCGGATATATGTATTCGGGCATGGCTGACATCGGCGCATTGACCGGAGATACCACTTTTATTCATGCCATAGACCGATTGTGGGAAAATGTAGTAAATAAAAAAATGTACCTCACCGGGGGAATTGGCTCAAGATCCGAAGGAGAAGCTTTTGGGGAGGACTACGAATTGCCCAATGCCACCGCCTATAACGAGACCTGTGCGGCCATTGCCAATATGTTCTGGAATCATCGCCTGTTTCTTCTGCACGGGGAAGCGAAATATATGGACATATTCGAAAGAGTTCTTTACAACGGTTTTCTCGGAGGTGTATCGCTGGATGGCAATGCTTTTTTTTACCCCAATGTCCTCGAGACTTCCGGCGACAACCTGCGACAGCCTTGGTTTAATACGGCCTGTTGCCCCGTAAATGTGGTGCGTTTTCTGCCCTCCTTGCCCGGTTATGCTTATGCCTGGCGGGAGGAAAAAATTTATATCAATTTGTTTCTCACCAGTACGGCTACCATCCGTTTACCCGAGCAAAACGTGGTCATTGAACAGATAACAAACTATCCGTGGGAGGGAAAAATGAATTTCACCCTTACTCCGGAGCGGGAAGATACATTTGAAGTTGCGCTGCGCATCCCCGGCTGGGCCGACAACCAGCCTGTTCCGGGCATTCTGTATCAATATACCAACCGCACCAATACCAATCTCCTCCTCCGCGTCAATGGCGAGTTACTATATCCGGAAATGAAAGACGGGTTTGCCCATATCAATCGCAAGTGGAAAGCCGGAGACCGTATCGAACTCACTTTACCCATGCCGGTACGCCGCATAGCGGCTCATGAGTCCGTAACCGAAAACCGGGGCAAAGTAGCCCTGGAGCGCGGCCCGCTGGTTTACTGCGCCGAAAGCGTGGACAACAACGGCAAAGTGCTGGACTTAAATCTGCCGGAGGCCGGAAAATTTGAAGTAAACTTCAGCCCCGACCTCTTAGGAGGTTTAAACCTAATCACCGGCACAGCCCTTCGGGCGGGAAACGAAGTGCCCTTTACGGCTATTCCTTATTACGCCCGCGCACACCGGGGCAGCGTCGAAATGAGGGTTTGGTTTCCGGTATATTATTCTCTCAGATAGGGACCTAACAACTGTTTCATCGTTTCTGCGCTTTGCGCAGATTCGGAGGGACAACGTTGTGCCCGGTCGAGGGGCAATACCTGATTGGCAACCAGAAAGGCATACCGCCCCGGGTCGTAGCCGTAAAGCCAACAGGTGATATTGAAAAATCGCTGTTCGTTCAACCCATGTTCGTCCCAATAGGGAAAACTATGTCCGGGCTGGTAATTTTCGGCGAGGTAGGCAAAAAATTCGCCGCCATGGAACGCTTGTTCCGACGCGCCAGACATCACCAATAAATACGTAGCGATCTGGTCGGCTGCGTCCTCCTCTCTGCCCAGTACAGGCAGTTTTAACTGATCTATAAGAGCATGCCCGATCTCATGAAAAAGCGTGAAAGCAGTAGCACCCAGCACAGCATCGGTAAACTGTGCCTGATCCTGATAGTAGAGACTAAATAGCTGTTCTTCTTCGTAAAAAAACTCGTCGCAAAATAAAATTTGGGCTTCTGCCGGATCGTAATGGGCATCCACTTCGCCGCAAGGTTTTACCAGAATGGAGATGTTTTGCGGTAATTCAATGGCCAGGTTGAGGTTATTAATCAACTCCTTGAGAAGGCCCGCATTTCGTACTACCTCGCCGGCGCGAGAAACATAAAACCCGTCCTGTGTTCGGTTCAGGCTGGTAAGTAGCAAAAATCCCCCTTCAATTGTTTGTGTCTGGACCGTTGGCGAGTCAACAAACCACTCAACCGGGCGAATAATTTCCATTTTAATCAGAAAAAAAATAATCATTCCTGCACCCAGGAAGATAGATCCAAAACTTATACCTCTATTTAGCATATCGTTATTAATATGAGGGGAAGATATAAAAAAAATCCGGCGTCCGCTACGACGCCGGAATATTCCTTGTTAACTTCCAATTCACTCGTATGCCTTTTACGGCAAATTCACCTAAAGCTAACGAAGGTACTTTCGCTCATCACAAGCAATCTATTACCTTAGATTGGCTTTAAAGGTGATGAATTGGATAGAATAGCAATTGGAACTAATCATTTGGGTACCTCCTTTCTGTTAAGTGAAACTTATCCAACAGGCCTCACCGTTGGGCCTTCCTCGGGCTAACTTCCTGTTGTCGGCAGCGACAGCTACCTCGCATATACGAATATATAGGATGGAAGCTAGTTTTCCAAAAGAAGAGGGTGTCAAAATTTTATCACCGGGATTTGGTATCGTAATCCCAAAGGGGTTCTGCACCCAGAAGATGGGTTACGAAATAGTTCCAACGTTTTTTGGTAAAAAAGTCCTGTGCATTTCCCCGATAGCTATGCTCCTGACCCGGTAAAATCAGCATGTCAAAATCTTTCCCTGCTTTTACCAATGCCTCTGCCAGCTTGAAAGTAGCCGAAGGGTTTACGTTGTGATCCAGTCCGCCGTGAACCAGGAGGAGTTTTCCTTTCAGATTCGCGGCCATCGTGATATTGGACTGCTGGTGATAGGTGGAATCCACCGGCCAGCCCATATACATTTCCGGCCACCAGGCTTTTTCCATCCGGAAGTCATGATCGCCGGAAGAGGCTACCCCTACTTTGTAAAAATCGGGAAACTGAAGCAACCCGTGTGCGGCATCATACCCGCCCGCAGAGTGGCCAAAAATCCCCACGCGGGTGGTGTCAATCCAGGAAAACTTTTGCCCCAACTCCCGAATCGCCAAAACGTGATCGGTCAGGTTATAACCCATATTTTTGTAGGAAACGTCGGAAAATTTTCGGCCTCGCCCCACCGTGCCCAGCCCGTCCACCGCCATGACAATAAAACCCAACTCGGCCAAAGACTGGTTGTTGTTGCGCAATCCCTCCAGGAAACTTTTGGGAAATACCTGGGTATGCGGCCCGGTATAACTGGCATCAATGAGGGGGTATTTCTTTGTGGGGTCAAAATGTGTGGGTTTCCACAAGGCTCCGTAAATATCCGTCTCCCCGTCCCGGGCTTTGGCGACAAATACCTCCGGCGTTTTCCAGCCTTTGTCCGACAAATCCGAGGTTTCCCCTTTGGAAAGTTCCATGATGATTTTTCCGTTTGAAGCATTTCGCAATACCGAAACGGGAGGCTGATTTACGGTCGAATAATTGTCCACAAAATATTTGCCGTCGGGGGAAAAGTCCACCTCGTGGTGAGCATCTTCTTTTGTCAGCAGTTTTATTCCCGCCCCATCAAACCCCACACAATAAAGGTGGATAAAATAGGGGTTTCGCCCGCGCTCCCTGCCGGTAGCACTAAAATAAAACATCTCCTTTTCGGCATCTGTATGCACAATACGCCAGATCACAAATTCTCCGCCGGTGATTTCGGTGAGTTTACCGTCGGCCATACTCACGGCATACAGCTGATTCCAGCCATTTCGCTCCGAGGTAAAATAAATTTTTTGATTTTTTTCGTTGATCACCATCGCAAACATGCGATTGTCCACATGCGTAGGGCTTTCTTCCGAATAAAGCGTTTTCACCGAACCATCGGCGGCATCCACCGAAAGGATTTCCATTTTTTTATAACCCCGGTGCCACATTCCGCCAAAAAGCCGGGAACCATCGGCTGACCATTCCAGGCGCAGCGGGTTGAAATGCGGGGCGGGAGGCACGGCGAGGCGCGTTTCGGTGCGTTTTTCCACATCAAAAACCACCGGAATTTCATACACCAGCGTAGTATCTCCGGGAGAACCCCGATAATAGGAAAGCAGCCGGGGGCGAAACAATTCGTCTTTTGACCAGTCGAGCAGGTACATCTTTTCGGCACGGGTAAGGTCGCAGATTTGGGTCAGAATTTTTTTAGAATCGTAAGACCACTGAACATAAAAATTTTGCGGACGGTCATCTGTCTCGCCTTCCATGAGGTCAAACCAGCCGTATTTCCCGGCGTATTCATAATTTTTTCGCCCCTCGCTGCTGAGGGCAATTTCTTCACCCGAAGCAGTATTGCGGACAAACAGATTGTAATCACGAGTGAACGCCCGCCACTTGCCGTCGGGAGAAAGCGCCGTAAAAGGGTCGGTAGTATCTTTGGCAGGCGTAAGATCGGGGGTAAATTCGCTGATTTCCATTTCCCGAAGATCGGCGCGTTTATACCGGGTTCCTCCACGGGTGAGTTCCTCGTACCAAAAACCCGAACTGTCCGATTCCCAATGCGGGTTGACCTCCGAATAAAAGAGGTGGTTTCGCACATTTTTCCACTGAAAAAAATCCGCCCGCTGATAGTCTTCCGCTCTAAGGCGGGTCGTTTCCTGACCCAAAATTGAACCGAAAAACCCTGCGAGGAGAAACAGAATCAAAAATAAAGGTCTCATAATGTATTTTCTACCAACAATCTACTAAATGCATTTATACAAAAAAATACTACCTTGTGCCTTCAAACAAATGAATACGCATGAAGGTGCAACTTTCAAAACTGACACGTCTGGCCCTGATATTGGGGATTGTGATGCTGAATGTAGGCTGTGATCAGATTTCAAAATCCATTGTCAGAGACAGGGTTGATGAATACGAACAGATCGAGTTGATCGGCCAACATTTTATCCTGACCAAAGTCGAAAATACAGGCGCATTTTTGAGTGCCGGTTCCAATCTTTCTCCCGTCTTGCGGCAATTGGTGCTGATCGTTTTGCCGGGTATTGTGATGTTTCTGCTATTGGGAATGGTGGCTTTTCGGGATAAAATCGAAAATGCCGTTATACTTTTTATGTGTTTTATGATCGGCGGAGGTATCGGCAATCTTCTCGACCGTATCGCCTACGGCTCCGTTACGGACTTTCTGCACATTGACCTGGGGCTGGTGCGAACGGGCGTATTTAACATGGCCGATGTTTCGATTATGATAGGAGGGATCGGAATTCTGATCTATTCCTGGCGTCAGAAAAACCTTCAAAAAACAGAACCACAGGCCGAACAAAAAGCCGAGGATACGACCGGTGAGCTATAAAATACGCCTTTCGACCGAGCAAACCTATATTCTCTCCGAAAAAATGCAGCAGGCCGCCAGCAAAAAGCAGTCGCGTCGCCTCTTTGCCATTTCCCTGCGCCACTTTGGCTACAAAATCAAAGACATCAGCCTGCTTACCGGTGCGAGCGAAAAGACCGTAACCACCTGGATACGGCTGTTTTTAGCAGGAGGATTTGACGCATTGCTGGAGATGAACTATGCCCGCGACCGCGACTCCCGCCTCCGCCCGTATAAGGAGGACATCCGGCAGTTCCGCCAAACCCATCCCAAAGCCACAATCGAAGATTTGCAACAATGGCTAAAAGAAAGTTTTAATCTCAAAATCGAATATAGCTGGCTGTATCGGTATGTGGAAAATCATGGGTTGTGATAATAATTTCCTAAAAAATGCACAAATTTCGACTCAAGATTGATCTATGACCACAGAAAAGCACATAGAAGAAAGTCTCATTACAAAGTTAAGTGATCTCAAGTACACCTATCGCCCTGATATTCGCGGTCGGGATGCCCTTGAACAGAACTTCCGAAAGAAATTTGAGGCACTTAACCGAGTTAATTTAACAGATGCCGAATTCGCCCAACTGCGCGATCAAATTATCAATGCTGACGTTTTTGCTGCCTCCAAAATGTTGCGGGAGAGAAATACCTTTCAACGGGAAGACCTCACTCAGTTACAATACACACTGGTGGACATAAAAGACTGGTGCAAAAACGACTTTGAGGTCATAAGCCAGTTGCGGATGAACACAGAGGATAGTCATCACCGTTACGATGTGATTTTGCTCATTAATGGAATACCCGTAGTGCATATTGAACTCAAAACGTTGACCGTTAGCCCACGGCGAGCCATGCAGCAAATCGTAAACTATAAAAACGACCCCGGCAACGGTTACACAAATTCGCTGTTATGTTTCATGCAGCTTTTTGTCGTCAGCAATCGGGTCAATACCTACTACTTCGCCAACAACCACAACCAGCACTTCAATTTTAATGCTGACGAGCAATTCCTACCCGTCTATCAGTTTGCCGCCGAGGACAACAAAAAAATTACCCATCTCGACGAGTTTGCCGAGAAGTTCCTGAGTAAGTGCAACCTCGCCCAGATGATTAGCCGATACATGGTACTGGTGGCCACCGAACAAAAACTGCTCGTAATGCGACCTTACCAAATCTATGCAGTAAAGGCCATCGTGGACTGTATCCACCAGAACCGAGGCAATGGGTATATCTGGCACACCACGGGTAGCGGCAAAACGCTCACCTCTTTCAAAGCCTCAACACTGCTAAAGGACAACCCCGATATTGAAAAATGCCTATTTGTCGTTGATCGTAAAGACCTCGACCGCCAGACCCGTGAGGAGTTTAATAAATTTCAAGAAGGTTGTGTCGAAGAGAATACCAATACCGAAAAGCTCGTCCAGCGCATGTTGTCGGAGGATTACGCCAATAAAGTGATTGTCACCACCATCCAAAAACTGGGGCTGGCACTTGATGAAAACAGCAAACGAAACAAACAAAAGACGGAAAAAGGAAAACCCACCTACAAAGAGCGATTAGCACCATTGAAAAACAAACGCATCGTTTTTATCTTCGACGAATGCCACCGCTCGCAGTTTGGTGATAACCACAAGACGATCAAAGAGTTTTTTCCCAATGCCCAACTATTTGGGTTTACAGGTACACCCATTTTTGAAGACAATGCCTCTTACAAACAAGTGGATGGCACCATTGGCTCTTACGTAACCACCAAAGATATTTTTGAAAAACAGTTGCATGCTTATACCATCACACATGCCATTGACGACCGAAACGTACTTCGTTTCCACATTGATTATTTTAGAAGCGAAAAGAAAATTGACGTAGGAAGTCGCCAACACAAAATAGCCGTAGTGAACGCCGTCCTGAACAAACACGACGCCGCCACAAACCGCAGGCGCTTTAATAGTATTTTTGCCACCGCTTCTATCAACGATGCCATTGAGTACTACGAATTATTCAAAAATATTCAGGCAGAAAAACTAAAGAAGGAAGAAGACTTCCAACGCTTAAACATTACCTGCGTGTTTTCCCCGCCTGCCGAAGGCAATAAAGACGTACAACAACTTCAAGAAGACCTGCAACAAGAAAAAGAAGACAACAAAGCAGCACCCGAAGAAAAGAAAAAAACACTGAAAGCCATTATTGACGATTACAATCAGCAGTATGGCACCAACCACAATATTAACGAATTTGATCTGTACTATCAGGATGTTCAGCAACGCATCAAATTTCAGAAATACACCCATGCCGACTATCCGCATAAAAACAAAATAGATGTGGCCATTGTGGTGGATATGTTGCTCACGGGCTTCGACTCCAAATACCTCAACACCTTGTACGTGGATAAAAACCTCAAATATCACGGTTTGATACAGGCTTTTTCACGAACCAACCGTATTTTAAACGAAACCAAACCCTACGGAAATATTTTGGTTTTTCGCCAGCAGCAAAATGAAGTGGACAAAGCCATCGCTTTATTTGCAGGAGAAGATACCGGACGAGCAAAAGAAATCTGGTTGATGGAGCCTGCGCCCAAAGTGATTGAAAAATACGAAAAAGCAATCGCCGCTATGGAACAATTTATGGTACAAAACAATCTGGTTTCCGAGCCACAAGAAGTGTATAATATTAAAGGGGATGTGGCCCGCATCGAATTTATCAACCGCTTTAAAGAAGTGCAGCGGTTAAAAACCCAACTCGACCAATACACCGATTTAAGCGAAACGCAAAAAGAAAAAATTGAATCCGTTTTGCCGGAAGATCAATTGCTTTCCTTTAGAAGTTCGTACCTGGAAACCGCCAAACAGCTAAAAGAAATACAACAAAAAGAAGGCAATAACGCCCCACCTGACATCCAACAATTAGATTTTGAGTTGGTGCTGTTTGCTTCAGCCGTCGTGGATTATGATTACATCATGGGGCTGATTGCCAAATACACCCAAAAACAACCCTCCAAACAAAAAATGACGCGGAGCCAGCTAATCAGCTTACTAAGCTCCAGTGCCAATCTGATGGATGAGCGGGATGATATAGTCGCCTATATCAACAGCTTGGAGGCGGACAAACCCCTCAATGAAAAAGAAATCCGGGACGGATACCAAACCTTCAAAGCCGAAAAATCTGCTAAAGAACTGGCAGCCATCTCCCAAAAATACGGACTGGAAACCCCCGCACTGAAAACCTTCGTGGATGACATCCTGGGCCGTATGATTTTTGATGGCGAAAAACTCAGCGACCTGCTCGCTCCGCTGGAACTGGGCTGGAAAGCCCGCGCCCAAAAAGAACTGACACTCATGGAAGACCTCGTGCCATTCCTAAAAAAACGCGCACAGGGGAGAGAAATCTCGGGGTTAAAAGCGTATGAATAAGGAAAAGAAAAATACCCTGACGCCAAAACTGCGCTTCCCAGAGTTCCGAGAAGAGGGGGAGTGGGAGGATACCCAACTAAGTGAGTTAGGGAAACTGATCGCTGGATTGACTTATAGCCCCGACGATATTAGAGAAAATGGGTTGTTAGTTCTAAGGGCTTCCAATATACAAAATAGTGAGATTGTGCTGGATGATTGCGTCTATGTTACGCCCAACATTAAAGGAGCAAACCTCTCAATGCCAAATGATATTTTAATATGTGTTCGTAATGGTTCAAAAAATTTAATCGGTAAAAATGCACTAATTCCGGAAGGACTACCGCTTTGCACTCATGGTGCTTTTATGACAGTTTTCAGGTCAAAGTCACCGAATTTTGTGTACCAACTTTTCAAAACCGATTCGTATTATGCACAAGTTTCATCTGATTTAGGGGCAACTATTAACTCTATAAACGGAAGTCAATTTGTTAAGTATAAATTCTACGTTCCCAAACTACCCGAACAACAAAAAATCGCCGCCTGCCTCACTGCCCTCGACGACCTCATCACCGCCCAAAACGAAAAACTCAAAACCCTGCAAACCCATAAAAAAGGGCTGATGCAGCAGCTTTTTCCGGCGGAAGGCGAGACAGTGCCGAGGGTGAGGTTTGGGGAGTTTGAGGGGGAATGGGAGGAGAAGCCACTTGAAAAAGTTGCAACATTTTTAAAGGGAAAAGGTATTTCGAAATCAGACATAAACTCAAATGGAGTATTACCATGTATTAGATATGGCGAGCTTTATACTTATTACAACGAGACAATTGGCACTGTAAAGTCCTATACAAATCTTCCTAAAGATGACTTAGTATTAAGCCAAGCTAATGACGTAATTATTCCAGCGTCCGGAGAAACTAAAGAAGACATTGCGACGGCTTCATGCGTGACAAAAAGCGGAATCGCGCTTGGGGGAGACTTAAATATTATTCGAACAAAAATAAACGGCATTTTTCTATCATATTATTTAAACAATGCCAAAAAGAAAGAAATCGCACAATTAGCCCAAGGCATTTCAGTTGTTCACCTATATCCCGGACAGCTCCAAAAGTTAAAAATTAATACTCCAAAAGAAAACGAACAGCAAAAAATCGCCGATTGCCTCACCTCCCTCGACGACCTTATCCGTGCCCAAAGCCAAAAACTTGAAACCCTCAAAACGCATAAAAAGGGGCTGATGCAGCAATTATTTCCCAACCCGAATGAGACAGAAGAATGAGTCCCAAAATACAACAATACAAAACCCTGCGCAAGCTGGCAGAGCGGCTGCGAGACGACCTGAACAGCAGCGATTTTGTGCTGCTTTTTGCCTACAACGGCACGGGGAAAACCCGGCTTTCTATTGAATTCAAAAACCGAGGCAAAAAAGCCCATCAGCGGGATACCCTCTATTTCAACGCCTTCACCGAAGACCTTTTTAGTTGGGACAACGATTTGGAAAACGACAGGGAGCGAAAACTTCGGATAAATCCCGGTTCAAAGTTTTTTGAGGGGTTTAAGGAATTGGCGTTGGAAGAAAAAATTTTTGCCTACTTAGAGCGTTACGCAGAATTTGATTTCAGAATAGACTACGAGGAATGGGCGGTCACTTTTTCCAAAGGTGCAGAGACACATATCAAAGTATCCCGGGGTGAGGAAAATATTTTTATTTGGTGCGTATTTCTCGCCATCTGCGAGTTGACGCTTGACGGTTCGGAGGCCTACCAATGGGTAAAATATTTCTACATTGATGACCCAATTTCTTCATTGGACGACAACAACGCCATTGCCGTAGCGAGTGATTTGTCCAAGCTGCTGCAAAGGACAAGTGGCAAGGTAAAGACCGTTATTTCGTCACACCACAGTTTGTTTTTTAATGTGATGTGCAATGAACTAAAAAAACAGAAATACGCCCGTTACTTCCTGCACAGAAACGGAACGAATAACTACGCCCTGCAAAAAACCGACGACACACCCTTTTTCCACCATGTAGCCTTATTGAGCGAATTGAAGCAGATAGCCGCAACAGGAAAAATTAATACCTATCACTTCAACAGCCTTCGCAATATCTTGGAGAAGACAGCGACGTTTTTTGGTTTCAACGATTTCTCCGCTTGTATCCACGGCGTTGACGACGAGGTGTTGTATGCCCGCGCCCTGAACCTTTTGAGCCACGGCAAGTATTCCGTATATGAGCCAGTAGAAATGAGCCAAGACAACAAAAACCTTTTTAAAAACATTTTGCAAGCATTTTTGGATAAATACCGATTCGATTTACCGGAACTGATGGAACAAAATACCACAACTTCCCGCCCATCATGAGCGAACAAAACCAACAACTAGGAAAAACCCTTTGGGGCATAGCCGACCAGTTACGGGGTGCAATGAATGCGGATGACTTCCGTGATTATATGCTTTCATTCTTGTTTTTGCGTTACCTATCAGACAACTACGAAGCGGCCGCAAAAAAAGAATTAGGGCCTGATTATCCGGAAACACCACGGGATGATAGGGAAAACCTCAAAGCAACTTCGGCTTTAGCAATTTGGTATGAAGAAAACGAGGGGGATGTCGCTGAATTTGAAAAACAAATGCGCCGCAAAGTGCATTATGTCATTGAGCCACAACATTTATGGAGCAGCATTTCTGAGTTGGCCCGCCTCCAAAACAATGATTTGCTAAAAACCCTTGAAGCAGGGTTTAAGTACATTGAAAACCAGTCTTTTGACAGCACTTTTCAGGGTCTGTTTTCCGAAATCAATTTAAACTCCGAAAAACTCGGCAGAACCTATACCGAACGCAATACCAAACTATGCACCATCATCCAGAAGATAGCCGAAGGCATAGCCGGGTTTTCCACGGATATTGATGTCTTGGGCGATGCTTACGAATACCTCATCGGGCAGTTTGCGGCAGGTTCGGGAAAAAAGGCGGGAGAATTTTATACCCCCCAGCAGATTTCCACCATCCTTTCTGAGATTGTTGTATTGGATAGTCAGGAACCCCAGACCGGAAAAAAGAAAAAGCTGGACAAGGTGTTGGATTTTGCCTGTGGTTCCGGTTCGCTTTTGCTCAATGTGCGCAAACAAATGGGGCCAGACGGCATCGGCAAGATATTCGGGCAGGAAAAAAACATTACTACTTACAACCTCGCGCGCATGAACATGCTCCTACACGGAGTAAAAGATACCGAGTTTGATATATACCACGGCGATACCCTGCTAAACGAGTGGGACATTCTGAACGAGATGAACCCCGCGAAAAAGATGGAGTTTGATGCTATAGTAGCCAATCCGCCGTTTAGCCTTCGCTGGGAGCCGACGGAGGCACTCGGCGAAGATTTTCGCTTTAAGAGTTACGGTCTGGCACCCAAGTCGGCGGCAGACTTTGCTTTCCTGCTGCATGGCCTTCATTTTCTCAGCAAGGAAGGCACAATGGCCATTATCCTACCTCACGGCGTGCTGTTTCGGGGAGGTGTGGAGGAACGCATCCGCACCAAGTTATTGAAAGATGATAACATTGATACCGTTATTGGTTTGCCCGCCAACCTGTTTTTTTCTACCGGTATCCCTGTGTGCATCTTAGTCTTGAAAAAATGCAAAAAATACGAGGATGTACTGTTTATCAACGCGAGTGAGCACTTTGAAAAAGGCAAACGCCAAAACAGCATACTTCCGGAGCATATCCAGAAAATCGTAGAAACCTACAAATACCGCAAGGAGGAAGACCGCTATTCTCGTCGTGTGCCGATGGAAGAAATTGTAAAAAACGATTACAACTTAAACATTTCACGTTATGCAAGCACGGCCAAAGCAGAAAAAACAATAGACCTCAAAAAGGTGAATGATGAGTTATGGGAAATTGAAAAGAGGGCCAAAGAAGCGGCAGACAGGCATAACCAATTTCTTAAAGAGCTTGGGTTACCGCCTATTTAATACTAAAGAAAAATACGATTCGTCAGCCCATCACCCCCTCAACCTTACCGCCATGGCAATGGGGCCTTTGGGGCCGCTGCCGACTTCAAAGGAGACGCGGTCTTGTTCGGCGATTTCATCAATAAGATTATTGACGTGGGTGAAATAACTTTCTCCGGTGATGTCATCCACGATAAAACCATATCCTTTTTCGGGGTTGAAAAATTTCACCATACCATTTCGCACGGAATCCACGGATTCTAGCATTTCTTTTTTAGGTACAGAAATGTCTATGTCTTCTTTTCGGATTTTGGTTTTATGTCGGGGGTCGGGAGGGGAAGAGGTAAGATTGCCAAATTCATCCACATACATGATGTCATTGCCCTTTTTGCCTTCGGTTTTTCGCTGCTCCATTTTCTCAGCTTTGTCCTCTTGGCGTTTTTTCCTTTTTTTCTCTCTGTCTTTTTTGTTGAAACTGTCTGCCATGTAATTTTGATCAGGTATAACTTGTAAGAAGTGACTATTTGGGGGTTTATCCCTGCCTTTTGTCTTCAAAAGGTGATAGATAAGCCAAGATTTTAAACTTACGCAATTATCCGGCCGCAAAAAAGGAAAGAGGGTACATTCTCTAAATTCTTCAAACAAAATGACTATCTTTAATGCATTGAAATAACTATTCTCATACATGAAAGTCATTTTGGAAATTAAAGATGATCGCCGGGCTACATTCTTTATGGAGTTGATCAAAAGTCTCGACTACATCAACATCGTCAAAGAAGTAAAAAACGTACGGAAAAACGAGGCTATCGCTGACTTAGCGGAAGCGTTTAACGACGTAAAGCTGTATGAGCAGGGGAAAAAAAAGCTAAAATCAGCAAAAGACCTATTGAATGAGCTTTGAGGTAATTTCATACATTTTTCCTATCAAAAAACCAAAAAGGCAGCTCTCCGTCCGCCTTTTTTATTAAACTCAGATTACACTACTTTCAGTCCCATTCAAAACCGATCCAGGTTCATCACTTTGTCCCAGGCAGCTACAAAGTCCTGCACAAATTGGGTGCCTCCGTCTTCACAGCCATAAACCTCTGCAATGGCGCGAAGTTCGCTATTTGATCCGAAAATGAGATCTACGCGGGTTCCGGTCCACTTCACTTCACCGGTTTTACGGTCTCTGCCTTCAAATACTTCCTGTGTGTCGGAAGTGGCACTCCACTTTGTGCCCAGATCCAGCAGGTTGACAAAGTAGTCGTTGCTAAGTACTCCGGGGCGGTGGGTGAATACGCCGTTGGTAGAATGGTCATAATTGGCTCCTAACACGCGCATACCGCCGAGTAGTGCCGTCATCTGAGGTGCGGTCAGGGTAAGCAACTGCGCCTTGTCTATCAGGAGTTCTTCGGTAGAAACGGTGTATTTGGTTTTTACGTAATTGCGGAATCCGTCAGCCGCAGGTTCCAGCACGGCGAAAGATTCCACATCTGTCTGCGCCTGCGAAGCATCGGTACGACCCGGTGTAAAAGGCACGGTAATCATATAACCTGCCGCTTTCGCAGCCTGTTCAATGGCCGCGCATCCTCCCAGTACAATCATATCGGCGATAGAAACTTTTTTGCCCGATTGTGCCTCGTTGAATGCCTTTTGGATGCCTTCGAGCGTATCGAGAACGGCGCTCAGTTGGGTAGGGTTATTGACTTTCCAGTACTTTTGCGGAGCGAGGCGAACCCGTGCGCCGTTGGCGCCGCCGCGTTTGTCAGAACCGCGGAAGGTAGAAGCGGAAGCCCATGCCGTGGAAACAAGCTGCGACACCGTAAGGCCGGAGTTGAGAATGCGGGTTTTGAGGGCAGCGATGTCCTGAGCGTCAATCAGCGCATGATCCACCGCCGGTACCGGATCCTGCCAGATGAGTTCTTCAGCAGGTACTTCGGGGCCGAGGTAGCGGGCGATAGGCCCCATGTCGCGATGGGTGAGTTTAAACCATGCGCGGGCAAAGGCGTCGGCAAACTCATCGGGATTTTCGAAGAACCGGCGGGAGATTTTTTCGTAAGCCGGGTCCACCCGCAGCGCGAGGTCTGTCGTAAGCATGGTGGGTGCATGACTCAGCGTAACCTCATGTGCATCGGGTACAGTACCTTCACCTGCACCATTTTTGGGTTTCCACTGAAAGGCACCGGCGGGGCTTTTTTTCAATTCCCATTCGAAACCGAAGAGGTTTTCAAAGAAGTTGTTGCTCCACTTCGTCGGTGTGGTCGTCCATGCACCTTCGAGTCCGCTGGTGATGGTGTGTACACCATGACCACTACCGAAGGTATTGCGCCAGCCGAGGCTTTGTTCTTCGATGCCTGCGGCAGCGGGTTCACGACCTACGTATTTGTTGGGGTCGGCGGCGCCGTGGGTTTTACCGAAGGTATGTCCACCGGCAATCAGCGCGACGGTTTCTTCGTCATTCATAGCCATACGGCCAAAGGTCTCGCGAATATCGCGGGCAGCGGCCAATGGGTCGGGGTTGCCGTTGGGGCCTTCAGGATTTACGTAAATGAGACCCATCTGAACGGCAGCCAGCGGGTTTTCGAGTTCGCGGTCACCGGTGTAACGTTTGTCTCCCAGCCATTGAGATTCATTTCCCCAGTAAATGTCTTCTTCCGGCTCCCATACGTCTTCGCGTCCACCGCCAAAACCAAAAGTCTTAAAACCCATAGATTCGAGGGCGCAATTTCCAGCGAGGATCATAAGATCGGCCCAGGAGATTTTTTTGCCGTATTTTTGTTTGACCGGCCAGAGCAGGAGGCGGGCTTTGTCGAGGTTGGCATTGTCGGGCCAGCTATTAAGCGGAGCAAAACGCTGAGTGCCGGAGCCTGCACCTCCACGCCCGTCGGCGATACGGTAAGTACCGGCGCTATGCCAGGCCATACGGATAAAAAACGGCCCGTAGTGACCGTAGTCTGCCGGCCACCAGTCCTGTGAGGTGGTCATCAGCTCGAAAATGTCTTTTTTCACAGCATCCAGATCGAGAGACTTAAACGCTTCAGCGTAGTTGAAGCCCGTCGTCATCGGATTAGAAAGTTGGGAGTGTTGGCGGAGAATGGCCAAATTCAACTGATTGGGCCACCAGTCGCGGTTGGAAGTACCGCCGCCGGCGACTTTGTTCAGGATACCGCTGGTAAAGGGGCACTTACCTGCATCTCCATTTTTGTGGTTATGATCCATATACAAATTATTTATTTCGGGATTCGATGATGCAAGCTGGATAAAAAAAGATTATCATTCAAATCAATAGTTTTTATAACTTTATAACTCAAATTTATAACCTAATTGTATTTACCATGACCCTCCAGCAACTTGAATATATTGTGGCACTGGACGACCACCGGCATTTTGTGAAAGCATCCGAACAATGTTTTGTCTCCCAGCCCAACCTCACCATGCAGGTAAAAAAACTCGAAGATGAGATTGGCGTAAAGATTTTTGACCGGGAAAAAAAACCGGTTCAGCCTACGGAAGTAGGGCGGGAAATTATCAGCCGCGCCCGGCAGATTTTGCGGGAGACACGACAACTCAAAGAGTTTGTGGAGTATGAAAAAGATTCGATTGAAGGGGAATTTAAAATGGGGATTATTCCCACCCTTGCCCCCTATCTCCTCCCGTATTTTCTGCCGGTTTTTATGAAAGCACACCCCCGGGTACATTTAAAAATACAGGAGTTACAGACTTCCCAAATCGTCTCAAAAATAGAAAACGGCATGATTGATCTGGGCATTCTGGTAACCCCGCTGAAGGAAACTTCGATCCGGGAAATTCCGGTATTTTACGAACCCTTCCTTCTCTACCTGCCCGAAAATCACCGGCTCCTTGAACAAAAACTCCTGATTGCCGAAGATCTCGACCCGAGCGAGGTGTTGGTATTGGACGAAGGTCACTGTTTTCGCGCACAGGCACTGTCCATTTGCAGTCATATACAGAAGGGCTCGTCCATAGGATTTGATTATCAGAGCGGTTCGATTGAAGCGCTGAAAAATCTGGTTCGCAAAGGCGTGGGATTTACGTTGGTTCCGGAGCTTTCGGTAATGGACGAACCCGTCAGCACACATGTAAGGCGTTTTGCCGAACCGGAACCGGTGCGGGAAGTGAGCATTGTGGTTCACAACAACTTTATCAAAGAAGCCGTTATCAATCGGCTCAGAGACACCATACGAGCAGTTATACCCGCACGATTGCTGGAGCGGAAGGCAGTAGTGGGGTTAAATTTGTGAGAGGATATGTGATTAAAAGTCTTTCATTTCCGTTTCAACCGGTTCCACACAATTTTAATCCTCAGGACATCTTTAACAAATGCGGTGAAGACCTCTATATCGGTAAAGACTTTTTTGAAATATACTTCATTGTCTAAATGAGCCAGGCAGATTATTGAGGTTTTATTGAATATTCCACAATACAAAAAAAGCCCGCAAAATTCTATTGCGGGCTTTTTTATTCTTATAGAGGTCTGTCTATACAAACCGGAAGCGTGGGCCTGCATAAACGCCGGCTTCGCCGAGTTCTTCTTCGATACGAAGAAGTTGGTTGTATTTAGCGATCCGGTCGCTACGGGAGATGGAGCCGGTTTTGATCTGGCCGGAGCCGAGAGCTACGGAGAGGTCGGCGATGGTCGTATCTTCGGTCTCACCGCTGCGGTGGCTGATGATATTGGTATAGCTGTGGCGGGTAGCCAGTTGTACCGCTTCGATGGTTTCGGTCAGGGAGCCGATCTGGTTTACTTTTACCAAGATGGAATTGGCTACTCCTTCGCGGATACCCCGGTTGAGGAAGTCCACATTTGTCACAAACAAATCGTCACCTACCAGTTGGATACGGCTTCCGAGAGTGTCGGTCAATTCTTTCCAGCCTTTCCAGTCGTCTTCGGCGAGGCCGTCTTCGATGGATACGATCGGGTATTTGCCACACCAGTCTTTCCAGAAACTTACCATTTCGGAAGAGGTCAGTTCGTCGCCGGAAGAAAAACGGAAAACATATTTTCCTTTTTTAGCATCGTAAAACTCCGAGCTGGCCGCGTCAATGGAGATGAAAATATCTTCACCCGGACGGTAGCCCGCTTTTTCAATGGATTCCATGATGACCTGAAGAGCCGCCTCATTGGAGGGAAGATTGGGAGCAAAACCACCTTCATCGCCGACATTGGTGCTGAGGCCGCGTTTTTTCAGTACGCTTTTGAGGGCGTGGAAAGTTTCTGCCCCCATACGCAGGGCTTCGCGGAAACTTTCTGCATTTACCGGCATGATCATAAACTCCTGAATATCCACCGAATTGTCGGCGTGGCTGCCGCCGTTGAGGATATTCATCATAGGCACAGGCAGGTAACGAGCGTTTACGCCGCCTACATAACGGTAAAAAGGAAGCCCCAGGGTTTCGGATGCTGCTCTGGCTACGGCAAGGGAAGCACCCAAGATGGCATTGGCGCCGAGTTTGCTTTTATTGTGTGTGCCGTCCAGACTGACAAGCAGATTGTCAATTTCTGCCTGATCAAATACCATCATTCCTTCCAGCTCCGGAGCAATAATTTCGTTCACGTTTTTAACAGCCTGCAAAACGCCTTTGCCCAGGTAACGGTCTCCCCCGTCGCGAAGCTCTACGGCTTCGTGGGTACCCGTGCTTGCTCCTGAAGGCACTGCTGCGCGTCCGATGGTTCCGGCAGAAGTCAGAACCTCCACTTCGACGGTGGGGTTTCCCCGTGAGTCAAGGATTTCTCGTGCGGTAATGTCTGCGATATAACTCATTGAATATTTATAATTGGTTTCGAAATACGGCGCGAAGGTAAAAAAAAATCGGTATTTTGGCGTTGATTTTTCTGCTTTTCCCAAGATGTTTGTATTATGGAATCATTAAGGATTGCGGCATTACAGTTGGATTTGGTCTGGCACAACCCCGCGGCTAACCGTGACCGGATCGAACAAATGCTCAAAACCGCTAAACCGCAGGCAGATCTTATCCTCCTGCCCGAAATGTTTACCTCCGGGTTTACGATGAAACCCCAACAGGTCGCCGAAGACGTGGAGGGAACTACTATGGAGTGGATGCTGAAAATGGCGCATACACACCGGGCACTTGTCGGGGGCAGTTTTGCCGTCAGAGAGGGGAAAAGTTTTTTCAACCGTTTTCTTTTTGTGGATCAGGAAGAAATTCAGTTGGAATACAACAAACGCCACCTCTTTCGACTCGCGGGTGAGCATGATGCCTATACAAAGGGAGAGGAGTGGGTATGGTATGAGTATAAAGGCTGGAAAATCGTGCCGCTGATTTGCTATGACTTACGATTTCCTGTATGGAGTCGCAACCGGGCACAAACCAACGGCGACCTCCGCCATGACATCCTTATTTATGTGGCCAATTGGCCCTCCAAACGCATCAGCCATTGGGAAACCCTGCTGAAAGCCCGCGCCATCGAAAACCAGTCTTATGTCATCGGTGTCAACCGCATAGGCGTGGATGGAAACGGTTTTGAATATACCGGTCACTCCATGATTGTAAATCCTCACGGGGAAGTGCTCGCCTTTAATGCAGGGGAAGAAACCGTGCTCACGGCTACGCTGGACCGCACGGCTCTGTTGGACTGGCGTAAGCAGTTTCCGGTATGGAAAGATGCCGATGAGTTTGACCTCTATATGTAACCTCCGCTATTTTTCACCGAATAATATCTTTTCGATTTGCTGCCAGGTATTTAGCCCGAAGGAAGGGATTTCTGCGTAGGCTTCGAGCGGCAGATATACGCTGAGTTTGAGAAAATCGCGTTCGGAAAGGATTTTTTTGAGCATTTCTCCCGAAGTGCGGTCTATCGGCAATTGTTTTTCCGGCTCTGGTTCCCAAATCCAGGGATGACTTTGGGCGGAAAGCAGGAATTTTTCCGGCAGACGAGGGGCTGCGGCCAGAAAAAGAGGTTCGTATTGTGTTTTATACCGGCCACTCAGGATCAGATGAAAACCCATAGGCCTTCCCCAGAGGATTACCGTGCGGAAAACAAACAGATCATCTTTTTCAAAAACCGCCGGATAATCAAGCACCCGATAGGCGTAAGTCTGATAGTTTTCGCCTCGTGAAATTTTTCCTTCCATCCCAATTCCTGCTTCAGCAAAATGTTGAGGCGAAGTTTGAAGATGCAGGTTTAGGGCTTCGCGAAGTTGTGCCAGCAGCCTTTCCATTTTCTCCCAAACTTTTGCCTTTAGCGGCATAAAATCCAAATCGGCGAATACTGCCCGTTCTCGGTCGGTAAGTTGTATTTCGTCTTTCATAGAGTAGAAAGAAGCAAAAACCATGTTGGAAAAACAAGATCGAACCCCAAACCGTAAAAAAAATCGGCGGATTATTGCACGGGGAATAAAATCTTACAACGGAATAACGAAAAATATTTCGACTGTATTTTCTAGTGAGGCTGAACAAAAGAGCAACATTGAGGAAATAATGAAGCCAATCAATCTTAGATATAGTTTATGGTCTGGTTATTTTGAAAAACGGTAATTAAAGACAAATAATGTTACATACGTGAATTTTTGACTAAAAGGTATTTCGATTTTCGAATAAAATGCCAGAGATTAGCAGTATCAAATGAATAAAAACAGATTAATATATTCCGAAACAGATTCATACAGAATAATGAAAAAGATAGTTTCACCGTAATGCGATCGTGAAATATTAGGATTAGGTTAATTTGGGTTGTGTTTTTGTTTGTGTTTTGACCCCTTGCCTTCAGGCAGGGGGTTTTTCGGTTTATACCCCAATCTGAACCATTCCGTAAAAAATCTGTGCCCACAGGCGGAATATTCCGTAAATTAAAAGATTGAACCGGATGATAATATGAGAGAGAAACTTGAATTTCTGAAAGACGTGGCGAGGCAGGCGGGACATATTATGATGGATTTTTGGGAAGAGGAAGTGGCGGTTTTTCAGAAACCGGATCGGACGATCGTCACTTCGGTGGACCTAGAAATAAGCCAGATGGTCTGCCGCCGGATTCTGGATAGCTACCCGGAGAGTGCTCTTTTGACGGAGGAAACTAGCGGTAAATTGCTCTACCCTAAAAGAACGGGCTTTATTGTGGACGAACTCGACGGTACTTATTCGTATTCCATTAAAAGACCGGGTTTTACTTTTCAATGTGCCTACTACGAAGATTTCGACCAGTTGAATATCGGTTTGATTTTTGATCCCCTGCACGACCTGATGGTCTATTCGCTTCGCGGACAGGGAGTATGGCTGGAACGCAGAGGCGAGGTGGAAAAACTGCCCGGCGTAAATGAAAAGCCGTGGTTACAGTTGCGTTTTGGCCATCACCGCACCTATATGACCCAGACCCATCGAAAAATGTATTCCCTCATGGGTGTGAGGTCGGAGAATATTATCCCGACGGGCAGTATTGGTTCCAAGAGCATAGATTTTGCCTTAGGGCAGATTGACGCAATTGTCGCCCTCAATCGGGCGGTCTCTCCGTGGGACTGGGCACCGGGCAAGGCGATTTTGGAAGAGTTGGGTTATCGTTTTATCCATATCACCGGGGAAGACGTACAACTGCGGTATCCCGGAAATTTTCGAGGATTTGGCTATCTGGTATGCCCTCCGGGCCATCTGGAAAAATTTCGCCGGGAACTGGACTGGATTGTCAGGAAAGTCAGTCGCCGAAGCAACCGAAAATAATAAAATATAAAACTTATTAGGAAATTTTCTTCAAAACCTTACGGAATGGTGTGACTTCCGACAAATTATCACATCTTAATAATAGAATACAGATTTACTTATAACTACTATTGCAGTATGAGATTTAATGGGAATCACCTTCCGGAGGAGGGCGAAATTGTGTACAAGATTGACCTAAACATTGAACCCGACCGGGTAATTCGAAGTACTTTTACCCTCGGCAACCGTTTTTTGTTTTGGCCGGACATGTTCACGACTCTGGAAGACCTGGATAATTGCCCGGTTTTTTCTGATTATGCAGAAGCCGAAGCATTCCTCCGGGAGTATCAACAATAATCTTTGCTGCATTCGCCTTTACCTGTTAGGAGTTAGTTCAGAACGACTTGCGTCAAATCTAAGAGGTAGCCGCAATGTCGTGTCCTACCTTGGATAATTACATTCCCGGAATCATCCCGCGTGGGAATGGTTACGTAACCGTAGTAATCCGTGATTCCGTACTGCATATCCCCCAATGTCCGGAGGATTACCTGCTGGCTGGGTACGGGTGTGCCATCGGAGTGGACGACTTGGAAAGTGATAATTGTTACCGCCATGATACTGCTACTTTTGAGTTTAAATTAGTGGGTCTTTAGAAGCTATATTCAAAACTACCCATAATTGTAGCAGTGCTTTATTGGGGTTTTCCGCCAAAAAAAGAGCGGAATTCCGATTTAGGGATTCCGCTCCTGGCTATGAATTAGTACAAATATTACTCCAGCACTTTGATCATTTCGCCTCTGTAACCCTCATTGATACTCTGGAGATAGGTTTCACCGGATTTATTGGTGATAGTAGGATCTGCATCGTTGTTGATAAGCACCTTGATCGCTTTTACTTGTCCGTTGAATGCTGCAAAATGCAACGCTGTGTTTCCGTCTATATTAACGGCATTCATATCGGCACCGTATTCAATCAGGATGCGTGCGATTTCTCCCTGCCCGTACCATGCGGCCAAATGCAGGGGTTGCATATCTTTTTCCATACGGGCATGAATGTCTGCATAGTTTTTTATCAATATTTCCGCGGATTCTTCACTCCCGTGAATCGCGGCTTTGTGAAGCGGCGTATGTGCACGGTTATTCCGCACTTCTACTTCTGCCCCGTTTTCAATGAGTAGCTGCACCATTTCAAAATGATTTTCTACCGTCGCAAGGTGCAAGGGTGAGTCATAAACATAGTTGCGGGAATTGACATCCGCCCCGTTGATAATCAACACTTCGGCAATTTCGGCGAGGTTCTGCCGTACTGCCAGATGAAGGGGGGTAAATCCTGCCCGGTTTTTACTTTCAATGGGTAAACCTTCTGCCAGAAGTGCCTCTACTTTCTCTGCATTATTTTCCATAACCGCTTCATGCAAAGGGGTATTGCCACTATCTTCTCCGTTGACTCTTAATGCCCGTGAAGGAGTATTTATGCCTCTTTCCGAAGGGTTTGTCCTCTGACGTGAAGTCATGGGCCGTATTGTTCGTTTCACTGGTATTACTAAATCCTCGGATAGATTTTTTTCCTCGACAGGCTTTTCCTCAGCATTTTTTTCCTCTGGTTGAATTTCTTTTTCCACAACCGCCGGTATTTCGGCTACAATTGTGGGTATTTCCTCCTCTATTGCTACAAACGTTTCTTCCAGGACAGGCTCTTCCGGCAGAATGGCCTCTTCAAACACAGGCTCCGGGATCGCTAGTTTTTCCGGTTCATACTCCACTACTTCGTCAATAGGGGGTAATACTACCGGTGGGGGAGTAGAAATATCGGTGGGCGAAAGAAGGCTAAACAGAAAATCGCCGAGGGCTTTTTCGGTGTCTTCCGGGTGCAGGAATCTTCTATCCGGCAGGATACTTAGGAGCTGAAGTTTTTCGCCAAATACAATCAAACGCTCATTCTCGGGGTATTGAAGGGAAGGAGAGACGTTTGCAGTTATACGGAAACGGGTGACGACATCTTGAGTATTTACGGCTATAAAATTGCCTTCCCGGTGAAAAAGGAGGGCATTTTTTTTGTAAATAATCACGTCCCAAAAAGCGGTCTTTTTTTCTTCGCCTAAAATCAGCCCATATCCTGTTGCGAGGGATTCAGGCAGGTAACGTTGTAGCAATAAACGAAAATTAGAAGCAAGGATTTTGTCCGTCTCTGGGCCGATAAGATCCGATCCCAGAAGCGGTTGTACCCGTGCATTCAGCGCAAAAAATTCCTGCGCCAGCCAGGTGCAAAAAAGATGATTCATAGCCAACAATTTTTCCAATTCAAAGACAGAATATGATTGGAAAAGGGATAATCCGGAGAGCATACTAAAAATACGACACATATTTTTATTGTCTCGGCAGATTGGGGGAAATGGAAATAATACGGTCGTATCCGGCCGTATTCGGATGATGAATGGAGTTACGCCCGAATGCTTCGGGGGATGATGTTTTCGGCCAAAATTTTTCCGTCCAGCAGATGGATCACCCGGTCGCCGTATTCGGCGCAGGCGGGGGAATGAGTGACCATTATAATGGTGGTTCCATCCTGGTGCAACCCCGAAAGTATCCGCATGACATCATTGCCATTGGCGGTATCAAGATTGCCCGTAGGCTCGTCGGCAAGGATGATTTCGGGGCGATTGACAATGGCTCTTGCTACGGCTACGCGCTGTTGTTGCCCACCGGATAACTGCTGGGGATAATGGTTTTGGCGATGTTTCATATTCATTTTTTCCAGCACTTCTTCGACCATTTTTTTCCTTTCCCGCACCGGTGTATGGGTATAAACGAGCGGAAGGGCTACGTTTTCAAAAACGGTGAGTTCATCAATCAGATTAAAACTTTGAAAAACAAAACCAATATGTCTTTTCCGCAGAATGGCGCGTTTTCGCTCGCCATAACGAGCAACTTCTTCTTTCAGAAAATAGTAATTCCCCGCACTTGGGCTGTCAATAAGGCCTAATATATTAAGTAGGGTGGACTTACCACAGCCGGAAGGCCCCATGATAGAAAGGAATTCGCCCTTTTCAATAGTGAGCGAAATCTCATTCAGTGCGGTAGTCTCAATTTCATCGGTTTGATACACACGAGAAAGATGGGTGAGCTGAATCATATAGGTTGATGTTGGGGTGAAAAATTGCAGCGTAGGAGTGTGTGTCAGGCAGAATTCTACTTAGTAATAGATGTAAAAATTCGGCTCAGGGTTGCATTTTTGCGCTACAATTATTTTACTGCCTTCATCCACTCCAAAATCGTGGTAAAAACCTGCGGATTCAGTTCGGGATTTTTTCCTTCTTCATGGGTACGAAAGGAGGTTTCCATGTCTGGGGCAGTTTCAAACCAGTGATTGGCGTCAACTTCTGTAAAGGTTCCTTTTCCGGGATGATAAAAATTGACCATTTCGGCGATCATACGATGGTCTTCCCGATTGGAAACAAAATCGCCTTTTCCCCAAAGAGCCAGTACGGCTGCGTCTGTTTTTTTCCACGCCTCGGAAAGGTTGATATTTGCCAATTGTTCCTGAAAGGTATAAAGGCGGTCTGCGTGCAAATGGCGAATCGGTTCTCCTTCCCGGTCGGTGGACACTGCGACGAAGTGTTGTTTCAATTCCGGATGCTGATGAATGATTTCTTCGGTGACAGGCCCCAATTGAATACCCATAAAAGGTCTTCGCTCCAGCGTCTGGCCTGAAACAAGCGGAAAAAAACCTATGCTGACTTGCAGGATGCAATAAAAAAAGACAAGTTTCAATTTCATACTTTTACCCATTAACTGGCGTGCATACGGCGATAAAGGTGCGGGGTAGCACCATAACTGCGCTTAAAGAGACGGCCAAAAGAGCTGCTGTCCTTTAGTCCTACTTCCTGGCAGATTTCGTGGAAACTTTTGGATGAATTTACCAGCAGCGTACTGGCGGCTTCCAATCGGCGGGTGATCAGGTATTGACGAGGAGTCTGGTCAAATACTTCCTTAAAAAGGCGAATAAAATGGAACTTCGAAAGACAGGCTACCTGCGCCAGTGTATCGAGGTCAAGAGGGTCATTAAGATTGCTGTGGATATGCGTTCTCGCCATACAAAGCCGCCGGTAAAGTTCTTTTTTGGTAGAAAGTTTGGTGCTGGAAAGGCGTTCCAACTGCTCAAAAACCCGTAGCTGTGTGCGAATCAGTTTCTCGGCGAGGGTGCGAATAATGTCCTCAATATCCAACGGCGGGCGGTTGGGTGCTTGCCGGATTCGGGCAGAAAGCTCAATCAGGTAATTTCCCAGTTCATTGCCACGAGCTTTGTAAACATGTTCGCAGATTTCCATTCGCCCGGAGGCATCAAAAATCGGGATATCCAACGGAATTTTTCGTGCATTTCGGAGTTCCCGATATACCTCCCTGAGCAGATCCTTGTTGAGATATACGCAAAGCCCTTCAACCGAAACCTCCGAATCGAGATTACATACCACGTCCCTTCGGTCATTAATCAAAAGATATTCCCCCGTGCGCACGTGGTAGGGAAATTGGTTGACCCGGTACAGTTCTTCCCCCTGAACCACAAACTTCACGGAGATACCTTTGTTGATGGTCTTTCGCTCCAGTTTTTTTATCCGGGAATAAATGATTTTGTTTTCATTTTCCGGAAATACAGACGGATCGTGATTTTCGTCAATAAATGAGAAAACAGCGGATGGGTTAAGCATATAAGTAAGTATTTTGAGTTTGTACCTCTCGTTCCTTTCCGCCAGAGTTGTATGTAAGTAAAACCAATTAACATACCACATCCAACATGCTCAAATTCAATTAGTTGTGTAGGTTACACACTTTGAATTTGTACGTTGGTGGACAGAGGGTGTACGAAATCGTACACTTGAAACACTTGTTATATTGCTAATTTTCGGAAGAGTCTTCCGGGAATTCTTCGTCCATCATCTCAATCCGGAGTTCTGAGAGGCGAAGATTCATAGAGGAGGCGAGTTGGAGGGCGCGTTCGCGGTGTTTTCGCTGAATACTGAGTTTGACTTCACCTGCTCGGTTGGTGGGAATGGCTTCGAGGTCTTTCATGCGATAAACGCGGAGGTAAAAATTGGCGGCAAACCAATTTTTTTTGAACTGTACCGATTCAATGGAACGCAAGGGAATCCGTATTTCTTTGGGTTTTCCTTTGACGATGCCGCCGATGGCGTCGCTGACCTGAAATTCGAGAATAACATGATCCCGAACCACGCTGAGGATGCCCGAAACTTTGGCGAATCCGGCATAAACATCTTCGATGGAAAAAGGGAGGTTACTGCGTTCGGTAAGCATAGTTTTAAATTTGGCTGCAATTTAGTGGAAAGCGGGGAAATGAAAAACCCCGGCAGAGCCGGGGTAAAATTATTCGTTAGCGATTATTTTTATTTTGTATCAACAAAAGAGTCGGAAGCCGTGAATTTCGAATTCAGGTATTCGCGATTCATCCGTGCGATGTGGCTCACGCTGATTTCTTTGGGGCATTCGGCCTCACAGGCGCGGGTATTGGTACAAGAACCAAAACCTTCGGCGTCCATTTGGGCGACCATTTTTTCGACCCTTTCTTTTCGTTCCACCTTTCCCTGGGGTAAAAGTGCGAGTTGCGAAACTTTGGCGGAGACAAACAGCATGGCGGAAGCGTTTTTACAGGCCGCCACACAGGCACCGCAGCCGATACAGGCGGCGGCGTCAAAAGCTTCGGCGGCCACTTCTTTGTGAATCGGGATGAGGTTGGCATCGGGTACACCACCGGTATTTACCGATACATACCCCCCCGCCTGAATGATCCGGTCAAATGCACTGCGATCCACTACGAGGTCTTTGACTACCGGGAAAGCACGAGCGCGCCAGGGTTCGATCACGATGGTATCGCCGTCCTTAAAGCTGCGCATGTGAAGTTGGCAGGTAGTAATACCTCCCTGTGGTCCGTGCGGGCGGCCATTGATGTAGAGGCTGCACATTCCGCAGATGCCTTCCCGGCAGTCATGGTCAAACTGCACGGGGTCCTCTCCCTTTTTGAGGAGATTTTCATTCAGGATGTCCAGCATTTCAAGGAAGGACGTGTCGGGAGAAATTCCGGACACCGGATAGGTTTTGATTGCGCCAGCACTTTTACCGTCTTTCTGACGCCATATTTTCAGGGTAAGATCCATTATTTATAGCTTCTTTGAGTGAGTTTGACATATTCAAATTCGAGGGCTTCTTTGTGAAGGGTTTCGTCTTCGTTTTCTCCTGTGTATTCCCAGGCGGCCACGTAGGCGTATTCGTCATCGTTTCGCAGTGCTTCTCCATCCTCGGTCTGATATTCTTCCCGGAAGTGTCCTCCACAGGATTCATTGCGGTGAAGGGCGTCCACGATCATGAGTTCTCCCAGTTCCAGAAAATCCGCTACCCGGAGAGCCTTTTCCAGCGTGCTGTTGAGTTCTTCGTTTACACCGATCATTTTAAGGTTTGTCCAGAACTCAGCGCGCAGGTTTTGTACCATTACACGCGCTTTTTTAAGGCCTTCGGCGTTACGAGCCATTCCGCAGTAGTCCCACATGATTTTGCCCAGTTCGCGGTGGTATTCATCTACGGTTTTGGTGCCGTTTAGGGACATGATTTTTTGGATACTCCCTTTCACCCCGTCTTCAATGGCGGTAAACGCCGGGTGAGTAACCGGGATTTTTTCGAGGGGAATTTTTGCCAGGTAATCGCCGATGGTATAAGGAAGCACAAAATACCCGTCGGCAAGACCCTGCATCAGGGCACTGGCACCAAGGCGGTTGGCTCCGTGGTCGGAAAAGTTGCATTCCCCGGTCGCGTAGAGGCCCGGTACATTGGTCATCAGGTTGTAATCCACCCAAAGCCCCCCCATGGTATAGTGTACCGCCGGGTAAATCATCATGGGTACTTCGTAGGGATTCTCACCGGTAATCTGTTTGTACATATCAAACAGGTTTCCATATTTTTCCGAAATCCCTTCCTTGCCGTATCGTTTGATGGCGTCGGCAAAATCGAGGTAAACCGCAAGCCCGGAAGTACCGACTCCGCGACCTTCATCACAGACTTCTTTGGCATTTCGGGAAGCCACATCGCGAGGCACGAGGTTTCCAAAGGAAGGGTATTTTCTTTCGAGGTAATAATCTCTTTCCGAGTCGGGGATGTCGCCGGGGCGTCGTTTGTCGCCTACTTTTTTGGGTACCCATACCCGTCCGTCGTTGCGAAGAGACTCGGACATCAGGGTAAGTTTGGATTGATAATGTCCCGAAACGGGGATACACGTCGGGTGAATCTGAGTATAACAGGGATTGGCGAATAAAGCACCTCTGCGGTGAGCTCTCCAAGCGGCGGTAACATTCGATCCCATAGCGTTGGTGGAGAGGTAAAATACGTTTCCATACCCTCCGGTTGCGAGCACTACGGCATGAGCACTGTGAGACTCAATTTTGCCCGTTACCAAATCACGGGTAACGATGCCCCTTGCCTGTCCGTTGATGAGTACCACATCCAACATTTCCTTGCGGGTGTGGAGTTCAACGGATTTTGCGGCGACCTGGCGACTCAGGGCACTGTAAGCACCGAGGAGCAGTTGCTGGCCGGTCTGGCCGCGGGCATAAAACGTGCGCGAAACCTGCGCTCCGCCAAAGGAACGGTTGTCAAGCAGTCCGCCGTATTCACGGGCGAAGGGCACACCCTGAGCCACCGCCTGGTCAATGATATTGACACTGACTTCGGCGAGGCGATAGACGTTGGCTTCGCGGCTGCGGTAGTCTCCCCCTTTTACGGTATCGTAAAAAAGGCGATAGACACTGTCTCCGTCGTTGCGGTAGTTTTTGGCGGCATTTATGCCCCCTTGGGCAGCGATGCTGTGAGCGCGACGGGGACTGTCCTGAAAGCAGAATGCTTTCACATTGTACCCCAACTCCGCGAGGGAGGCGCTGGCCGATGCCCCGGCCAGTCCGGTACCTACGACAATAATGTCGTACTTCCGTTTATTGGCAGGGTTTACAAGTTTGACGGAGGATTTATGTTTGGACCATTTTTCCTGAATGGATCCTTCGGGTATTTTTGCGTCCAGTTTCATATTAAGAGTTATCGGAGATAATCGTTTCAGGCAAATTTTATATACATAAATACCGGTATGGCTGCAAAAAGCAGGGGCACAACCAATGCATAAGTTATACCCAGTACTTTGACCACAGGTGTATAGGCTTTATGATCAAGGCCCAGTGTCTGGAAGGCACTCCAGAAACCATGCGCGAGGTGGAAAGAAAGTCCCGCCATCGCCAATACATAGAGGAGGACGTACCAGAGTTGTTTGAATGCCTCCTGAACAACCAAGTATAGGTTTTTGTACTCCATTCCGTCAATTGTTACCATGGGAATACTTCCTGCCTTCATCTCATACCAGAAGGAACGAAGATGTATCACCAGAAATATCAATACAATCGTACCGAGAACCCCCATATTGCGGGAATTCCAGAGGCTATTGGCGCCGCGGTCGGTATAGGCGTATTGTACCGGGCGGGCTTTTCGGTTGTAAAGGGTGAGGACAAGGGCGTAGATGGCGTGTACAACAATGCTGATGTACGTGGTGTAGGAAAGAATTTTGACAACTCCGTTGGTCGTCATAAATTTTGCATAAACATTAAACGCATTTCCCCCGTCATCCTTGAATAATAAGAAATTACCGGCGAGATGGCCGACCAGGAACAGAATCAGAAAAAGCCCCGTCAGAGCCATGATCAGTTTCTTCCCGATGCTATGAGTAAAAATATTTACAACAGTTGACATAGGTTGAATTTGAGAATAAATGAAAATTTCAAACCGGACAAAATTAGCCCTGACCATTGCCATTGTCAAGCGACATTTTTGCCGTTCGACAATCTATAACCATTCTAAATAAAACACAAAAATCCCGGAAAGGTTGGGTAAAAATTGTAAATTCGCTGGTCAAACATTAATTCAATCCTTATTCACCAACCTTTCAAAATTATGAAAAATTCATTCTTTATTTTAATGCTGTTTGCGGCTCTCTTTTTTACCGCTTGTAGCGGTGGTTCTTCTTCTGCGGAAGCTGAAACGGCAGATACTCTCGCCGTGGAAATGACAGAAGCCCCCGAAGGAATGTGGGACGGGGATATTTATAAGGCTGATTTTTCAGAACCGGTGGCCGCGGCTACCGCACCTGCCGGTGCAAAAACTTATTCGGTGGACACCGAAGCCAGCATGATGAAGTGGAAAGGCGCAAAAGCTACCTATTTCCATGAAGGAACCATCAATATCTCGGGCGGCTCTTTGAGTGTGGCCGGAGGCCAACTAGTTGCCGGTAGTTTTGATATAGACATGAATTCCATCGTGGACGAAGACCTGACCGACCCGAAAAAAAATGCAGACCTGACCGGTCACCTCAAATCGGACGATTTTTTTAACGCAGGTGCTTATCCTACTTCCAAACTCGTAATCACCCGCGTCGCACCCGGCGAAGGCGGTATGCACATGGTTTCCGGTAACCTGACCATTCGCGACAAAACCCACCAGATTACCTTTCCCGCCGAGTTGTCTGTATCCGACGAATCCGTGGACGGTTTTGCCCGGTTTTCCATTGACCGCAGCAAATTTGACGTAAAATTCAACTCTGGTGTATTTTTCCTCGACCTCGCCGCAGACCAGATCATTTCCGATGATCTTACTTTTTACATAGAATTAAAAGCCACTCCCGCCGGGATGTGATTTGCCATATATCATAAGGTAATGTAAATTTGCCGATAAGGGATCATCAGTAGATTCGGATGATCCTTTTTTATTTTCGATTTAAAAAGGTACACAAAAATCTAAAATATGTCTTCAACCTCCTACGACGTTACCATCATCGGCTCCGGCCCCGGCGGTTATGTTGCAGCTATCCGTTGCGCACAACTCGGCAAAAAAACCGCCATCATCGAAAAATACCCTACTCTCGGCGGTACCTGCCTCAATGTGGGCTGTATCCCTTCCAAGGCCATGCTTGATTCTACCGAACATTACCATACGGCGGTACATAAGTTTGCTGAACACGGCATCAACGTACAGGGGCTTTCCTTCGATCTCGCCCAAATGGTAAAACGCAAGGCTGATGTGGTCAGCCAGACAACTGCCGGGGTGGAATTTCTGATGAAAAAAAATAAAATTGACGTATTCACCGGACATGGGTCGTTTGTGGATAAAAATACCCTTAAAATAACCAAAGCTGACGGCACCGAAGAAACGATTCACACCGACAAAGTAATCATCGCTACCGGCTCCAAACCGGCCAGCCTTCCGGGAATCGAAATAGACAAAAAATACGTGATTTCTTCGACCGAAGCATTGGAACTCACCACCCTGCCCAAACATCTGATTGTCATTGGCGGCGGGGTAATTGGGGTGGAAATGGCTTCAGTTTTTGGAAGACTCGGATCTTCGGTCACTATCCTCGAATACGCCGACCGGCTTATTCCCGGTATGGACAGCGCGCTCGGCAAAGAACTCAACAAAGCCCTCAAAAAAGAAATCGGCGAATACCAGGCCTTGTTTAACCATAAAGTTACCGGCTCCTCCGTAGCCGATGGACAAGTGACGGTAACGGCAGAAAACCCCAAAGGGGAAACGGTTTCCTTCACCGGTGATATTTGCCTCATGGCCGTAGGCCGCAGGCCCTATACCGACAACCTCGGGTTGGAAAATATCGGCATTCAGACCGAAAGAGGGCGTATTCCCGTCAACGGTCACCTCGAAACCACTGTGCCCGGCGTATATGCCATCGGCGATGTGATCAAAGGAGCAATGCTTGCTCATAAGGCTTCCGAAGAAGGCGTTTTTGTCGCCGAAACCCTTGCCGGCCAACACCCACATATCAATTACCGCGCAATTCCCGGTGTGGTTTATACCTGGCCGGAAGTAGCGGGAGTAGGTTATACCGAAGAAGAACTCAAAGCGGAGGGCATACCCTACAAAACCGGAAACTTCCCCTTCAAAGCTTCCGGCAGAGCGAGGGCAAGTATGGACGATAAATTCGGTTTTGTGAAAATATTAGCTCATAAAGATACCGATGAATTTCTGGGAATGCATATCATGGGTCCACGCGCCGCCGATATGATCATGGAAGGAGTATTCGGACTGGAATACCGCGCTTCGGCGGAGGATATTGCTATTTTCTCCCATCCGCATCCTACTTTCTCCGAATCGGTCAAAGAAGCCGCTTTAGGAGCAACCGGAAACCGGGTAATACATATTTGAGTCGTCAGTCATCCGGTGGCTGAGGTTCTCGAAGCCATCGGAGCGGTAGTCAGTCCGTAAATTGTGTTTTGCCAGTCCCCCTCGCAAGGGGGACGATAGGCGGAAGGGGGTTACAAAATTATTTAAACCATGTCAGAGCAAGTCGCAGGAAAAGCATTTGATAAAAAAGTCGCCCGAAGGCTGCTAAAATATGTGCGGCCTTACCGCAAATTATTTGCACTGGCTTTGTTCATTACGGTTTTGCTGGCAGTTATTTCACCGCTTCGGCCAATCCTTTTTCAGTATATGCTTGACAATCAGGTGGTTGCCGGAGATTACATAGGACTGCGCCTGATGGTTTTGCTGGTTACCGGGCTAATCGTGGTGGAGGCTCTCGTCATGTATGCCAATACGTACCTCACCAGTTGGCTGGGGCAGAGTATTATTCGCGACGTGCGAAACCAGGTGTTTAAACACATTCTCAACCTCCGGTTGAAGTATTTTGACCAGACTCCCATCGGTCGTATGCAGACCCGCACGATCAGCGATGTCGAAACACTCAACGAAGTTTTTTCCTCCGGCCTCGTGCGTATCATGGGGGAAATGCTGCAACTACTGGCCATTCTGATCGCGATGTTTTATGTAAGCTGGAAACTCACACTCGCGGTGCTTACTACGTTGCCTTTTCTGATTATCGCTACGATTATTTTTAAAAATAAGGTAAAAGTCGCCTTTCAGAATGTGCGCAACGCCGTGAGTGAAATGAATTCCTTTCTCCAGGAACACCTCACCGGAATGCACATAATCCACGTTTTTAACCGGGAAAAAGTGGAAATGAAAAAGTTTATGAGCATCAACCGCGATATGCGGCGCGCACACGTCAACTCGGTTTTGTATTACAGCGTGTTTTACCCGGTAGTCGAAATAATCACCGCTCTTACCCTCGGGATATTGGTATGGTATGGCGCAGGGAAAGTTATTAGCGCAGAATTGCAGTTTGGCGAATTGGTCGCTTTTATCATGTTTCAAACCATGTTTTTTCGCCCGATACGGATGCTGGCCGACCAGTTTAACGTCTTACAAATGGGCATGGTGAGTGCCGAAAGAATATTTAACACCCTCGATACCCGCGAGTTTATCCCCAACGAAGGAAAGATTCAGGAGCTTGAATCCGCAGCCGACGGGATAAATATCGAATTTCAAAATGTCTCCTTTGCCTACAACGAACCGGAGTATGTACTAAAAGACATCAGCCTTCAGGTAAATCGGGGGGAAAAAGTGGCCCTTGTCGGCGCGACCGGTTCGGGAAAGTCAACGATGATCAACCTGCTTAGTCGTTTTTACGAAATCCAGCAGGGGCATATTTTGGTTAATGGGGTGGACATACGCCAATACGAACTGAGTTTTCTCCGCCAGCTTACCGGTGTGGTATTGCAGGAGGTGTTTTTATTTTCCGGAAGCATTTACGACAATATTACCCTCAACAACGATCAGATTCCGCGGGAGACAGTAATGGAAGCTGCCCGCAGAGTAGGGGCGCATGAGTTTATCACCAACCTGCCGGGTGGATACGACTACCACGTTCAGGAACGGGGCATTACGCTGTCGCTGGGACAGCGGCAGTTGATCGCCTTTGCACGGGTGATGACCTATAACCCGCGTATCCTCGTCCTCGACGAGGCCACCGCCAATATTGACACCGAATCCGAAGAAGTTATCCAACACGCCATCAATACCGTGCTGATGGGCCGCACCTCTATCATTATTGCCCATCGCCTGTCCACCATCCAAAAAGCCGACAAAATTGTCGTGCTGAAAAAAGGGCGAATCATCGAGTCCGGTACTCACCAGCAGTTGCTCGAAAAAGGTGGCGTTTATTTTGATCTTCATCAAATGCGGTAGGGTCAGACCATGGTCTGACCCTACCGATATGCAACCGCCGTAAACCAGTGTTTGTCTTTTATACCGAAAACACAGATTCGCATAAACCTTTTACGACGACAAACATGAAATTTTCCCAAACCTTACCGTGCTTGGTGCTGGCCTTGCTGCCGCTGTTGTTTACCTCCTGTGCTACTGTGAATTACAGCGCAGATACACTGATGGACGAGACAAGCCTGCATCGGGAAATTGCGATTGTACCGGTGGAGGTCAATTATAAGACTCCGGCAATGATGAGTTTTGTCGAAGGTAGTTACCCCAACCGGGAAGTACAGGAAAGCCGGTTTTATCAGGAGGCACTTTACAACTCGTTGCTTCACAAATCCCGGAAAAATGTAAAAGTCGAAATCCAGCCTATCGAGCGCACGAATGCAATTTTGCGCGAATGTAAAACCTCTCTATACGACTCCTGGGCGATGAACCCCGCCGAACTGGCCAAAATACTCAAGGTGGATGCCGTGGTAAAAGTACAGGTGGAGGAGCATTTATACCTGCTGCCCGTCGGCCTGGCAAAAGCTGCGGGAGTAAGGGTAAGCTGTTCGTTATTCGATGGAGACTCCGGTGATCTGTTATGGAAGTTGGGTTTAGATCAGAACGCAAGCGGGAGTTATGATTCAGAAGAGATTATTAACAACCTGAATCGCCGGATTGTGAGGAAATTTCCGTATCGCTGGTAGGGCACTTTAGAGGGTGAAACTTTAATTGTAAAGTGTCGTTTCCAGTACAGAACCCTCTATAAAACCCCAATGAAAGCAGCTATCTATACAAAATACGGCCCGCCGGAAGTGGTCAGTGTAAAGGAAGTGGAAAAACCTACCCCCGGAGACAACGAAATTCTGATAAAGGTTTTTGCCTCTACGGTCAACCGCACGGATGCGGGTTTCCGCAGTGCCGAATATTTTATCTCTCGATTTTGGAGTGGTCTGCTCCGCCCCAAAAATCCTATTTTGGGCTGTGAATTTTCCGGGGAAATTGAAGAAATTGGAAAACAAGTTTCTGCTTTCAAAGTCGGTGATAAAGTATTTGGCTTTAGTGATACCCGTTTTGGCGGCCATGCTGAATACCTTACCCTAAGCGAAAATGACGCAATCGCAATCGTTCCCTTAAATATAAAACTTGAGGAAGCCGCAGCTATCACCGAAGGGTCACATTATGCGTTGAGTGGCATAAGGGCTTCCAAAATCAAAAAAGGGCAGAATGTTATGGTTTACGGAGCAACCGGCGCGATTGGTTCGGCTGCGGTCCAACTGTTAAAACATTTTGAAACGCATGTTACCGCCGTGAGTAACAGCAAAAATGTCGAATTGGTAAAGTCGCTGGGCGCCGACGTGGTAATTGATTACCAAAAACAGGATTTTACTCAAACCGAGCGAAAGTTTGATCTGATATTGGATGCGGTAGGGAAAATATCCTTTGGAAAAGCCCGTCCCCTGCTTAATCCTAAAGGCGTTTATATTTCTACGGAACTGGGGAAAAATGCGGAGAATATATTCCTGGCACTCTTAACCCCGATATTCGGTGGCAAAAAGGTGCTTTTCCCTATCCCTTTCATTACGCGGGAAGATGTAAACTTCCTAAGACAACGAGTAGCGGAGGGCAGTTTTAAACCGGTGATTGACCGATACTACAACCTGGAACAAATTGTAGAAGCTTATAAATACGTGGAAACCGGGCAGAAAACAGGTAATGTGATTCTTCGTATAGGGTAATCGGATACCTGAATAAAAATTAACGATGACTACTGAAATCAAACGATTGACAAATCGCGAAGTTGAGGACTTCATAGGACTCCTCAATGTTTATCAAGAGGTTTTTGAAGGGGAAACGTATTTACTTGATCCCTCACATTTGCAAAAACTTTTGAATAATGACCGTTTTATGGTTTGGGTTGCTAAGTTAGAAAACCGGGTAATCGGCGGGCTGACCGTTCATATTCTAGACCGATATGACTCCGTAAAACCCTCGGCTTATATTTACGATCTCGGCGTTTTGACCGAACACCAGCGAAAGGGCATTGGCAAAAAACTCATAAACTCCCTTCGGGAATATTGTGTACAGAGTGACTTTGAAGAGATGTTTGTTCAGGCAGAAACCGAAGATACCCATGCGGTAAACTTTTACCGATCAACGCCGATAAGCGATGAATTACCTGCGATACATTTTTCGTATGAATTTTCGATTGAATCGTAATTTGGCACCAAATTTCACTCCAACTAACTCATTAGAAATGAAAAACGGTGTACTCTTTTACCTGCTGGTTTTTATGTTTTTTGCCTGCAAAAATGCCGATCAAAATGATACAGCCCATGAAGGGCAGGTTGTGACGGCGGATTCTGCGGCGATTGCGGATGCCATTCATGGTTTTTTTCACTGGTACGATACCTTTTTGATGGATACCACTGTGCGTATCGAGTTTACGGATGCCAGCGGCGAACATCTGAAACTGGATCAGGCCAATCTGGAATCCTATTACAGCCATTTTCGCAACAGCGGATTTGTAAGCGATGAATTTATCGCGAATGAGTATGCCTTTTTCAAAAAATGTGAACAACTCTGGCAAAATGAAGCCGTGGACGACATACCTTCCTGCCTGGACGCCGACAAATATTTTTGCGCGCAGGATTGGGAGATAAACTTCTGGACTCAGTCTCCGGTTAGGATTCAATCTCTGGGCGACAACAAAGTTTACGCGACTTTGTACGGTTCCGATTCCGCCGGCTCAATAGAGCGCAGTTTTGAGTTAAAGAAAGAAAACGAAAAATGGGTGCTGTTGAAAGTCGAGTGTGATATGGGCATTTAACCTGCAATCTTTCTCACATTTTTACCACCCTTATAGTCGCCGTGGCTTCGGGTGTAGTAAGGCGTAATAAATAAATTCCTTTGCAAAGGTGTTGGGTGTCGGAAGGCGAAAATTCCCACCGAATTTCTCCCAACAAAGGAATAGGGGTTTCTTTTTGAGCCACTAAACGGCCGTTGATGTCAAATAGAGAAACGGTAACAGGGGCAGGCGTTTTTAGGGAAAATTTCACACTGATTTTATCCGAAAAAGGGTTGGGATAAACCGATAATTGCCGACACAGGGTGAGGTTTTCTTCGATCCCGACCGTGGCATTGATCTGGATATTGTCGAGGAACAAGTGTTGCCCTTTGCGGCTGATACACTGAAAACGAATCCTTACGGCCTCATTTCCCAAAAAATTTCCCAGCGAAATCACGGCGGTCTGCCACTCTCCGGAGCCGGAGGGGATATAAACATTGTCTTTTTCAAACCCGGAAACGGTTGCCAGTTGTTGCCCTTTCCGGTCGAATAAAAGATGATCAAAGGACTGTCCGCAATTGTCGGAAAGCCAGACCCGAAAAATATCCGCACGACTCGTATCCGCACTTCGTGCTTTATAAGCATAGTCAAACCGAAGATTGGCCGAAGTTGCGGTTGAGAGGTCAATGACATAAGAGATAAGATTTTCGGCGGTACCGCAGGAACTGGTGGTAAAATTGGGCATTACCGCAGAGGCGCCTCCTTCGCTGGAAGCGAAAGTCGTGCGCAACCATGAACCGGCCCCGTCTTCGTCTTCGCGTTTCCATCCCGCCGGCACAAAGATTCCCCCTTCAAATCCTTCGCTCTTAGGCGGTATCACACCGGATTCCGATACCTGTATAAATCCAGACCGGGTGATAGTGCTGCTCCCCCCGGCATTGGAGGCGGTAAAAGTTACGGGATAAATGCCCGGCTGGGAATATAAAACCGTCGGTTGTGAGCTACCCGAAACCGAGGGACTGCCTCCCGGAAAAGACCACAAAAACGTTTCGACGCATCCGTCCGATAAGTCCGTAAACACGATGCTCTGCCCGGCGCATACAGTAGTCGTATTTACCGAAAAATCTGCCGTAGGTTTGGTTCGGATCGCCTGCATGGTATCACATCCGGTCAGAGTCAGGTTTCCCGGCGAATATAGATTGGTACGGGAAGAGGATAGGAAAAAAAACATACGCGATACCTGACCCGCTGTAAAATGGTCCATACAGAGGTCGTCGGCAAAATTCATATAGTTGCTGACACGGTCATTCTGGTCGCAGGGAAAATCCGTACAGGAATTAATCGGATCGGCAGGGCAGCCAAATACGGCTTCCAATTCCGCCGGAGTATCACAGATTTTATCGCCTTCGGAAAGGCAGTTGACGGGATTGGCTCCGTCGCAGATTCCGTCGGTTTCGAAGGTATGAAATAACCCCAGGTAATGCCCGACCTCATGAGTGGTTGTTCGGCCTCCGTCATAAGGTGCAATAACCGAACCCGTTGTACCGAAATTTTTCCCCCGAATAACCACGCCATCTGCTACGGGGTTAGGGCTGCCGGGAAAAGAAGCGTATCCCAGTACCTCTTTTCCGGCATTGTCAAAAATATTTTTAACCACCCAGATATTGAGGTACATCGTATCATTCCAGCTAATGATCGAGCGAAGAATCACGTCATTGTTGAGTGTGTGGTTGGTAAATACACTCTGAGTACGGGTAATGCCGGTGGTAGGATTGCCGTTGGGGTCGCGGGAGGCGAGGCAAAACTGGATGCCGGCATCCTTGCCGGTTCCGTGTCCGGGGGTATTAAAAATTTTCCGATAATCTTCATTGAGCACCTGAATCTGACTCCGAATCTGTGTTTCCGAAATATTGGTAGTGGTATCATTGTAGATCACATGAACTACCACCGGAATGACGACCGGTTGGCAGCCCGACCTTTGGGCATAAAAGAGCGGGGGATTCTGTGAGTATCGTATGTAACGGTGCAGATGCGTCGCGAGGCTGTCTTCAAATTCGGGAAACCGATTTTTTTCCTGTTCAAAGTACGCTCCAAACCCACACCTTGAAAAGGCGGGCGACTGGGGAAAGGCTTTATGATAAAACATCAAAAAGCATAACAAAAAAACAGGGGTTAGGGCACGTAAAAGCATAAAACACAGCTGTGCGGTGAGGTTTATACCGGGGAAAAAAAATCTTTTATTTCAGATTCCATATCGTATTATTGGCTAGTTCATAACCCACAATACCGTCTTCTTTGGTAAAATAAAAAGCCACCGGATCGCTGGAACCCGCAGTATAAGAACCCGGGTCGGCCCGGCAGGTGAATACCTTGCTGAAAGTTTTGCCATTCAGCGTGACACTCTGAGTAAGCAGTGTATCCGGAATGCCTGTAATATCACAGACCAGACGGTTGTTGAAGGAAACGACAATCATATCGGAAATGTCCAGCGGATTATCATCGGGGGTAAACTGTACAAAATCTTTTTTTACGACAAGATTAAAGACAAATACCCCACTGGAAGAAACCAATTGGGTGTAGAGATACCCGCTGCGGAAAGTTTCGCAACAAAAACCACAGCGGTTTTTGTCCTCACAGTTGTACAACTGTTCTTCCAGACCACTTTCGACCGGTTCCCAGACAAAAACCTCCTCCTGTCCGCTACTTCCCGAATAAACGCGGGTTGCGGCAATGGTATAAGAAGTCCAACTCCGCGAAAATTCTTTTAGTAAATAATCACCGAGATCATCTTTTTCACAGGAGGAACAACATCCGCTTATCAGCAGGACACCTGCGACTAAAACCCCGAAAAATCCTAATTTCATATTCATGATTTAAAGTATTTCAAATTAGCAAATTGCGTTTTTTTTTCAACTAAACTATCCTTATCATTACTGCTATGGCACAAACTTCCATCAAATATCTGGACCCGATAGCGGTCAGCAAACTGAAAAACATTGAGATCAAAGCCAAGATGATCGTCGAAGGCTTTATCACGGGTATGCATAAGAGTCCGTATCATGGGTTTTCCGTAGAATTTGCTGAACACCGCCCTTACAACGCCGGCGAATCGCTTCGCAACGTTGATTGGAAGGTATATGGCAAGACTGACAAACTCTTCTCCAAGAAATACGAAGAAGAGACCAATCTGCGTTGCCAGGTAGTCTTGGATGTAAGTGATTCGATGCGATATCCCCAGCAGGGCATGACGAAACTGGAGTATGGTGCTTACCTTGCTGCGGCGCTTCAGTACCTCATGATTGGGCAGCGCGACGCCGCCGGAATGACGCTTTTTGATGAGGAAATTACTTTTTATGCTCCGGCAAAATCGAAGTATTCGTGGCTGATTCCCATATTCCGTAAACTGGAAGAAGTCTCGGCCAGCAAACAATATTTTACCCGAAAAACCGCTACTGCCCGTATCCTGCACCAGATTGCGATGAAATTTCACCGAAGATCGTTTGTCGTGCTGATTACCGATCTTTTTAACCATATCGAAGCGGAAGAAGAGCTTTTTAAAGCCCTGCGCCACCTGCGCCATGCCAAACACGAGGTGCTGGTATTTCATCTGCTTGACCGCAAAACCGAAGAGGATTTTGAATTTCCCAACCGCCCGGTAATACTCAAAGACCTTGAGACCGGCGAAAAAATCGAAGTGTCCCCTCACCAGATTCGCGACCGGTACAAAGAGATGATGAAATCCTATAAAGCGAGGTTTAAGCAACGGTGTTATGAGTTTAAAATTGATTTTATAGAGGTGGACATCGCCCGGTCTTATGAAAAAGTTCTGACTGACTACCTTGTAAAAAGACGAAGTTTGAAGTAGTTTTGTATCGTATGAAATTTCTGTTAACGCTATTTTTTACTTGCTTTATTTTTTTCCTTCACGCACAATACCCGACCCGTTCCACCAATCCCGAAGCTTTGGCATCCTTCCAAAGCGGGGAGAGACTCTGGACAGCCCGAGACTATCGGGAAGCCCAAAACTTTTTTCGAAAAGCAGTTTCAACAGATGGCAATTTTGTGGATGCTTACAATCGCCTTGCGGAGTCCTTCCGGATGCTTGATTTAATTGATAGCACGATTTTGTATTATCAGAAATCGCTGGAAGTCTATCCACGGGGGTTAAAGGCACATCAGGATCTTGCGGCAGCTTTCCAGATAAAGGGTGACTACCAAGCGGCCATTGATCAATACAAGGAATTGTTGCGGCATTATCCCGATTATCCTCAGGCTTATTACGGCATGGCATTGGTGCATTTCAACCAACGACAATTTCCGGAAACGATCCGCACGAGTGAAGCCGCCATGCGGATTTTCCTCAGTGGAAAAAGTTTTGAAAATGCCTCTGATGCCCGTATGCTTGCCGGGCAGGCTTATATGAATACCGGAGACTACGAAAAAGCTGTCCAATATTTTAAAGCCAGCAAAAAACAAATGGAGGACAAACCCTACTATCATTACTACCTGGGTTTTTGTTACCTCCGAATGGGCAATAAAGACAAAGCGAGTGAAAACCTCGCCCAAGCAGAAGTAATGGGTTATAAAATCCCCGTGAATATTAAGGATGAACTGAAAAACTAATGACTCGTTAGTTTTCCAGTTTTCCCACTACCTTCAGCCTTCGGAAAACCGATTCGGTATGCGGTGCGTCTTCGAGTTCGTCGGTAAGATCCTGTCCCGACCAGTGGCGGTAGTGGTAGCCATTGGGCCAGTGAAAATTTCCGGTAACATCGTAAATCAAACCTTTGTAGGCAATCCAAATTTCCTCACGGTCGGTGCCGTTGCGAAGGGCGAGTTGGGCGCGGGTATAAATTTCCATTGAAAAAAAGCGGCTGCCTCTTATGAAGCAGCCGCTGTAAATTTAGGAAGAAAACGCCATTAGTGCGCCATTTCTTCCTGAAACAATTCCATTGCAATCTGAACGGCATTGGTCGCTGCGCCTTTGCGGAGGTTGTCGGCGACAATCCAGAGATTTAAGCCGTTTTCGATAGATTCATCTCTGCGGATACGACCCACAAAAACCTCATTTCTGCCGTGGCTGATTTTAGGAGTGGGGTAAACCAGATTTTTTACATCATCCATCACAATTACTCCGGGGCTGTTGGCCAGCAATTCGCGTATTTCAGAAACTTCGAAGGGAAGTTCGGTTTCGACATTCACTGCTTCCGAATGGCCCCCGATGACAGGAACCCGGACGGTAGTGGCCGTTATGCGGATGCTATTGTCATTGAGGATTTTACGGGTTTCATTCACCAGTTTCATTTCCTCTTTTGTATAGTCATTTTCCAGAAAAACATCACACTGGGGAATACAATTCAGGTCAATGGTAGTAGGATAAACCGCCTTTACCTCTTTGCCTTCTCTTTCCCCAAAAAGCTGATCCACTGCCGCTTTTCCGGTACCCGTTACACTCTGATAGGTAGAGATGACGAGTCTTTTGATGCGGTATTTGGCGTGAATAGGCGCTAGGGCCACGACCATCTGGATGGTAGAACAATTGGGATTGGCAATCAGCTTGCGACCCTGAATGGCATCCATATTTACCTCGGGAACTACCAGCGGAATATTCGGTTCCATCCGCCAGGCGGAGGAGTTATCAACGACAGTTGTGCCTACTTCTACAAACTTAGGCGCAAATTCCTTGCTGGTGCTGCCGCCGGCGGAAAAAAGCGCCAGATCGGGCCGTTTGGAAATTCCCGTTTCCATGTCCACTACCTTATAGCTTTTACCGCGAAAGATAACTTCCTTACCCACAGACTTGGCCGAAGCCACGGGAATCAGCTCTGTAACCGGAAAATTCATTTCTTCGAGGGTACGCAGCATTTCTGTACCCACAAGCCCTGTTGCACCAACAACTGCTACTTTCATGATGATTAAAAATTTGAGTGTTTAAAGAGGCGCAAAATTAGGCAATAATTTTCAGGATAGTCAATAAAAAATAAAATCCCCTCAAAAAATGAGGGGATATATTAGCGATTTCTTAAGAAAAATAGATTTGTCAGATAAATTTATCACCGGAGCGGGTTTTTACATCGCCGACAATATCTTTGATAAACTGTTCGTCCTCTTTTTTACAGATGAGCAGTGCATCATCGGTATCCACTACAATAAAACCCTCCAGTCCTTTAAGTATAACGAGTTTTTCTTTTTGAGTGGTTTTGACGACGTTGTTGTAGGATTCATACGCGATTGCTTCGGCGGATACGGCGTTTCCGTGGTAATCTTTTTCCATATTGTCATATACAGATCCCCAGGTACCGAGGTCGCTCCAGCCAAAATCGGCGGGAATGACATATACGTTGGAAGCCTTTTCCATGACACCGTAGTCAATGGAGATATTTTTGCAGGTGCTATAAGCGCTGCTGATAGCCGGTTTTTCCGATTCGGTATAATAGGCGCTTTCAATTCCTTTAAAAAGTTCGGCCATTTCCGGTAAATGAGCGCCAAATGCCTGAAGAATCGTCGTGGCGGAAAACAGAAATATTCCCCCGTTCCAGACAAAGTCACCGCTTTGCAGGAACGTTTTTGCCAGTTCGAGCAGCGGTTTTTCCGTAAAAGTTTTGACTTTGTAATACCCCCGATTCTGTTCATCCTCCAGAAACTGAATATAGCCGTAGCCCGTATCGGGTCGGGTCGGGGTGATACCCAGGGTCATGATGATCGGGTTTTGGGTACAGGCATTGAGTCCGAGTTGAATTTTTTCCCGGAAAACATCCTCTTTCGCAATGAGATGGTCGGAGGGTGCAACCACAAAGACCGCCTCCGGATTGATTTTGTTGATTTTGTAGCAGGCGTAAGCAATACAGGGTGCCGTATTGCGCCCGATGGGTTCGAGCAGGATTTGGTCGTCGGTCAGAGCCGGTAGTTGAGTTTTGACCAGACCATAATAACGGTCGTTGGTGACTACATAAATATTTTGTTCAGGGATGAAAGCTGCAAAGCGGTCAAAAGTCTCCTGAATCAGGGTTTTTCCCCTGCCCAGAATGTCGTGAAACTGCTTGGGAAACTTGGTGCGGCTCATCGGCCAGAAACGGGAGCCAATTCCCCCTGCCATGATGATTATGTAGTGATTTTGATTCTGCATGAAAAATCCTTGAGTTAACCGTGAAACAAAAACGGAAAATAGACAAATGCTGCCCGGGTCTTTTCCCCTCCCTAGCGAATGGGTAAATTTTAAGCTTGAATCGCGGGAATGGAGGAAAAACTTGCCGACCAAATATAGAGGATTTTACGAATCGAAAAACAGACAATTTCAATCTTTCGGATTCAGAACGATTTACCGCAAAACCCGCCATTTATTACACCCTCACTTTTTCGCAAAACGACAAGGAACGCCGGTAACTTACATGTCACGCATTGGATAAAACTATTATCGTTAATTTTATGTGTTACAAATTTTTGAAGTCCGTATTAACTCTGTTATTCCTGAATCGCTCTTCAATACTTTTACCTAATGGCTATGGTACAATCATACAGCAAAACGCGGACATTTACGAATACCGTATTTTGGGGGTCTTTGGTGATCCTGTTGCAGGTCCTTCCCCGAATGGGTTATACGCAGGTAAATGCAAACTTCACAGCAAATACCCAATCGGGTTGTAGTCCGCTGACCGTCAGTTTTACTGATTTATCCTCCGGCAATATTCACACCTGGTTTTGGGACTTTGGCAACGGAAATACTTCTACGTTCGACAACGTAATTGCCACTTACACAGTCCCAGGCACGTATTCCGTATCGCTCACGGTGCAGGATACCATCAATGGATTTGTGAGTATAAAAACCGAAACCGCATATATTACGGTTTTTGAAGATCCGGTTGCGGATTTTTCCGCAGATTCCCTCAGCGGTTGTGCGCCGCTTACCGTAACCTTTTCCGACAATTCGGTTTCAAATGACGGAAATATTACATCCTGGATATGGGATTTTGGCGACGGAAACCTCGGTTTGGGTGCTTCCCCCAGCCATACTTATAACACAGCAGGAACTTATTCGGTGACCCTTGTTGTGGAAGATGACAATGGTTGTCAGGATACCCGGATCGCCAGCGATCTCATCACCGTGACCGAAGTCGCCAACGTGAACTTTACCGCCAATCAACAGACGGCTTGTAGCGCCCCCCTGACGGTGCGGTTTACTTCTTCGGTTACACCTTCCGGCACCTATACTTATTTGTGGGACTTTGGGGACGGCTCGACTTCCACCGCCGCCAATCCCAACCATACCTATTCCACCAATGGCGACTATACCGTAACACTGACGATTTCCGATGCAAACGGCTGCCAGGCGATTGAATCCAAAGATGATTTTATTATCATCAACCAGCCCAATTCCGATTTTATCGTACTTAACCCGACTTCCTGTACAGGCATCGCTGTACAGTTTGCCAATAACTCCTCGGGGGCAGATTCTTATCTCTGGACTTTTGGAGATGGTACTACTTCGACCGCCAGCAACCCCACCCATACATACGCTATTCCGGGAACTTATACGGTTTCCCTCACGGCGACAAACTCTGCCGGCTGTAGTGATTTTTCGGTTCAGACGAATGTCATTACCATTAATCCCGCACCGGCGGTGACGTTTTCGGCTACCAACAATATCGGCTGTACCAATCCTCTGGTAGTGCCTTTTCAAAGTAATACGGTGGGGACGATTGTTGCATGGGCTTGGGACTTCGGCAACGGCAATACCTCCAACGCCCCTAATCCCACGACTACCTATACCGTACCGGGAATTTATACCGTTGCGCTGACCGTGACGAGCAATTTTGGTTGTCAGGCGACCGAAACGATTCCCGCCTATGTACAACTTCGCGAGCCAACGGCCCTGTTTACCCTGAGCCGCACGGAGGGTTGTGTGCCCCTCGATGTGGATTTTATTGATTTGACCACTTCTCCCGCCGACCCGATTGTCTCTTGGGTCTGGAATTTTGGCGATGGAAACGTGGTGACCGGGCAAAATCCCAGCCATACTTATACCGTTCCCGGTCAATATACTGTAACCCTTACCGTTACAACGCAGGGAGGTTGTCAGGACGTAGAGATATTTCAATATATTGAGGCAGGAACCCCACCGATCGCCAATTTTGACGCCAACCCGCTGGTTGTCTGCGTAGGGAGTGATGTAAATTTTACCGATCTCTCCCAGGGAACCGTAACGGCATGGTACTGGAATTTTGGCGATGGAAACGGGTCTAACGTTGCTAACCCGGTGCATCAATATCAGGATACCGGAACTTTTGATGTTGTACTGATTGTAGAGTATTACGGCTGTTTTGATACCCTTATCCGCAACGATCTGATACGTGTGGTAGGCCCGATTGCCGACTTTACCATGACTCCTAATACAGGCTGTGACCCACCTGCGACCATTCAGTTTTTTGATCAGTCTATCAATGCTTCCAACTGGTATTGGGATTTTGGCGATGGAACTACCGCTTCCCAGCAGAACCCCACCCATGTGTTTGCAACAGCCGGTACCTATACCATTACCCTCGTTGTGGACGACGATATGTCGGGCTGTACCGATAACTTCCAGGATCAATTGACCATTACGGAGCCGCACGCCGCCTTCACGGCGACGCCGCTTTTTGGCTGTTCTCCTCACGATGTGGTTTTTACCAACGGCTCCACCGGTGCAACTGCTTTTTCCTGGGATTTTGGCGACGGTAATACTTCTACGGCGGCAAACCCCTCTCATACCTACACCCTCAACGGTGTGTATGATGTGAGGTTGATTGCCTCTGACGGTTTGTGTTCGGATACTCTTATCCGGCAAAATTATATTGATGTGACCGGCCCAACCCCCGATTTCACCAGCGATATTACTACGGGTTGTGCGCCTCTTCCCGTGGGTTTTACCAGCACATCATGGCCCGCTGTCGGCACTACAATTACCAATTATCTTTGGGACTTTGGCGACGGAGGAACCTCCACTCTTCAGAACCCCGTTTATACCTACGCTTCCCCCGGTTTATATACGGTTTCGCTGACGGTGCTGGACTCTGATGGTTGCTTGGCGACGATTTCTCGCCCGAATATTATCAATCCGACTTTTCCTACGGCGGACTTTACCTCCGTTGATACCGTAGCTTGTCCGGGAGCTTTTGTGCGGTTTACCAATCTCAGCTCAGGCAACGGACTTTCCTACCTGTGGGATTTTGGCGATGGAACTACCTCAACGGCGGTGAATCCCGTTCATTTGTTTCCGGCAAACGCTACTTATACCGTAACCCTTACGACGACCGACATAAACGGATGTTCGGATGTGAACGGTAAAATCAATTTTATCACGGTCGGCCAGCCAACGGCGGCATTTGTGGCCGATAATACCAGCGCCACTTGTCCGCCGCTGACTGTAAGGTTTACCGATCAGTCGAGTTCTAATATCGTAAGCTGGTTTTGGGAATTTGGGGACGGAAGTACCTCCACCCTTGCGAATCCTTCCAAAATTTATGCAACGGCGGGAAGTTATGACGTGACACTGATTGTTACTACTTCTCAGGGCTGCCGTGATACGCTGGAAATGGCCGGGCTTATCAATATTTCCGGCCCGACGGGTGCATTTACTTTTAATCCGACGACCGGGTGTAAACCGCTGACAGTTACTTTTAATGCTACCGCGCCCAATGTTTTGTGGACGTATGAGTGGGATTTTGGCGATGGTACCGGGAGTATCGGTTCGACGGTCTCCCATACGTATGTGGTGGACACGACGGCCAGCCCGCTGATGATTATTGAGGATGAAAATGGCTGCCGGGTTCCGGTGACGAGTTCTGATAGTCTTAATGTACTTCCTTTGCCTCAGCCTTCTTTTGTGGCTGACATTACCCAGGTTTGTCTGGGGCAGACCGTTTCCTTTTCCAATACATCTACTTCCAAACGAACGATCACTAATTTTTTCTGGGACTTTGGCGATGGTACAAGTTCGACCGTAATTAATCCTTTTCATACCTATACCGATACCGGAACCTATCAGGTAACGCTGCATCTTACTACGGTGGATGGCTGTACCAATTATTCTCCGACTCCGGTGACAATTCAGGTGACCCAGCCTCCGACGGCTTTTTTTGATGTTACTCCCAACGAAGGTTGTGAACCTTATGCGGTGGCGTTTACCGATAGTTCGTATGGGCCGTATCCCATTGTAAGTTGGACATGGAACTTTGGTGATGGAAGCGGTATTGTGGGCGGACAGACCATTTTCCCCCATATTTATACCACAGATGGTATTTACACTTCCTTCCTGACGGTTACAGACAATAAAGGCTGTATCGGCACCACGAGCAGATCTATTCGGGTAAATCCGCTTCCTCCCGTCAATTTTAGTGCTTTTCGTTACGGATGTGCGCCCATTACAGTTGCCTTTTCAGACCTTACGGTAGGCACTTCGCCTTCGGTCGCCTGGTTGTGGAATTTTGGGGATGGTACGACTTCTACGCTGAAAAACCCTACCCATACTTACGCGATTGACGGCAATTATACCGTAAGCCTGACAGTAACAGACAGCAAAGGTTGTGTGTTTACTCTTTCCCGTCCGGACTATATAAAATTGGAACACCCGGTTGCCGCCTTTACTTCCAACGCAGGGATTAATTGCCCGCCGCAGACGGTGAGGTTCCGCGATCTTTCGGTTTCCGATACTACGCTTTCCTGGTTTTGGGATTTTGGGGATGGCACTACTTCTTCTCAGCGCAACCCCACGCATACCTATTATGCCTCTGACACTTTCGACGTGATGTTGATTGTGACCAATATTTTTGGTTGTTCAGACACCGTTTTTAAGCCGCAGCATGTGATCAATTATCCGCGCCCGACGGCAAGTTTTACGGTTTCGGACTCTACGGAGTGTGCCCCGTTGAATGTGGTCGTAACGAGTACCAGTGTGCCCAGCGGGGCGCCATTGACGGGTTATCAGTGGAATTTTGGACTTGGGAGCGGATCCGGAACACCGACGGCCAGTTATCTTTATACAACGGCGGGGAATTATACGATTCAACTCATTATTTCGGATGCTAATGGTTGTAAAGACACCGCAAGTCATCCTGTTTATATTCACCCTAATCCAGTGGCAGATTTTCTTGCCGGGGACACGGTGGGTTGTTCGATTACAAGTATTGCTTTTACGGATCTTTCTTCTGGGGTAAATGCGCCCGTATTGTGGTCATGGACTTTTGGAGACGGCAATATCAGCACGGCTCAGAACCCGGTGAATACTTATTTTAATGACGGTACGTATAGTGTGAGTCTGGTTGTAACGGATGTAAATGGCTGCCGGGATTCGATTACCCGAACCAACTACATCGTTCTGGACCATCCCACCGCCAATTTTACGGCCAATGACAACCAGATTTGCCCGGGGGAGAGCATTAACTTTACCGATGTTTCTACGGGAATGGCCAATTTGGTCACGTGGCGCTGGGACTTCGGCGACGGAGGCAGTTCTACGCTTCAGAATCCTTCCCATACCTACACCGCGCCGGGACTTTACAATGTCAGTCTGATTGTTTCCGATCTTCTGGGCTGTAGTGATACACTTGTGCGGCCTTTATTTATTCGGGTATTTACACCTCCGACATCGGTCTTCACCATGACACCGCCGCAGGGTTGTACTCCGCTGTCCGTTGTTTTTACCGATGGTTCGACGGCGGGTTCGGGATCTATTGTAAATTGGAACTGGAATTTTGGAGATGGAGTAGGTTCTGCAGTCATTCCTAATCCTTCCTATGTTTACAACAATCCGGGAGGATATGCTGTACGGCTGCTTGTCACCGATGCCAATGGTTGTAGTAACCAGAGTACCCAGATTGTAGAGGCGTTGGAGTCTCCGGTGGTGGATTTTATCGCCAATCAGACTGTCGGTTGTTCGCCTACACCCATATTTTTCTCCGACCTTACCACTACGGCAGCGATCAAAGTAGCCTGGTTGTGGGACTTTGGTGACGGTACGACATCTACCCTGGCTACTCCCACTCATACCTATACCAGCGACGGCGATTATTCGGTCAAATTGGTTGTTACGGATCAAAACGGATGTAAAGATTCGTTGACCAAAACCAGCTATATCCGTCTCTCGCATCCGGTGGCGGGTTATACGCTGGATCAGAATACCGTTTGCCCCAACGTTCCTGTCGGTGTAAGTTTTACCGATACCTCCGTTCCCGATACAACCATCGTGAGTTGGTTTTGGCAGTTTGGCGATGGCAGTACTTCGAATTTGCAGAACCCCTCTCATTCCTATACTTCGCCGGGAATTTATACCATTAGCCTTACGATAACCAATGTGCTGGGTTGTCAGAGTACCTTCTCGCAGGCCAACCTTATCGAAGTACTTAACCCTCCGTTGACGCAATTTGCGATGTCGGATTCGGCCAATTGTACCCCGCTGACCATTGGTTTTACCGATATTTCCGTAGCGGGAGACGCAAATATTGTAGCTTGGAACTGGGACTTTGGCAATGGTGCTACTTCTCTGGCACAAAATCCCACCTACACATGGACTACCCCCGGAGTTTATACGGTTACACTTACCACTACTGATAACAACGGCTGTCAGACGACGACCACCAAGCCGGTGCGTTCGTGGGAAATTCCGACTGCCAATTTCCGAAGTGCCGATACCCTCGGTTGTGCGCCTCAAACCGTAAGTTTTGTCAATCAGACTACCAGCCTGTACAATATCGTCTATACCAAATGGTTTTTCGGCGATGGTGACAGTGTGGAATACATTACAAATCCGGTTCATACCTATGCAAATGACGGTGTTTATCCCGTGACACTGATTACCGAAGATATTCACGGCTGTCGCGATACACTCACCCGCCCCAATTATATCCGCCTTTCGCATCCGACGGCTCAGTTTACCTGGGATCAGGGTACGGTTTGCCCGGGTTTGCCCATTGGCGTTACTTTTACCGATCTTTCCCTTCCGGATACAACGATTGCAAGCTGGTTCTGGAGTTTTGGCGATGGAGGAAGTTCCAGTCTGCAAAACCCGAGTCATTCTTATAGCTTGCCGGGAACCTATACCGTTCAACTGATTGTCCGTAACGTATTGGGTTGTACAGATACACTTACAAGAGTAAACACCATCACGGTACTCAATCCGCCGGTGGCGCAGTTTACGGTATCGGATTCCGCCGATTGTCTGCCCTTTCCGGTTACATTTACGGATGGATCTTTGGCCGGGGACGCTGCCCTTGTGGCGTGGAGTTGGGACTTTGGCAATGGAGCCACTTCCCTTATTTCCAATCCGACCTATATTTACACCACTGCCGGAAGTTATACCGCCAGCCTGACCGTTACCGATGCCAACGGTTGCGAATCCGTAAAAACACAGCGAATAGACGTTTACGGAATTCCCCAGGCGGCTTTTATTGCAAATGATACCCTGGGTTGTGCGCCGTTTGCGGTAGCATTTACCGACCTTTCGTCCGGCCCCAATCCAATCAATAACTGGCTGTGGACATTTGGTGACGGAAACACTGCCGTAGTAAAAAATCCACTTCATACCTACGTAGGAAATGGAAACTATACCGTTTCCCTCCAAGTTACCGATACCCGGGGATGTACCCATACGCTTACCCGCCCCAACTATATCCGGCTGACCAATCCGGTGGCCAATTTTACCTGGGATAAATCCCTGATTTGCCCCGGTACGGTAGTCAATTTTCAAAATACTTCGATTGCCGACCATCCGCTCATCAGCTATGCCTGGGATTTTGGAGACGGCACGACGGGTAATACCCAGAATGCTTCGCATTTATACACCACTGCCGGAACCTATACCGTCACGCTGACAGTGGTCAATAGTGAAAATTGTAGCGACACCGAAATCAAAACGGCCATTATTCAGGTGCTTCAGAAACCTACGGCACAGTACAGCCCTTCCGTGGACGAAGGTTGTGAGCCGTTGAATGTCTTTTTTACCAATACCACGGTTGCGGGAAGTGCGCCGGTGGTAAACTGGTTGTGGAATTATGCCGACGGTACTACTTCCGGCCTGATTCAGGGGCCGCATATTTTTACGCCAGCCGGCGTATATCCGGTCAGTCTGACCGCCACCGACGCCAACGGCTGTCGGGATACCTTCGTGCAGGACATTACCGTTTTCCTTCGCCCGACGGCCAACTTTGTCGCCAGTGATAGCACCAATTGTGCTCCCACGGATATTACTTTCTTTGACCTTTCCACCGGGAATTATGTGCTTACTGCATGGCAGTGGACTTTTGGTGACGGCAATACCTCTACTTCCCCCGTGCCGGTCAATACCTATACAAACGACGGGGTTTATCCGGTTTCACTCATTGTTACCGATGTCAACGGCTGTAAGGATACACTGACCAAACCCAGCTATATCCATTTGTCTCATCCGGTAGCAGATTTTTCGGTGGATCAGGATCGAATTTGTCCGGGAACCACGGTTCAATTTACCGACAACTCCCTCGCCGATACGACCCTGATGACCTGGCTTTGGAACTTTGGCGACGGAACCACTTCGAATAGCCCAAACCCCAGCCATGTTTACGGTACGCCGGGGTTATATACCGTGACACTGACCATTACCAATGTAAATAACTGCGGCGATACCCATGTTGTCACCAATATGATCGAGGTATTTACCCCGCCGACAACTTCTTTTGCCGCTTCCGACACTTCCGACTGTTTTCCGATGGATGTTACCTTCAACGACCTTTCGGTGGGCAACTCTGCGGCATTGGTGAGTTGGAATTGGGATTTTGGCAACGGAAACACGTCCACGATCCGCAACCCGCATACTTCCTACCCCAATCCGGGTGTTTACAATGTCCTGCTGACCGTCACCGACAACAATGGATGTAGCTCCAGCCATTCGCTAACCATCAATACCCTCTACCGGCCAACGGCCAATTTTATTAGTACCGACAGTGTGGGTTGTGCCGGAAGCGTGGTTTTTGCTGACCTTTCCACCGGAAACCAGCCTATTGTCGCGTGGTTGTGGGATTTTGGAGACGGTACGACCAGTACATTGAAAAACCCGGCCCATAGTTATCCCGGAACGGGCGTTTATACTGTAAGCCTGATTGTATGGGACAATGCAGGGTGTTCCGATACCTTGGTCAAACCCGATTATATCAATCTTACCCGTCCGGTTTCGGCTTTTACACAGGACATTGACGTGATCTGTCCGGGAGGAATCGTTTCTTTCCGCGATATATCCATCCCTGACTATCCGCTTATCGGCTGGTTATGGAATTTTGGCGATGGCACCATTTCCACACAGCAAAATCCGGTGCATATCTATAACCAGCCCGGCCTTCTGACCGTGAGCCTGGTGATAACCAATACAATGGGCTGTAAGGACACGGCTTATGGTCAGGTAGAAATATTACAGCCGCCGGTGGCGTCCTTTATTCCTTCTACAACAGACGATTGTACGCCGGTGACCGTTTCCTTTACCGACAATTCACAGCCTACCAATTCCCCGATTATTGTTTGGGAGTGGAATTTTGGCGATGGCAGCCTTTCCTCCAGCCAAAGCCCGATTCACACCTACGTCAATGCAGGACTATATACCGTAACCCTTCGGGTAACGGATGGAAACGGCTGTATTCACGATACGAGTACCGTAATTAATGTTCGGGAACTGCCGGTGCCGGATTTTGTGGCTAGCAAACGAGTAGGTTGTGCACCGGACAATATTCAGTTTACCAGCATTTCTACTAGCGCATTTCCGATCATAAGCTGGTTGTGGGATTTTGGCGATGGCAGTACGGCTTCCGGTCCCAATCCTTCCCATACTTATACCAGCGACGGGTTATATACCGTTCAGTTGGTGGTTATGGATGCGAATGGTTGTTCGGATACGCTGACACGCCCCAACTATATTCGCCTGACCCATCCCCAGGCAAACTTCACCTTCTCTCCGGCTACGGGTTGTCCCGGCATGACGGTAAATTTTACCGACGTTTCGGTGGCAGATACGACACTGAATCAGTGGTTGTGGGATTTTGGCGATGGCACAACTTCCACGCTGCCTAATCCGCAGCATAGCTATGCCAATCCCGGAACCTATTCGGTTACCCTCACCGTTACCAACGTGTTGAACTGTACCGATACGGAGCTGAAAACCAATATTATTCGGGTTTACACCCCGCCGACGGCGGCTTTTAATCCGGGTGATACCGCTCAGTGTATGCCCTTTGTTCTTCAGTTTTTTAATGCATCTGTACCTTCCGGAGTAGCGATTACGACCTATAACTGGAATTTTGACAACGGCAATACCGCAACGGTTCCCAATCCTTCGCAGACCTTCAGCCAGGCAGGCGATTACGATGTACGGCTGATAATCCGCGATGCGAATGGTTGCCGCGACACGGCGATACATACGGTTACGGTTCATCCGCTTCCCATACCAAACTTTAGTGTAAGTGATAGCATGGGTTGTGCGCCTTTTACGACCGTATTTACCGATCAGACGATTGGGAACGCACCTTCGGTAAGCTGGTTGTGGGATTTTGGTGACGGGACCACTTCCACACAGCCCTTTCCTGTGCACACGTACCTGAGCGACGGAAATTATACCGTTTCGCTGACCATTACGGATGCTAATGGCTGTGTGGGCACTACTTCACGTCCGTTGATCAGGCTTTCCCACCCGATAGCCGATTTTACCGCAGACAAAAATGTCATTTGCCCCGGAACTCAGGTTAATTTCGCCAATACCTCTCTGGAAGACACGACGATTGCCTCCTATCTGTGGAGTTTTGGCGATGGGCAAACCAGCAACCTGCCCAATCCAGGCCATGTTTATGCAAACTCCGGCATCTATACTGTGAGCCTGACTATTACCAATATATTTGGCTGCTCGGACATACGCACGAAGGTGGATACCATTGTGGTGCGAAACAGTCCGAATACGTTGTTTGTGCCGGATGGTGACCAGGGTTGTACTCCGTTTAATGCCAGTTTCCTCGATTTTTCAACACCCAATGGTTCGCCGATTGTGAACTGGAACTGGAATTTTGGAGACGGAGGCATTTCTTCCGCTCAGAACCCCAGCCATACTTATTCGCTGCCCGGAACTTATACCGTAACGCTGACCACAACGGACAATAACGGTTGTACCAGTAGTTTCAGTCGCCCTGTTACATCGCTGACATTGCCGATAGCCAATTTTATGACGGTGGACACCATTGATTGTTCGCCGGTAACGATTATGTTTAATGACCTTTCCGGAGGAAATTATCCGCTGGTGGGTTGGCTTTGGGATTTTGGCGACGGCAGTACTTCGAATCTTCAATTTCCCACCCATACCTATGCCAGCGATGGAAACTACACGGTAAGCCTGGTAGCCATTGATGTAAACGGCTGTCGTGATACACTGGTCAAACCCAATTACGTCCGCCTGTCCAATCCGCAGCCGGCCTTTACTTACACTCCTGCCATCGGTTGTCCGGGCATGACCGTGTCTTTCACCGATCAGTCAATTGCCGATACAACCCTGGTGAGTTGGTTGTGGAATTTTGGTGATGGTACCAGTTCGGTCGTAAAAAACCCGACACATACTTACAATAATCCGGGTCAATATACCGTGAGCCTGACGGTAACGAATGTGCTGGGTTGTTCCCGAACGCAGATTGTCATAAACGCAATTACCGTCTCCACACCTCCGGTAGCAGGCTTTAATCTTCCGGATACAATCGGTTGTACACCTTTCAGCCTGAATATTATGGACCAGACGCAAACCGTTTCTGCGCCGGTTGTCAGTTGGCTGTGGGATTTTGGAAATGGCGACACTTCGCACCAGCAGGAGCCGGTTTATACCTATCTGGTTCCCGGGACCTACACCGTAACGATGTGGGTACAAGACGCCAATGGCTGTAGCGATCAGACGAGCCAGACGGTCGTTTCGACGGAGCAGCCAGTGGCAGATTTTGACAGTCGGGATACCCTGGGTTGCGCTCCGCATACGGCAGAGTTTCGCAACTTTTCGACCGGAACCTATCCGCTGGTAAGCTGGCTTTGGGACTTTGGCGACGGCACCGGGTCCACCGACCGGAACCCGATCCACACGTATATGCAGGACGGCGTTTATACAGTAAGGTTGATTGTGTTTGATGCTAATGGTTGTACCGATACACTCACAAGGCACAACTACATCCGCCTTTCTCATCCGCAGGCCAACTATACGGCCAACATTACCGACGGCTGTATTAATTCAACGGTACAATTTACCAGCACCTCACTTGCCGACACAACTCTTACGGGCTGGGTATGGGACTTTGGCGACGGCACCGGATCTGTGCAGCAGAATCCTATCCATACCTACACCCAAAACGGCGACTATACGGTAAGACTAATTGTAACCAATATACTCGGTTGTAAAGACACCCTCGTGAGGGATAATTTTATCGAAATCTACGAATCCCCCACGGCGGTAATTTCTGCCTCCGATACGAGCAGTTGCGGGCCGTTTACGGTCAATTTTGAAGACTGGAGCACCAGCCCTTACGGCATAACACAGTGGCAGTGGTATATCAACCAGGCTCCGGTGGCCATTTCCCAGAACATGTCCTATTTCTTCCAGAACGTCGGAAGTTATCGCGTAACACTGGTAGTCACCGATGCAAACGGTTGTGTGGATTCGACACACCAGATGGTGTATCTGCGACCGTTGCCCGTAGCAAATTTTGTGGCTTCTGACACGATCGGTTGCGCCGAAAAGACCATTACCTTCCGCGACCAGACCTGGCATATCCCTGCCCAATGGCAGTGGGATTTTGGTGATGGCAATCAGTCCAACCAGCAGAATCCGGTGCATACTTATACCCAGGACGGGATATATACCGTAAGTCTGTACGTCGAAGACGCTTTTGGCTGCTCCGATGAAATCACCAAGATCAATCATATTGTTCTGGATCACCCTGACGCGGATTTCACCGTGGACTATGAACCTGGTTGCCCGCCCGTGGCGGCCACTTTCCATGCCAACGGCAGCGGATTAAAAGGCATCGCAACCTGGCGCTGGGACTTCGGAGACGGGGGTTCGGCGACTTCACTCCGGGATTCCATTATCCACGCTTATACTCAGGCAGGAACTTATATCGTAACGCTCACAGGAACGGATTCGCTGGGTTGTGAAGTGGTAATAACCAAACCCAACTTCATCAATGTACTTGGAGATATTATTCCTTCTCCGATTCGGATACATGCGGTATCGGTACTGAGTGACGAGCAGGTGGAGATACGTTTTGCCCCACATGACGACGACGATTTCAAATCCTACACCGTCTATCGCGAGGATCCTAATCTGGGGTACATCCCCGTCTATACCACCGACTACATCAATGATACGGTTTTCATTGACAAAGATTTGGAGACTACCCAGAACAGTTACTGTTACAAAGTGACCGTAACCAATTATTGCGGCTCCGAATCAGGGCTGAATCTGACCGAACATCATTGTACCATCGGTTTGCTGGCCACACCCGTTCCCGGTGAAATCGTACTGACGTGGAACGTTTATACCGGCTGGCCTTCGGTCGAGCAGTATGAGATTTACCGGGTAAATTCGTACAACAAACTGGACATCACCTTCCTCGGCGTTGTGCCGGGTACGAGCAATCGCTTTGCCGATCCGGTGGAAACCTGTTTTAGCGACTATGCTTACCGCGTGAAAGCCATCGGTGAATTTCCGGTGCAGGAATCGTGGAGTGATACCACCATGGCAGTCAACTGGAGCGGGGTAGTGGGTCGCTCGCCGGAAGTAGTGCGTGCGACCGTTGAAAACAACCGCAACGTATTGGTAGAGTGGAAAGAAATAGACCTGCCCGGTGCAGTGATTATTCACCTCCAAAAATCAGAACGCGGGGGTGGTTTCCAGACCATTGCAGCATTGCCCGCCGGAGAGGACAAATTTGTGGACGAAAACGTGGAGGTGGCTTTTGAATCCTACGCCTATCGCCTCTCGGCTCAGGATAGCTGCGGTAACAATACCCCCATCAGTAATATCGGCAAAACCGTCGTATTGGCAGCAGAGAAAAATCCGCAGGGAGCCGGATCTAATACACTCACCTGGAACCATTACAAAGATTGGCGTCAGGGCGTGGCCAATTACCGGATTGAGGTATTTAATGATTCGGCGGGAAATTGGGAACTGGTAGCCATTGTGGACGGAGCCGATTCGACTTTCCAGGATGACAATACGACGCTTCCGCAGGGATTGTACTGCTATCGTGTCTGGGCAATCGAAAGAGGCGGAAACCAGGCGATAAGCCTTTCCAATGAAGTCTGTCTGGATGTCGAATTTCTCCTCTACGCCCCCAATGCTTTTACGCCCAACGGAGACATCATCAACGACGAGTTTGTGCTTAAAGGGTCGCGTATTCAGACCTTTAACCTCCAAATATTCAGCCGTTGGGGAATGAAAGTATTTGAGTCCAACAATATCGAAGAAGGTTGGAACGGCAGATACATGGGCAAAGATGTCGGCGAAGGGGTGTATGTATTTATCGCACGAGGTATCGCCTACAATGGACGGCCTTACTTGGTTAAGGGTTCCGTGACGTTGCTACGATGAGGGCTGCACTCTCCGTGTTTCTCCGTGTTCTATGTGGTTCAAATTCCTCGCAATCAGAAAAACCACAGAGAAAGCGGAGAAACACGGAGAAATAGTAGGTGGTGTAAATTTTTGCTTTTTGGCATTTCGGTTAGTTCTGGCTACATTTCCCGAATGTTAGTCAACTAATAAACATCTGAATATGATCCTGCGGCTTCGCCCGATATTTATGGGTTCTCTCTTTTGTCTGCTGGCTTTTTTTCAGCCTGCATTCGCCACAGATACACTGAAGACTGAAAACCTGGTATATAACTGGACGATCGCCGATACACAAGCGGCGGAAAATAAACCCACAGATTATTCCGGGAAAAAAAGTTTTTTTGACATTAAGGCCGATGGCACATTTTCGATAAAGATTGAAGGCGATTCAACCCCAGAATCCGGTACGTGGGCACTTAATGGTGATAGCCTGGTATTTTTCTACGAATTAATCCCGGTAAACAAAACCATAGACTCGGTTACTTATTCTGCCCAAAACAATTCGCCCTTACTTCAACTTTTTGCCGAAGGAGAAGAAGTCGCCCGCCAGACGAAAAACGGACTTAATTCTCTCCGGCGAATTTTAAAATTTAAAGCTTCCGCGGATGATGCAGGAAGACTGATTTTGTCCGGAACCGGGAAATCTTATACTCTTTACAGGGGAGATCAGTTGATTATTCCGGATTTTTCTTTTACGGATATTCTAAGAGGAATAATCGGGGTTGTTTTTTTACTACTTTGTTGTTGGCTTTTGAGCAGTAATCGTAAAGCCATAAAGTGGCGACTGGTCGCTACGGGAATGGGACTGCAACTGATTCTGGCGGTGATGGTGCTAAAGGTGCCCGGGGTAAAAACAGTATTCGAAGTGATCGCCGGTTTTTTTGTAAAGGTGATGGAATTTACCAAAGCCGGTGCTACGTTTTTATTTGATGGGCTGGTAACGGATGTCAATTCTTTCGGATATATTTTTGCATTTCAGATTCTCCCCACGATTGTATTTTTTTCGGCCCTGATGTCCATTCTCTACTATCTGGGCATTTTACAGAAAGTAGTATTTGGGTTTGCCTGGGTGATGAAACGCACGATGGGCCTGTCGGGAGCCGAAAGCCTTTCGGCGGCAGGCAATATATTTATGGGCCAAACCGAAGCCCCGCTGCTGATAAAACCCTACGTGGAGAATATGACCAAATCAGAGATTATGACGCTGATGACGGGAGGAATGGCAACCATTGCCGGAGGGGTTTTTGCGGCTTATGTGGGTTATCTCGGAGGTACTGACCCGGTTGCGCAGCAGTTGTTTGCTACACACCTGCTGATCGCTTCGATCATGTCGGCTCCGGCGGCAATTGTCGCGGCAAAAATGCTCGTTCCCGAAACCGAAAATTTTAACGAAGAACTCCAAATACCCAAGGACCGCATCGGCAGCAATATTCTGGACGCCATCTCCAATGGAACTACGGACGGGCTTAAACTGGCGGTGAATGTGGGCGTGATGTTGCTCGTATTTATCTCCCTGATCAAGATGATGAATTATTTCATCGCCGATCTCTTTGGGGCCTATGTAGGGCTAAATGACTGGGTGAACGGAATCACCGACGGACGATATACACAGTTTAATCTGGAATATATTTTCGGGTTGATTTTTGCCCCGGTTGCTTGGCTGCTGGGAGTGCCCTCTGAAGACATGGTAATCGTCGGGCAAATGTTGGGTGAAAAAACCATCATCAACGAATTTGTGGCCTATGCCACACTCGGCAAATTAAAGGCCGAAGGCTTGCTGCTCAACTACAAATCCATTTTGATTGCTACCTATGCTCTTTGCGGATTTTCCAACTTTGCCTCCATCGGGATACAGATCGGAGGGATTGGGGCAATTGCCCCAGGGCAGCGCAAAAACCTGGCGTCCCTCGGTTTTAAGGCATTGGTCGGCGGATCAATTGCCTCCTTTTTAACCGCAGCGATTGCGGGAATGATATACGCATTGTGAAGATGCCAAGTCGCCAGCATGAACGAATGAAAAGCGGGGCCTTTTACCTGCATCAGTGGCTGAGCCTCGATCTGGCCAGCCTTTCGCGTATCCGGCGTTTTGTCAATTTTGCTAAATACGCCCTGCGTATGCCCACCGGCGTAACCGCCGAACCTTTGAAAATTGGCAAAATTCCCGCCGAGTGGCTGATGCCGGCAGGCGTGAAAAGCAACAAAAAATCACCCATTCTCCTTTACTTTCACGGCGGCGGTTATCTCGTCGGTTCGCTCGACTCCCATCGCGGCCTGGTTGCACGTATCGCAGAGGAACTCGGCTGGCCGGCTCTCCATGTGGACTACAGATTAGCTCCCGAACATACCTTTCCGGCGGCATTAGAAGACGCCGAGGCCGTATGGAAGTGGCTATTGGCGCAGGGATATGATCCCTTAAAAATCGCGATAGCCGGAGATTCCGCCGGAGGCGGGCTGATCCTTTCGGCGATGGTGAAAATGAAAGAATTGGGTCTGCCACTGCCTTTTGCAGCAGTATGTCTGTCCCCCTGGGTGGATTTGACCTTTAGTGGCCATTCGGCGGTAGCCTTTGCCAAACACGACCCCATCATCATCGTGCCGCAGGTACATCGTTGGGCACTGGCGTATGCCGGTAAGCATGAACTCGAGCACCCCGAAATATCCCCCCTTTACGCCGATCTGAGCGGCCTTCCCCCGACCCTGATTCAGGCCAGCGACCAGGAAGTATTGACCGACGATGCCATGAGGCTCAAAGACGTGATGGAAGAAGCGGGGGTGGCGGTTACGCTCCAGATTTGGAAAGAAACCCTGCACGTCTGGCAGCTTTTCTGGCGCACCGTCCCCGAAGCCGAAGAAGCCGTGGTGGCGATTGCCAGATTTTTGAGGCAACCCCAACCCATTACTCCGGCACAAACTCGTCAATAGATTCTACAATAAAGCAGCATTCCCCGATAACTGTTTTTTATTTCTGGGGGCGAAGATGTAACTTATCCCTGCTTATCCATTATGTCGGTATCTATTGTTTGTTTTTACCCAAAAAAACTCCATGAAATCTGCCTTTATTAACCTCCTGGCTATAATTTTCGGGTTGCTAATCCTTACGGGCTGCGCCTCTATTGACAAATCAGCTTCTCAGGATATTATTGTTTCCCCCCAAAAGGGAAAATTTGACGTGTCGGTAACTTCCACCGGCGAATTGCAGGCTAAAAACTCCATCCAGATTTATGGTCCGCAGGGAGGTCGCCAGGCAGGGATTTATCAGATGAAAATTAGTCGTATTATCCCCGAAGGCACTCTCGTCAAAAAAGGAGATTTTATCGCCGACCTCGACAAAAGCGAAGTCGTAGGCAAAATCGCCGAACGTGAACTTTCCCTCCAAAAAGCGCAGTCTCAATACACACAGGCCGTACTCGATACCGCCCTTACCCTTTCCGAGGCCCGCGACAATATTGCCAACCTGAAATACACCATGCAGGAAAAACAATACGAAATCCAGCAGGCCATTTACGAGGCTCCCGCCACCCAGAAAAAACTGGAACTCGATTATGAAAAGGCAGAACGTACCTACGAACAGGCCATCGCCAATTACCAGAAACGTATTGCCCAGTCGGTTGCAAAAGTCAAGGAAGTAGAATCTGATCTCCACAAAGAACAAAAATTTTACAACGACCTCATCACCCTTTTGCAGGAATTTACTGTCATGGCTCCTGAAAACGGCATGCTTATCTACCAGCGCGAATGGAACGGGAAAAAACGTGTGGCAGGCTCCATGATCAGCCCGTGGGATCCAGTTGTGGCTACACTGCCCGACCTCACCGAAATGGAGTCCATCACTTACATCAACGAGATTGATATTCAGAAAATCAAAAAGGGTCAGGCGGTGAAAATTGGCCTCGATGCCGTTCCTGATAAATATTTAAACGGCGTGATCAATGAAGTTGCCAATATCGGTGAACAACAACCCAACTCCGACTCAAAAGTATTTGAAGTAAAAATCACGGTAAGTGATTCCGATACTACCCTCCGCCCCGCGATGACTACCAGCAACGATATCCTCGTGGACTCGCGCGAAAGCACGCTTTATCTTCCGCTCGAATGCCTTCACGCCGCAGATAGCATCAGTTTTGTGTTTAAACAAACGACTACCGGCCTGATCCGCCAGGAAGTGCGTTCCGGGTTGATCAATGAGAATAACGTCGAAATCCTTCAGGGACTGGATCTGAAAGATAAAATTTTCCTCTCCTTTCCCGCCGATACTGCTGGGCTACCCTTTGTTCCGCTTGAAACTATTAAAATATCCGAAGCCCGTTTGAATAACCACTAGCAATAGCCCCCGGAAAACTCCATGCTAAACAAACTAATCTATAATTTTCTGATTGCCCTTGACGCCATCAGTCAAAATTGGCTCCGAGCGGTGCTTACTTCCCTCGGTATTGTTTTTGGCGTCGCCTCCGTTATTGCCATGCTCGCCATTGGCCGCGGGACGCAGGAGCGCATCATGGAACAAATGAATGCTCTCGGAGCTAATAACATTATTATCAAACCGGTAATCGAACAAGAAGAAGGCGAAGTAGAAGAAAATACTGATGAAGCCAAACGCCAGCCCAACCGATTCACCCCGGGGCTTACAATGGCTGATGTCAAAGGACTCGCCGAACTTCCTTATATTCAGTCGGTTAGCCCAGAAATTGAAATCGAAACCATGGCCGTTCGTAACGGGCGCAAACGAAGCCTTAAGCTGGTGGGCGTAACCCTTGCTCATTTCGAAAATGAAGAGCTCCAGTTGCTGGAAGGGAAACATTTCTCACCCGAGCAGATTAAGTTTTCCGAATCGGTATGTGTTATTGGTTATGGTGTAAAAGCCAAATTTTTTCCTACCGAAGAACCCGTCGGCAAAGAAATAAAATGTGGTAAACACTGGCTCACGGTTGTAGGGGTAATGAAACCCCGGAACATCTCCCAGGAGGTGCGCGACGAACTCGGTATCCGAAATTATGACATGGATATCTATGCACCGATCCAAACCGTTTTGCTCCGCTACAAAAACCGCTCCCTCGTAACACAGGCCGGCCTGCTCCGGGCCGCCCAGGTCGAAGAAGAGGGAAACGAATCAGAAACCAAAGTTCCTGACAACTACCACCAGATTGACAATATCGTTTTGAAAGTGTCTAATACTGCATACAGCCGTAAAATTTCCGAAATTAGCAACCGCATGCTTGCCCGGCGACACAATCAGGTGGTGGATTTTCAAATCATTGTCCCGGAAACCCTTTTACAGAAAAAACAAGAAAGCACCGATTTGTTCAATTGGGTACTGCGAGCCATTGCATCTATTTCACTCCTCGTCGGAGGAATCGGTATTATGAACATTATGCTCGCCTCCGTCCTGGAAAGGATAAAAGAAATTGGCCTCCGTCTTTCCCTCGGAGCGACCAAAAACGACATCGTCTTGCAGTTTATGTGCGAAGCCATCGTAATCAGTGTTACCGGAGGTATAATCGGTGTGATCATGGGCGTAGCGATCAGCTTTTTCATCGAATACATTACCAGCATTCAGACGATTATTTCCCCGGTTTTCCTGGTCATTTCTTTTCCGGTAGCCGTAACCATCGGGTTGGTTTTTGGCATCTATCCCGCCCGCCAGGCTGCCCGACAAGATCCCGTTGTCTCTCTCCGGGCAAACTAATGTAAAAAAGTACGCATGAGATATATTATTTTTTCTCTTTTCCTGTGGGTAATTTTTGTAAACACCGCCCACGCACAATCTGCACGCATCCTTTCCCTCGAAGAATGTATCCGGATGGCACAAAACCAAAGCCCGGCAGCGAAAATGGCGAATATGGGGATCGAAGCCGCCACTTTCAGTTACGAGGCATTTACGGCATCGCTCAAACCGCAGCTTAATTTTTCGGCAGATTTACCCGGGCTTCGACGTTCTTATGTAAATATCCAGCAGGATGACGGCAGTCCCAAATTTGTCTATCAAAGCCAGACCTACTCCGATGTCAGCCTGAATGTCAATCAGGTTTTGCCCCTCACCGGAGGAAGTGTTTCGGTTTTTTCTTCCCTCTCCAATTTTTCCTTTCTCAGCGACAATGGCTTCACCAACTGGCGTTCCAATCCTTTTGGCATTCGTATCAATCAGCCACTTTTCCAGTTGAATGCCGCCCGGTGGAATAAAACCGAGCAGAATATGCGTTTTGACCTCGCAAAAATAGATTACTACCAGGAACTCGAAAATATTGCCGTGGACATTACACGAAGGTATTTTTCGGTGCTTATTGCCCAGCAGGGCATCCGGCGGGCACAAAACAATGTCATCAATAATGACACCATCTTTAATCTTTCGCAGGGGAGATTTAGTGTAGGGAAAATTGCGGAAAATGAATTGCTGGAAAGCGAACTGAACCTCATGAACGCCCGCGCCGACCTTTCGCAGGCACAAATGGATTACGAGAGGTCGCTGGAAGAACTGATTACCACCCTCGGACTGGAAAAAAATGCTCCCTTAGAAATCAGTATTCCGGAAGAATTGCCCGAAATCACCGTTGATCCCGACGAAGCCGTGGCCCAAGCGATGACCTTTAGCCGTCAGGTCAAAAACAACCAGTTATCGCAACTTCTTGCCGAGCGCAACGTGCGCGCAGCCACTTCGGGAAACCGTTTTTCGGCAGATATTACCGCTTCTTTTGGCCTGAACCAGACGGGAAGTTCTTTCAATGAAGCTTTTACCAACCCCATTGACCAGGAATTTTTCTCTGTCGGATTAAACGTCCCCATTCTGCAATGGGGCGCAGGGAAAGCTGAAATTGACGCTGCGGAAACCCTTCAGGAACAAACCCGCCTTCGTATTGAACAACAAAACCGCGAATACGAAGTGGACATTTACTATCAGGTACAGAACCTTCGACAACTCAAAAACCAGGTAGAAATTTCCAACAAATCCGACGATGTAGCCAGTCGGCGTTACGAAATCACCCGCAACCGATACCTGATTGGGAAAATCACCATTCAGGAATTGTTTATCGCCCAGCGGGAAAAAGACCAGGCCCAGATCAACCGCATCGCCAACCTCCAGACATTCTGGATCGCCCTCGCAGAGTTGCGAGCCGCCACCCTCTACGACTTCGTAGAAATGAGGCCGGTTATTATCCATTAAGAACCCCCTTCCGTCGGTCGTCCCCCTTTCAAAGGGGAACTGACGGACCACACGGTATCTAATAACATTAACCATTAACCATTAACCATTAACCATTAACCATTAACCGTAAGGTTTCTTTTCATAAAGCAATTAAAACCGGGGATAATTTCTTAACTTGATTTTTCCCCGGGGTTTTTATGTAATCAATGGTTATTTTATGAAAAACCTTGCATTTATCATCCTTTTTGGCAGCTTTTCAACCTTGCTCCGCGCAGATTATCTGCTGATTCCGATGGATTATTCCCAAACGGAACATTTAAAAGCTTATGGCCTTGCGTATTGGGTGCTTGAATACAACGTAAACGTTGACTGGCTGCTCAATTATCGCGGTGGGAGTTTTATGTTTCCCTATTTACCGGCTTTCGAAACCGAACTACAAATCAGAGGGATAAAATATGACCGGATTTCGGATGGAAAATCCTCGGAAATCCTCGCCTACGTAACCTCTGAGTCAGTAAATATGGACGCGGTAAAACTCGAAACTGCCCCTTTCATTGCCGTTTATTCCCCCCCCAACAACCAACCGTGGGACGATGCCGTCACATTGGCGCTCACCTATGCGGAGATTCCTTACGAGATACTCTATGATCAGGAAGTTATGGAAGGGAAACTTAATGATTATGACTGGCTTCATCTGCACCACGAGGATTTTACCGGGCAGTACGGCAAATTTCACGCGACCAATTCTGACGCCTCCTGGTACAGGGAAGAAGTAAGACTTCAGGAAAATACTGCGCGAATGTTTGGTTTCGAAAAAGTTAGCCGCCTGAAGCTGGAAGTGGCAAAAAAAATCAAAGACTTCCTGAACCAGGGTGGGTTTCTTTTTGCGATGTGTTCGGCAACCGATACTTACGATATTGCCCTTGCTGCCGAAGGCACCGACATCTGCGGGCAGGTTTATGACGGCGACCCGATGGACAGCAACCCCGATGCCGGGCTTGATTTTGGGAAAACCCTCGCCTTCCAGAATTTTAAGCTGGTCGAAAGCCCGTTTGTCTATGAATATTCCGACATTGATGTAACCGGCAACCGCCGTGTACCGATGGATATGGACTATTTTACCCTGTTCGAATTTTCGGCAAAATGGGACCCCGTCCCGACGATGTTGTGCCAAAACCATACCCGTACCGTAAAAGGATTTCTGGGGCAAACCACCGCTTTTGATAAAACTTTAGTAAAACCCGGTGTAACCATTATGGGCGAATTAAACGCCTTTGGTGAGGCTCGTTATATTCACGGCAATTGGGGCAAAGGCATGTGGACTTTCTACGGAGGACACGACCCGGAAGACTACCGGCACACCCTCGGAGAAGAACCGACCGATCTCACCCTGCATCCCCATTCTCCCGGATACCGGCTCATTCTGAACAATATTCTTTTTCCTGCCGCACGGAAGAAAAAGCAGAAAACGTAAATCGCCGGTTTCAGATTTTCACTAAAACCCGCGTTACCCGCTGGCCTCGTCTGTCGGCGGCGATCAGATATATACCCGGAGATAAAAAAGAAAAATCTGCTTCAAAATACTCCGTGGGTGAAAATTTTTGCTGAAATAATACCGCACCTAAGGAATTATACAAAGTAATGCCCGAAACCGGTTCTGTCGTTTTCATCGTCACCCCACCCTTGGTCGGGTTAGGGAAAAGCGTCATTTCCGGGGAAGGAAGCGTGGGTTCAATGGATACTCCGTGGGTAATTTCGGCGCAAAAATCTTCCCATTCGCCCGCAGGAAAAACGCCGCAAAACTCAGGCAGGCTGTCTGCTCTCATGCCCACGCGCAAACGCGTGGAACCCAAACTTATATCCACAGGAATCGCTATTTTCCCCGCGGCAGAATCCGACGGAGAAGGGTTTGTATATATCGTTTCGCCCTCGTCTTCAAAATCGCCGTCCTGATTTACGTCCAGCCCTATTTGCCAGTATTGGGGAACTTGTGCAATCGAATAACCCGATACCAATTCAAACAAAACCGAATCTCCCCGTCGGAGAAGGATTTCCGTCTGAGTATAATCGCCATAACCGCCATCGGCTCCGGAAATATGCTGAACATCGCCTATACGCACTTTTCGCAACCACCAATTACTAACCGCCGGACCGCTGACCCCGCAGTAATCTAGGTCCCGGCAATTGCCACATCCTTTGGTATAAAAAGTAACCGCCGGGGAAAAACTCCCCGTAACATCTGCACAGACAGCCCTCACCTGCACCTGATACCCGGTACAAGTTCCGGGTAAATTCAGCTTGATCTGAGGCTGAGAGGCCGAAAAAAGCGTCACCGCACCTCCGGATAACTTTTTCAACCGCACTTCATAGTGGCTGGCACTGCCCGACCAGGTAATATCTGCCGAGTCCGTACCCGGGACAAACCCGACCGAAAGCATCGCCGGAACCGGGCACATAGAGGAAGCATTTTCGGTGAGGGTGATACAATAATCCTCGACTTCTCCTTCGTTAAAAAGTTCACAGGGTAATGGAACCTGGTTACCGCCAAAACCGCCAAACTTCATACTTACCCGCATTCGGGTAGTACCCGGTAAAACACCGGAGGGAATCTGAAGCGGAAACGATACCTGTCCGGCCTGCGCTACCGGTGTCCCAAATACTCTTTCGGTAGTGTCGTTAAAAGCTCCGTTCTGATCCCAATCAATCCACACCCGCCATGCTTCGGAAAAAGCAAAACCTGTGTATCCGGGTGTCAAAACCAGGTTGTAAAGTGAATCTATTACGATTTGAAAGGAGTGATCGGTAAAATTTCCGTACCCGTCATTTTTCCCGCTGGTATTCAAAATCGGCCCCAGAGACACTTCCTGAATCCACTCAAAACCCACATCATTGCCCCGTGAAAGACAGTAATCCTCGTCCAGGCAGGCTCCACAACCGGTAGTACGAAAAACGATAAGGGTCGAAAAACCATTATCCGAAGAATCACAAACGGCTTTCACCCGTACCTCGTACACCGTACAGGGCAGAAGGTCATTTAATGTCAGAAAGCTATCCACAAGTGGAAACACTGTACTCAAAGAGTCCGACTGTCGGCGTATCTCAAATTCGTAATGATCGGCGCCAAATACCGGATTCCAGCTAAAAAAAGCGGAACTATCCCCCAAAACCCACACCTCCGGGGCATCCGGAGGGGTGCAACAACCCTCCGTAACAAACTTTTCCGTATCGAAATATCCGCTAAAAAGCGTATCACATTCCGCCGCTACCTGAAATTCATAAACCGTACAAATCGCTAAGCCGGAAAGATAAAAAAACGTGTCCGGCGTAAAAAAAGGCCCGCTCCAACTTGTGTCGCCCACCACCCGGTAACGAAAGGCAAATTGATCCACCGTATCTGTCTGCTGCCAAGAAAGCAGGGCCGCGGTATCTGTCAGTGTCAGAGCGGTTAGGTTAAAGGGAGGCAGGCAGCCGTTGGAAAAAATGCTACAACTGTCTTGAACCATCAGCAACGCCTTATAGGCATTGAGTCGCCCACCGGTAGCCACCAGCCCCTGAAGGCTGCTTAGGGTATCCACCGATTGGAGCAAAAAATCTTTTAGCTTCAATGCCGCCGTTGCCGGATCATTTTTATACAAAATCATCAGCCCCGGACAGGCATAAGAGGCCATCAGAGCCAGTGTGCCCGCCACATGCGGGGCAGCAAAAGAAGTACCGGTATCGTAGCCGTAATTGTTGCCCGGAAGGGTAGAATAAATTTGTGTCCCGGGAGCGCCCAGATCAATCGTCGTGAGGCCGAAAGCGGCATCGGAGCGTTTGGTATCGGTGGGGGTAGTATTGGTGACAGCAATCATCCAGGCACTGCTACATGCCGAGGGTACGTCACCGACCACATCCACATTTTGAGGTGTATTCATGGTGCTGACCACACTCAACACCCCTTGTTTGCCCAACGAGTCATACATGGCACACCAGATCGGGAAGTTGGCGGGATTGCCAAAATTTACCCCGAAAGAACTATTCGCCACAACCACAAAAGCCCCTTCCGAACCATTGGTCTGGTTGTAGCGGGTGCGCATTTCCAGCACATAACCATAACCGGCAACCACAATCGCTTCACTCACCGAAGAAGCCGCCACAGGCATAATCGGAGTATTCCAGCTTACCCCTACCCCACCCTTTGCGTTGTTGGGCCGAGCAGAAACCACACCGGAGACCAGCGTGCCATGGACATCTGCCGGTATATTTCCATTGTCGGTAAAGGCATTCCATCCGTCATAGTCATCTATGTAGCCGTTGCCGTCTTCATCGGCGCCATTTCCGGGGATTTCGCCTTTATTTTTCCACAATACAAGATCCTCCTGCGTGAGAGCCGCGCCACCGTCCACGACGGCCACCACAATACTGTCGCCCAAAATCGTTACCGCTCCGGTGGCGATATCCCAGGCTTCCGTGGCGTCAATATCGGCATCGGGAGTACCGCCAAATTGTCCGGTATTGTTCAAAGACCATTGGTTGAGAAAACCCGGATCGGAAGGAATCGTAGTGAGAGAACCCCGGCGGGTGATTCGGTGATTGTGCTGGGCAAGGGCGACGGCAGAATGAGTCGAAAGCGTACGAAGCAGAATATCGGTATTGACGGAAAGCGTATCGCAGGTAAAGAGGTGAAGATTCATTCGGGGAACCAGGGTTTTAACCCATTTCAGCCGCACAGACTGGCTACCGATTTTCGGAGGTTGGGAGGAAAAGATTTGCGGCGAAATGCCGGGTTCCAGCATCACAAGAAATTCCCCGCGGATCACCGCATTTTCCTGAGCATTTAGTTGCACCGAATAAAAAAATACCCAAAATATCCAGCCAATTATCCGCAAACTTTGTTTCATAGAATAATTCTTTTATCGGAATTAACGTTACCTTTTACACGACAATCAGGTTTGCCCATGCCCTAACATCTAAATAAAAACGATTGGACCTAAAATGAAAATCCGCATATTCCTCCTCCTCTCCCTGATCTTTCCGGGTTTTTCCCTTTTCGCCCAGAAAGCACAACATTTTGACCAGATTATCAATTCTCCTTTTGAAGAACGAGAACCCCGCATTTCCCCGGACGGACAAACCCTTTATTTCTGGCGAAGAGAAACACCGCTGAACACCGGAGGTGTAATGGATCCCGGAGACATTTGGTATTCCCAAAAAGACCGTACCGGTCAATGGGGAACCGCCGTTCGTATGCGTTCACCGCTCAATAGCAACGGTCATGACTTTGTATGGCAAGTTTCTAAAAACCATGACACGCTCTGGGTCAATCAGGTTCCTCCAGGTGTAAAAGATGCCGGAATCGGTTATTCGGTTCGCACAAGGGAAGGTTATTGGTCTTCTCCGGTCAATGCGCATATCCGCAATTTTGTCTATCGCGGCAATTATAAAGACTATTTTTTCAACCAAAACCGATATATGCTTTTGCCGAATGAAGGCGAAGATACTTATGGAGGTACTGATATTTATGTTTGTTTTCCAATCAATGACACTGCGTGGGGGGCACCGATTAATCTCGGCCCTATCATCAATACTTATGGAGACGACGATGCTCCCTACCTCGCACCTGACGGAGAAACCCTCTATTATACCAGCGATGGTTATGGGGGAAAGGGCAAGTTTGACATATTTGTCTCTTACCGACTGGACAATACCTGGCGAAACTGGTCGAAGCCCGTCAACATCGGAGCACCGGTAAATACCGCCGGGGATGATTTTGACTTTATGCTTTCGGCAGACGGCAAAACGCTGTTTTGGTGTTCCGAAACGAATTCCTTTGGAAGCAATGATATTTTTTATCTCGATCTAAACAGTTGTGAAACGACCCTTTACCCCGAAGGTGACCAGACACTTTGCATTGGAGATGCGATTGAACTGGAAGCGGGTTTTGCGCTTGGAAAAAACATCCGCTACCAGTGGCTGAAAAATGGTGCCCGGATACGCGGCGCCGAAGCACGAAGCCTGAAAGTAACCGAGCCGGGAAGTTATCAGGTTATCCGTTACAAAGATAATTGCCAGGACACTTCCGAAGTGAGTCAAATTCGTTTTGTCAACCCTCCGGATGCCTATATAGATGCCGCTTCTGCGATTATCTGCCTCGATGATTCGATCCAATTATCCGCTGCCCGAAATTTTGGTCATGTATATCAATGGCAGAAAAACAAACTCGAAATCCCCGGCGCAGACGGGTCTTCTCTGTGGGTAAAATCTCCAGGCAGGTACCGCCTTACCATTTCCAATGGGAACTGTAAGGCCACTTCGGAAGAACTAAACTTGCAGCGGTTTACGCCGCCGGGCATTTTTACCGCTGCTGATACGGTTAATGGACTTCTGCCGATTCTTCCCCGTTGGTTGTGGACCAATAAATTACCCAAACCCAAAGGAGAAACCGTCATCAAAGACCTCGCCATCGGCCCTAATGGCGGCGCGTATATTCTTTCCACTACCGACAAACGAGGAAAACCCCACGACCAGATCACGGGATTTTTTCCGGAAGGTCTGTACCGCGTCAGTTTTCCGGAAATACGAAGAAACGATTTTTCCCCGGGGTTTCTGGCCGCCGATCCGGAGGGAAACCTCATTGTGGCAAACAAAGATACCTATATTGAAAAATACCGCGCCGACGGAATGTTGATGTGGACCAAAAACGAGGCCCGGCAAAATATTTCCGGCCTTGCAGTGGATGCATTGGGTTTCATCTACACTTCGGGCAGGTTTCAGGATACTCTGATTATGGGCAATAAACGCATCCCTGCGGCCAATCGGGGGGCACTTTTTATTGCCAAACATTCCCCCAAAGGCGAACTGGTATGGCTAAAAACCTTTCCCGTTGACTATTACGACGAAGATTTTGGCAATTCCCTGCATACCGACTGTGACGGCAATATTTACATCGCCGGAGGTTTTACTTCCATCGCCAATTTCCGGCTCGAAGTCCTCCGGGCTTCGTTGCGGGGCGACAGCTATTTTGTCGCCAAACTCACCTCCGAGGGAGAATTTAAATGGGCATTTAAGATCAATACCGAAAAAACCCGTTACCGTACCCATGATGTCTATACCGACTGCGACGGCAATACCTGGGTGGCCCTCAATCGCGAAATCTGGCGGCTGGATACGTATGGCGTCGTGCGTTGGCAAGGCCCGATGTTGACGCCCGATGGAGCGATTACCCTTAAAACACGAATCCACAGCGCAGAAGGAGATCTTTATGTAACAGGGATTACCGACCGGAGTGAGTACTTTGTTACCAAACTTAACCGTCTGGACAAACAGGCAATCATCTGGCAAAACAAAGGAGCTGCCAATACCGACATTGACCTTCCATCTGTTAATGCTGATGAACAGGGCCATGTCTATATCGCCGGGATCAGCAGAGGCAATGGATACGAAGGGGCACAATTTGACCTGACGAGCGGCTCGCCCGCTTTTCTGATGAAATATGGCCGGCCCAACCTTGCTTCGAAAAGGGAACCTTTAAAAATCTGTTACGGAGAATCCGTAACCCTCCTCACCCAGGGTACCGAAGGATTAAAGTATCAGTGGTTGCGGAACGGCAAACCCATACCCGGAGCCACCGGGCGATCGCTGGAGGTACGCACACCGGGAACCTATCAGATTCAGGCATCTGCTGACCTCTGCGAAAGAATCTCCGAACCCCAACAGGTAACGCGGTGCGGCGAAGAAACCGATGAAACGCCACAAGTGGCAACCACTACGCCTTCATTTACCCCCACAGTTAAGTCCGAACCGATTGAAACCGAGCCGATTGAAACCGAAGAAGCCCCCCGCGCAACGGTTGAACCCGATATTGACTATGACCGGGGGGGAAGCCCCCTCAGAATCCGAAACCGACCGGTAAAAAAACAGGAGGAAATCCTCGTCTCTAATGCCGAAGTAACCATTTACGTCTGGGATCACGCCGCAGAAGATCAGGATACCGTCTCGATCAATGTCAATGGTCAATGGCTACTGGAAAACCATGCCCTCAAAAAGCAAAAAAAGGAATTACCCTTTGTATTCCATAAAGGCGATAATTTTATCATTTTGTACGCCCACAATCTTGGAGCTTTGCCGCCGAATACGGCTTCCATTACAGTGGACGACGGTGTACGCGAACAAACGCTTCAGCTTCGTTCTACCCTCAACAACTGCGGAACGCTGAAGATACGATACGACTAAACCCGCGAGAGGGGAAATCGGCTTATTACTTCGTAAACTGACCCCTCCGGGCGCAGAGAAGATTCCCACAAAATCAACTCCTTCACCGATAATATCCGGGGAGAGAGGGAGCTTTTCAGGTCAATTTTTGCCGGGTCGGAAAAATCCTGTAATCGCGCGAGGGTGATATGGGGTATGGGGCTTTTGCGTTGTTGTTGGGGAGAAATTTGCAAATACAATTCGTGTATCCGAGTTGCCAGATCGCGAAAAACCTGCATTTTCTTATACCTCGCCCAAATCATCCGGGCTTCGCGGGGATGAGGCGCATAAACATACCGGTCAAACTCCAAATCAAAACAAGGGATATTTTTCAAACCAATGGCAATGAGCGAGATCAGGTTTTCCATCCTTTCCTCCGGCACATTTCCAAAAAAGTAAACCGTAATATGGAGGTTCTGAGGGGGAATCCATCTTATTCCGGAAAGTATGGGATTTGTGTTGCGCCACTTTACCAGATTCGACAAAACTTCCCCTGAGAGAGCAATACCTAAAAACAATCGCCGGTGTGGGTTTGTTGTATTCATTTACTCCGGAAAATTTAACTGCAAATTACAAACTTATCAGTAATTTGGTGGATAATTACCCTTGTTCTAACCCTATTTCAACATGAAGACTCGTCTGTTTTTTTGTTTTTTGCTGGTTCAGGCCGCTTGCATTTTGACGGCTTTCACCCAACAAACCGAAAATCCCCTCCGCGTCGAAACCTATAAACTCGCCAATGGGCTTACGGTTTATCTCAACGAAGACCATTCCCTGCCTACCGTTTTTGGGGCAGTCGCCATCAACGCCGGAAGCAAACAAGATCCCAAAGATGCAACCGGCATTGCCCACTATCTGGAACACATGCTTTTTAAAGGCACAACGACTCTCGGGACAACAGATTACGAAAAAGAAAAACCTTTTCAGGACTCCATTGTGGCTTTGTATGACAAACTCGCTGCCACCACTGACGAAAATGCCCGCAAGGCCATTCAACAAAAAATCAATGAACAATCCACTGCTGCTGCTGCTTATAGCATTGGAAACGAGTTTGACAACCTGCTCAAAAGTATCGGCAGTACCGACGTAAATGCCTTCACCAGCGATGAAATGACCTTTTACCACAATTTTTTCCCTCCCAATCAGGTGGAAAAATGGTTGGATATATATGCACACCGATTTCAGAACCCCGTTTTTCGCTCCTTTCAGGCAGAACTGGAAGTAGTTTACGAGGAAAAAAACCGTTCGATGGACAATTTCACCATCGCTATTTTTGAGAAATTCAGCGATTCTTTTTACAAAAATCACCCCTACGGCCAGCAGACCACCCTCGGTACGGTTGAACATCTGAAAAACCCTTCTATCCGGAAAATGTATGAATTTTACAACACCTACTATGTAGCCAACAATATGGCATTGATCCTGAGTGGCGACATTTATCCGGAAGAAATAAAACCGATGATCGAAAAAACCTTTGGCCCGTTGAAACCCGGAAATGTGCCTCCCTTTCCCCGATATGAAGAAAAACCCTTCCAGGGGCGGGAAGAAATCACGATGCGGGCAGCCCCGGTGAAAGTAGGTGCCATCGGTTTCCGCACAGTTCCCATCGGGCATCCGGATCAAACCGGGCTGGATGTGCTCAATTTTCTTTTGTTTAATGAGGGGGAAACCGGTTTGTTAAACGAACTGGTACTGGAAGATAAATTGATGTTTGCCGGTTCTTTTTCCAATACCCTTAACGACCACGGCTCTTCCATTTTGTTTTTTGTGCCCAAACTTCTGGGGCAATCCCTCAAAAATGCCGAATCATTGATTTTAGATCAAATCCAAAAACTACGAACGGGCGATTTTGAAGAAAAAAGACTCACGGCTGCCATTCAGGAAATGAACCGGTCGTTTCAACTTTCATTGGAAAACCCGGAAGACCGGGCAGAAACCCTCGGCGATTTATTTGTCAGTGGCCAGACCTGGGAATCCTATCTCCAATATCCTCAAAAGTTGGAAGCCATTACCAAGACCGATATTATCCGGCTGGCCAGTGAGTATTTTGGCGATAATTACCTGGTTTTGCATTCCGGAAGAGGTTTCCCGAAAAAAACCAAACTGGATAAACCCGGTTTTAAACCCGTATTGCCCAAAGACGGGGTAAAATCGGTTTACACAAAATACTTTGAGAAACTGGAGGAAAAACAAACACCTCCGTCCTTTGTAGATTTTGAAAAAGACCTTACGACAATCACCTTGGCCCGTGGCAATTCTCTTTTTGTCGTACCCAATCCTATCAATGATATTTTCGAACTTGAAATCCGCTACGAAGTCGGTGAAAGGAAAATCAAAGGATTAGAGACTGCGGCAGGACTGATGAATTATTCGGGAACTGAAAACCTTGATTTGAAAGCATTAAAAACAAAGTTTCAGGAAATGGGCTGTACGTATTCGGTTTACAGCGACAATAGTTATTATTATATCACCCTGACCGGGCCTGAAAAATCATTCGAAGAAAGTCTTACCTTGTTAAATGAGCTAATCAACCGTCCCGTAACTACTTCGGAAAACCTCAAAGTTGTGGTAAACCAGATTCTCACGGATCGGAAGATTTCGGAGAAACAACCTTCGGCGCGGGGAAATATTCTGATGAGTTATGGGTTGTATGGAAAAAATTCGGATTACCTCAACCGATATGGCAAAGCCGAACTAAAAAAACTCACCACCGATCAGCTACTGGCTTTTCACAAAGAAGCCATTCAGTATGTCGCCTCGGTCCATTATTCCGGCAAAAAAAATCCGAAAGAAATAGAAGCAGCGATCAACCGGCTTTATACTTTTTCGCCCGGACAGAAACCCTCCGAATCGCCGTCGGTTTTGCCTTTGCAGCAATACGACAAACCGCAAGTATTTTTTGTGAATGACAAACGCGCCGTTCAGAGTCAGGTGTATTTTTACGTGTTGGGCGATACCTATCAGACAAACGACCAGCCGTATATTGACGCTTTTAACTCCTACTTTGGAGGCGGGTTTTCCGGGTTAGTAGTACAGGAAATCCGGGAATATCGCTCCCTGGCTTACAGTGCCAGCGGGAGGTATCGCACCCCACTTAAAATCGGGCTTCCCGGGGCACTGGTAACTTATATCGGATGTCAGGCGGACAAAACCGCCGAAGCCCTTGAAATCATGAACGGATTGGTAAAAGACATGCCCAAAAAAACCGACCGGATTGATCTGGTGCGCGCCAACCTGCGGCTGATGATTTATGGCGGTAAACCGGGCTTCCGCGACCTTTCTTCCCAGGTAAAAACCTGGAAAGAGTGGGGTTATACCGAGGATCCCGGAAAAACAAAACTCCCTGTCTATGAGACACTTACATTTGAAGACATCGTTTCTTTCTATCAGAAAAAAATCCAGGGAAAACCTGTATTAATAATGATCGTAGGAGACAAAAAAAGACTGGATACCGAAGGTCTGAAAAAATACGGAACCTTCGTTGAAATATCCGACAAGGAAATCCTCAAGCGTTAACCCTTATATGCGAGTAAACCTGGCGAAAACTCTGAAATACGTGCTGCTTACCCTCGGTATTATTATCCTGATCTTGTACATTGTTTTTCGATTTTTCATGAACTTTTCGAAAGACGATAAGGCATTGGAAAAATATTTTGAAGGCAATCCCAAACAGCCTTCTTACGGTTTTTATGAATCGAATGGGAAAAAGATTCATTACGCCTGCATCGGTGAAGATACCCTGCCCGCCATCATTTTTATCCACGGATCACCCGGTACATGGGATGCTTTTTCCCGGTATTTTAAGGATAGCACCCTGCTAAACCATTTTCGGATGCTGTCGGTGGATCGGATTGGTTATGGCAAATCGGATCACGAACCGGAGTCGTCCGTAAAAATGCAGGCGGAACTCATCAAACCCCTTCTCGATATGGTTCCCGATTCGCTGCCGTTGATTCTGGTAACCCATTCTTTCGGAGGGCCTATTGGTTTCCGGCTGGCGATGGATTATCCCGAAAAAATAGACGGCATGGTAGCACTCGCCGGGCTTGCCGATCCGGAAAAAGAAAAGCGGGTTTATTGGCTGCAAAAACCTTTCCGGTCAAAATGGCTGCGCTGGTTGTTGCCGCCGGACATGGACATTTCCAATCGGGAGATTGTGCCCCTAAAGCAAGAACTTTATGAAATGGTTCCTATGTGGGAAAAAATCAAAACCCCTACCATTGTCATTCAGGGCGATAAAGACATGCTGGTAAATAAAACCCACGCCGATTTCATCGAAAAGATGATGCCTGGAAATCTCAGAATTATCCGCCTACCTGAAGAAAATCACTTTATTCCCTGGACACAGGACAAACTTGTGGTAGAGAGCATTATGGAGGTTTATGGGAGAATTCAATAGTCCGAGGAAAAAAGATACTCCCCCTCTTCCTCTTCGATTTTTTCCACCCCAAACACGACTTTCCGGTAGATGTCTTTCAATTGAAGGGTGATCTCCCACTCCGGAAGGTAGATGTCTTCACTCATCTCGTCGTAGATGGTATAAATCCATGATTTTTCGCCCTGGCGTTTATACACTTCTACACGACATTCTTCCTGCGAAATGATAAGGTAATATTTAAGCGAAGGCAGTCGCAAGTATTGAGCGAGTTTTTTTACTTTATCGCGCCGAATAGAAGAAGGGGAAAGCACCTCTACCACAAGCATAGGATTTCGGATACCCGATCGGGATTGCATATCCAGCGGATTGCAGGTTACGAGCACGTCGGGATACAAATAATGATTTGTCTGAGGAATCTCGAGTTTTACGGCTTCGGCAAAAACATCACAATTGCCTTCTCGGAGTTTATCAAATATTCGATTCGAAGTATTGGTAACAATCCTCGCATGCCGGATATGAGCACCCGCCATTGCGACAATTTCTCCGTCGTAAAATTCATAACGCAACTCCTCATTTTTCTTTTCAAGCGCGAGGTATTGCTCGTAGGAATAGATTTCCGGTTCTGTATTTTGTGAGTATTCCATGGCTTATTTTTCTCAAAAATATAGAAATATTTTTATTCCTAAAACTCGATTTTATAGCTCATCACGGGCAATACACTGGCTCCTTCGAGGGTAACTTCCTGTCCCAGCAGGTCGTCGTATTCGCGGTATTCGGGGACAGAACTGGAAAACAGATTTTTGATCTGTACGGCCCAGGTTCCGGTATATCGGGGGCGGTTGATTTTGTAAGTGAAGGTAAAATCGAAGATATAGAGCGGCGTTTCCTGAAGTTCATACGAACGGCTTTCATCGTAAACCGTTTCGCGATAAGCCGCCGAGCTTATCAGGTCAATAGGCGTGTAACGTTGGCCGCCGTAGGCAGAAAGTGTCCCATTGAAACCCAGAGTATTGTTGTATCCCTTCTTTTTTCCCACGCGAAATTCTTTACCCGCAAGCAAATTTACTTTATGCCCAATATCAAAAGCTGTACTTCGCGTTACGCCCTGTGCGTCGGTATATTTGGAATCAAAAATGCTTCCGTTTAGCAGGAAATACGCTCCCTTTTTAGTGAACCGTTCCAGTCCAAAATCAATCCCTTTATTGGTACTCGTTCCCAGGTTATCTAAAACCCGCAATTCGTTTAATTCATTGATATTCACTACCGAATAATAGCCATTTACCTCTACCGGCACATTGTACAAATACTGATAATACGCTTCCACCCGCACTTTCAGGTAATCAGTAAGCATTGCCTGATATCCAAGTACAAGGTGATGGGTTTTGATAAAGTCCAGGTTTAGATTAGGGCGGGAAAGGGAATCATCCGTTTCGTGAAGACGGGTCATATAGGTAGGGAAACTTTCTACCCGGCTATGAAGGCCATAACCTGCGGAAATGCTGTGTCGGGGTTTGGGTTGAAAAATAATCCCGGCGCGGGGTTCCAGAGAAGCACGGTCATTGAGGTCGAAATAGAGAAAATGGAGGCCGAGGTTGGCGGTAAATTTTGAATTTAGCCGGAGTTGTGTCTGGCTATATCCCTGAAGTTTCTGAGTGCGCCCCGATTCTTTTGCCCGTGTAAACAGAAAATTTTCGACGTAATCATATTTCAGCGAAACATAATCGTTGTATGCAGTGGTGAATATAACCCCTGTTTTGGTCGTAATACGAGGGGTAAACTGATGCGTCAGTGAAGATGTAAGCGTTATGGGTTGTTGGCGAAATTCATTTTTTTCCCGCTGGAAAAACCCAAGAGACTCGTCGAGGTACTTTTTATTGTCCTTCATGTCGTTGTATGAACCCACAACCACCGATTTAAGCACTGATTTTGAACCCAAGAGCAGTGTATGACTCGCCCCCAGTGCGGCCATGTCGGAAGTGAGAAGCAATTCAAAGCGGTCGAGGTTTTCTTCCCAGAGTGAGGTATCCTCTTCCGCATAACGAAGCCTTTTGCTTACCCCGCCGATACCGAAAACATCAAAAGTTCCCGCCGATTGAGTAGGGAGGTGAATTTTGAAGGAAATATCCTGATACGTGGGGAGGGAAAGATAGTTGATGAGCAAATTGGCAAAACCCAACGAGGAATAGCGGTAATTGACGAGATAGGAGGCTTTTTTTCCTTTAGCCAGCGGGCCTTCTGCCGCGAGATCCACACCGAGTACGCCTGCCTGCAGGGCAAATTCACGTTTATGAAAATTGCCATTGCGGAAACGAATGTCAAACACCCCGGCGGTAGCGTTTCCATATTCGGCGGGAAAAGCGCCGGTAAAAAAGTCAGAATTGGCGAGAAGTTGGTTGCTGAAAATGGTGAATGTCCCGGAAGAACCACCGATGCGGGCAAAATGATTGGGGTTGGGTATATCCACCCCTTCGAGGCGGTACAACATGCCGATGGGCGAATTTCCCCGGACAGAAATACCATTTTCCGAAATAAAGGGTGTAGCAACCACGCCGGGGAGGTTTCCGGCGAGACGAGCCGGGTCGTCGAGTCCGCCCGCAAATTTGCGGGTTTCCTCTACTTCGAAAGACAATGCACTGACCGAAGCCATATCATTCCATGCCCGGCCTTTTTCCCTTTCCGGTACGAGGACGACGGCATCCAATTGATAAAAATTTTCTTCCAGAAGCACCTGTAGATCGGTTTGTTTGGCAGACACAATCAGTACTCCGGGGCGTATCTGGTTTTTATAACCTTCCGCGATAAACTCGACTTCATGTCGTCCGACAGGGATTCCCGTTATCAAAAAGGTACCGTCCGATTCGGTAAGAGTTTCGAAAATCGTTTCGGTTGTTTTAAGCACTTTAACCTGAATACCGGGAAGCGGGATTTCCGTATGTCGGTTTTTGACCGTACCTCTAAGGCTCCCTGTCAAAGACTGAGCAAAAATCCCCTCAAAAGACAGCAGAGCAACGAAAAGGAAAACAGACGAAGTACGGAAAAGCAGGTGCATAAGTCTTTATTGATTTCCATGTAAAACTCAAAAACGTGTACAAAGTTCGTATTATTTAGAATCATTCAAAAATAGCTTAAGCCAAACGGGAGTGTGGTGACATTTATCATGTTGGAAGGTAATTTTTTTCTGCTATTTATCTAGGACATATTACCGATAAAAGCCTCAACCCTGCCGATAAAAAAGTTTCTGCTGCCGATAACAAACCCGGCGTTGCCGAGTGCGAAAGATATATGCAAACTTGTATCAGGTAATGCAATTTTGGGATTTTGTTACGCGCTAAGCAAGATGGTTGGGAAGAGCCTATTCAGGCTCTTTCCCTGCCACTTCGATCAGATCGAAAGCCCAGGGCAAACCTACAACTTCAATTCTTACAACTTCGCGCAGAGGTTGTTTACTTACATACATCACCAGAGCAGGTTCATCACCCGATATTTCTACCCGGTAGGAGGGAAACGTTCCTGCCGGAGTGGAGACCAACGCACTGTCTGAAACGATTACAGACACTTCTTTGACATTATTCTCCAGAGTATTGTACCAATAAAAAGAAAAATTGCGACAGGAGTCCAGCGGAAAGGTTTTTACAAGTGCAAAAACGGAGGCTCTTTCGAGTGTTCCAGGGGGCAAAATATAGTTGATTTCCCGATCACCTTCGATTTGGGAGTTGCGAGGAAAAGAGGAAAATCCGCTCACTCTTTGGCCTTGCCATTTCAATCTTACATCAAGGGGAATATCGCCTATGCTTCCCGAAACAGTATGAGATATCGGCATCAAAGTTTCCGAGGAAAGGGTTGTGGAAACTTTCTGGCGAATATTCATGCCCTGAATCGTGGTGAGGGTTTCGACGGTGACGGAATCCCTGCCGCCAAAGGTTGTGATGGTCATTTCGCCTAATTTTTCGGAAGCGCGAAAAGCCTGGTAATGATTGGTTTGTGGTTGAAGGAAATGTGGCAAAAGGAAAAAATCTTCCGAGACCGAAATTTTTCGGTCGGAATTTCCACACGACAACAGAATCGCAGAGAAAAAAAATATTACTCCGGTTTTTACTAACTCTGTTTTCATGATCGAAATTAGAAAAAATTAGCTTCTGGTGTTACAAAGATGGAGGCTGTCTTGAATAAAGGCAGTCTCATCTTTTCACCTGAGGAAAAAGATGCAGTTCCTGCAGCACAAGCCCGGCCCCCTTAAGGGGGCCACCAGGGCTAAAAGCCTAAACCCGCGATCCCGTTCCTGTCCGTCGAAGTATTTATTGCACAGCATGCCGCCCCACATCACTCATACCGCAAGGCCTCCGTTGGGTTTGCCGTAGCGGTTTTGACCGCATGCCAGGCATTGGTCAACAGAGCTATAGCCAATGCTAACAGCCCCGATAGCACAAATACTCCCCACCCGATCGAAATTCGATAGGCAAATGACTCAAGCCAGGAATTCATTGCAAACCACGCTACCGGTACGGCAATAACTGCCGCAATGGCAACTAAAATTGTAAACTCCCGCGAAAGCAATCCCACCACCTGCATCACTGAGGCGCCCAATACTTTTCGGATGCCAATCTCCCGAGTACGCTGCTCGGCACTAAAAGCTGACAAACCCAGCAAACCCAAACACGAAATGAATATTGCCAACCCGGTAAAAAAGACAATCAGTCGGGCAAAGGTCTCCTCACTCCGAAACTGCTGAGCAAAGTCTTCATCAAAAAAGAGGTACTCATAGGGAAAAGCCGGGTTGATTTTTTCCCATGTTTTTTGGACATGATCCAGCGTTCCGGATATATCTTCGGCGTCCATCTTAACCGAAAGAACATTTAACGCGCCCGGCTGATAATACATGATCATCGGCTCAATCTGATGACGCATGGAAGCGAAGTGAAAATTTTTCACGACTCCCACAACCGTTGTACGGGTAGGGCCAAAATTGATCGTACGGCCTACGGCCTCCTCCCCCCAGCCCAGCGCGTCAGCCAGGGCTTCATTGATAATGGTCGCTTGGATAGAGTCGGTCGAAAATTCCTTCGAAAAATTCCTCCCGGCAGCCATCTCCATACCCATCAACGGAATATAGTCTTCATTCATCCCCATAATGCTCACAATCCAGATGTCTTCTTCCGATACTCCTTCGGGTTGAATCCCGTTTCGACCAAACCCTCGCCCGGGCATCGAAGACGAACAAGCAAAACCCTTGATATGGGGGTGCTGGGATAATTCGTTCTTCAAAGCCTCATACTTGGTGCGTATCGCCGGATTGCCGATATTCAACGTGATAATTTGCTCAGGATCAAATCCTTTGTCTCGGTTTTTTACCATTTCGAGTTGTCTATACACAACCATCGTCCCGATAATCATCACAATCGAAGCCGTAAATTGCACCACCACCAGAATTCTCCTTAGCCAGATCCCGCTCAGGGTATTCATAAATTTCCCCTTTAAAACTTTCACTGGTTCAAACCCGGAAAGTAAAAATGCAGGATAACTACCCGCCATTAATCCCAGCAATACCGTTCCGCCAATCAGTCCCAACAAAAGCGGTGTGTCTGTAAACAAATACCCCAGGGGATCTATCCCAAAGGGTAAATCGCTGATTTCCACCACTAAAGAAGCCAGACCAAGAGCCAGTACCAGTGCTATCAGGCATAATAATACCGATTCTCCCAAAAACTGTGCGATCAATTGCTGACGGAATGCACCCAGAACTTTTCGCATACCCACCTCTCTTGCCCGGTTGGAAGAACGTGCCGTCGAAAGATTCATAAAATTAAAAGCAGCAATAAGTATGATAAATAAAGCTACTACCAGCAGGGCATAAACATAACCTGCGTCGGTTTTATTTTCGTTGTACCCGTCAAATAACACGTCGCTGGAGTATAAATGTACTTCTTCAATCGGTTGAAGAATGACCGAAAAATTTTCACCGACATCGTTTTTTCGGATAATCTCTTCCATTTTCGACTCAACCAGGGTTTCATTCGCAGGAGCACTGAGTGCCACGTAAGTAATCATACTGATTTGCTGCCAGGATTGCAGAGTCTGTATCAGGTTGGAATCCTGTTCGGTGGGATATAGGGAAACCAGCAATTCATAATCTAAATGGGTGGTGGAAGGGGGATCAGCAAGAATACCGGTTATCTCTACTTTCGTATTGCTGTTGAGTTCGAGGGTTTCTCCGATAGGGTCTTTTTCTCCGAATATTTTTTTAGCCAGGCTTTCCGAAATCACCCCCGTATGAGGCCGGGTAAGCGCCTGTTTTTTTTCGCCTTTTTTCCATTCGAATCCAAAAAAATCGAGAAAAGCGGGTTCGACAAATTTCACGTCCTCTGCGTAGAGACTTTCTCCCTCATAAGTAATCAGCCCGCGTCCGCCGCCATTTACCCGGACCGTCTGAGTAACTTCCGGTATTTCCGCAGCCATGGCAGGCCCCAATGCAGGCAGCGTAATTCCGACCAGATTACTGGTCACTCCCAGCGCTTTGTCAATGGTCAATACCCGGAAAAGTTTTTCCGATTCCGGGTGAAAACGGTCATAAGACAACTCCGTACGAACATAGATAAATATCAGAATACAACTCGCCAGCCCGATGGCGAGTCCCACAATATTAATCAGGGAGGTATTCCGGTTGCGGATCAGAGTCCGAATAGCAACGATTAAATAATTTTTCAGCATAATTATTCATTTCTTAAGGCCTCCGCCGGATTGGCTTTGGCCGTGCGTAGAGAATGATAACTGGTCGTAAACAGTGCAATGCAAAGCGAGGTTATACCGGCCACAAAAAAAGCATAGCTCGGCATTACTACGGGAAAAACAAATCCTGCCAACCACTGACTCATCGCAAACCAAGTTATTGGGCTGGCGATAATAATGGCGACCAGAACCAATATTCCAAAATCACGGGAAAGCAGGTAAACGAGTTGTCGGGTATCTGCCCCCAATATTTTCCGGATACCGATCTCTTTGGTGCGCTGCTGAGTGATAAAGGAAGAAACGCCAAACAAGCCCATACAGGCAATGATAATTGTAATCAAGCTGAAATAGCCAAATATGGTCATCATCTTTTCCTCCCGTCGGTACAATTGATCAAAAAATGCGTCCAGGAAAAAAAACTCCAACGGATGATTGGGATCAATTTCCCGCCACCGCGCACTGACAAAATCTATGGCCGCTTCCATGTCTTTTCCATTCATACTTATCAGCAGCCGCTGGGGAGTATCGGGGTTGTAAAGCCATACCAGTGGTTCGATTTTATTGTGAAGCGATGTAAAATGATAATCTTTGATTACGCCCACAATATGTCCGTCATTTGCGGCCTGATTATCGGCCATTAACCCCCATTGCAGTCTTTTGCCTATAGCATCCTCCCAGCCCATTGCTTTTACAAATGCCTCATTTACAATAAATGCCTGCTGCGGATCGGTCTGCCTGCTGCGCTCAAAATTTCGACCACTTACCAGACCGATTTTCAGAACCTCTCTGAAATTTTCATCCACACTCACCACACTAAAGTGATTTTCTTTCAACGTATTATCTTGTTCTACCCGGAATAATAAAGTCCCACTCCCCTCCCCCGGCACAAAACGCCCGGAGGTTGCCAGCCCGTTTATCCCCGGATGAGTCAGCAATTCGTCTTTTACCTGCGGCAGCCGCCGGTAAAGAGCCGTGTCATAGGGAACTTCTACCACCATAATCTGCTCTTTTTCAAAGCCCAAATCATGGTTTTTCAAAAATTGCATCTGCTCATATACCACCAACGTAGCGATAATCAGGCCTACGGAAATGGAAAACTGAACCACTACCAAGGCTTTTCGGAGAAAACTATTGCCTGACAAACGGATTTTTCCTTTCAGCACCTCTATAGGGTGAAAGGACGCCAGGTAAAAGGCCGGATAACTGCCTGCAACTAATCCGGTAAAAAGAATAATGGCCAGCCCGGAAAAAATAATTTGGGGCTGTAAAAGATGGGGAAATACAAAGGATTTTCCCGCCAGTTGATTAAATACGGGCAGCGATATTTCTACCAAAATAATCCCTAAACCCAGAGCAATCAGCGATAAAATAAGGGATTCTCCCAAAAATTGCCTTAATAGTTGACCATGCGAGGCTCCGGCGGCCTTCCGAATGCCCACTTCCATACTTCGACGGGAAGACTGTGCAATCGCCAGATTAATATAATTGATGCAGGCTATCATCAGGATGAACAAAGCCACCAGTGAGAAAATATACAGGTATGATCGGTTTCCTTTGGGAGTATCATAGCCCAAATCGGTGCGAAAATGAAGATCCTGCAAGGCGGTTATATGGTAATGTATTTCTCCATCAACTGCATTTTCCTTCCAGAAGGGCTGCACATTTTTCTCCGCAAAATCTTCAAGTTTGTTTTCAAACCCGATAGCATCTTCCGGGTTTTTGAACAAAAGATAGGTGTAAAACGACATTCGCCCCCAATCCCACATCATAATGTTTCGCTCTTCCTCCGACATATCGGCAATGGAGGTCAGGCCATTTAGCGGCAAATCTGAATTCGCCGGTAAATCTTTCATCACACCGGTAACTTCAAAGTCCAGATTGTTTAGTTTGACGGATTTCCCCAACGGTTCTTCCTCCCCGAAATATTTTTTTGCCAATTTTTCGGTCAATACCAGCGAGCGGGGATTGATAAGAGCTGTCTCGGGATTTCCCTTCAACAGCGGGTAAGTAAAAACCGAAAACACCTGCGGATCAACCATGGTGATAAACTGTTCATTAAACAACTTATCGCCGTATTTGACCGAGATTCGGTTGGGAGCCATCCGAAACCTTACAAAGGTGTCTATTTCCGGATAAACCTCCTTCAGGCGTGGCCCGACAGCCATGCTGGTAAGGGCAAATTCATCCTCATTGGTCCCCATCCTCATATCGCTGGAAATACGGAAAATTCGCTCTCCCCGGAGGTGATGACGGTCATAGCTGATTTCATCCTGCACATACAAAACAATCAGCAACGTACAGGAAATCCCCAAAGAAAGCCCCACCAGATTGATTAGGGTATGGGCTTTATTTCGTACCAGATTGCGAAGGGCGATATTTAAATAATTTTTCCACATCGAAATTAGCGGTTTGTTCTAGTCATTCATTGATCAATAAACATACCTAACGATAAACTATTGATTATCAAATATTTAAATACTTACATTTGGAATTATACTGAACGTACAGGGACAAACGGTGTACGTATTCGGACACTTGTTCAAAAAACCAGGGCTTAGCGACGGGAATTTCGCAGTTTTGCGCTAGTTGCAAACAAAAAAGTATTTGTAACTTCGTCCTATGCCTAATAAAGCCCGCATACTAATTGTGGATGATGACAGGGATGTCTTGGACGCTGCGCGGATTTTCCTCAAAAACCATGGTTTTCAGATAGACACGGAAGAACGGCCCGTTTTTCTTACCCAACTCGTAAAAAATGGCAATTATGACCTGATTTTATTGGATCTGAATTTTAGCCGCGAGGCCATCAGCGGAAAGGAAGGATTTTATTGGCTAAACCAAATCCTTGAAACGGATCCTTCAGCCGTAGTGGTGCTCATTACCGCTTACGGGGATGTGGACACGGCCATAAAAGCCATCAAAAAAGGTGCTACGGATTTTGTGCTAAAACCCTGGGACGGTGAAAAACTCCTCGCAACTATAAACAATGCGCTGAATATAAAATCTTCACGAACGGAAAATTTCACCCCGCCCCCGACGAAAGACTCTGCGGAAGGGGACGAAGAAGTTATTGGCCAAAGTGAAGCCATTCATCGGGTATTTGAAACCATCAATAAAATCGCTGCAACCGATGCTAATGTACTGATCCTCGGAGAAAATGGCACGGGAAAAGAACTCATCGCCCGTGCACTTCACCAACGTTCGCACCGGTCAGGCCAGGTATTTGTCAACGTGGACATGGGGGCAATCAGCGAAACACTCTTTGAAAGTGAACTCTTCGGCCATGTAAAAGGTGCTTTTACCGATGCTCGGGAAAATCGCATGGGAAGATTTGAAATGGCGCAAAAGGGTACACTTTTCCTCGACGAAATCGGCAACCTCTCGCTACCTCTTCAGGCCAAACTCCTCAATGCTCTCCAACAACGCCGGATCGTCCGGGTAGGTTCAAATACCCCGATTGAGGTGGACATCCGCCTAGTATGCGCCACCAATCTGCCCATCCGTGAAAAAGTTGCCTCCCGTGAATTTCGTCAGGATCTCCTTTACCGAATTAATACCGTAGAACTGCATTTACCGCCTCTCCGCGAACGAAAAGAAGACATAAACCTTTTGGCCGAACATTTTATCCAACGTTATGCCCGAAGGTATCATAAATCAGTTTATAGCATCAGCCCCGCCGCATTGACCCGAATGGAAAAATATCACTGGCCGGGAAATATCCGTGAGTTACAACATGCCATTGAAAGAGCCGTGATCATGACCGAATCCGATATTCTACAACCGGGCGATTTTCATTTCGGAACTATGACCGAAAGTATAACGGATTTATTTCTCGATACCTATAATCTCGAAGAAGTAGAAAAACTGATCATTCGGAAGGCTATCAGCAAACACGGCGGCAATATCAGCAAAGCCGCCAAAGAACTCGGCCTCACCCGGACCTCTCTCTACCGAAGAATCGAAAAGTACGGGCTGCTCTAACAAGGCAAAATGAAATATTTCCGCCGACATATTCTCGCACGAATTATTATCCTGACTATTAGTCTTTGTTTGTTTTCCTATCTGATATTTGTAGCAGAATTGCAGGCTTCTTCTCTATTCATTGGCCTGCTGATTGTCATCCAGATCGGAAACCTGATATTTTTTGCCGAACAAACCAACCGGGTGCTTTCCCGCTTTTTTTCAGGTATAAAATATGATGATTTTACTACCAGTCAGCACCAGGAAAGCAAAGGCAAATCTTTTGATGAACTCAACGAACAACTCAGCCGCGTTGTAGATCAGTTTCGAAGGATACGAATGGAAAAAGAGGAAAACTACCGGTACCTCGAACAAGTATTCCACCATCTCAGCATCCCCACTATTTCGATCCGAAACGGAGAAGAAATCAATTTTATCAATCAGGCGGGCAGACTGCTTTTTGCCCACCCCGGCCTGCGAAAACTGGAAGATTTGGATGAAAATCTGATAAAAGAAATCAAGGAAATGCCTTCCGGAGAAAAGCGGATGATACGCATTACAAGAAATGGAGAAGTGATTCCGCTGATTATTTCGGTTACCGCTTTTAAACTTCAGGGGGTGGGCTATCAACTGGTATCTTTTCAGAATATCCGACGGGAGATGGAACAAACCGAAACCGATGCCTGGCAAAAACTCCTACGGGTGCTTACTCATGAGATTATGAACTCGGTTACACCTGTAACCACCCTCGCAGAAAGTCTTCGCTCCCTGCTTTTTCAGGCAGACCATCGGACTTTTCGCGGCCCGGATATTACGCCTGACCAGACGAAAGACATTCTTCAGGCCATAGACATTATCCGTAATCGCAGCAAAGGGCTGCTGAGTTTTGTAGAAACCTATCGCAACCTGACCCGCATTCCGGTACCTCAGTTGGAAGAGATCAATCTTTCAACCTTTTTAAACGACCTCCACCGGCTTTTCCGCACCCGGTTTCAGAATGAAGGTATTGAGTTTGAATTAACGATCGTTCCGGAAAAACTTACCGTCTGGGCAGACCACCAAATGACCGAGCAGGTTATCATCAATCTCATTATCAATGCGATCCATGCCGTAGAAACCCGATTGGAAAAACACATTAGTCTTTCTGCCAAAGAAAATGCGTTTGGGCAAGTTCGCATCACAGTAAAAGACAACGGCTGTGGTATTCCGGCGGAAAGATTGGAAGAAATATTTATCCCCTTTTATTCTACCAAAAAAGAAGGTTCCGGAGTTGGCTTAAGCATTTCCCGGCAGATTATGCAGGCACAGGGAGGAGAGATTCGCGTCAGCTCTCGGGAAAACGAAGGTTCCGCTTTTACACTCACATTCGGATAACAACTCTGCGGAAAGTTCCTATATTTGGAAAATAGCAGTCCTTTAAACCTACTCCTCCTCATGAACCTATCCCGTAAAAATTTTCTCCGTACCCTCGGCCTCGGCACAAGTACACTCGCCGGAGCTACGATGTTGCCTGGATTTAGCAGTCCAGTGGCTTCTAATCACTCCCTTATCCTCGGTCTGGCCTCTTATACCCTTAGGGAATTTACACTGGATCAAACTATCGCCATGACCCAGAGGGTAAAACTCACGCATATTGCGCTGAAAAGTATGCACCTGCCACTGGAAAGTACCGAAAGTACCATCCAAGCCACCGCAAAAAAAATCCGCGATGCAGGACTTAATCTCTACGGGGCTGGGGTAATTTATATGAAAACCGCCGAACAAGTGGATCAGGCTTTCGCCTATGCAAAAATGGCCGGTATGTCCGTTATCATCGGCGTGCCCGAATATGAACTGCTCGCCCGAGCCGAAGAGAAGGTGAAAGAAACCAATATCAAACTCGCCATCCACAATCATGGTCCCGGCGATGAGGTCTATCCCGGCCCGGATACGATTTATGAAAAAATCAAAAACCTCGACCCACGAATCGGTATATGTATGGACATCGGACATACTCGACGTATCGGGCAGGATCCTTCTGCAATGGCCAAAAAATACGCCTCCCGGCTGTATGACATTCACCTTAAAGATGTGGACAAAGAAGGCAAAGACGGGGTACCGGTCGAACTCGGGAGAGGCATCATTGATATTCCCGGTTTCTTGCGCACTTTACAAAAAATCAAATACAGTGGCGTTGTCGGCCTTGAATATGAAAAAGACGGGAAAGACCCACTGCCTGGCATGGCAGAATGTGTCGGTTATACCCACGGGGTTCTCGATTCGTAAAATCTATTTGCGACTATTTTTTCAGGTAGGGTTTGTTATTAAAATACTCATCCGACATCTTTTTCACCACACCGGAAAGTAACAGCAAGGCAAAAACGTTGGGAATAGTAACCAGACTCAACGCCGTATCACCCAATCCCCAGATGGTATTTAGTGCCGTAACTGCACCCACAAAGTGCATGATGATAAAGATTACTTTATAGGGAAGAATTGCCTTTTTGCCAAAAAGGTAATTGGCGCAGCGGTCACCGTAATAACTCCAGGAAATAGCGGTGGAAACGGCAAATAAAAACACACTGATTACAACAATCAGTTTGCCTAAACCGCCCAAATCCTTCGAAAAAGCCAACGCCGTCATCGGCGCGGCAGTTTCCACGGCGTCGCCGTGAAGAGATTTATACTCCGTACCGTCGTCTCCCACCGCACGGCTTTCACCCGGCAGGATCTTACCCGAAAATTTCTGGGTATGGGCGGCATCGGTATAAATTTCGCTGACCGCTACCTCGTGCCACGCAAACTGTGTCTTCCCCTGCGGAACTCCGGAGGAAACCACCAGTTCCGCCGGTGCGGCTACATACTCGATTTTTTCGCCGGCCTGTTCTACCCATGAAATATCACTCGCACCCATAATGAGTTCCGTAGGGGTTTTCTGGTTCCAGACGCCGGTGGTAAGCACAACGAGTCCTGTAATGGAACAAATTATAATTGTATCAATAAAAGGTTCCAGGAAAGCCACTGCTCCTTCGGATACCGGCTCATCAGTCTTGGCAGCAGAATGCGCAATCGGAGCAGAACCCTGCCCGGCTTCATTCGAGAAAAGTCCTCTTTTTACGCCCCATACCATTGTCTGAAGGAATACGCCAACCCCGGTTCCGGCAACTCCTGCCGTGGGATTAAATGCCTCCGAAAAAATCAATTTAAAGGCCGGTATGATCTGATCATAATTTATAAGGAGTACCGCCAACCCGCCGACTACGTACAAAGCGGCCATCGCAGGGGAGAGAATACCCGTAACTTTACCGATCCGGCTGATTCCCCCTAAAATCACAGCACCTACCAGCGCTGCGGTAAAAAGACCGGTACCCCAGGTAGGTACTCCGTATTCCGATTGCAAAAGATCGGCAATGGTATTGGCTTGTATGGCATTTCCGGTGAGGAAAGCGGTCATCATTAGGGCAAAGGCCACAAACACGGCCAGCCACTTCCAGTTTTTTCCCAGCCCCCGCTCAATATAATACATCGGGCCGCCGGATACCGTCCCGACGAGTTGATTGGATTCACCGGCTTCTACCTCCCGGTATTTTTGCGCCAGTGTAACCTCAGTATATTTGGTAGCCATGCCCAAAAGAGCGGTCATCCACATCCAAAAAAGTGCGCCCGGCCCTCCCCAGTGAATGGCAATCGCTACTCCCGCAATGTTTCCAATGCCTACAGTAGCAGAAAGTGCCGTAGAAAGTGCCTGAAAATGAGATACATCGCCGGGATCATTCGGGTCGTCATATTTCCCCGAAGCAACAGCAATACCATGCCCCAGCTTACGAAACTGAATAAATCGAAGACGAAAGGTTAGAAAAAGTCCGGTAGCCAGCAACATCACAATAAGCACTGGCCCTAATACACTGTCTATAGCACCCTGTACGGCGGTAATAATTTCCATGTAGTTTTGATTTTCGAACAAATAAATCAAAATCTCTGGTTAAGCCAAATTCTGACGGGTTTACTTACTACGCATAACTTGGTACGGCTTTTTTGGGGGTTAATATTTGGTTTAAGATTCGAAGGGTGATCAGGTATGTGGGTTTTACGCCTACTTCACCGAGGCTTCCCGAAGCCAGGGTACTGCCGGTGAGCAGCGGATTGTCCGAGGCATAATAGGCATACCGCAACACTACATCCCTTCGAATATTTTTTCGGATCATTGCCGCTGCCTGTATCGCTTTCTGATAATGTGCTCCTTCCATTTCCAATCCAATCGCTTTCCAGGAAGAATCTCTAAAATAGCCCAATACATCGCGATTTTGAAGCGAAGTGCCTAGCACCGTAATCATCGGCCCTTCACAAACCAACATGCCCTCATTGGCAAAATCTTCCATTTTCAAATCGTTTTTCAACGGGTAATTGTCGGCGGTTCCTTCAAATATATGTGCCGTCGGAATCATGATATCGCCTTTTCCGCCCGTCAGAATCCCTGCCTTTCCCATGATTGAGATCGAAACCACCGGTGTGTGCCAGCTTTTACCCTCTATATCCAATGGCTTTAGCAACTCATCCATCGTCTCGTATGCCTGTTCGCCAAAAGCATAATCCATGACGATAATCACGGGTTTCTCCGTTTTGATGTAATCTTCGTCAAACATGATTTCAGGCGCCAGAGAGCGAAGCTCCAGTTTTTCAGTATCAATAATCTGCACGGAAATATTGGTTCCGGTAGAGTCTTCCAACATGCTCATCCCGTTTTCGAGTGCATGTTCCATCACTTTTTCCCGCAGGTTGTGGTTGGCGGGTTTGCTGAGATTAAGGGCGAGAGACTCGATGGATTTTAGTTTTCCCTTCAAATGTTTTTTCATCGCCGGCCAGGCGTAGATGCTGTTCAGTACACTATGAAGGTTCGCACTGATAATATGTATCGGACGGCCAAACAGATGGTGGTTGAAGAGAAATTCTTTGATTTGTACGGCCCATATTTCCCCGTAAATATGATGCCCGATCCGCTCACGAAGGGTAGGTGAAAAGGTAATTTCCCGTGTTTTGAACTCCAGATGTTCTTCCATGGCCACCTTTCCCAGCCAATAGATGACGTGAAAAAGGCCGTTGTTATGGGCAGAATGTTCAGCCATGCGGCGATAAGCATGCCCGGTTTCTTCAAATGTGCGCCCTAAAAGCGAACTCAGATACGTGATCGCCAACTCACGATTTTTTTCATCTATCCTCGACTCACCCAGAATAATGGCTTCGAGTTTTTTCCACTCCAGGCAGGGTTTGTTTTCTTCATCAAAAGCATGTTTTCGGATTTTTTCGGCCTCCATGTACATGAAGGTGAGGTGGGTGAGGATGTCGTAGATTTCGCTTCGACCACGGGTCACTTCGATAAACATGTGCTCGTTGTCAATCCGGTAACAATTTCGCCTCCGGCTCAATGGGACAATCACTTCAAAACCCGAATCCTTAAATCCTTCTTCGGAAATCAATTTTACCAGGCGGCATTCTTCGATTCCTTTGGGCAAACGGTCAATGACATAAATTAAACCTTCCAACTCTACCTTATCGGGATCACCCATAGAACCATAAATTTCCGGGCTTAATGTCAGCAGGGCCTGAGTCAGAACCTCTGCCTGAGCACCCGGGTTTTTATAAGAACCACTGTTGAAAATATGCCGCATTTCGGTATATAATCGCTCAATTGCCGCACGTGCCTCGCGTGCTCGGGACAAAGCAAGGTCATTGATTTCCATAACTTATCCGATTAAATAACCCTTCAAAGGTAGGGTTATTTTTTTTTCGTGGAAGTACCTACGGCATATACGATAGAAATATCGTCATAACGTCCGTTTTCGTGAATATAAAAAATCAGACTCGCCGTTCCTTTTTCCAAATTCTCACCCGAAACGATTCCGACCTGGATCAGTTTATCCTCCCCAGGTTTTATATCGCCGATTTTCACCTCATCCGGAAGCATCAGCCCCGATAGGTTGTTTAATTCCTGCGGGCGGATAGACACGCCTTTTGCGAGGTAATTGCCGGTGTTTTTTATGGTAAAACTAATGATGCTCGACTCTCCCGGGTCAATATTATTGTTGTCATTTTCATCGGTAAACCGAAGGTCATCTACTACCGAAATGATAGGATAACCAAAATCCAAATGAAGGGTGTCGCTCTGGGCATAAATCTCCTGGGCATGGGCTGAAAAAATCAGTAACCCCAAACTGATAAACAGTAGAAAGGATCTCAGCATATCGTTTTTTTAGTGGATTTTCTGGATTTTTTCCGATTGAATCAATTCGCCCTCGTCGTTGCGGAAATTTAGCATGTAAATACCGTCGGCAAGTGCTTCAAGGTTGAAGATGGTAGTCCGGGTTCCGGAAAATTGAATTCTCTGAAGCGGAACGCTCGTTTTCCGTCCACGCATATCGTAAATATCTATTTTTACAACTGCGGGTTTATCGGCAGACATTTCCACCTGAAGGACGCCGGAGGTAGGATTGGGGAAAATTTTATAACTGACAGGCAATTTTACCTCCTCATCAATCCCCACGAAAGTTCCCTTGGCATCGGGTTGCTGAAAACCCTGGGTCAAAACGAGTTTTCCATTGGTGGTAATGAGGGTAGTGGTAATGGTTTCCCCTGCCGTGTAGGAGAGGCTGTATTGCCCCACCTGCCCCCAATGTCCTGTCGTACCTAATACCTGGCGGTCAAGACTCAACTGTCCAAACACAGTCAGGCTACCGGCAAACGCCAGCAAGAAGCTAAGGATATGTTTCATTGCACTATTTTATCTTTTCTTCCAGTAAACGAATTCTTTCTTCGAGTTTTTGGATCATTTCCTGCTGTGTTTCGATCATTTTCTGCTGATTCTCAAGATCTTCCTGCTGCTCCTGCATACCTTTGATCATCACAGGAATCAAATCGGTGTAGTTGATGCCAAAACGGTTCAGTTCAATCTGTTCCATCATACCTGTTTCGGGATTAATGCGGTACTGATGAGTTTTTACTACTTCCGAAATAACGGGTTCGACTTCCTGTGCAATCAATCCCAGTTTGAGACCCAGTTCCGGATGCTGGTTCCAACGGAAAGATACCGGGCGCAATTGCATGATGTGATTCATGCCGTAAGCGATATTTTCTATACTATTTTTCTCCCGATAATCGGAAGTATTGATAACTCCATTTGCCGAAAATACTTCCAGCCACAGATTGGACGCTCCTCCGAGATTGAAGGTGTTATTCGGAGGAAGGAGATCCGTAGTGATTTTGATATTGGCGGTTATAATGGAATCGGGTACCCAGTTGGTTCCGTTAAAAGTGAGGTATTCGCTGGTAATAGGAGTCGTCGCGGAAACGGCTGTTCCCTGTATTGCATCCACTGTCAGGTTAGGAAATGTACCGTTGACATCACCGGTAGCCGCCGTAGCAGTTGTAATGTCATCGGCAGCATTGGTATCACCAGTATTGGTTACAACGTTTCCGGCAATATTAATTCCGGTTCCTGCGCTATAGACATCGTTTGCATCTGCACCGGGTGCCCAGTTGGTTCCGTCAAATTTTAATACCTGATTAAGCGTGGGTGCGGTTCCGGAAACGGATGTTCCCTGAAGGCCGTCCACGGTCAATGTGGGGAAAGTACCCGTTACATCGCCTGCACTGGCGGTAGAAGTGGTAATGTCATCACTGGCATTCGTATCACCGGTATTGGTAATAGTCGTACCGGTTACGTTGATTCCGGTTCCTCCAGTATAAGTAACGCCAACATCCGTGCCGGGCGCCCAGTTGGTTCCGTTAAATTTCAACACTTGGTTGAGGGTAGGTGCCGTTCCGGAGACTGCCGTTCCCTGTAAGCCGTCAACAGTCAGGTTGGGGAAGTTACCCGTTACATCACCGGCTCCTGCCGTAGCGGTGGTAATATCATTCCCGGGGTTGGTATCACCGGTATTGGTGATGATACCTCCGGTAATATTAATACCTGTTCCCGCTGTGTAGGGAAGTGCAATTGAACCGCCACCGTTGGAAAGGAATACCGTAGTTCCCGTAATGGAAAGTGTCTGGATTTCGTTGGTGTTGGAAGTATCACCGGTATTGGTAATTACGTTTCCGGTTACATCAATATAATTGCTTCCTGCATATAACACACCATCGTCTGCTCCGGGAACCCATGCCGAACCGTTCCATTCCAGCACTTGTCCTACGACAGAAGGTGCTGTGGATGAAACCGGTGTACCCTGAAGAGCTTCCACGTTCAGGTTGGCGAAAGTGCCGGTAACGTCACCTGCGGCCACGCTGGTATTGGTAATATCATTCGAAGCGTCGGTGTCGCCGATGTTGATAATTTGTGTTCCTGAAAGAGCAATGCCGGTACCACCGCTATAAGTAGGCGGATAAGCGACACTACCTCCTCCATTTGAAAGCACGAGGTTTCCTGCGGAAATGGACAGTACCTGAATTTCATTGGTAGGGCTGGCATCTGCATCATCCACGGCATCTGTAGAAGGATTCCACTGGGTTCCATTCCATTTCAGCACTTGATTAAGCGAAGGGGCCGCATTCGTAACCGGGTTTCCCTGAATGGCGGTTACCGTCGGTGAAGGATATACTCCGGAAAGATCACCGGTTGCCGAGGTAGTATTCGTAATGTCATCGGATGCATTGGTATCACCAATGTTGGTGATGGTCGTACCGACTACGCTGATACCGGCTCCGCCGGAATAAATAGCGGCATCGTCGGTACCCGGCCCCCAAGAGGTGCCGTTCCATTTCAGTACCTGGCCCGAAACGGTCGGAGCCGTCGCCGATACCGGACTTCCCTGAAGGCCGTCCACGGTGAGTGTCGGGAAAGTTCCCGTTACGTCGCCGGCGGCGGCGGTGGTATTCGTAATGTCGTTGGCAGCGTTGGTGTCGCCGGTATTGGTGATCGTCGTGCCTACCACACTGATGCCGGTTCCGGCGGTGTAAGTGGTATTGTCATCTGTACCGGGTGTCCACTGGGTGCCGTTCCAC
>JANRJC010000024.1:0-87031 GCA_033764335.1 Bacteroidia bacterium | reverse complement strand
TTGTCTCTCAACAAGCAATCCTTAGTTCTGCATCTTTCCGTATTTCAATGAACGCTTATGCTCTCCCCGCTTTGCCCGCTCCGCTTTCCCGCTAATTTCTTTCGCTCTTTTTTGCCCTTTTTTCAAAAGCCTCGCAAAGATCGGAGGATAAAGTTAATCTGCAAACAAATTTTCATTTTTTTTCTAAAAAATTTGCCTTTTAAACCATTCACACATTAAAACTCACCATTTAACCAATGAGCTTTTCCAACCCGCAGATTTTTATTAAACTTACCTGATTTTGAAATAACTACCGCTTCTTGATTGAAGGGATGACAAAGGTAGCATTGAGAGTCATATTCTCCAAATTTCCCGCTGTTTTAGTTTTCCACATTTCCCGGAATCATTTGATAATCAGCGAAAAAAAAATCCGTTTTTTCCATTAATAAAAAACTACCTCACAATTGGTGTGATTGATTCGGAATTCCTCAACCTTCCGGTCAGTAAGCCGGGTATTAAAACATTTGATAACACTAATCCCGGGAAGGTTATCAAGTTCGGTCAATTTTCGAATGTCTGTATTTGAGCAGTCCAGCCTTTTCAGGTTATATAAGGAGCTGAGAGCCTTTAAATCTTTTATTTGAGTACCTGCACAAATTAGTTCTTCCAACTTTAATAAGGCCACCAGAGGTTCAAGGGATTGTATGGGAGTATTCTCGACATTCAGATAGGTAAGGTTTTTAAGCTCGGATATTGCGGCAAGGTTTTGAAGCGGATTAAGCGAGCAGTCTATTACCTTCAGCGAAGTTATTTTGGCAATCGGGTCGAGGTTTGTCACAGCGGTATTGGTAATTTTCAACTGGCTCAATCTTAAAAAGGAGGAGAGTGGTTCCAAATCCGTGATTCGCTGATTGTCCACGATTGAAATACCTTCCAGAGAAATAATTTGGTGTAATTGCTCTCTATCGGGAATCGGATCCAGTCGAATATGATTGCGTATTACCCGTTGCCATTCCTCCGAAAGGTTTTCCCACCAGGATTCCAGTCTGCCAGATTCAAAGATAACGAGACAGTCGGCCCGGTTGGCGAGAAAGCGCCTTACTTCAGTAATATTCACTCCTGTCGAATCGCAATACACTTCCCGAAGTTTCGTGAGTCCATCCAAAGGTGACAAATCTGCGACTTGGGTTTTTTCCAAATCCAACCATTCAAGATTAAAAAGTTCGGAAAGGTCATTGAGTGAATCCAATAGTGTATGAGCACAGTTAAGGTCTGTGAGGCGATTGAGATAGCGAAGGGAACTGATATTTGAAATCCGGGTATGGCTACAGTCGAGAATCTGTAGTTGAACCAGGTCGGCAATGGGGCCTAATGTGTCTATCGGAACATACGCACAGTACAATTCTTCGAGATTGGTGAGCATACTTAGCGGTTCCAGGTTTTTTATCGTCGGATGTGAGTTTATATCTATCCGGCTAATCCCTGCGACCTGATGCAGTTCTTCGCGGCTGGGGACTTCCGATACTTCTACAATTGCGGCAAATACATTTTTCCAGTCATCCGGCAATTTTTCCCACCATTCATGCAAGGTGGCTGAGGCGTAAATAACCAGGCTGCCGGGGTGTTTACGCATAAAGCGGCTGGCAGACTCACGGGAAACCAGCGTTTGATCGCAGTATATTTTCCGAATCCCCGTCAATGCATCAAGGGGTTCAAGGGAAGAGATACGGGAAGAGTCTGCAAATATCAGCCGGAGGGAAAGTGCATCGGATAAAGGAGAAATATTTGTAACAGGTGTATGCTCAATGTAGAGTGTGTGAAGATTTTTTTTCCCACGGAGGGGGCCTAAATCCGAGACCTGTGTTTCTGAAAAATCCACAATTTCCAGCGCTGAAAGCCCGGATAAGGGCGCCAACGAAGAGATAAAGGTCTTTTTCAGGTAAATTTCTTTTAAATGGGTAAGGTTCGCCAGCGGCTGAAGATTTGTCACCATTGTGCTCTGAATATCGAGACGGGTAAGCAAAGGGAAATAGGCCAATGGCTCAAGCAAAGTCAGCCGGGTATTTCCGGCAAAAATTTCGCGAATATTGACTGCGTATTTCATCGGCGAAAAATCGCTGACTCTTGTGTTTTCACATTTTAGCACCTCCAGGCGGGTGAGGTTTCGAATCGGCGTAAGGTCGCGAATAATTGTTCCTGAGATATTTATTTCTTTCAGCCTCGTCAGTTTGCTCAACGGTTCCAGGTCTGTAACCGAAGGATTGTAAGAGAGGTCCAGCTTTTCTTTTTGCATAATCCGGCGGAGATCGGCAAACAGCAAAGGCGTATTGACGAATATTTTTTCTCCGGAAGGCATAATAAGCGTGTCTCCGATCTGAGCAGTATCATGTACGGCTAAAAGTTCGGGCATCGAAAGGGAATCCGTGAGGGAGATATCTTCTGCAAAAAATACGCGCCAGTCAAAGGAGAGTTCATTCCACCAATTGGCGAGGTCTTCTTCTTCGGAAAGCCGTGTGGTATATATGCTGGCTATTTTTAATACCCGTGAGTCGGGTTCAAGGTTAATCTCAATGATCCGGGGTTGAACGTGGTAGAGTGTATCTTTTTCTACGGTAATACCGCGAAGAACCCGGTCTAGGGAAACCTGAAAATACAATTCGCCCCCTTCATTAAGTTCGTGGCTAACTTCATTGATGTTAAATTCAAAAGAAACATCGTGGAAGAAAAAATCAATATCTTTTAGATAAGCCTGAACGTTTTTATTCGTAACGGTAGAACGATATTCGGCGAGATCATCTTCGATTTGTACTTCCGCGTCGCGGAAAATTTTCAAATAACTCTGGTTGATAATAATCTCTTTTTCGCGGGCTGAGGCGGAAGAGTCTCCGATAGCATTAAAGGTATATTCGAGGAAGGATACCAGTTGCCGGACCTGTTGTTTGTATTCAGAAATCGTCGTTGTGTCAGGGATTTGGGAATAAACCTTAGACAAACCGAACGATCCGATACAGAAAGCCAAAAACAAGAGCCGTTTACTTGTCATTGATGATAAATATATTTAAGTAAAATCTCTTTTTTACCCGATGGAACTTCGGTCATTTGAGAAATCAGCCAGCCGCGGTTAAATCCCGAACGCATAAACTCTGACAATTCAAAATACCATCCTTCTATCTGGAAAAAATGGAACTTTACTTTCTTTACGGTTTTAAACGTAAGATTTCCGCGTTTTAGTTCATATAAAAAAAGCGTAAGATAATCCGGAGCATACCCTTTTGCCGCGTATTTTTCCACATTTTCATCATTTCTGAAGATTTTAATCAGGTTCATAAAATCCAGTTCGTGGCTTAAGGGGTGAATAAAAGGAGGCGTTTCACCGGACTCGTTGCGGGGTTCAAATACACGGCTGAAAGGCTCAAAATAGACATTGGTAAACACCCATTTGGAGCCGACTTCGGCATTTTCCAACTGAAGGAAAAGCGTAACGGGTACTTCCTGGCCATTATAATAAAAGGCTGTGGTAACTTCCGCAAACCAGTCTCCCCCATGAAAGCTGAGGTATTTGTTTCGAACCGCATTCATAAACTTTGCCTTGAGGGCAGGAGTCATTGAAGGGTTTTGTTCATCAAACAATACTTCGAGATAATCCCGGCGCAGTTTGGGATTGTGATACAAACTGTCGCCGGGATAAAAACGGTCGCCATCAAGTCCTTCTTCACAGTTGAACCTCCGGAAAAACTGGTTGACCTGTTTCGTTTCCGCATAGAGCACACTTTCATCACCGAGGTATTCTTTCACCACCTGAGATGAGGCAGTAAATGGCAGGAACATCAGACCAAAAACCAGCCCATACAAAAGCCGGGGGAAAAAACTGTTGGGTACAGACAAGTGGATATTATTTTAAGGGTCAGGGTAAAGTTTCCGTAACACGGATGTCGCCCAACAGGACATCCCAGAATTCAATAAGGCGTCCACTGATCTGGGTGGATTTGCGTTTTACGTAAACGGTAATATCCTTTTTGGTAACATCTTTATAAGTGAGGCCGTCGTCGGTAGTGCCTTCAAATCGTTGATAGATCGTAATGACTCCGACATAGGTACCGTCAGGCTGGAGTTCCAAATCGCTAATGTATTGGATATTATACCAGTTGACGGAGACCCGGTCATAATTCAGGGCCATTAGCCTTTCAAAGTATCTCCGAACTTCAAAAGTCTGGATTTCATCCCGATAGAGAGAGGAAACGCCGATTTCACTTCCTTCGGCAAACAATTCCACGGCGCGGTCAATGACCCGGTTGCCTTCCGAAAAAGGCGTTTCTTTGTTGCCAATAATAGAAATATACCGGCTGAGGTCCCGCACTTTCTCCATTGCAAGGGAGTCAATGGCGCGTTTTCTTTCAGGACTAATCATCTCATCCTGAGCAAGTACGGGTAAAACGAAGGCTATTCCAAAGAAAGCCAACAACAGATATTTACAACTTTTCATCATGAGAAAAAGAGTTATTCGGATTTCTGGATAGATAATGGGTCGGGCTAAAACCCGAAATCATTTTTTGATCAGGTGAAGTTCCTGAATTTTTCCTCGGCTGTCAAATACAACATTCTCCACTTCATTAGGATTTTTTTTCTGATCCTTGAGGTAGTTCAGGTATTTACGGATCGTGGTCGGGCGATCATAGTCATTCTGGCCGTTTTCCTGAACAATAATTATCAGGACGGGTACATCTTCGGAGCTAAACATTTCCATCGCCTGATCAATTTTCATATTAGCGATATTAAGGCTGGAGGCATTGGCTATATCATTAAAATAGCCATTTAGCTGAGCGTTATAGGCTGCGGCGGATTCTTTTTCCTTTTTAGCTTTTTCGAGGGCAAGCAGCCTTTCTCTTTCGGCGGCGAGTTTATCCTCGGCCTGACGGATCATGGCGACAATCGTCGGGTCGGTAATGCCCATTGCTTTAATGGCCGCGAGTTCTTTTTCAGCGGCGTCCACCTGAGCCAAGCTGGTGTACTGAGCGTCCAAGATGGATTGAAGCGCAGCCTTTGCTTTGGCCAATTGCATATTGGCAGCGGCAAGCGTTTCCTCTTTGTTTTCTGTTTCGGTAATTTTTTTCTTCGATTTACATCCAATGGGGCCTCCGAGCAGCATTACAACTGCCATAAGCAACAGAATCAGACTCCGGGAAGGTTTCAGCACATAACCCAGTGTCTTATTCGTTTTGCCCCAAGCTAAATGAGGGTTATTCCGGTACATAGTTTTAGTTTTTAGTAAATAATTTAATGACAAACAACAAGCTGTCTGGATGCAAGCCAAACAGAGTTTTTCGTCCTAAATCTAAGTCTTTTCTGCCAACCTTAAAAGCGAAAACCGTTGCCTTATTACTTAACAACTTTTTCGTCCACATCGTCAACAAATAACACCGCGACCGCACCTAAAAGTAGGAAAAAACCTGCTGTTACAATGGCGTAAATGGGTTGAGAGTTGTAAATATATTTTACCATAGGGCCTCCAATGATGCCGTTGAGTATTTGAGGTCCGGTGATAAAAAAATTAAATATGCCCATATAAATGCCCATTTTCCCACCCGGAATAGAACCGGCGAGGATTGCATAAGGCATCGCCAGGATACTAGCCCAAGCAATACCGATCCCTACCATGCTAAAAATCATCATATCCGTATTTTTCAGGAAAAACAGGGAAATAAGGCCCAAACCTCCGGCGGTAAGGCTCACCGCATGGGTGCGTTTTCGTCCGAGTTTCAGGGCAATGGCGGGAAGAAGCAGCGCAACAAAAGTGGCGACCAGGTTATAGATACCAAATAAAAACCCCACATTCTGCCCAGCTTCCTGAAATTGGGGAGACTGGGTATCATTAGCCTCCAGACCATATATATGAGTAGCCATGGCCGAGGTCATATACACCCACATCGAAAAAAGTGCAAACCAGGAAAAAAACTGAACGAGTCCCAATTGGCGCATCGTTTTAGGCATACGGGCAAAATCTTTAAAGATTTCGAAGAAACCCTCATCCGCAACGTTTTCATCTGCTACGGGATGATATTTGTTATATTCTTCGGGAGGATATTCTTTAGTAGTAAATATTGTCCATAGAATAGTGGTAATGAAAATTGAAGCACCTACGTAAAAGGCAAGAAACAAATAACCATAATTCCCAAACTCATCCCGTGATTGACCGAGGTCGAGCCAGTCGCCCAGAATATTGGGCAACCATGATCCGATTACGGCACCAATCCCAATCAGACAGGTCTGAATCGAAAAACCCAGCGTACGCTGGTCAGAAGGCAACATGTCTGCCACTAAAGCGCGAAAAGGTTCCATCGCCACATTAATAGAGGCGTCCATCATCATGAGCATACCCGCGCCCACATAAAGGGCAGGGATAAAAGCAGTCAGTGTACCACTGTTGGGCAGCAATACCAAAGCAAGAGAAGCCAATAATGCCCCCGTCAGAAAATAGGGTTTACGCCGGCCCATCCGGTTCCATGTACGGTCGCTGTAATGCCCGATAATGGGCTGCACAATCATCCCGGTGAGCGGAGCTACAAGCCAGAACCATGACAAGTGTTCAACATCTGCACCAAAGGATTGTAGGATGCGGCTGGCATTGGCATTCTGGAGGCCAAAACCGATCTGGATGCCCATAAAGCCAAAACTCATGTTCCAGATTTGCCAAAAAGAAAGACGAGGTTTTTCCATTGAATGAGTAGTAGTATGATTATATTCGATAAAATCTACGTGAACATAAGCATAATCCTGTTTCGGGAAAATGTGTCAGTGTACCAATTGATCCGATGGCACCTTTTTTCTCACAAAAAAAGTCCCAATTTATCCGCTGGTGCGATGCGAGAATAAAGAGGTATTAATTTTCGGAGATTAAAGGAAATACTACTAATCCACGATTAATGAAACGAACTACTTACCTGCTGGTCCTGGCCTTGCTGGGATTCATCTCCTGTAAAAACGAACCTACAACCGCCCCGGTTGTAGAAACGACCGACACCACGGTTTATGCCACCTTCCCCGAATGGTCCCGTAATGCGACCATTTACGAAGTAAACCTACGACAGTACACCCCTTCGGGTACTTTCAATGAATTTGCCACTCATATTCCCCGCCTCAAAGCGATGGGTGTGGACATTCTCTGGCTGATGCCTGTATTTGAAATCGGCGAAAAAAACCGGAAAGGTTCGCTCGGAAGTTATTATTCCGTAAAAGATTACCTCCAGGTCAACCCGGAACACGGTACGGTCGAAGACCTCAGGAACCTCGTCGCACAGGTTCACGCAGCCGGAATGTACCTAATCCTCGACTGGGTACCCAATCACACCTCCTGGGATCACGCATGGACCACCCAACATCCCGACTGGTACATGAAAGACGACAAAGGCAACTTTAAACCACCGGTAGCCGATTGGGAAGATGTCATCCACCTCGATTATAGCAATAAGGAAATGCGCCAGGCAATGATTGATGCGATGAAATACTGGATCGTAGAGTGTGATATTGACGGCTATCGCTGTGATGTGGCGCACATGATTCCCGTGGATTTCTGGAATGATTGTCGCCAACAACTGAATAAAACCCGCGAAGTATTTATGCTGGCGGAAGCAGAAATACCGGTGCAGCACTCCGCTTTTGAAATGTCTTACGCATGGAAGTTTCACGGTCTTTTAAACGAAATCGCCAAAGGAGAAAAAAACGCCTCCGCTATAGACGAATATTACGCAACTTGGGAAAATGATACCTTTCCGGAGTATGCCTACCGGATGCAGTTTATCACCAACCACGACGAAAATAGCTGGAGTGGCACCGAGTTTGAGCGCATGGGAGACGGCTACAAAACCTTTGCCGTGCTGGCACTCACTTTACCCGGTATGCCGCTGCTTTATACCGGACAAGAAGTAGGATTAAACCGCCGACTCAAATTTTTTGAAAAAGATGTAATTGAGTGGAAAGAACATCCCGATGCTGCATTTTACACAACTCTTCTTAAATTTAATAAAGAAAATCCGGCGATGTGGAACGGAGAGTATGGCGGGAAGATGACAAAAATCAACAATGAAAAAAGCGAAGATGTTTATACCTTTTTCACCGAAAAGGAAAACAACAAAGTGTTAGTTATGGTCAATCTATCCGCCGAAGAGCAAACGTTTAGCTGTGAAGGAGATGCACATACGGGAAGTTATAAGGATGTTTTCACCGGAGAATCGGTCGAAATAAAACCGGCAGAATCTTATACCCTTGCCCCTTGGGGTTATCGGCTTTTAAGTAAGTAGCTTTCTTCTATTGGATCAACTCATAATGCTATTGATATGATCTGTATTTCAAATTGTTATCAACTAAATTACTACTTGTATGACTAAACTAATCCACGTAATTCAACTGGTATTTGTCTTAGTCGTGTTTCCTGCTTTTATGTTCGGGCAAAAAACCCTGACAGGAAAAGTTACGGATTCAGCGACGGGCGATCCATTGGCCGGGGCGAGTGTTTTGGTAGTTGGGACTACTACCGGAGCATTTACTGGCCAGGACGGAAGTTTCCGTATTGTAGTACCCGACGGATCGCAAACGATCCGGGTCACTTATCTTGGTTATGTACCCCAAGAGTTTTCCGCAGACGCCGATGATATCCTGATCATCAGCATGATTTCGGAAAATATTACTACCGACGAAGTGGTTATTATCGGTTACGGTTCCGTCAAAAAGGACGACGCCACCGGCTCCGTTCAGGCCATCAAATCGGAATATTTCAACAAAGGTAACATTACCTCTCCGCAGGAATTGCTGGCGGGAAAAGTTGCCGGGGTGCAGATCACTACCGGGGGCGATCCGGGGGGAGGCTCAACCATCCGCATTCGCGGCGGTTCTTCCCTTAGTGCGACCAACGATCCGCTGATTGTCATTGACGGTGTACCCGTCGCCAGCGACGATATTTCGGGTTCACGTAATCCACTCAACATCGTCAACCCTAACGATATCGAAACCTTCACCGTTCTGAAAGATGCCTCTGCTACGGCCATTTATGGTTCGCGCGCTTCCAATGGGGTCATTATGATCACCACAAAAAAAGGATCGCTCGGGAAAAAAGTCAGCGTAAACTACAATGGTAGCATTGCTTTCAGCAACCGCATCAATGAAATAGATGTGCTCAGCGCCGATGAGTTTCGCTCACTGATCAATACCCGTTATGCAGACGGTCACCCGGCGCGTACCCTTTTGGGCACAGCCAATACCGACTGGCAGTCTGAAATCTTCCAGACAGCTACCTTCCATGACCACAATGTAAGCCTCGCCGGAGGGATCGGAAACGTTCCTTACCGCGTTTCGTTGGGTTATACAGACAAAGAAGGTATTCTAAAAACGGACCATTTCGGACGTACTACTGCCGCAATTAATGTAAACCCCAAATTCCTGAACAATATGCTTCAGGTAAATGTGGGATTAAAGACCATGTTCTCCCGCGACCAGTTTGCAAACCAGGGAGCAATTGGCTCAGCGGTAAGCTTTGACCCGACCAAACCGGTAAGAGACGACAACAGCCAGTACGGTGGTTTTTTCACTTGGACACAGGCAAATGGCAACCCCAATACACTGGCTCCTGCCAACCCCGTTGCCCTGCTGGAAATGCGCGATGACCGCTCCAACGTAACCCGCTACATTGCCAATGTAACGATTGACTACCGTTTCTGGTTTTTGCCTGATTTGAGAGCCAATCTTAACCTCGGCTATGATCACTCGCGTGGCGAAGGCACCGTGGACGTTCCGGCGAATGCCGCTTTCGCTTTTGTGGATGGCGGACGCAAACAGGAGTACTGGCAGGAAAAAAATAACGAGTTGCTGGAGTTTTACCTGAACTACAACAAAACCCTCGGTTCCTCCACAATAGATGTGATGGGTGGTTATTCCTGGCAGCATTTTTTCCGGGACAACTACAATTTTTCCACCAGTGCTGACGGTTCCAAAATTCTTCAGCCGGAAAATACTTTCCCGAAAGAGTATTACCTCGTTTCACTATTTGGTCGGGTGAATTACACCCTCATGGAGAAATTCCTTTTCACCTTTACGCTGAGAAGAGACGGCACTTCCCGTTTTTCGGAAGACAACCGCTGGGGTATGTTCCCTGCTGCTGCCTTTGCATGGAAAGTATTGGATAACAGCGAAGCGAAATTTTCCCGCTTGAAACTCCGCCTCGGTTACGGCATCACCGGTCAGCAGGACATTGGAGGAGACTATTATCCTTACCTCGCCCGCTATCAGAGCAGCTTAAACAATGCGCAGTATCAGTTTGGAAATGATTTTATCAGCACGCTCCGCCCCAACGGCTATGATGCCAATATCAAATGGGAAGAGACTACTACCTATAACATCGCCCTCGACTATGGATTCCTTCGCAACCGGATTTACGGCTCGATCGAATACTATCGCAGAACGACCACTGACCTGTTAAACTTTATCCCCGTACCTGCCGGTACCAACCTTACCAACTTCATCACTACCAACGTAGGCGATCTGGAAAATAATGGGGTAGAGTTTTCGATCAATGTTATTCCGGTTATGAAAGACAATTTCACCTGGGATATTGGCTTTAATGTTACGGCAAATACCAACGAAATCACCCGTCTGACCGCCTCAGAAGACCCCAATTATCCGGGCGTACTGGTAGGTGGAATCGGCGGAGGGGTAGGAAATACCATTCAGATTCACAGCGTAGGTTATCCTGCCAACTCTTACTATGTATGGGAGCAGGTGTATGACGAAGCAGGTGTACCCATTGAAGGATTGTATGTGGATCGGAACGAAGACGGGCAGATTACCCTTGAAGACCGTTATCGTCTCGAGAAACCCGCACCCGATGCATTTTTTGGATTCACCTCCCTGCTGAACTACAAAAATCTGTTTTTCTCCTTTGCGGGAAGAGCCAATGTCGGCAACTATGTATATAACAACATATTATCCGATTACGCATTTTACAACCGCCTATACAACAGTACCGGCATCATCAACAATGCCCATTCCGACATTACAGCTATAGACTTTGCCGTACCCCAATATTTCAGCGACCACTTTATTCAGGACGCTTCTTTCCTGCGACTGGATAACGTAACACTGGGATACAACTTTTCCAATATTTTTGGTGGAAAAGGATATGTCAAACTTTCAGCAACGGTTCAGAATCCGGTATTGTTTACACAGTATCAGGGACTTGATCCTGAGGTATTTAATGGGATTGACGGAAACATTTATCCTCGTTCCCGCACCTTTATGATTGGTTTGAATGCAGGCTTTTAATCAAAAAATTAAACAGAAATGAAATTATCCTTTAAATATCTGACGATCATACTGCTGGGAATGTCTGTATTTATGACTTCCTGCTTTAACGATCTGAATGTCATTCCGCTGGATGAGGACGAAGTTACCTCTGCCGTGGTTTATGACGACCCCGCCGCTTACCGTCAGGTACTGGCGAAACTCTATGCAGGTTATGCACTTAGCGGACAGGAAGGCCCTTCCGGCCAGCCCGACATCAGCGGGATTGACGAAGGATTTTCCACCTACCTCCGCCAATACTGGAAAGCGCAGGAACTGTCCACCGATGAAGCAGTGATAGCCTGGAATGACGGAAACATTCACGACTTCCACCAACAGGACTGGAATTCGAGCAATGAGTTTATTACAGCGATGTACAACCGGATTTTTTATCAGATTTCGCTAGTAAATGAATACCTGAGAGAAACCACGGATGAAAAACTCGACAGCCGCAATGTGGATGCCGCTACCCGTGCAGACGTAGCCGAATACCGCACCGAAGCGCGTTTTCTCCGCGCACTGAGTTACTGGCATGCCCTCGACCTGTTCAGAAATGTACCCTTCGTAACAGAAGAAGACGCCGTCGGCTCTTTTTTCCCGGAGCAAATCAATGAAAGCGACCTGTTTGCCTTCATTGAAGCAGAACTTCTTGAGATCGAATCCCAGATGGTCGGTCCCCGGCAGAATGAATATGGCCGCGCAGACCAGGCGGCTGCCTGGACCCTTCTGGCAAAACTCTACCTCAACGCCGAAGTTTACACCGGTCAGGCAAAATACACCGAGTGTGTGACCTATTGCCGCAGAGTAATGGATGCAGGATATACCCTGGAGCCAGAGTATAAAAACCTCTTCTTGGCCGACAACCACCAGTCCGACGAAATCATCTTCCCGATCAACTTTGACGGACTTCGCAGTAAAACCTGGGGAGGTATGACCTTCATGGTACACGCCGCCGTAGGTGGTGGAATGAGTCCTTCCGAATACGGTATTGACGGAGGTTGGGGCGGTATCCGTACCACCAGCGCTATTGTGGACAAATTCCCCGCAGTAGGTACCGGAAGTGTAATCGTAGCTCCGAGTGAAGGCAATACCGCCAGTTATCCCAAAATCTATGTTCCCGGAGGTTATCAGGGCTGGGATCCTGCCAATACTGCAACCGTTATGACTTCTGTTGCCAGTGATGACAAATACGAAGGTTATTTCTGGTTTGACGCCAATACTGAATTCAAATTCACCACTGGCCCCAACTGGGACGTAAACTACGGCGATACCGGGGCAGACGGAACACTGGATTCAGGAGGAGACAACCTGAAAGTTGCTGACGCAGGTTTCTACAAACTCAATGTGGACATAGCTGCGTTGACTTATACTATTTCCAAAACCACCTGGGGGCTGATTGGTTCGGCCACCGCCGACGGCTGGAATTCCGATCAGGACATGACATACAACGCTACCGAAGGAGCATGGGTAATCACCGCCGACCTGATTGCAGGAGAGGTGAAATTCCGTGCCAATGACGATTGGGGACTCAACTACGGCGACGACGGGGCCAATGCTATTCTGGAAATAAACGGTGGAAATATCGCCATTCCTTCTGCCGGTACTTACCAGATCAAACTTTACCTCGACAGACCCGATTATACCTATTCCGTTGAACTCACCAGCTTTGACCGCAGGGCATTGTTTTACACCGAAGGCCAGTCCAAAGAAATTGAAGACATTTCCCAGTTTACCCAGGGATACGCCATCACTAAATACAAAAACGTAACTTCTACAGGTGCCCCGGGTTCTGATCCTACCTTTGTAGATACCGACTTCCCGATGTTCCGACTGGCAGATGTTTACCTCATGTATGCAGAGGCTATTCTGAGAGGGGGAGCAGGAGGTAGTACTTCCGATGCCCTCGACCGGGTAAACGAAATTCGGGAAAGAGCTTACGATGGTCCTTCCGGCAATATCGAAACATCTGACCTGACACTGGACTTCATCCTTGACGAACGCGCAAGGGAACTGGTATGGGAATGTCATCGCAGAACCGACCTCGTGCGGTTTAGCAAATTCAGCAACTCTTCCTACCTGTGGCCTTGGAAAGGCGGTGTCGCCGAAGGGAAATCGGTATCAGAAATTTATGACGTATATCCGATCCCGGCTTCCGACATTACTGCCAATCCCAATCTTACCCAGAATACCGGTTACTAGACTTGAATTTTCAAAAAAGAATAATAGTCATGATTAAAAAATATTTTTTCCTGCTTTTAACAGCCTTTGTAGCTGTTTCCTGTGTGGAGAAAGAGCTTAATCCCGTCCTTCAGATCGGAGATGCTCCTTCCATCACAAGCCCCACCGGTGACGCGAGTTTTGTCCTTACCGAAGACAATGCCGATGATCTGATAGCGCCTTTTTCGTGGACAGCGGCAGATTTTGGTTTTTCTGCTGCCGTATCTTATACCGTAGAGATTGATGTAGCGGGTAATAATTTTGACGAAGCAGTTACACTCGCTGTAGTCAATGGACTTTCGCTGGAGTCTATCACGGTAGAAAAACTTAATTCCATCATGCTGGCAAAAGGCCGTCCCGACGGCGTTGCCTCCCCGATGGATGTACGGGTAATGGCCACGATCAATCCGGATGTAGATCCCGTATATTCACCTACCGTTTCCATCAATGTAACCCCTTACAAAACGACCATCGTGTACCCAAAACTTCAGGTACCGGGAAGTTATCAGGGATGGGATCCGGCCAAAGAAAATACCGTGATTTTTGATCGGAAGAGCAACGGTAAATTTGAAGGATTTATTTATTTCACTGACCCCAACGTCGAATTCAAATATACCAACGGCCCAAGTTGGGATGTAAACTGGGGGGACACCGGTGCGGATGGAACATTGGATCCCGGCGGAGAAAACATCAAAGCTACCGACGCCGGTATGTATCGGCTCAATGTGGACATCAACGCCCTTACCCATACCAACGCCTTGACCAACTGGGGGCTGATAGGCTCCGCCACCCCGGGCGGCTGGGACTCGGATCAGGACATGACCTACGATGCAGCTACGGGCTATCTGACCATTACCCTCGACCTGATTGTGGGTGACATTAAATTCAGAGCCAACGACGACTGGGCTATAAACATGGGCGACAACGATGGCAACAAATCCCTCGAATATGACGGAAGCAACATCGCCATCACCGAAGCCGGAAATTACACCATCGAACTGATCCTCGGCGTAGGTGATTACACCTACAATGTGAAGAAAAACTAGAATAGTATTGTAGTAGTAGTGTTTTTATGTAAAAAGGCGACCCTTTCGGATCGCCTTTTTTTTATTGCTGAAACGCCGTGGGCTTCGAGAACCTCTGCCACCGATATCACCACTTCACAACCTTCTCCACCACCGAAGAATTACCCTCACTGATCTTCAGGAAATACGTGCCGGGAAGGAGGTTTTCTCCAGCGATGACTACCCTTTGTTCGCCGGAACTGTACCACTTGCGGTTGGTCGTATTGGGGACTTTCTGCCCGGTGAGGGTATAAATCTCTACCGTCACCTCTTTAGGTTTGTCGAGGGTGAAAACCAGTTCGAGGTCGTCGGTGAAGGGATTCGGATATACATTTACCGGAAAGGTTTGAAAATGTGGGTCAACGGCCAGCGTCAAATTGGGCTGCGCCAGGCGCACGTCGGTATAAACGGCGTATTCTCCGGGTTGTAGTCCGAGTGCCGACTGGGTGTTGGTGATGTTAATGCTGTCGCCCGTGAGATAATTGTACCACCAGCCGGTGTGCTGAAAATTGGGATTGCCGGAGGCAAAGGTTACGTCAAAATTGCCGATAATGGTTACATTCATCTGCGGATTGTTCAGATTTATCCGCTTAAAAGCACCCGACAAAGACAACGAAAAATCATCGGTGCGAAAAACCTCGTGGTTTTTCCGGAGATGGATCAATGCGCTATACACATTGTACAATCTTCGGCGATAGGGGCCGGTAAAATATTCCCACCGAATGGGCTTCTCTCCTACCCTGCCGTTAAAATCAATGCTCACATCGTAGCCCAGTTCGCCAAACTGCCAAATCATCTTGGGGCCGGGAATGGTAACAAAAAAAGCTGCCGCCTGTTCCATGCGGGCAAGAGCCGTAGTCAGGTTTTTGGTGTTATAACTTCCGCTGGCGTTGCCAAAGCTGATATTTCTATACATTAATCGCTCCTCGTCATGGCTTTCCATATAACCTACCACATAAGGATTTGTCCAACCTCTTTGTTTGTAGGAAATCCATTCGAAGTTGGACTCATTGAGGTAACCCATTGTGGCTTCGTTGTAATTATGGTTGTGATTTCCCCACAACATCATGCCGTAGTCAGAGAGTTCTTTCTCCTCGGTATTGTTGGCAAAATGTTCGAGGATAAAATATACACTGGAATCCACTGTGCGTAGTTGGTCAAACATCCTTTTCAGCAAAGCGATCCGGGATGCGTCATAATTGGACCAGGCTCCCACGTTGCTGCCATAGTCCACTTGGGTAAATCCTTTGGAAAGGTCCATGCGGAAACCGTCAAACTGGTATTCATTCACCCAATAAGCCAGTACGCGGTCGGCAAAATATTGAGTCTGAGGGCTTTCGTGGTTGAAGTCGTAACCGACGTTGAAAGGATGTTTAGCGATGGGATTAAACCAGGGGTTTTCGGCGGAGGGGCGATTGTTGGCGGCATCCCAGTACAACTGCACCAGCGAATTTTGGCCAAAAGCATGGTTAAGCACCATATCGAGGATCACGACGATGCCGCGGCTATGACAGGTGTCTATAAAGGCTTTTAAGTCAGCTTCCGGGCCGTAGTATTTATCGGCGGCAAAAAAGTAAGAGACATTATACCCCCAACTGCTGTTTCCTTCAAATTCCATAATAGGCATCAGTTCAATGGCGTTGATACCGAGGTTTTGGAGGTAGGGCAATGTGTCAATCAGGGTTTTGTAGTCGTGGGCAGCGATAAAGTCTCGAATCAATAATTCATAAACCACCAACTCAGCCGGATCGGGTCTTTCCCATGCAGTTGTCTGCCAGGAGTATTCCGGACGGGCAGTCTGGAATACAGAAACAATTCCCTCGGTTTGTTGGGGATAGGGTTTGAGATTGGGATAGGTCTGTGTACTGATCCAGGAATCATTCCACGGGTCGAGTACTTTTTCAGCATAGGGATCGGCGATTTTCAGAGTTCCGTTTACCAGATACTGATAGGCATATTCCTGCCCCGGAGTAAGTCCGTCAATCTGAATCCAATAGGTGGTGCTGTCAGGAGAAAGGTTCATCTGATATTCTGCGCCGGGCAGCCAATTACTAAAATCTCCCACTGCATAAACCGAGTTTTTATTCGGTGCATACAAGGCCAGAATCACGGTTGAGTCATTGATTTCATTGATACCGGGCTGCACACCGACGGGCAGACTGGCGATGTTTTGCGGTCCGGAAACCACTACAAGAAAAGAATCTGCCTTGATGGTCGTTCCATTGTTTGCCTGAAATTTTATCCATTTATTTCCCGATGAAGCGGGGGAATAGGAATAAACGAGTGACTTACCCGAGGTCTGGAAAATCAGTGCCCCATTTTCATACAAGGTAAGTGCAGAAGAATCCGAAGCCGCTGCTTTGACCGCGATCACATCATTGATGGCGGCAAATACCGCAGCAGCAGGCGTCAGGATAGCAATGTCCAGCACCCCACCGCTATATACCGGGTAATAGATATCCGAGCCATCGGTATCTCTGCCCACCTTTGAACCGTCGGCATTACGGAAAACAAAAGCCAGTTCTTCGACTGTTTCATTAAGTGGAACACCATAATACGACCGGATGTGGTATTTGATCTGGTGTTTGTTATTGCCCAGGTTTTGCATCAGTACTTTGGGGTCGGGGGTTCCCCAGGTTCCCTGTACATATTTCCAGTCAGTAGGAGTTGTGCTGAGGTTGGTAATTACTCCGGCATGGGCATAGACGGGAGAAACACCAGTGAGCGCACCGTTCCCCTGCGTAGCGTCATAGACAATGGTAACAGTATCTTCCACCGTAGGGAAAACCGGATCAATGGAAAGAATTTGTCCCTGGAGATTCATCGAAAAGAGAACCAGCAGGGAAAAAGTAAAAAGAAGAGAGGTAGTAGTTTTGTACATATTGTGTGATTGTTTAGGCTGCAAAAATAATCTGTCCTGACCGTTTATTCGCTCCGATGGATCATTTGGCACAAATCAATGAGAATAAAAGGTTCCATCTGATAATCTGAACCTCTTTACTAAATTTCTGAGTTTAACTTTCGGCGAAAGCATCCAGGCGCATGAGTTTCATTTCCTCAAAATTTTTGTCCAGCACTGCGAAAAACCATTTGTCTGTCGCCTCAGTATCCCTTTCAAACATGACCGTTTCACCGTCCACAATCATTCCTGCCGGAGTAAAGGGCAGGCCGTGAAAAATCAGTCGAAACTCCGAATACTCCGAATTGTAGCGGCCTTTGCTCCGCTGATGTACCTGAACAATGGAAGGCGTATCCACGCGAATGGTAAAGGTTCGGATGGTATTATTTCCTAATTCGTAGTCATAATACTCGCCGGCATCTTCGTATAATTCGCTCGTATATTGGCCTTTGCTGTAATAAATATGGAGGTCAAGTATTTCGATTTTTTCCTGTCCTACATATTGCATTTCGGGGCTTTGGGGAATGGTCGCACCGGCTTTGACGAAAATGGGAAACTCATCCAGAGAAGCCTCCGCAAAAAACTCTTTTCCCCCTGCTACCACTTCGTCGGTCCAGAAATTATACCAGGAGCCTTTGGGAAGATACATTTTGCGCCCGATGGCGCCAGATTCGGAAATCGGGCAGGTGAGGATATTGTCCCCTAAAGCAAACTCCTCCATGCGGAAGTACGTTTCGGGGTCGGTTTGATCCAGAAAACTCAGCGGGCGGATCACCGGCGTACCGGAGACGGTATGACGCCAGAAGCTGGTATAAATGTACGGAAGCAGCCGGTATCTCAGCAAAATGGCCTTCCGGATAGCCGTGGTATAAGGCTCTCCAAACGACCAGGGTTCCTGTTCGCCCGAATCACCCGAGGAATGAGTACGAAAAAAAGGATGAAAAACGGCCAGTTGTATCCAGCGGGTATAGAGTTCTCCGTTACATTCGCCAATAAAACCCCCAATGTCAGAACCGCAGAACGATATACCCGAAATGCTCAGCCGCTGGCATTGAATATTGGCCATCCACAAATGTTCCCATGTAGCGAGGTTATCACCGGTCCACACGGCGGCATACCGCTGAAGACCCGAATAGCCCGACCGGCTGATCAGAAAAGGTCTTCGGGGGAAAATGGCTTTTTTTACTCCGTGATAAGAGGCGCGAACCATTTGCATGCCATACACATTATGTGCTTTGCGATGGCTGCACGGATGACCGTCGTAGTCATGGCGTGTGTCCACGGGAAAAGTCCCTCGCTCCATATCGGCCGGTTCGTTCATGTCATTCCAGATTCCATGAATTCCAGACTTCATGAAGTCTTTGAATAATCCCGCCCACCATTCGCGCACTTCCGGGTTGGTAAAATCGGGAAAATGACAGGCCCCGGGCCAGACCGTTCCTTGCATCACCGGTCCGTCGGCTCTGCGGCAGAAATAGCCCTTTTCAATTGCTTGTTTATAGACCGAATAGTTTTTATCAATTTTTATCCCCGGATCGAGAATCACCACGGTCTTAAAACCGTCGGACTCCAGTTCGGCAACCATTCGCCGGGGGTCAGGGAAACGCTCTTTGTCCCAGGTAAAACAGCGAAATCCGTCCATGTATTCAATATCCAGATGGATAACATCACAGGGGATTTCCATTTCCCTAAACTTTTTTGCAAGAGCTTTGACCTTGCTTTCCGGATAATACGACCATTTGGATTGATGATAGCCGAGTGCCCATAAAGGGGGAAGTTCGGGTTTTCCACTCAGGTAAGTATAACTTTCGGCTACACGCAACATTTCCGGGCCGTAGATAAAATAATAATTCATTTCTCCGCCTTTTGCCCAGAAAGTACAAACGTCGCTGCGGTCGTGTCCAAAGTCAAAACGGGTGCGAAAAGAATTGTCGAAAAATATGCCGTAACCGATATTGTGATGAAGGCCAAAATAAAACGGAATATTTTTGTAGAGAGGATCCGTGGTTTTTTCATAACCATACGTATCCGATCCCCAGTTTTCAAAACGCAAACCCCTCATATTGAGGCGGTTGGGTTTATCACCTAAGCCATAAAAATTCTCCTGTACCTGAATCTTTTTACTAAAATACACCACATTTCCCCCAAAATCCGGATGGGCATCCCAGTGAAATCCTTTTTCGTCTTCGGAAATAAGCTTTCCACTTTTATCATAGATAGAAGTATGCAGGGTCTTGGAAATCCGACATTCGATTTCATCCGTTGTTAGGACAAATACATCTCCGTCTTCCGTTACTTTATGGGCGCACTCCGGAGCCGGTAAATCGCCTTTTGTGGGTATGGCATACGAAAAATCTTCCTCCGGCCTTCCTTCGGGGAAAAAACGGAAACGAACAATGTTTTCCGCATAGACAGATACTTCAAGGATGGTTTCGGGACAATAGAAATAGTATTTATTTTCTTTTTGTTCCCAATGAGAAACCAGTTGCGGATTTTTTTTTCGGTTTTGCAAAGCAGAAATCAGTTACGAATGTGCCAGATGATAATCAACCAAAGGGTCAATGGGATCTTTAATAAATTTTCCGGGGGTGATATTGCGCAATATACAGGCTTCTGCAAAAGGTTTGGAAAAATAATATCCAATCGAGCCAATTATGTCCACGGGTAAATCGAAATAATCCGGAATTCGACGGACGGTTGTGTCCAGAAATAGTCCAAATCTTTCCGATACCTGGGCAAATACTTCAGGGATTGCTAAAAATTCCTGAAGATAGGGAGCCAGAACCGCCATGCGTACATTCGGTTTGGGATGACGGGTAATGGCCATTTTCAGGTCATGGATACCCATTCCTTCTTTTTCTTCTACAAAAGCCGCTACCTCTGGGGGGAAATCCTTCTGGAGGATTGCTTTTACGAGGTTACGCCCCAAGTCTGCCCCTGATCCTTCGTCGCCAAAGAGGTAACCAAGGCCTCCGCGGATTTCTTCGATCTCGTAGTTTTTGTGCCTGCACGCACTAGAGCCTGTACCCAAAATGCAGGCGATGCCTTCGGGCCTTCCCGTGCTTCTTGCTGCGGCCAGAAGGTCATAACCAATGATTATTTCGGCAAGGGGAAATAAGTTCCGAAAAATATCGGCCATAATCCGGTTTTGCGCCTCTCCCCGTGTCCCGGCTCCGTAAAAAAATATTTTACCCGGAGTCGCCGCCGAAAGATGGGTTTTTTGTAATACAGCCAATTCTTTCAGAATGGTTTCCGCGGGCATTACATTAGGGTTAAAACCCCTGCTGCGAAAGGCGTTTACCACCTTCCCTTCCCGGCAAAGTCGCCATTCTGTCTTCGTTGATCCGCTTTCAGCAATTAACATAAACACCTGCTATATTCGATAATTCATGCCGCTTTTTCAAGCTTTACGCAATTTTATCTGAAAATCGGCAAGGGCACTCATAAAACAAATATAGGCATCGTAAGGAGATTTCCAGGGTGAAAAATGTGCATGTACATTTGCTTCGGCTCCTGTTTTTGTTGCCATGTAATAAAAATGGTCGGAGGTCTGTAAAAGAGACCATTCGCGGGTAAGCTCCGGCGAATTTTTTTCCCGTACTATGGCGCCCAAAGCATATATTTTTTGCATTGCCTCTTCCTGCATCTCATTTCCCAGCCAGGGGGTAATGTCTTTATCGGTACCTGCCCAGGATTGAAAACGAGAAGCATCATATACACCGTGGGTAGCATATTTTTCAAAAATCTGCGAGGGAGTCTGGAAATCTATCCCACCGGTCTGTAAAACAGCCTTGGGCAGGGCTTCGAGAAATTTCAGGATTCCAGAACTTTCTTTGTGGTGTTCTCCAAAGGTCTCATAATCCATCCCGATACATACCACCTCGCCGTGTTGTGAGGCGATCCATCCGGCATAAACATCGGTATGGAGTGGAAAATGAATCCATTTGCGGTCACCAAACCGAAAGGAAACATCGTCGGAAAGCGCATAGTTTCGCAGCAGAAGTTTGGTTTTTTCCAGATGAGTCGGATGGTAAAGATAATTAGGCGATCGCCCGTAGAGTCCTTCCTGTGTACCTTCCGCAAGAATTCCCGCATAGCCCATCTGCGAAACAAAAAATGCCAGATGATTTTGATAAATCAACTCCGTATTACGGAAAACACGCGGTTCCTGACCAAAAAAGCTTTTGATTTTATCGCGATGAAGCAATACCTGCCGAAGAAACTCTTCGCGCTGATACAAAAAACTCAGCGAGTGGTAATAGGTTTCTGCGAGAAATTCCACGCAGCCGGTATCCGCCAGCCGGCGGAAAGAATCCAACACCGCCGGGTGTTGGTTTTCCAGTTGTTCTATCAATACACCACTGAGTGAATAAGCCACGCGGAATCTGCCCTCATGTTTTTGAATCTGGGACAGAATCACCTCATTAGCAGGAAGATAACAGTGCTCTACCACCCGGTTAAGTACCGATTGATTGAGGCGTTTATTCCAGTATTTATGGTGACTTCCAATATGAAAAACCGATTGGGGTCGGAGGCGGTAAGGCTGGTGAACCTGAAAATACAAACAGACAGATGGCATCGGATTTTCTTTATTCGTTACACTTCCAGAATTTTCTGAAAACCCGCCACTGCTTTTCGGGCGGAGAGTTCCCAACTGATATTTTCAAGGTCTTTTTGGGTTTCGGTCACAATCTTTCGGTGGAGGTCGGAATCCTGAAGCAGAGAAAGGACATGAGAAGTCATCTTTTCTATATCGTGATAATCCACCGTCAGCGCATGAGGAAGCGAAGCGGCCACTCCCGATTGTCGGGAAATTACACAGGCCACGCCCATTTGTACGGCTTCCGTAGCAACAAGACCAAAAGGCTCCGAAACCGAAGGCATGACAAGAATATCCGCCATAGCAAGCAGTTTTCGGGTGTCTTTTTCCGAAAGAAAACCGGTAAAATGAATCCGGTCACCCAACCGGGCTTTTGCAACGGTTTTTATAAGTTCGGGCATTTTTTCTCCCTGCCCGGCAATGGCAAAACGAACCTGATCGTACTGCTTTAATACCGATCGGGCCATTTCGAGAAAATATTCCGGCCCTTTCTGTGCTACGAGTCTGCCGACAAATACCACCAGTTTTTCGGAGAAAGCAGGTTTTCGCCGATAACTTTCCCGTTTTTCCTGACCGTTGGGCACCACCCAGATTTTCTGAGGGTCTATTTCGTAAAAATTTTCTATCACCTCCGCCGTATAATCACTCACAGGCATGATCATATCGGCCTGTTGCATGGCATGTTTTTCCAGTTCATACACATACCCTTCTTTTTCCGGCCCTTTGCGGTCATAGTTGAGGGAATGGACATGCAAGACCAGTGGTTTGCCCGAAACGGCCTTAATTTCCAGACCGGCGAGAAAAGTCATCCAATCATGTGCGTGAATCAGATCAAAACTCATATTCCGGGAAAGTCGGGAGGCGATTTCGGTAAATTCGCTAATGCGTGTGAAGAGATCAGAGCCGTAAAATTCGCTGATTCTGAACCTTCGGGGCATTCCGATGACATTATCTTTTACCGGGCGTTCTACCACCAAAACCGGGGCGGCAGTTTTTTTTCGGGTAAAATAAAGTTTCGGTTGTTCGTATCCGGAAAGACTTACATCCGCATAATCCATTCGGACTTTGGAGAGAATGGAAGGGTGAATTTTTTTGGTTTGTGAAACCAATTTTTCCACATCCACCTCATTAGCTCCGACGAGGTTAATATTTTGTTCTGAAAATCGGGGGTCGGAACGGGGAATAATCATGGAAATATCCACATATTCACTCAGTGCGCGGGTAAGTCCGAGGCAAGCGACCCCCAGTCCGCCATTGATACGGGGCGGAAATTCCCAGCCAAGTGTAAGGATTTTGTATTTCATGAATTAGGTTTCAGGGCTTTCTGATAAGCTTCTTCATAAAATTTGGCCAGATTTTTCCAGTCAAACCGCTCGGCTGCTTCCACCAGCTTATAACGTTGGGTAATACGTTCGGCGCGGGACATTTTGACAAAGGAGAACAACTGGTCTGCCAGTTGGTTTGCGGCTTCATCGAAACTGCGGTTTACCCGGTTGACGACATATACTCCGGCTTTTTCCGGGTTGTCAAAGGTTTTTAACAAATAGTCTCCAAAACCGGCCATATCGCTGGTAATAGCGGGAACCCCAAAGGACATACATTCCATGGGTGTATAACCCCAGGGTTCATAGAAACTGGGGAAAACGCCGAGGTGGCAACCTTTTACAAAATCCAGATAATCCATTCCAAAGAGGGGGCTGGTGGTGGAAATAAAATCCGGGTGATACACGATTTTCACGCGGTCTTCCTTGTAATTCAACATATTAGCCGTGCGCATAAAGTTCAACACCTCATCATGGGCGTCGTCCACCAGGTTGTGGGTTACAATCGGCGGAAGGGATTCGTTATGCCAGGTCTGGACACTGCGGCGCAAATTGATTTTCCAATAGTCGTCCACAAAGTCATTAAGATCAGGAAATTTATTATAGACGCTGGAGATAGTCTGATTGAAGAGGCGGTCGCCGATTTGTTGTTTAATTTCTTCAACCATCTGCCGCACTTTGTCCAGCGTAGCGCGAGATTCCAGTACTCGGGGATTGATGGAAGTATAGTCGCGTTTGGTAATAAAAAACATGACGATGGTCTTGTCCACACCGGCATCCCGCAAGCGCCAGTTGAGACGGGCAAGAGCTTCGAGGGTAAGGTCATACCCTTTATTCCGGTATTCATACCTGCCAGAGGTAAACAGGTACATGGTTTTGTCCAGGTCGAAGGAGTGATTTTGGAAAAAATGACCCCGGACAAATTCATGGATCAGGTCCTTGTTTTTTTGGTGAACATTCTGAATCTCGTGAGAGATGTCGTATTTGCTCAGACGCCAGCCATTGGGGGTAACAACTTCCGGCCTTCGGCCGATGAGCGCTTCGCACTCTTTTGCCGTAACTTCACTTACGGTAGTAAAAACATGTGCCCCGTGCGCAGCGGCCCGCTCAAATTTCACCTGTGTTTCAATATTAAAATGCCGTGCTTCCCGGGCCCAGTCATAAAAAGGGAGATGCTCATAAAAATCGGGGTCATTCATCGCAAGATAACGCCCAAGCATGGTAGCATGGGTCGTAAACACTGTGCGTATCGGCAACTTATCCCTTCGGATTTCGGGAATGGAGGTGGCTGCCATCCACTCATGTACCTGAGCGACCACCGGTTGGGTATTGACATCCGGCTCTGAAAGCCGGGTCATAAACACCTTCACCATCCAGCCAAAGGCCACGACGCTATTGATAAGATCATCATTGCCCGGGGTACTGATGTCATGGTGTTCCCAGAGAAGATATTTGATTTCTGCGAGGCGATCATAAACCGAATAAGGGGGGAGCAAAACCGTCATGGGACGACCGCTGGTGAGCCAGCGTCCATAGTGAACCTGAAAGCCCATATTGCGCATTTTGGTGACGGCGCGACCGAAGGGATCATCCCCCGGCTCCATGGGTTCAAATACAGCCATGACATTCTGGCTGATATAAGGCCCGATAAGCAGATAACGGCTGCCCCACTTTTCCAACATGGTTGGAACTTTAGAGCGGATAACCGCGTTAATTCCGCCAACGGGGTTGGCAACTTCCCAGGAGACCTCCACTAAAAGAGCGTTGGAATCTGATTCAGAGGCCGTCATTTGACCATTTGAGGGGATCGGTCGGGTTTCAGTATTTTGTATAGACATATATTTACCTTAATTCTGCTTAAAAAATACGAATAGATTGGGGTTTTCCAAATCTTCAACCCAAACCATTTGTTTCAATCAGGATCATAGAAAGTGCAGCGATGGTAGTACTCTGGCGTATTTCATCCCGAGAGCCTTTAAATTGAAATTTCCGCACTTTGTTTTTCCCTTCGCGGCTGGCCCAGCCGATATAAACCATGCCCACGGGTTTATCGTCTGTCCCTCCGGAAGGTCCAGCGATTCCACTCACGGCGAGAGCAAGTTGCGCACGCGAAAATTTAATGGCTCCCTGTGCCATTTCGAGTACCGCCTGCTCACTTACCGACCCCTGTGATTTCAGCGTATCGGGAGAGACTCCCAGCATATCTGTTTTGGAAATATCACTGTAAACGACAAAACCTCGGTCGAAGACCTTTGAAGAACCTGATACAGAAGTAATTGCCGTAGCAATCATACCGCCGGTACAGGATTCGGCAACACTCAGTACAATTCCTTTTTTCCCACAATGGGAAACTACCCGGGCAGCAAGTTTTTTTGATTCAATATCAGGCATAAAAGCGGGAAATAACTAACGTCATTTTGATTTTAAAACCAAAGCTGTACGGTTGGTGCAATAAAGGCGAAGGCGGAAGTTTCCGTATTCATCTTTCATCGTCGGGTATTCCAGGGTATCATCTACTCGTTTATGCCCACCGAAAACCGGGGAGTCTGTATTGAGAATAATCGTATAAGGGCCTTTTTCCGGAACGGTAAACTCATAATCAGGTATCGAGCGGGTGGGATGAAAATTAAAAACAAATACCCGATTATTGCGCTCAAATACCACTACCTGATTGTTTTCGTCCATATTCAAAGGTTGGGCAGGCATAGAGGAAAGAATATAGTGATCTTTAAGCAGTCCAACCAATGCGCGGTCAAAAATATTCAGGTATTTGTATTTTAAGTCATGATTATCCACGAGCGACCACTGCCTCCGTGCATATTTGTAACTCCAGTTGTTTCCCTGCCGAGGAAAATCAATCCATTCGGGATGGCCAAATTCATTGCCCATAAAATTGAGATACCCTTCGCCACCTAAAGCAGCGGTAAACAAACGCAACATCTTATGCAGTGCTACCCCCCGATCAATCACCGGGTTTTCGTCGTCCACTTGCATGTGCCAGTACATTTCCTGATCCATCAGCCAGAAAGCAAGGGTTTTGTCTCCCACCAGCGCCTGATCATGGGATTCTGCGTAAGCGATGGTTTTTTCCTTAAAACGGCGGTTGGTCAAGACATGCCACATTTCATGGATGTTCCACTCTTCATCGCGTTTGTGTTTCAGGATTTTGATCCAGTAATCGGGGATACCCATTCCGAGACGATAGTCAAAGCCCAACCCTCCATCGTAAACGGGTCTGCATCCCCCAGGCATACCGCTCATGTCTTCGGCAACAGTGATGGCACCGGGCTTAAGCGAATGAACCAGTTCATTGGCCAGTTGAAGGTAAGTAATAGAATCCCATTCCACACCTTCCCGGAAGTATTTGTCGTAATGACCAAATGCAACATAATCCCCATGATGAAAATACAACATCGAGGTTACCCCGTCAAAACGGAATCCGTCAAAATGAAACTCGGTAAGCCAATAGGCCAGATTGGAAAGTAGAAATTGCCGCACTTCCCATTTGCCATAGTTAAACAGTTTGGAGTCCCAGCCTGTATGATAGCCTCTGCCTCCGGGATGGAAATATTGGTCGTCCGACCCGTCAAATTCATTCAATCCTTCGGCAAGATTTTTCACTGCATGGGAATGAACCACATCCATAATCACCGCGATGTCTAATTCGTGCGCCCGATTGATCATATATTTCAGATCATCTGCCGTCCCAAAACGGGAAGAAGGGGCAAAAAAGCTGGAGACATGATAACCAAAAGAACCGTAGTACGGGTGTTCCTGTACGGCCATTAGCTGAATGACATTATATCCCTGCCGGGAAATTCGGGGAAGAATTAAATCTGCAAATTCGCGATAGGTTCCCAAACCTTCTTTCTCCTGAGCCATTCCTGTATGGCATTCATAAATGAGCGGAGAATCTATTTTCGTCGGGTTATAATATTGATCCGTCCAGGGAAATGATTTTTTCAAATCCACTACTTCCCCGGCAAAGTCGGTGGTTTTTTCGTCCTGCACTGCACGGAAAATATAAGCCGGAATCCGGTCGAGGGTGCCGTTTATACCTACCACGTGAACCTTCACTTTAGAGCCAACCGTCAATTTTCCTTCCGGAGAATCGTCAGGAATAAAAATTTCCCAAATACCATTTTCACCCTTTTGTAGCGGGTGGGAAGATCGGTTCCATCCATTAAAATCACCAATCAGGAACAAGGCTTCTGCTCGGGGTGCCCATTCCCGATACCGCCAGCCTTGAGCCATCGGGTCGTAATGAATACCCATTTGTAAATAGGCCATGGAAAACTCCCGCAAACTGCCGGTGGCATCCGAAATTTCTTTCAGGGCAGATTTAAAACGATCCAACCTGTACTCAATATCCTCGGTATAAGGTTCGAGCCAGGGATCATCTGCAATCAACCCCGGTACTTTTTTCTTTTTTTCTTCAGCTTTCATAAGCTACAAAGTATCAAAATATCCTTCGATTTTTCAAAGGCTCTTTTGTAAATGATCAAAGTATGCATGCATAATTTGTATCAGGTGAAAATTTCTGTTTATATTCGTAATTGTCCAAAAGGACTGTACCATGTATGATTACATTATTATTGGCGGTGGGACCGCGGGATGCGTCCTCGCCTACAGACTAACCGAAGACCCCAACATTCGTGTGTTAATGGTGGAAGCGGGAGGAAAAGATAAAAGTCGCCTCATGCGGATTCCTGCGGCTTTTTCCAAATTGTTCAAAACCGAATTTGACTGGAACTACTCCACACCTCCTCAGCCGCATTCGGCAAACCGCTCATATTATCTTCCCCGTGGAAAAGTACTAGGCGGGTGTAGCAACCTTAACGCAATGATTTACATCCGGGGAAACCGCAAGGACTACGACTATTGGGAAAAAATGGGAAATAAAGGCTGGAGTTATGCGGATGTTTTGCCTTATTTCAAAAAATCAGAGTTCCAAACACGGGGGGGAAATCACTACCACGGAGTAAACGGGCCGTTTCCGGTTACCGACCTCAATGAGCGGTTTCCCATCACCGATGCTTTTGTGGAAGCGGGAAAAGAACTGGGATATGCGTTTAACCCCGATTTTAACGGCGAAAACCAGGAGGGTTTTGGATTCTATCAGGTCAACCAGAAAAACGGTAAACGATTCAGCGTCTCGGACGCATTTTTGAAGCCGGCACTCAAACGGCCGAATCTCACGGTTTTAACGAATACCCCCGTAAGGCGGATTATCATTGAAAATCATCGGGCAGTGGGTATCGAATATCAGTCTCCTACACATATTCAGCAGGTAAAAGCCCAGAAAGAAATTATTCTCACCGCCGGGGCATACAACAGCCCACAATTGCTCATGTTGTCTGGGATCGGGGATGCCAATGAGCTAGAAAAAAACGGAATCAAACCCTTACAGCATCTTCCCGGTGTAGGGAAAAACCTTCAGGATCATTTGATTTTTCCGATGGTGTTTCACAATAAAGATACCCGCACACTGGAAAACGCCGAAAAACTCTCCAGTTTGTTTCATTACCTCATCTGGGGCGAAGGTCCGCTAAGCAGCAATGTGGCCGAAGGGGGAGCATTTATTCACACGCGAAGCGGGTTGGAAGGACCGGATATTCAGTTTCATTTTGCCCCGGGTTTTTTTATGAATCATGGGTTTGACACACCGCCGAAAGGACACGGATTTAGTTATGGGCCGACACTTTTACAGCCGGAATCGGTAGGAGAAGTCAGCCTTTCCTCCGATAATCCGCTGGCGGCTCCCATCATTGACCATCGGTATTTTTCCGAAAATAGCGACCTCGAAACCCTCGTAGCCGGATTTGAAGTCGGGCGAGAACTGGTGCAGACATCTGCCCTGAAAAAATATTTCGAGGGTTATTTTCTCCCCGGAAGAGCCTTGCGCAACAAAGAAGAAATCCGCACACACATCCTGCGAAATGCACAAACGCTTTATCATCCGGCAGGTACTTGCAAAATGGGAACCGACGAAATGGCCGTCGTGGACGACCGTTTGGCCGTCTTTGGCATCGAAGGTTTGCGCGTGGCAGATGCTTCTGTCATGCCCAAAGTCATCCGCGGGAACACACATGCGCCCGTGTTAATGATTGCGGAAAAAGCCGCTGATATGCTTCTCGGCCAAACTTTGGTTTTACCGGAAAATCAGGTTGAATCAGCGAATATTCACTAATTCCGGAAAAGCCAGATCGAGCAAAAAGGCATATTCTAATGCCACCTCCCGATAGGGTTCAAACCGCCCCGAAGCCCCGCCATGTCCGGCGGACATATTCGTGTGGAGCAAAAGGCGGTTGTCATTGGTGCGGTAATCGCGAATTTTCGCCACCCATTTTGTGGGTTCCCAGTATTGTACCTGCGAATCGTGCAAGCCGGAAGTGACCAGCAAATGCGGATATGGGCATTTTTGAATATTGTCGTAAGGTGAATAAGACAACATATACTCAAAATATTCCTTTTCTGCGGGGTTTCCCCATTCATCATATTCTCCCGTCGTAAGAGGGATATCCTCATCCAGCATGGTGGTCACCACATCCACAAAGGGAACCGAGGCAACCGCCCCAAAAAATAAATCCGGGCGCATATTGATGACCGCTCCTACCAATAATCCCCCGGCACTTCCGCCCATACAAAATAATTTTCCCTTCCGGGTATAACCTTCTTTTATCAGATATTCACCACAGGCGATAAAGTCGGTAAATGTATTTTTTTTCCTTAGCATTTTCCCGTCTTCATACCATTGGCGCCCCAGATCCGAACCACCCCGGATATGAGCAATGGCATAGATAAATCCGCGATCCAGCAAACTAAGACGTGCTGCACTAAAATAAGGGTCCATGCTATAGCCATAGGATCCATAACCGTACAATAGCAAGGGCGCGTCTCCTTTTTTTACGGTATCTTTATGATAGACCAACGAAATCGGGACAGATGTTCCGTCAGCAGCCTGTGCAAAAATCCGCTCCGAAAGGTAGTTTTCCGGAGAAAATCCGCCGAGCACCTCCTGCTGTTTCAGCAGGGTACGTTCACGCGAAATCATATCAAAATCAAAGGTCGAAGCAGGGGTGGTAAGCGACTGGTAGCTAAACCGCAAAACCTGCGTATCAAACTCCGGATTAAAATCCACACCGGCAGAATAGGCGGGGTCCGGGAACTCCAGATAATACTCCCCTACTCCGCTCCAGGGCATAATCCGAATCTGATTCAACCCGTTTTTCCGCTCATCCAGAACCAGGAAATCGCGAAATATTTCGATCCCTTCCAGTAATACGTCGGGGCGATGCGGCATAATTTCGGTCCAGTGGGTGCGGGAAGGATTTATGACCGGAGTTTTTACCAAACGAAAGTTTTTTGCCTGATCATTGGTGAGCACATAGAAATCCTCCCCTAAATGATCCACAGCATATTCGTGTTCTTTTTCCCTTGGCAAAATAACCGTAAAAGTCCCTTCCGGATTGGCAGACTCCAGGTACGAAACTTCATCCGAGAGTGTACTTGAAGAGTGGATAAACAGGTATTTGCGCGACTTGGATTTATTTACCTGAATATAATACGTCTCATCTTTTTCCTCAAACACCAACACATCCTCCGCAACGGAGGTTCCTCTCCGATGGCGAAAAACACGATCCGAACGAAGAGTTACCTCGTCCTGCTTGCTATAAAACAGGGTGAAGTTATCTATTGCCCAGACCATATTGCCCGTGACACCCGGGATTTCATCCGATAACAAGTCTCCGGTTTCAAGGTCTTTTATGTAGATTGTATAAATTCTTCTTCCCTGATAGTCAACCGCGTATGCCAGGTATCGGTGATCCGTACTCACCGTGCTTCCTCCTAATTCGCAGAAATTTTTGCCTTGTGCCAGAAGATTTACATCCAAAATAATTTCCTCCGGATTTTTCATATCCTCCTTCCGTCGGCAATAAATCGGGTACTCTTTTCCTAATTCAAAGCGGTTGTAATAATAATAATTGTCCAGTCGGTAGGCTACCGAAGAGTCATCGGGTTTGATCCGATTTTTCATTTCCTCAAATAGCTGATTCTGAAGGTATTCGGTATGAGCCATGCTGGCTTTTGTCGCCGCGTTTTCGGCTTCCAGATGAGCAATTACTTCCGGATTTTCCCGATCCCGCAACCAGAAGTAGGGGTCCGTTCTTTCATAGCCATGTGTCAGCAGCTTGTGCGGATTTTGTTTTGTTTTTATCAGCATTAAAATGTTTTATTCTTTCTTATCGGATCAACTCCACCCGTTTATTTCCCACAATCTTTCCCTGATGAAACAACTGAACCAAGTATAGTCCATTGGGAAGATTTTCGACGTTCAACAGGCCTATGGGAGTTATTTTTTCAAGAACCACTTTCCCCGTAATATCCAATAGTTTCACCGACTCTACCCTTCTCGAATCGGTCCACTCGATCTGAATTTTATCCGTGGCGGGGTTGGGGTAAATTTTTAATCCGACCAGCATGTCAGGTTCGATACCCACAAAAACCGGGTTGTTTACTTCTGCACCCGCTGTGCCTTCGGGGCGGTTTTCCACTGCCGGCCACACTTTGATATGGTCCAGATAAACATACTGACTATTAGAAAAAGAAGTCAGCATAAAGTGAAAACCCGACATGTCGAAAAAGGGAAATTCCAGTCCGCTGGTATTTTCACTTCCATTGTCGAGGTTGTAAATTTCCTCCAGGGTAAACTTGTTATTATCGCTGATTTTTGCTTTCAGCCGGATCGTTTGGAAAGTCTCACGGGGAATATACACACGGGGAAAATCCGTGATTGTAGCATAACCGTTCGAAATTGTATCACTCATTACCGCAAGAATACGGATCGTATCACCGGGGAGTTGATATCGCAGCATATATCGCTGCAAAAGAGAATCATCACTGCTAAACCCAAACTCCTGCGAATTAGCTTGGCGGATACGAAAATCCATCCATACTGATTCGGAAAAAACGGCGGAAGAGCGAAGGTATTTAAAACGCGCTCCGGTTGCCGAGGAATAGGTACTTGAATACCGCAGCGCATTGTCCACGATGTCTATTTGGGCATATTCACCTACCGGCTCCCATTTGGTCATGTCCACAGAATCACCGGAAAAATCGTCAAAAAACAAAAAAGTATCGTCGCCGCTGGCGACAGCGTTTACATTAGGGTTGCCGTAATAAACCCGAAGGGTAATATTTTCCTGAGCAGGAACCAGGGGGACTTTCACCCAAATGCGATTCTGGCTGGAATTGGCTGCACTATCTACATAAAAAGGCACAGGCGTACAATCCTGCATCACCACTCGGAGGTCACTGAGATTGCTCCGGATTTTGCCCTGGCTTAGCAGGTCTGCGGTATTTAACTCTGCGGTCAATTGCACATTAAAAAGGGAATCTGCACCGGAGCTATGATCAAAGGTAAGTTCTTGATAATATGCCCAGCCGGGAAGACAATTCTGGCTATAAAGGCGAAAAGACAAAAGAATAACAAGGAGGATAAGCGAGTATTTTTTCATGATAGAAGGTTAGGTAATTTGTGTTTTGGTATCACGAGTGCTCCTAAACGTAATATTTTTTCCGAAAAATTCATTGTTTTTTAGCCATTCAGCCAATCCTTAAAACTTTTGGATTTTTCAATACTGACAATCGCCTCAATGTCGCTGGGAGGGTTTAATTCAACCTTTACCCGGCTTTTCGAGTAAGCGACCATGTTTACAATCGAATCAAAGCCAATGATAAACTGCCGGTTGATTCGGTAAAAGCGAGTCGGATCAAGGCTTTCTTCCAACACCGAAAGGGTGGTATCAATAATATGACGTCGGTTGTCGCGGGTGATAAGAAATACATACTTCTGCTGGCCGAAAAAATAAGCCACATCCTCCACGGGAACCGACTTGATTTTATCGCCGGTCATCACCATAAAACGTTTCTGGTATTCGGCAGTTTTTTTTCCGAGGAGTGCCTGGGCAAGGGCGGTGATATCCACTTTAGGTTCCGTCGGGCGTGCCTGGTGAAATTTTTTCAGACTTTGTGCAAGTTCCTCTTTCTCAATTGGTTTGAGTAAATAGTCCACACTATTGACCTTAAAAGCGCGAATGGCATATTGGTCATAAGCCGTAGAAAAAATGATGGGAGTATTTACCGGAATCTGGTCAAAAATGGAAAAGCTATTGCCGTCGGCGAGGTGAATATCGAGGAAAATCAGGTCTGCCTGATTGCCTTCCAGCCATTCGACGGAGGATTTCACCGAATCGAGCGTAGCGAGAATCTGGACATCCGGCTCAATATCTTTCAGAAGGCGGATGAGCCTGCGGGCAGCGAGATGTTCGTCTTCAATGATCAGGACTTTTAACATAAAAAATACGTTTCCGCCGGGAAGATCGGAAAAGTATGGCAAGAATGGAATTATGAATCCGGAATGTTGTAAATTCCCTTTCTCAATCCGTGTGAAAATATCCTTGTCTGGCTATATGAAAGACCTCAAATACTTGTTCGCCTATATAGTCCCCGGAGTGATTTTTCTCTCCCTGTATCTCCGTGGTTCATGGGTTTTTCTGGCAATCGGGGTACTTTTTGGCCTGATACCGGCGTTGGAGCAGTTTATGCCCGGGACGGAAGACAATTTTTCACCTTCGCAGGAAGAACGAAAAAAAAACCGCTGGATATTCGATATTTTGCTTTACCTCAATGTGCCGGTTCAATACGGACTGCTGTTTTATTTTCTGTACCTTTTCCGCACCCCGCTGACACCGGGAGAAATGGCGGGCATGATTCTGAGCATGGGCATCGCCTGCGGCTCACTTGGTATAAATGTCGCCCACGAACTTGGCCACCGACCTCGAAAATTTGAGCAAAGAATGTCGCAGGCACTCTTACTTACTTCGTTATACCTTCATTTTTTTATCGAACACAACCGAGGCCACCACAAATATGTAGCCACCCCTCTCGATCCGGCTACCGCACGAAAGGGAGAATCTCTCTACGCATTCTGGATGAGATCCATCCGGGACGGCTATTACTCCGCCTGGAATCTCGAAAAACAGCGCTTGCAAAAACTTCGGCAGCCCGTCGTTTCATGGGCAAATCAAATGTTGCGGTTTCAAATAATACAAATTGGTTTTTTAGTAGTCATTGGCCTTTGTTTTGGGTTTATCCCACTGTTGGCCTTTCTGGGGGCGGCTCTTGTCGGGATCCTCGAACTCGAAACGGTCAACTACCTCGAACACTACGGGCTGCTGCGGAAAGAAATAAAAACAGGGGTTTATGAGCGGGTTTTGCCCCGACACTCATGGAATACAAACCGTACCCTGGGTAGGATAATGTTGTACGAGCTTACCCGCCACTCCGATCACCATTATCTTGCGAGTCGTAAGTATCAGATTCTGAGGCACTTTGACGAAAGTCCGCAGCTTCCACAAGGTTATCCCGGCATGATGGTGCTGGCAATGTTTCCGCCGCTGTGGTTTCGCGTCATGCACCGGCAACTGGAAAAAATCGCGAGTTAAAGGTTAATTTCTCCTTTAAAAACAAACCTTGCAGGCCCCTGCAAAAATACCCGTTCCTGGGGTGTACCGATTTTCAGCACCTCTACTGCAAGTGTACCGCCTTTTGTCTCTACGACTACTTTTGAAAGCCCGGAGGTTTGGGTGAATAAATGAGTATAAGCGCAGGCCGTTACGCCGGTTCCACAGCTAAAAGTTTCATCCTCCACACCGCGCTCATAAGTGCGGACTTTCAGCCGGTCTGGAGAAAGTATATTCACGAAATTAACATTAGTGCCTCCGGTAGCAGCAAAATCCGGACTGTATCGAATGGTCTTACCCTCCTCATAGACATTAATTTCCGCTACCGGTTGATTCGAAAAACGCACATAATGAGGGGAGCCGGTATTTAACCACCAGGCGGATTCATCCAGGCGGCGAAAATCCCGGGGTTGAATCATTTCCAGGCTTACAATACCCTTTTCGAGTGTAGCCTCGTGTAGGCCATCCACCGCTTCAAAACGATACACCTCCCGACGAATGCCCCGGTCAAAAGCAAATGCCACCAGGCAACGCCCGCCATTGCCACACATCGTGCTTTCGCGACCATCGCTATTGAAATAAATCATGCGAAAATCACAATCCTCCGCGGGGCTAAGCAGGATAAAACCATCGGCACCGATACCAAACCGACGGTCACACAGAAAAGCAATCTGCTCCTGACTAAAAACACCGGTCAGCTTTCCTTCCCGGTTATCAATCATGACAAAATCATTGCCTGTGCCCTGGTATTTAAAAAAAGTAAGGTTCATAAATTTTCATTGCGGCACAAAATTACTTTATTTTCAGATTACAACGGAAAATACAAATCAGGCAGGTATCTTTGGCGGCGGTAAAAATACCTTTATATGTCAGAAATCAGCAACAAACCCGACCGGGGATCTATCCTTTCAATATTCCTGACCGTTTTTATTGATATGTTGGGAGTGGGAATTATTATTCCGGTTATACCGGCTTTGTTTTTTGAAGAAAGTGCCCATTTTTTTTCTCCGGATGTTGCGCATCAAACCCGTTCCATTCTTTATGGGTTTTTGCTGGCGTCCTATCCCTTTATGCAGTTTTTCGGAGCACCTGTACTTGGTGCTTTGTCCGATCGGCATGGAAGAAAACCCTTGCTTTCCCTTTCGTTGGTCGGTACGGCGGTGGGTTATTTATTATTTGCATGGGCGATCAAAACTCAAAACCTGTGGCTGCTGTTTGCCAGTCGGATGCTACCGGGTTTTATGGGGGGAAATATTTCTATTTTACTTTCTGCGATTGCGGATGTAAGTGATGCGAAATCCAAAACACAAAATTTTGGTCTGGTAGGCATGGCTTTTGGCATTGGTTTTATCCTGGGGCCTGCGATAGGAGGAATATTAGCGGACAATACCGTTGTAAGTTGGTTTGATCACAGCACACCATTTTGGTTTACAGCGGGGATAACGGTTGTCAATATGCTGCTGGTACAGTTTCGATTTAAAGAGACTCTTAAGGAAAAACAGGCAAGCAAAATCAGCCTGATAACCGGTTTTCGGAACATTGGGACTTCCCTTTCAGCGCCAAAGCTTCGAGTGATTTTTTCGGTGGTATTGTTGCTTTCGTTGGGTTTTACCTTTTTCACCCAGTTCTTTTCGGTGTTATTGATTGATAAATTTGATTACACCGAAAAAAATATCGGAGTTGTTTTTGGTTGGGTAGGAATCTGGCTGGCATTTACCCAGGGATTTACGGTCAGGAGATTGAGTCGAAGGTTTTCTTCGCGGGAAATTCTAAATTTTACTCCTTTTCTACTGGCGGCGGCTCTGGCCACCATCCTGATCCCGGATCAGGCGTGGTGGATGTTTGTCATCACACCGTTTTCGGCTTCTTTTCAGGGTATTACCGCCCCGAATCTCACAACCGTCATTTCCGAACAGGCGAGTGCCCGCCAGCAGGGAGAAATTATGGGAATAAACCAGTCGGTTCAATCATTGGGGCAGACGATTCCCCCCATTATTGCGGGTTACCTCAATACAATAAATGGAAACCTACCCATCATTGCCGCAGCGACCCTGACACTTTGTGGCGGCCTGGTTTATGTACTTATTTTTCAACGGAAAACGTCAGCTACAATCCCGGCGTAGGTTCTGCTTCCACCTCGAAAATCCTTGCCTCGATATTCACAACCCCGTAAACTTTTTCTTCGCTGTCATCATTGGCATAAAGGCGGAGAACATAACTGCCGGGGTTGAGATTAAACTCCGGTATGGCAACGTGGGTGAGGGTATAGTCAATTTCGTTTTCTTCGGGCATTCCCAGCCATTCCCCTTCTTCTTTGAGGACTACATTGGTGGTAAATTCCGTTACATTATGCTGTTGATCTTCCAGCACAATAAAAAGGGGCAGGTTGTTTCGGGTAATCCCTACATAATACGTTACTACCAGTTCCAACATCACATTGAGAGAGTCCTTAATTTGGGGTACATTTACCTGAAACTCACAAGGCTCCGAATAAAACAATTCGTAGTTGGCCAGTTTAATTTCGCCTTTCCATACAGGGCGGATCTCTCCACAACCCAACGAAAGTAACAGGAGAAAAATCAGGGGGAACCGGCTGAAGAAACGTTTTTTGGTCATGATTTTATAAGCCTCTAAAAAAGCGCAACCAAAAATAATACATGCCGGGGAAATACTAAAGCGTCAAACGAATTAATTCGCCCTCCGGAAGATGAAATATGCGAAAAAAAGAAATTTCCGTTCAGAATTAGTGAGATTTATCTTCTGTAATGGCCGCAGCAACCTTACCGGAGTTGACCAATACACTACTTACCACGGCGGCCATGTTTTCATCTTCGCTGGCTTCGAGGTAAACCCCCATTTGGGTAAATTTATCTATGCGGGAAGAAACGAGCGAATGGACATCCATTTGACCGAGTTGTTTGAGGTCATTGAGGATTTGTTTTTTGACATTATCAAACGCGGTTTGAGGATCTTTATGCGCACCCCCGAGTGGTTCGCGAATGATTCCATCAATGATATTGAGTTCGAGGTTATCGGCAGCAGTGAGGCGGAGCGCTTCGGCGGCCTGTTCTTTATTTTCCCAACTACGCCAGAGGATACTTGAGCACGATTCCGGACTAATAACCGAATACCAGGTATTTTCCATCATATAAACCCGGTCGCCTACGCCGATTCCCAGCGCACCACCGGAGGCACCTTCGCCAATGACAATACAGATAATGGGCGTTTTTAAGATTGCCATTTCCAGCAGGTTGCGGGCAATGGCTTCTCCCTGCCCCCTTTCTTCGGCTTCAAGTCCGGGATAAGCACCGGGAGTGTCTATAAGAGCCACTACCGGAATGCGAAACTTTTCCGCAAGCTTCATCAAACGGAGAGCTTTACGGTAACCTTCGGGATTGGGCATACCGAAATTTCGGTATTGCCGTTCTTTGGTGGTACGGCCTTTTTGTTGGCCGATAAACATCACCGGATGCCCTTCAATTTTTCCCATCCCCCCAATCATGGCTTTGTCGTCGCGATAATTTCTATCGCCAAAAAGCTCGATAAAATCCGTGGAAATGTGGGAAATATAGTCCAGCGCGTACGGTCTTTCGGGATGCCGGGAAATCTGAACTCTTTGCCAACGGCTCAGGTTGTGGTATATATTAACTTTGAGATCGTGTATTTTTCGTTCCAGATCGGCCGATGCGTTGTCCATTTCCACACCATTGTCTTCCGCGATTTTTTTCATCTCTCCCAGCCTGTTTTCCAGCTCGACAATCGGCTTTTCGAAATCGAAGATATTGTTAGGCGTCATATCGTTACCTATTTTCTTAACATGAAGTTACGAAAAAACTTTTATTACAGAAAGTCATTTGTAATTCCTGTAAAAATAAAAAAGGGGTTAACAATAACTATTATTAACCCCTGCAAAAATAGACAAATTTTTCAGTAATCCACTTTATCTGTTTTCGATAGGCACATAATCTCTTTTGGTGTAGCCAGTATAAATCTGGCGGGGGCGTCCGATAGGTTCCCCGTGCTCCCGCATTTCTTTCCATTGGGCGATCCATCCGGGGAGACGACCAAAAGCAAACATGACCGTAAACATATCCACCGGGATGCCCATTGCCCGGTAAATGATCCCGGAGTAAAAATCCACATTGGGAAACAGTTTGCGGTCGGAGAAATAGGAATCTGCCAGTGCCGCTTTTTCCAGGCCTTTCGCTATATCGAGCACCGGATCGTCAATATTAAACTCATCCAGAATCCGATCTGCATATTTTTTAATCACTTTGGCGCGGGGGTCATAATTTTTATAAACCCGGTGTCCAAAGCCCATAAGGCGGAAAGGATCGTTTTTATCTTTGGCTTTGCTGAGGTAACGTTCGGTATCACCTCCATCATTGTGAATTGCCTCCAGCATTTCCAAAACTGCCTGATTGGCTCCGCCGTGAAGCGGTCCCCACAGCGCATTATTTCCCGCACCTACTGCTGCGAATAAATTTGTGCCGGAAGACCCGACAAAACGCACCGTAGAAGTCGAACAATTTTGCTCGTGGTCGGCGTGAAGCACCAGTAAAGTATCCAGCGCTTCGGCAGTTGCTGCATCTGCTTTGCCGTGCATCATGTGGAGAAAGTTGGCCACATAACCAAGCGACGGATCAGGATCAATGTATTTAAGCCCGTTTTTGCGGCGATAAATATAGGCTGCCATTGCGGGCATATGCCCCAGAAGGCGATAGATCGAACGCCAACGGACGCCTTCATCGGACCAGGAATCTTCCGATTCTGGGTAAAAACCAGAAAGGGCGGTATAGAGTACCGAAAGCATTCCCATAGGGTGCGTTTCCACCGGCATCGCATCCAATATTGCCCTAATTCCTTCCGGCGGTTTGATATAAGGCATGATATTTTGCTCAAAAGCCTGAAGTTTTGAGCTATCGGGAAGTTCTCCATACAAAAGCAGATAGGCTACTTCCAGTAAAGAAGCGTTGCCGGCAAGCTGCTCAATGGGATAGCCACAATGCTCCAGTATCCCAAGATCACCGTCAATAAACGTGATTTTGCTGGTGGTAGCACCGGTATTTTTATAGCCGAAGTCCAGTGTAACATACCCTGTCTGATCTCTCAGTTTGGAAATATCAATACCCTTTTCATTATAAGTTCCGGTCAGCACCGGTAATGAAAAACTTTGCCCTCCGATTTTTAGTTCTACAGTCTCATTTAATTCCATGGTCTTCGACATATTCTAAGGTTATTTTGAGGAGTAATAGTTATCCGATGAAAACGACGAAAGTAAGGATTCTCTAAAGAAATTAAAAATTTGATAATAAGGTTTTAATTGCTGCTCCAACTAAACTAAATGTGAAATTGTTTTCAATAGGATTCCATCTCTGCAAGCCCCGCGCCAAATCCTCCGTTGAGGATGGGAAACCTGCACCATGTCTTCGGGTCGAGGTTTTCGTCGTCGAGGTGAAACGAGGGCGCGTATCGCTCCCGCTTCCACTGATTAACCGACCAGAGCCGGAAAAACTTGCGGATATACCCCTTTAACACATCGTCAGGATAAGCACCTCTTAAGGTTCGGAAAACCTCAAGCGGAGATTTATAATCGCGAATGGCACATTTTTCAATATCATCCAGAATCGAATATGGCATGAGATCCGATTCATCGGTTTGGGCGTAAGTGGAGGGTCTCAACTCTGCCGTAGGTTTGAGGTTGTTAACGTAGTGAAGTTGGGGAATATTCAGGTTTTTTTCCGCCCAACGCAGCCACTCCAACAGACTGTCTTTATCTATGCCCCCCAACGGCGATAAGCCCCCCGAAGTATCGCCGTCCATTGTAGCATATCCGACCGCTGCTTCACTCCGATTACTCGTAGTGATCAACAAAGCGCGGTGAATATTGGCCAGCATCCATATACCGGGAGAACGAAGCCTCGCCTGAATATTCTGAAGGGTAATATCGTCCTGTTCCCAGGTCAGAGGCCTGCCGATTGCCGATTCTGCCAGTCCAATATAACGACTATGAAGCGGCTCTACATCCCAATTGTGAAAAGTTGCGCCGAGGCCTTGCGCCAATTCACGGGCGCTCCGGAGGGTTTCTTCACCGCTGTTTTGGGTTCCCTGATAGACACAGGTAAGCATCTGAGAGGCAATCGGCTGATCTGTGTTGAGTCGGGCATAAGCTATTTTTCGGAAAAACTCCTCCCGCCCCAGTTCGGTTTCGGCACGCTCAAACGCTTTGGCACACAAAACGGCGCAAGTCGAAGAATCCGCGCCCCCACTCAGCGACAAAACAAATCCCCGGCTGAAACTTTTTCGCATATAATCAAACAAACCCAGCGTCTCGGCGAGGTAAAATTCTTCTTCCCTTGTTTCAAAGGGGGTCAATACCCGCGGCACTTCCTGCGGAGAAGTCTCCGGAAGATTTCCCTCGACAATGATCAGGTTGTCGGGAAAATCAGGCTGGAAGCTAAAGGACTTTTTCCGGGTAATGCTCACCTTGTCCAGGTCAACCACTGCGCTCAGGATTTGAAAATTGCGAAACGAAAAACGCCGATTCCTTGCCAATAATTCCCCCCCCTGGGCGATCATAATTTCTCCGTCGAAGATAATGCGACCTGCGTCGTTGCCCACGAGATTGCTATAAACGTAGGTACAAGCATACGAACGCGAAGCTTCCGTCACGAGTCCGTGGCGGACTTTACTTTTGCCGAAGGCAAAGTTTGACGCGCTGGGATTGAGGATAAGATTGACATTGTTTTTATAATGGCGCTGCGCCGGGCGTATGCCGTTCCAGGCATCTTCACATATTTCCAGTCCCATTCGCACCCCGTCCACCTCAAAAATAAGGTCGCCGAAAGGATACTCGGTATCTCCCCAGTGATACCAGACCACAACTTCCTCTTTCCAGGGTTTAAACCATCGGGGTTCGTAATAAATACCATCTCCGGCGAGTTCCTGTTTGGCAACAAAACCCAACAATTGCCCGTTAAAAATTACGGCAACCACATTGTAGAGGCAGTTTTCATATTCCATCGGCAGACCCACCGTCACCAAAATTTCCTGGCACTCCGGGATAATAACCTCCAGGCTCTTCAGGCAGTTTTGGGTCAGATAATGGCTGAAAAAAGTATCTTCACATCCATACCCGCTGATGGCCAGTTCGGGAAGACAAAGGATTTTTACCCCCTGTGCTTTTGCTTCCCCAATAGCCTCAAGAATATGAGAAAGATTGCCTGAAAAATCCAGCGGCGTCTGATTCAAGCAAGCACCGGCGAGATGGATATACTTCATTATTTTTTTGTGTCAAATATACACAAATCTTTTTTTTCGAATGCCTGTGGTCATCCAAAAAATCCTATCTTTAGAAAAAAATTAAACCATCTTGTCCGAAATTCAAAACATATTGCTGGCCGTGGACGCGGTTGTATTTGGTTACACGCCGGTGGAGGGATTGTCTGTATTGTTGGTACAGCGGCGGTTTGATCCCCATCAGGGAATGTGGGCGTTGCCGGGAGGTTTTGTGAGAGAGGGAGAATCGCTGGAAGCCGCTGTTTCGCGGGAGTTGAAAGAAGAAACCGGAATAGAAATCGGATATCTGGAACAGCTATATACCTTCGGTAATCCCCGCCGCGATCCGCGGCGAAGGGTGGTTTCAGTGGCCTATTTTGCCCTCGTAAGACCCGAAACTTTCCAGCTTTCGGCCAGTTCCGATGCCTCGGATGTGCGCTGGTTTGATGTACAAAAACTTCCCGACCTGGCTTTTGACCACGGCCATATTCTGGCTACCGCCATTGAAAGAGTCCGTAGCAAAATCACCTACGAGCCTATCGGATTTAATCTTCTCGAAGAAAAATTTACAATTCCGGAGTTGCTCCGCCTGTACGAAACCATTCTCGGCGACAAACGAAACCTTGACCGGGGCAATTTTAAAAAGAAAATCAAAAGCCTCGGGTTGATTGAAGAAGTGAACGAACAACGCAAACAGCCCGGCTCCGGGCGCCCGGCCCGCCTCTACCGATTTACCCTCTCCCAATACGCCGAAAAAAAGGCGCAGCGGATTTTTGAGGTTCTTTTCCCGCAATCACCCAAAAGGTAACTTAGGCGCATACCGTTTCACGCAAAGCCCGCCAAGAACCGCGAAGAACGCCAAGAGCCTCTTCGCGATCTTTGCGAGACCTCTGCGCACTTTGCGAGAACCTCTTTGTTTCACCCCTTCTTTTCTTTGAGTATAATCCAAATATCTTAACACTCAAAATTTTTTGTGTACTTTTTACACAAACTACCCAACCTAGGTATTTTTGTTCCGTATTAATTTGTGTAAGAAATACTCAAATACCTTTTTATACAAAATTTATGTTAGGATTTAAGTACATCCGCTTCGACTCGATGGATTACATTATCCATTATCAGAATGGCAAAATCCGCCGCGAAGGCCGGGGTCTTGCCTTTTTTTATTTTGCGCCCCAATCGTCCATTGCGGCCATCCCTGCGGGTAGCAACGACCTGCCGTTTATTTTTACCGAAACTACCCGGGACTTCCAGACCGTTACCATTCAGGGCCAACTCACCTACAAGGTCGCCGACCCTCATCAGCTTTCGCAGATGTTGGACTTTACGGTGGACGACAAACGAGCCTACCGAACCGACGACCACGAAAAACTGGTACAACGACTTGTAAATGAAGCCCAGACAGCCACCGCAGCTTTTGTACACAGTCTGAGCCTGAGAGAATCGCTGCGCAGCCTTAAATCCATTGAGGATCACATCGTTACCGGCCTTAGCGAATCCAAAGCAGTGATGATGCTCGGAGTAGAAATCCTTGGCGTCCATGTGCTCGCCGTACGCGCCACCCCCGAAATGGCACGCGCACTCGAAGCCGAAACCCGCGAAGCGCTCCAACAAGAAGCCGACCATGCCGTATTTGAACGCCGAAATTTTGCTGTCGAACAGGAACGCCGCATTAAAGAAAGTGAGTTGAATACCGAAATCGCTATTGAGGAAAAACAAAAACAGATTTCCGAAAAACGCATGGAAACCGCCACCGTCGCGCAGGAAAACGAACGCAAAATCCGCGAAATGAAAATGCAGGCGGAAATTTCGGTCGAAAAACAACGGCGCGAACTCATTAACCTTAAAACCACCAACGAAAAAGAGTCCGCCGATACCCAGGAATACACCCTCCGGGCGATGCTGAACCCTTATCGCGACATGGATTGGCGCACCCTTATGGCCATTCACAGCGGGAAAATCGAACCCGGTAGTCAGATTGCGATGGCATTCCGGGAAATTGCGGAAAATGCCGGAAAAATCGGAACATTCAACATTAGCCCGGATCTGCTTCAGTCCATCATTAAATCCAAATAGTTATTTTTAACTCAATCATGATAGATCAAGCAATCATTATTCGCGACAAAACCCGGCTCGAACAACTTATCGAACGATTTAACTCCAAAGCCCAGGCGAGGTTTTACATCGAACGATCCGGCGGCAACTTTCTTAGTTACGAGGAAGAGCACCAGACTTTTTACCAATCGCTTGATCGAGTAACCCGCTCACTCGGCAGTCATATTCGCTACAAAAACATTCTCCGCGAATACCTGCCTTCGTTTATCTTTTCGGCCAATCAGGTAATCCTCGTCTTGGGACAGGACGGCCTCGTCGCCAATGCCGCCAAATATGTTGAAAATCAACCAATTATTGGCATAAATCCTGACCCCGTGCGGTATGATGGAATCTTGCTTCCTTTTTCCCCGGATAATTTCCTTACCGGGTTGAAACAGGTTCTCGACAACGGTTATACCGCCGGATACGTCACGATGGCCGAAGCAAAGTTAAAAGACGGGCAAAAATTACTGGCCTTCAACGATTTGTTTATCGGTCCGGCGACACATCGCTCGGCACGGTACGAACTACGCTACCGGGGCAAAGCCGAAGTACAATCTTCCAGTGGCATCATCGTTTCCACCGGAGCAGGATCCACCGGATGGCTGAGTTCGGTTTTTAATATGGCACAAAGCGTTTCGCAGGCATTTTCCGGGAAAATGTTTTTGCCCACGCCTACCCTTCCCTGGAATACCGACGAACTGGTTTTTGTTGTACGCGAACCTTTCCTGAGTCGGCATTCCGAGATTTCGCTTACTGCGGGGAAAATTCTGAAACGGGAAAGATTGGAAATAGAGTCCCGCATGCCCCAGCAAGGCGTTATTTTCAGTGATGGGATCGAGTCTGATTTTCTCCGGTTTGACTCCGGGGCAATTGCCGGTATCGGCATCGCAGACCAGCAAGCCTGCCTCGTCAGAAATACATTGCCTTAAAAACCCAATTGTACGGACATGAGAATCACCCGGCCATTGGCTGTGAGCGAAGAACCGTGAATGACATAAGCCTCGTCCAGCATATTGCGGATGCCGACAGTCGCATATCCCCAGTTAAAATCGTAGCCTACGTGAAGGTTTACCACGTTCCAGCCCAATGTACCGCCATCGGGGATAAAAACGTTGGTTAAATCTTCGTCCGAAAGCCGATCCTGGGGGGTTGCGTGAAGCCATTCCATCTTGCTCCATATCCCCGATTTTGAGCGAAACCGAAGCCCGAGGCGGCTATTGATCGGAGGAATCCCGGTCATGGGTTCGTTATAAGTCAGATTCTGTCCGTAAGTATAGGCCAGACTGCCAAAAAGTGCAAGGCTGCGCGAAATCGGAACTTCCATCTCGGCTTCGAATCCTTGTACATAAGCGTGGGAAAAGTTTGTTTTTTTATAAACCGGCTCCCCCTCATAGCTGTCATAGCCCCGGTAAGAACTCCGTATTTGTTCAATCTGGTCGGTCAGTTGGGTTCGGTAAAAAACAAACGAACCCGAAAAGAACTTTGTACGCGCTTTTAGTCCTACCTCCGAAGTAAAAGATTTTTCCGGGCGGAGGCTGTCATTCGGAGTTTCGACGCCCTGATCATAAACCCCTAAGGTACTGAATTCGTTGAGGTTAGGGGTGCGAAAACCGGTATTAAAAGAAGAAGTCAGGTGTACATTCGGATGAACCGGATACATGGCAGAAATATTGCCCACCATAGCCGAAGGCTGAACTTTAAGGTTGCCAAACTCCTGATTGACGATCTGGAGTTGCGAAGCATTGGCACGTGCCCCAAAAGAAAGACGAAGTTTCAGCACATCCAGCGTATGTTGACTAAACAAACTCAAACCGGAAGTTTCGGCTCCCTCCTGAAAGGCAGAAGGAAGCCCATGTATGTTCCCGGTGGCAATGTCTTTTGCCGTTGTTCCCGTAAGAACATCATCCGAATAATATTCCACCCCAGAGACAAAGTGCCAGTAAGGGTTGGGATTAGACAAAACCTCCACGGTTCCCCCCCAAGTATCCGTTTCTTCCGCAGCCGTGATTAAAAGACTGGTTTTTTCCCGCCGGGAAATCACCCGATCCCCGGCTTTTTGGAAGGAAGTCGTGATTTTGACCTCATTAAACCATTTGCTATTGTAGTAAGAAGTCCACCGTACATAACCCAGTTGGCGGGAACGCGGCGAATACCGGTATTCTTCAAAACCATCATAGATCCGTTTTTTATAGTCAGGCACATCTTCCTGCTCGAAAAACTGCCAGGAAAAAGTAAGTAAATGACGGGAAGATAATTTAATCAAAGCCTTTAGATCGGTGGCATCTTCGCCATAACCGGTCGGAGAGAGAGCGGGTTGTGCATTTCCCGGAAAAACATTACCCAATGCCCTGCGGGAAAAACCGCCGGAAAACGCAAAATGCGAGCCGCTGATTTCCAGTTCTCCGCGAAGAGATTTTTCCAAATCACGGCTTTTTAAGCCCAGAAATGTGTTTGCATGAACTTTAAATCCGGAATCCGAAAATCGAGGAGTACGAGTAAAAACCTGAGTTACCCCGGTAATTGCATCACTTCCATACTGAACCGAGCCGGAACCGCGAAGCACTTCCACCCGATCAACCGTAAAAGGGTCTATTGTATTGAGCCAGGGATTTATGCTTTCGGATAATAAGGGCGTATTTACCCGAATGCCATCCACCATTGTAAGCGTGCGGTTACCGGTAAGTCCACGAATACGAAGGCTACCTGTACCCGGAGAAACCTGGGGCGTCCATATCCCCGGCAAACCCGAAAGCGCTTCCGGAAGCGAACGCGGAGCATCCTGGATCATTTGTTCGCGGCTGTAAACAGATACCGATACCGGAGAGATGACCAAATCCCTTTCGAATCTTTGCGGGGAAACCGCCTTTTCTTCGTCTAACTGGCGAACGGAAGGATAAAGTGCTACGCTCAGCGATAAAACACTATCGGAATTGATTACCACCTCAAAATCCGTGTTTTCATAACCGATACGAGAAATTCGGAAATAATAAACCCCCGGTTTTAGGCCTTTCAGGGTAAAGTGACCTTTGCGATCACTCATGGCAGTTGAAACATTATCCCCAATCGAAACCGTTACATTTTTCAGCGGTTTGCCTGTAATACGATCGGAAACCGAGCCCTGAAGTATCTGGGCGGGAAGGGACACAGAAAGGAAAAGGAAAAGCAGTAAGGCTAAAGTTGTAATTCGTAGGTGCATGAGGTAGAAACGAAAAATCGCTCTAAATCGTCAATTCCAAATGAAAAACAATCAGTTAGTTTTCCAGAAAGATTGTCCTGCCGAGCCGGAAACACCGTTTATACGCACGACATAATTGCCAGCGGCAAACCTCGCAGCGTCAATGACCAACCAAGATACACCTTCTGGTAGCCGCGTATTTTCCCGATAGACCGGTTTTCCGAGTACATCCATCACCATCAGGTCAATATTTTGAGTTTCAGGTAAATATACTTTCAGCTTTAAGAAAGTTCCTGCGGGCAGGGGGTTGGGAAAAACCGACAATTGCAGGGATTTTGATCCGGGCAGATGGATTTCGATTTGATTGGAGTAGCGAATCGTGCCCGAGGGGTCGCGAAGTTTTAGCCGGTAAATGGCCGATGATCCTTCGGGGAAATAATCTTTCGATGAAGAAACCGGCGAAAAAACATCGTAAACCCAATCTTCCAACGCTACAAAATCCACCCCATCGGCACTTCTTTCCAGAGAGATTGTGGTTTGATTCCTAATTCCTTCGGTCGTCCAGTTGAGTCGTACGTTTTGTTCGGGTGTCCACTCGCCTTCCAGCACCACTTCCGGCGAAAGCACACAAGGGCTGGTAGTAGTAACCTCTTCGGGGATAACTGCGCCGGTTGTATAAGTACCATCCAGGCCGGAAGTAGCAGCTTGGTTAGAGGAACACCCGGTAGCCATGCCATTTGCCCCGCCTGTAACGGTCACCGAAACCAGTCCGCCCGGAACCGTCCCAACCCAGACCACTCCGCCGCCGCCGCCGCCACCTGGGCCAGGGCAATTGCCTGCCAGCGTTGTATTACCTCCGTTGCCACCATTGGCTTGAACAGTGAGAGCCGTGGAACCGTAACCATTGGTACTGAGGAGAATCGCCCCCCCTCCACCGCCGCCGGAGGCACCGTCGCCCAAAACTGCCGCAGGGCTTTGCCCGTTAGCGCGAATGGCAAAACCATTGCCTTCAATGGCGTCTGCTTTGATGATGATAATCCCCCCACCGTCGCCGCCGTCGTTTCCGTCGCCATTATTGTCGTGCCCGCTTCCTCCGCCGCCACCCATAAAAATATTATTATTCCCCCCATTTCCATAACCGTAAAAACCCAATCCTTCGCCACTGCTCCCGTAATCAAAATTGGAACAAAATATCGCACTCCGATAACCACCCGTTCCTCCAAAATTTGAATTTGCGCCGCCGCCACCGCCGTTATTGTGATTGTTTCCACCACCGCCACCATTTGCCTGCGCACCTTTTCCGTATTCTTTTCCGGAGATATATTCGGCAACTCCTTCTCCTTTCATTCCTCCTTCGGTATCAATACCCGAAACCCCACTGTAAGGATAAAAATAATTCGGAGCGTTAGCGATAACCGTACAGGTTGCCCCCTGCAAATGCGTGCCCCCCCGAAACCCGAGGTTACTTACATCTATATTGGCGTTGAGGGTGAGTGTTCCGGTAAGTTCGAGGGCAACAACCCCTCCGGTGGCACCATTCCATGCCGGAGCGGTAAGTGTACCCGTGACCGTCTGATTGACATACTGAGGCACTTTGATCAGTTGGATACGGGCATCGGAGTCCGTGCTGTAAGTATTGACAAGTTCGTACTGAAAACCAATTTTATTGCCATTCACCCCACAGACCGAAGCCATTTCAAAAAGGCCCGCACCGTTGATAGGGTTAACATCCCCAAAAGTAAAACTATTCGATTCATCAATGGTTGCCCCTTTCATCTGGATGATCATCACCCGGTCGTTGAGGGCAAAAGAGGAAGGATCAGCGACGGTAACGGTGCTATTGACATTGTCAATAGTCAGCACCTCCGTATATTGATTTACCACGCCGGAAATTTGAGCGTGGAGAGAAAAAGAGCAAGCGATCAAAAGAAGCGGTAATAACCTGGAAAATATCAGTGGCATAGAACAAAGGTAAGTGTGTATTGAGAATTTTCAAAGAGATACAAAAGATGAATTAAATTCGGTGAAAAAAGAGCGGCTAATTTTCTGGCAGAGGGTGTAATGTTCGATTATTTTTTTATTTTCGTAGAAATACTACCCTTTTACTACACCCTTATGCCTCATATCCCTCTTGAATCGCATCTGCCGGGTATTACGGGACTTCTGGAGTACCGCCGCGATTCCGGCGAACCGATCCGGAACCTCACGGATCTGTTGCTCCGCGGGGAATCCACCCTGACTTTTGCCGAACGAGAACTGATTGCTTCCCTCGTATCCCACCGGAACGAATGCCGATTCTGTACTGCGGCACATACCGCCGTAACCGATCTTTTACTGGGAGAAAACCTGACCTGTGAAAGCGTAAAAGCCGATTTTGAAACGGCTCCGGTGTCCGATAAAATGAAGGCGCTTCTTGCCGTCGCAGCCCTGGTACAAAAAGGAGGCCTAAATGTAACCCCCGAAGCCATTGACCGGGCTAGACATCAGGGTGCTTCCGACCGGGAGATTCACGATACGGTGCTGATTGCCGCTCTTTTTTGTTTTTATAATAAATATGTGGATGGAATGGCCACTCGTCTCCCGGAAAACCCTGATTACTTCCGGCAATTGGGAGAACGAATTGCCGTAGGATATCAGCGAAATCCGCAAGGTTACGGTCATTTAAAATAAAAAATGAAATGTAAATTATTCTTTGTAACTCACGCGTTTATTTCCGAAACTTAAAGTTTACTTTTAAGATTTGCGACTACTACCCAAAATAATATCCCTCACTGTCTTACTTTCTTTCCTGTCCAACCAGGTGGGCTATTATTTTTTATTTATGTACCAGAAGGTCAAAATCAGCCAACAGGTAGAAGCAAAACTTTCCCAGAGAGAAATTCCCCGGGAGGACTTATTTATATTAAAATTTTCGGTATCCCTTTATCTTCCCACTCCAGATACGGACATTCAGCCTATACGAAGCACCATTACCCATGAAGATAAAATTTATGAAGTGGTAAAACAGAGGATTGCACAAGATACGCTTTATTTATACTGCGCACAAAACCGGCTTCAGGAAAGGTTAATTGATGATTTGAAGCAATATATTGTGCGTTTTTTTACGGAGTCCACTGATACCCCGGAATCCCGACAGTTCGCGATGAAATTTGATGTTAAAGATTATGTACCGGGTAAAGGATATGTTTCAACTTTTTGCCCGGTGATTCTCCGGGAATCGTTTACCAACCGGTATATCGAAAGCTGTTTTGCCTTTTTTTACGGTGATATTGAAGCCCCTCCACCGGAATCAACCCTTTTCTCCCCTACGAAATCCTGAACGATTTTCTGTGATTTCCTTCCCTAAAAATTATCCGTTGATGTCCTGAGGTTGCCAGGGGGAAGTTCGTGATTCAGAAAGTACGGAATCAAAGGTATGAAATTGGCTATAAAGGACTGATTGGCGTCTGCCGGAAAACCGCAGGTTTTTCGTGCAGACTCTTTTAAATCTATATTTTATGTCTCAGCTACTCACCGCTCAAGAAACATCCGTTTCTCCCTATCATTGGCGATTATTCAGTCTCTGTGTGGTTGTTTATCTGCTGTGTGGCACAATTGCGACCCTAATTTCGGTGTACCTGCCGGTGGTTGTAAATGAGCTTTTGGGAGATACCACTGAAGTGCAATTGGGAGAGTATGGAGCTTATATCAACGCTGCATTTTTATATGGAATGACGGCTGGAGGGCTTATTTTGGGGATATTGAGCGACCGGATCGGACGACGTTATTCGCTGGTTCTTGCAACAACGGTTTATGGCCTGTTTACCTGTCTGATTGTATCGGTACCTAACTGGCAGTTGCTGGTAGTTTATCGTTTTTTTGCAGGCATGGGAGTCGCAGGAGTACTATTGATTACAACCGTATTGCTCTCCGAAGTATGGCCGGAGCGTGGCCGCGCAGTGTTTCAGGGAATATTAGCCTTGACTTTTCCCGTGGGCATTGTCGTGTCAGGAGGATTGAAGATACTCATCACCGACTGGCGGATGGCAGGATGGTTAGGCTTAATCCCGCTGGCAGTAACCCTCCTCATGCTTATCGGATTAAAAGAGTCCGAAGCCTGGGAAAAAACCCGAAAAAGAACCGATAAGAAGAAATTATTTTCTTCTGAAAATCAGCCAATTTTGGTACGAGGAGCAACCGTTTATGGCTCCGTACTCATCGGTTTATGGGCGGTTTTTTCCTGGACGCCCACCTGGATAAGTACCCTGCCGGGATCGGATGCACAACAGGCGGAAGGTTTTATTATGATGATTTTGGGAATGGGGGGAATCACCGGAGGAATATTCTCGGGGTTTTTGGTGAATCGCCTGGGTTTGCGTTTTACGCTACTGGGTACATTCGCAGCCTGTTTTCTCCTTTGCTGCCTGTTATTTATGGGAAACCGTGTTTTTTCTCCGTGGATTTACGTGGAAGCCTCTCTACTAGCACTGTTTTTTGGCATTAGCCAGGGAGCACTTTCTGTTTATGTTCCCCAATTATTTCCCTTTGAGATTCGCGCTACGGCTACCGGATTTTGTTTTAACATTGGTCGCTTATTTACAGCATCCGGTGTATTTTTTATCGGAGCACTTGTGGGTATCCTACAAGGTTTTGCACACGCCATTTTGTTGTTTTCCATCTTTTTTCTGGTTGCTTTTGCAGCCGTTTTCCTTCAGTCAAAAACCTAATCTTAAACTCTTATGCCTCATATTCAACTCCCGGAGGGTGTACCCGGTATTCGCAGCCTGGCGTTGTTTCGCCCCGATACGGGTATGCATCTTTACGAACTGGCCCAGGTACTGCTTCGCGGCCCGTCGCCTCTTTCGGAGGCAGAACGCGAACTGATTGCAGCCTTTGTCTCTTACCGAAATCAATGCACATTTTGTATGTCCAGCCATGCTGCCGCCGCTCGGTACCTGTATCAGGATGCAGCAAAAACGGTAGATTTTGCGCTTGAGGATTATCAACAGGCTCCGCTCTCCGAAAAACTCAAAGCCCTGCTAACTATCGCAGGTCGGGTACAACACGACGCCCGCACCGTTTCAGAGGAGGATGTCGCACGGGCACGGGCATTCGGTGCCGAAGACCGAGACATTCACGATACGGTGCTGATTGCTGCGACTTTTTGTATGTTTAACCGCTACGTGGATGGACTTGCCACATTTACCCCTCCCGCCGATGACCCCACCTATATGGATATGGGGAAACGAATGGGAACACTCGGATATGTACCTCCTAAAACCTCCTGAATAAAACCTCTTGAATTATGTCTTAGCATCCCCACAAATAAGCCCTAAAACCGAAAAGATGAAAAAAACCTTCTACTTCGCACTGGTTACAGCCACTCTTTTTGAGGTGTTAAATGTATTTTTTATCATGCCTATGCCCGGCAGTCAGGAGATGGCGAGTATAAAAATCGCCTATTTTTTGTATTCCTGGCGTTGGATTTTCCGTATCGGTTTGCTGGGTATGGCATTGGGAGCTTTTTTCTTCAGCCACTGGCAGTACAAATGGATTCCCCTGATATCACTCGCTGTATGGGCAGGAGTAACTTTTATGTTTAATTTTAAAATGTCCGCAGACCGTATGTTTTACCAGCCGGAAAAACTCTCGATGAAACCGGCTGCTGAAAACAAGGTTGACAGCAGCCGTCTGATAATCGGAATTGCCGATGGAGAACATGCCAAAGCTTACCCCATTCAGTTTATCGGTTATCACCACCAGGTCAAAGATAGCTTGGGAGATAAACCCGTTATGATTACTTATTGCACCGTATGCCGTACCGGTCGGGTATTTGAGCCGTTGGTCGAAGGTCAGCAGGAGGAATTCCGGCTCGTGGGAATGGATCATTTTAATGCTATGTTTGAAGACAAAAACACTCGTAGCTGGTGGCGCCAAGTCAACGGCGAAGCGATTGCCGGTAAAAAAAAGGGGAGTTTTTTACCTGAAATACCCAGTTCGCAAATGACCTTAGCCCAATGGCTTAAGTTTTATCCGCACAGCCTTATCATGCAGCCAGATTCCGCATTTACCGAAACCTATGATCGAATGAAAAATTTTGAAACCGGGAAAAGTAAAGGCAGCCTCACTCGTAGAGACAGCCTATCTTGGCAAAATAAATCCTGGGTCGTAGGTATTGAAATTGGCGGCAATTCCAAAGCGTTTGATTGGAATTGTCTGCAAAACGATAGGCTTATTCAGGACAAAATCGGATCCATATCAATTCTATTAGTATTGGCAACGGACAGTGTGAGTTTTTTTGCTTACCAACTTCCCTCGGATACGTTTTTGTTTGACCTACGGGAGGATACCCTTTTTCATCAAAACATCAAATACAATCTAAAGGGACAGGCACTCCCTCCGGCAACTGCGGTTCAGAATCTTCAACGTATAAATGCCTATCAGGAATTTTGGCATAGCTGGCGCACCTTTCATCCGCTCACCACGCAAAACTAGTTTCTGTGCCGATTTTCCCCCAATCCTAACCTTGTGCTAAGGGAATATTGCATTTGGCTTATCTTTGGAAAAAATTCGCACCGTGAACCCCTACCGGAAAACTCTTTTACTTTCTCAGACGCTCACGCCCCGAAAGGTGCAGAACTTCCTGCGTATCGGGCGGTCTTTTTATTATTCCCGCTACAAAGGGCAGTCTTTTCATCGCGGCAATCCGGTCAAAATCGGGGTCGAACCTACTACTTCCTGCAATCTCCGCTGTCCGGAATGTCCCTCGGGTCTGCGTGCGTTTACCCGCCCTACGGGCATGTTGGGGCTGGATTTGCATCGGGAGGTGATTGATCAATTGTATAAAGACTTAGTTTTTTTGCTTTTATATTTTCAGGGTGAACCGTATCTGAATCCGAAATTTTTGGATATGGCCGCTTATGCGAGGGAGAAAAATATTTACAGTGCCACCAGCACCAATGGCCATTATCTTACGGAGGAAAAGGCTCGGCTCACAGTTGAAAGTGGTCTCTCCGAAGTGCTTATTTCCATTGACGGAACGACTCAGGAGACGTATCAGTCCTACCGTGTGGGGGGAAAACTCGAAAAGGTCAAGGAAGGGGTACGTAACCTGGTGGAGGCGCGCAAACGCGCAGGAACGCTTTATCCTTTTATCGTCATCCAGTTTCTGGTGGTGCGTCCCAATGAACATCAGATCGCCGATATTAAGCGGCTGGGGAAAGAACTGGGTGTGGATGCGGTAGTGTTTAAAACGGCGCAGGTTTACGATTACGAGAATGGAAATGATTTAATCCCCACCCTCGAAAAATACAGCCGGTACCGCCAGGGCAGCGACGGAAAATTCCACCTCAAAAACCGCCTCGACAACCAATGCTGGAAGTTGTGGCACGGAGCCGAAATCACCTGGGACGGGAAAGTATTACCCTGTTGTTTTGACAAAGATGCCCAATATGAAATGGGCAATCTTCAGACAGCCTCCTTCGAATCCATCTGGCGAAGCGAAGCATATCACCGTTTCCGCAACCAATTGCTCCGTTCACGCAGCGAAATTGAGATGTGCAGGAACTGTTCGGAGGGTACTCAAATATTCGCCTAGAATTCTGATTTTACATTTCTTAAATTAATTTTTGCGTGAAATTTCTACGAAACTTAACATGACAGATAGAAACCATTAACCGTTCATATCCCGCTTTTAGCCGCCCAATCATCGTTATTGACCTCTCTACTTGGGATCATTGTACACATACCGGTCTAATCTTACATTTGATGTATTATTTGTGAATAGGCCAAAAAATATTGTGAATAAATAATCCCATGAACTGCTCATTAACTGCAAGAACCAACGTCTTCAACCCTCAGCGCTTCTCAAGTATTCTGCTTGCTTTTGTGATCCTGCTTACGGTTTCAACCACCGTTTATGCACAACCCGCCGATTTTGCCGACGAACTCGTCTCTACTGGTTTTAACAAAGCCGAAGGATTGACTTTCGATTATCAGGGACGGATTTATATCTGGGAAAAAAGAGGAACGGTTTCCATCATTGAAAACGGCAGTACCCTGCCGGATTACCTCATTGATATTCAGGAAGAAGTGGCCAACCACAACGACCACGGGCTTAACGGATTTGCCCTTGACCCCAATTTTCAGAGCAACGGATATATTTACCTTTTGTATTCAGTGGACCGGCATCATTTGATGAACTACGGAACTCCTGCTTACAATTCCAACAGCAATGATTACAATAAGGCGACTATCTCTCGCCTGACCCGTTATACCGCCGATCCTGCGGACGATTTCAACAGCGTAATCCCCGGAAGCCGGGTGATTCTGATTGGCGATTCGGTACACAATGGAATCCCGATGTTGGGAACCACCCACTCCGTAGGAAGCCTGGTATTTGGTACCGATGGGACGTTGATGGTATGCAGCGGGGACATGTATTTTCATGAATTGGCCCCCAATAATTACGAACAACAGGCTTTGGCCGATGGCATTATTGATACCGACGAAGTAATCGGCCCCTGGCGGGCACAATACCTGGGTTCCATGAACGGGAAAATCCTTCGTGTGGATCCGGCTACTGGTGATGGAATCCCCAGCAATCCATTTTATGATGCAGGGAATCCTCGTTCTGCCCAATCCCGTACCTGGGCATTGGGACTGAGAAACCCCTTCCGGATGACCATCCAACCCGAGACCGGAAGCCACAACCCCAATGATGGAGATCCGGGTATATTTTTTGTCGGAGATGTAGGATTTTCTACCTGGGAAGAAACCAGCATCATTGACGGCCCCGGACAAAATTTTGGCTGGCCTCTGTATGAAGGCATTACCGATGCTCCTTCCTACGTAGCCACAGAACCCTACAACATGGGAGCGCCAACCCCTTCTGGTTGTGCACAACCTTACTATAAATTTTCCGATTTACTTTCCGATGACGGCACATGGCCTGATCCGTGCAATCCTGGCCAACAAATTCCGGCATCCCAATACCACTTATTTACTTACAAAAAACCCATCTTCGACTACAAACACAGCACCGACATTTCACGGGTGGTTGTAAACGGAACCATGATCAGCATGAATTCTAATGCCTCTTACGGAACCCCTTTCAGCGGAAATGCCGCCATCGGCGGAGTGTTTTACGAAGGAACCGATTTCCCGACAGAGTGGAGAGGATATTATGCCGTTGACTTTGGTGAAGGCTGGATCAAACATGTAGAACTCGACCAAAGCTACAATCCGGTCAAAATCACCAATTTCCTCGACATCACCGGCAGTATTCCCGCCATTGGTATCAGTCCTACCGAACCGGGTATCTTTTACATTGATTTTTTTGAAAAAGAACTCCGCAAAATCACCTATATGCCCGCCAACCTTCCTCCCATCGCACAGGGTACGGCGGACAAAATTTATGGAACCAGCCCATTGACGGTACAGTTTGATGCCAGTGGCAGCTCCGATCCCGACAATGACCCGATGACTTATACCTGGGATTTTAAAGATGGTTCACCTCTCGTTCATACCATTACCCCCGTCCATGTATTTACCGCTCCTTCTTCAGCTCCGGCACAGTTTGACGTGGTACTTACCATCACCGATGATGATCTGGAAAAAGATTCGATGATCATCACCATATCGCTGAATAATACGCCCCCCAAGATCATTTCTACCAGCCTCGACAATGTACATTATTTTGACATGTCGGGTAATAGCATTGTTCCACTCAATGCCGTTGTAACGGATGCCGAACACGGCCCTTCGGATTTGGAATATCACTGGATAACTTCCCTTCGCCACTTTAATCACGAACACGAAGAGGCCGAAGATATGAATGCCTCAACTTCTACCGTTCTGACTCCCGTAGGTTGTGATGGAATTATGTACTTCTACCGCATTTATCTCACGGTAAAAGATAAAGCAGGGCTTTCCGCCAGTTTGATTCGGGATATTTATCCGAATTGCCTCGGCCCCGTTGGACGTTCCGATTTCAACAACTACGTCTCCGGCCAGAGCACGATTCTGAATATTCTGAACAATGACCTTCCTTACAATGGAAACGCCATTGACCCGACAACGGTAGCGATTGTGGACGCACCCCAGTGGGGAAGTGTTTCGATCAACCCTCTCACCGGCCAGGTTACCTATACCCACAACGGGGGAGCAGAGACAACGGACTGGTTTAGTTATACCGTAAATGATATTTTTGGTACTCCCTCCGCTGTTATCATGGCTACCCTTGCCGACGGCCAGAGTGGAAGCTCCTTCCCGGTCGAATATTTGTCCGTAAATGCCTACGCCAAAGGTGACCATGTGGACATCGAATGGGTTACCTCCAGCGAAACCAACAATGACTTTTTTACCGTCGAACGCTCCGCAGACGGACGGGTATTCTGGCAAATCGCACAGATAGACGGAAAAGGAACGGTTCAAACCCCTTCCGCTTATAAATCAACCGATAGTGATCCGCTGCCCGGCACTTCGTATTATCGCCTACGGCAGACTGATCTCAACGGACACATGAGTTTTTCATCCGTCATGGAAGTAAATATTGATCCGAAGGGATTGGGGATGAATCTCAAATCTGTGCCCAATCCGGTAGAATACGGCAATGATTTTTCGGTGGACTTTATGGCAGCCGAAACCCGTCCGGTATATCTGCAAATCTTTGACCTCAACGGAAAACAAATTCAAAGCAGCAACTACTCGGCTATACGCGGTGTAAACCGAATCACTTTATCTTCGGAAACCCTTACCCCTGGCATTTATTTTATCCGGCTGTCCAATTATTTTCAGTCTGAGACCGCAAAAGTAATCGTTCGTTAGTACATGGGAATTTTTCACAAATAATTAAAGGTAGGATTGCAACATCCTGCCTTTTTTTTTAATAATTTTACCCCGAACCGATCTTTTGCACAAACTATGTTGCTCTTTTCATTTTTTCAACGCGGAACAGCCCTTCTTTTCACAGGGTGTCTTCTCTTTTTCACAAATCTGACGGCACAACCGCCGGGATTTGCCGATCAGTGGGTGGTGTCGGGTTTCAACAAACCGGAAGGGCTGGCTTTTGCGCCTAACGGGTTAATGTATGTCTGGGACAAACCCGGTGTGGTGTATGTGGTGGAAAATGGTGTTAAACTTCCCGTTCCGCTGATTGACATCAGCGAAGAAGTTGCCAATCACAATGACCTGGGGTTGAGCAGTTTTGCTTTAGACCCGGACTTCTGGACAAACGGATATTATTACCTGCTTTATAATGTGGATCGGCACCATCTCCTTCATTATGGCACACCTTCCTACAATGCCAATTCCAATGAGTACAACAACGCCACCCTTGCACGGCTGACTCGTTATACCGCCGACCCCGCGAATGGGTACAAAACCACCCTTCCGGGAAGCCGAACGATTATTCTCGGCGACAGTATCGGCGACGGAATCCCGGTAACGGCCCCGTCCCACACAGCGGGAAGCCTCGTTTTTATGTTGGATAAAACCCTGATGGTATCTGTGGGAGATTCTTATTCCGGCTCCACGGCTTCACTGGACTATTCGGCGCAGGCGGTTACGGATGGTATCATGGACTCGCTGGAAGCGGCTATTGGCCGGTATCGCGCCCAATATCCTTTTACCTTAAATGGAAAAATCCTCCGGCTCGACCCCGCCACGGGAGAAGGAGTTTCCAGCAATCCGTATTACGATCCGGCTTTTCCCCGTTCGCCCCAATCCCGAATCTGGGCGATGGGGTTCCGAAATCCCTTTCGTATGATTTACTTGCCGGGAACCGGCGACCATAACCCCGCATTCGGCGACCCGGGAACGCTCATGGTGAGCGATGTCGGCCACAATGACCGGGAAGAATTAGACATGATTACTACCGGTGGGCAAAACTCCGGCTGGCCCATTTTTGAAGGAGTGGACACCAATTTTGTCAACCTCGCGGACCTGCCTCCTTCTTTTTCCGCTTACATCAGCAATCACAACTTACCGGCTTTTGAATATAGTCATATTGGTTCGGTCTCCCATCTCACCGTAGGTGGAACGGTTTATACAATGGGAGTTGCAAATCCCAATTTCGGAAATCCCGCATCCGGAGCCTGTTCCCTGAGTGGGATTTTTTATGAAGGCACGGATTTTCCGGCCTTGTACCGAAATGTCTATTATCACATAGACTTTAATGATGGCTGGGTAAAGGCGATCCGCCTCGACGCCAATAATGAACCCGATTCCGTTTATGATTTTATTCAAAATGGGCCTTCCATTGTGAGTATGGCGGCAAGTCCGACAGAACCCGGTATTTTTTATGTGGACTACAATGCCAAAGAGGTGCGAAAAATCATTTACGCTCCGGCAAATTTACCCCCCACTGCAATAGCAGAAGCTGATACTCAATTCGGTGTCGGGCCGCTTACGGTTCAGTTTGACGGCAGCAAGTCCTCTGACCCCGACAACGATACCTTGCTGTATGCCTGGGATTTTGACGACGGCTCTCCAATAAATACGGCGATTAATCCTCAACACATTTTTTCACCGCCGTCTTCCGCACCAACCAAATATGTAGTCCGGCTAACCGTAACGGATGACGACGGAGAATCCCATACCGACTCGGTGGTTATTTCGGTAAATAATACCCCCCCGGTGATCGTGTCGGTAAGTTTTGACAATGTTTATTCTTACAGCATGTCAGGACTCACCTCCGTCCCGCTAAATGCCATCGTTACCGATGCCGAACACGGCCCTTCCGAATTGTTTTACTCCTGGCAAACGACGCTTTACCACTCCGCACACAATCATCCCGAACCGGAAGATACTGCGAAAGTTACCACAACCGGTTTATCTCCGATTGGCTGCGACGGGGTATTGTATTTTTATCGGGTGAGTTTGAGTGTAACCGATGCCGCGGGATTAACGGCCAATAGCTGGCAGGATATTTATCCGGACTGTGGAGGGCCTATTGGCCAGACCGATCTTTTAGGATTTACGCCGGTGATGAGTACCGTGCTCAATGTCCTCGCCAATGACATCGCGGGGCCTGCTCCCATAGATAAAGGGTCCGTTACGATTATCACCCCTCCCCTCGAAGGAACCGTAGTTGTAAATCCGGTAAACGGCCTCATAACTTACGATTACACCGGAGGGCCGGATTCGGCAGATCATTTTACCTATCAGTTTGAAGATACGCTGGGAAACTTATCCCCGGTTACACTAGTAGAATTGGTTCGCGGATTGCCCGACGTCTTATTGCCCGTCGTTCATCTTAACCTTCGGGCGACGATAGCAGAAAATCAGGTAGAATTAACGGGAGAAGATCCCTCACCGGAAAACCTTCAGCAATACGTAGTTGAGCGTTCGTCAGACGGAAAATATTTTAAAGAAATCATCTCGGCTCCGGGCGGCGTTTCGCTTTTGGGAAAAATCTTTCGCCTGTATGATCGAATGCCTCTAAATGGGCGTAATTTTTACCGAATCCGGAGAATAGATTCCCACGGAAATATCGCTTATTCCAATCAGGCAGAGGTTTTTTTTGCCGGATTTACGCGGGGGTTAAATGCCTCCGTTTATCCCAATCCGGCAGAAGCAGAAAACAGTGTAGTCATCCGTTATTACCTCGAAGATCCGGCGCAGTGTCATCTGGAAATTTTTGACCCTCGCGGGCAAAAAACGATGAAAAAAACCCGCATCGGCAATGCCGGCGAAAACGAGTGGCGAATCCGTACCGGAGGTTTATCCGGAGGAATTTATCTGGTTAAAATCACTACCGATATTTATTCAGAAACCCTGAAGTTAATAATCAGATAGGTGTAATTTCCTCGGGATTTACATAAAAAAGGAACCAGTCATCTGCCTGAAAAACTTTACCGGTGAAGCGGGAAGGAACGGCTATATAATCGAGGATTTTTTCATTAATCATTTCTCCGTTTTGTCCTAAGAGCAAAAAATAGGTGGAACTTCCGTTTTCATCTTTGGAAACCAATACCGGCGGAATTCCCCCCCGGATACACAAGGAGGCGCAGGCACGGTGTACTTTTCCCTCGCCGGGTTTCATTACGCCAAAATAACATTTCGGATCCACGATTTCGCCGGTAAGTTCGGCCTCGCCGAGAGCAGTTGTCGTCAGACGACGCACTTCCTCATCGTAAGCAGAAAGGTCATCGGAAAAACCTTTCAGCGCATTTGAGCGGCTTGTGAGTTCAAACAGAGTTTTGCCGTCGCGATAGATCAAGGTTCCTTCCAGGGTTGTTTCGCCCTGATTTAGGGGTTTTCCGGTTTTTTGTTCGTACTCCCTCAGAAGCCCGGAAGCGCCAAATTTCCCGAAATTGATCAGCGGAATTGTCTGAAACACCTGGTTGCCCAGAAAATCCCGACCACTCACTACCCGTATGGCCGGTACCGGCTCCTGAAAAACAATGCCCTTCAAAGTAACCGGTTTGCCTAGGTCAAAGGCTGCCACCGGGAATTTTTTCTGCGAAGAAACCCACAACCACGCACCTCCCACCAAAAACAAACCGGCAAACACAACGGCAAACAATAACGGTTTGCGGTAAGAAGCCGGTATTTGAGGCAGATAACCGATGTAAAAGTCATCGGGCTGTACGTTGGGATTTTTTGTGTTTGATGCCATATTTACCGGATTAAGAAATAATTAGAGGTTCCACCCGGGTTCCTTCCGGATGAGGAGAAGGGTTTACATAAACCGCTGATCCGACCAACCGGAGGTTGTAGGTGGCCACTTTTTCTTTAAACGGAGGCGGAGACGTGCCGTCTTCGGGTTTGTATTCATAGCCATGCCAGGGACAGACGACACAACCGTTGACAATTTTGCCTTCGCCCAGGGGGCCGTTCTGGTGTTTACAGACATTGGAAAGAGCCGAAAGTTTGTTGCCGTAGCGAAAAATGGCAATGTTTTCCTTACCGATCAGAACCATTTTGGCGCGTTTGTCGGAGATTTCATTTACCTCACATACCCGCACAAACCCGTTTTCGAGTTGATATTCCGATTTATTTTCGCGGTTTTGTTTGAGTCCCGCCATCAGGTGTAAGACAATCAGAAGAGCCATTCCTGAGCCGATAAAACCCACGGTAAGGGGGGAAGTATCATATTGAACCACTCCGAGCATCACGTGCATAACCACCAGTGCCCAGGCCACATACACTGACATGTGAAGAGTCTTCCAGACACGAGGGCTTAGGGTATTGAGCCAAAAATCGTGGCTAGTGGCGGCCATTAAAAACAAAATTACCAGCGCAAAAAAGCCCAGAATTTCAAACGGGAACCGCGACAAATTTCCGTAATCGGAATTAGAGACAAAAAGTGATACAAAAGGATTCAGCGAACCCAGCGTATGGAACTGAATGATGCTGAACACTCCGTGAACCGCTGCAATCAAAAACATAGACACCCCCAAGTGCCGGCGATTGTACAGAATCGGCAAAAACCGGGGATACAGCCGGGCCATCGGCCCAATTGCCAGAATGATATGCAACATGATGATCGCCAGACTGCCAAAAGCCCGAATGATGAGAGTCTCGGGGGTAATGCCCGGGGAAAATACAATATTCAACCCGACAAACAGCCCGATATACAAAACCACCATTCCCAAAATCAGCCAGTCATAGACTTTTTTCTGGCGATTCCAACCAATAGCATTATAAATTACTGCCATAATTGACCATTAACAATTGACCATTATTCAAAGCTCAATTTCCAACAAAACTTTTTTGTGATAGTCATCATAAAAAATGAGGTATAGAGTTTCCGGAGGATTAGAAAGCTGATCGAGGTTAAACCGATATTGGCCCGGTGAACCGATACGTCCTATCAGCAATTTTTCCTCCACCGAATTGCTTCCGGGTTCGAGCGCCAGATATACCAGCGTAGAGGGGGATAAAAGAGGTTGAGTCAGCAGGATTTCCAATTGAAAAAAGGTATCCTCCATCGAAGGTAACCCATTGTCGGTGCCTTCCCGAACCATGCTTTGGGTTTGCGCCCGGAGGTTCGCGGTTATTCCAAAACTACCGTTTTCCGCACTTCTTACGCGGTTTTCCAGCGGCTGAGGTTGCGGGTTAGGGATTGTTTTTCCGGGCGGGATTTTAGGAATAACCAGCAATGCCAGGTAAAAACCGATGGGTACGACGATTGCCAATAATACCCAGGTGTGAAGATGTCTTTTTCGCAAGGCCGGAGTCATAGTGGAAAGATTAAATATTAAATGAACCGGGGAAAATCAGGAAACGTTTCGCCATTTGCGGAGCAAAATCGGCCACAGAGCGATGGTTCCGGGTAAAATCAACAAACGGAATCCCCAACGGGTGCCTTGGGCGCCTTCATCTATTTTCTCAACCCCTTTAAATACAAAATACACTCCGAAAACCAATCCCGCCAGAAGATATAAACCCAGCAGCATAAACACAAAAGATACGATGGTTTCAAACATGGTTTTTGGCTTTTAAAGCAAGTTTTTTGTACCGCGTCGTTTTATACATCCGCTCTAATCCTTGCGGAAGGGAGGGGAATTTATACCCCAGGGCTTTGTTTGCCATGCTGATCCGGTAAATGGTTTTCCACTGGCGAAACAATACCCGATAAGCTTCCCAGATTGAAAATCCGGGTTCATAAATATGGGTAGGCTCGGACTTAACCCCGTTTACCTCCAAAATTTTAAAATATTGCCCCTGCTTCAAATCTTCGATACTGCGGCACCGGATGTCAAACCTGCCAAAAAATACCCCCTCCAACTGGCTATTGATCTGGTCAAAAGTTTTCACCATTTGCTCATCAATCAGATGATTTCCGTTGAGGAAAGTAGTGCCTCTGCTGTGATTGCCGATGGGCACGAGTTCGAGAATTTCGCCTTTGGCGGGGATTTTTTCCAGCAATGCCGGTTGAGAGGTTTCGAGCAAGGGAAGTTGTAACTTGGCGCGGGGATAATCTGCCATCAACTTACGGACGGAGGAAACGCCGTCGCCAGTTACGGAGAGAAATTTTTTCAATGTCACCGAACTGATAGCGCCGGTTTTTTCGGTGGGAAAACGATAATAAAGCACACCGACTTCTTCCGGATAGGCCACATACTCCTGAATCAGAAAATTGACCGGGTTTTGGAGAATGTATTTTTGAAGTTCCTCCGGATTATTCACTTTTTCGACCAGAAAACCGCGTTCCCCGACATCCGGTTTGGCGATTACGGGAAAATCAATATTAGCCGTTTCCATCTGAGACAGTACCGTTTCTACCCGGCTTTGTTTCGGGATGAGAAGGGTGACGGGAGTCCATTCGGCGGGGATTTTGTCGAGAATTTCCTTTTTAGATTCGCCGAAAAAGCCACCGAAATCCATTCCGGGGTTTACACCGGTAAAAAAAAGAAAAGCCCTTGCACGAATGCCCAGAAAAAACCAATAAAGATATATCGGAGTATAGACCACGTGCATGGGCCAATACTCCCAGCTCAGGAGGCGGATAAAAAACCGTGAGTTCCGGATTTTAGTGAGAAACTTCGGTGTCATTGCGATACCTTACGGTGGAGGGAGCAACGCCAAAATCCGAAGAAATACCGATTTCCGGAGCGATCACTTTCATGCCGATTTTGATAATCGCCATGTGATGAATCGCGTGTTCGATATTGTAAATCAATTCTCGGTCGAGGGTTGTTTCTACTGCGTGAACCGGCCCGTTGTGGTCATATTGAGTCTCCAGGATCAGCGATTCTTTCAACTCGCCGGAATTTAGCCGGTCTATGATAAAATCAATGATACGGATAGCGGTTTCCGTTTCCGTCTCAATGGCTTTATTTCTTTGTCTTTTTTCGTAGTTGATAATCCCCGAGGGATTCTGCTCAATCAGACACTGAAGGAATTCGATGACATGACGGGTGTGTTGGCCGATACTTGAATTGGAAAATAACTCCAGTGGGCGGCTATACCGTTCGTTGTCAAGATTCTTCAGATAATCTTTGATTTTGGAAAGCGTAATATCCAGAACTTCGACCAGGTTCATTGCAAAAAAAATTAGGTTTCTTACGGCAATGGGGTAAACTGACTTATTTCACCAAATGTAAAAAAATACGATCTTCCCAAAAGTAAGAAAAATGACAAAACTTTAAATGATTTGTTTTAATCAAAAGCATGAACCACCAGCCCGCTGCGGAGTTTGGGTTCAAACCAGGTAGTTTTGGGGGGCATTATATTGCCGGTGTCTGCAATATCTATGAGTTGTTTCATGGATACAGGAAACAAGGCAAAGGCCACTTTCATCTCGCCGCTGTCCACCCGTCGTTTCAACTCTCCCAATCCGCGTATTCCTCCTACAAAGTCAATCCGGGTATCTCTGCGAAGGTCGGTAATATTGAGTATCGGGCTGAGAATATGCGCTGAAAGAATGGTCACATCCAGCACACCGATGGGGTCATTGTCGTCAAATGTACCGGGGCGGGCGGTCAAGGAATACCATTCACCCTCGAGGTACATAGAAAAATTGTGAAGCCGATCCGGCTTATAAATTTCCCGTCCGGCATTTTTCACAACAAAATTAGCTTCTATTTTTTGGAGAAAAAGTTCCTTTGACAACCCGGCCAAGTCTTTCACGAGGCGGTTATAATCAATGATACGCAGTTGATTGTCAGGGAAATGTACCGCCAGGAAATAATTATAGGCCTCTTTTCCGGTATGATGGGGATTTGCCCGCCGGAGTTCATCTCCTACCAGAGCCGCAGCAGCCGTACGGTGATGACCGTCAGCAACGTAGGTAAAAGGCACTTTTTGGGAAAAAAGCTGCACCAGTTGCGTTACCACTTCGGGGTTTTTCACCACCCAGAGAGTATGGCCGATTCCGTCCTCGGCAATAAAATCATAGGCAGGCTCCGATTTTTGTATTTCCGCCACAATTTCATCTATTTCCGTTACGGCAGGGTAAGCAAAAAACACCGGCTCGGCGTTCATTCCGGAAACACGCACGTGATTTTTCCGGTCTTCCTCTTTGTCCGGACGAGTAAGCTCATGTTTTTTTATTACCCCTTCGAGATAATCCTTCACTGCTGCTGCTGCGACAATTCCCGACTGGTATTGGCCGTACATCATCTGGCGATAAATGTAGAGGCATTCCGTTTCATCCTGAAAAAAAGTGCCCTGAGTCACCATTTTCCGAAAATTATCCCGGCCTTTTTCATATACCGTCATCGAATAATGATCCGTCTCCGGAGGAAGATCAATTTCGGGTTTCACGACATAGAGAAACGAATCGGGGTTATCCCGCACTTCTTCCCGCGCTTCGTCGGAGTTGAGCACGTCATAAGGGCGGGAAGCCACTGCCCGGGCTTTTGCCGGTAGCGGTCTGAAGCCTTTGAAGGGTTTAATGATTGCCAAAGAGTTATAAGTTAGGAATTATACTTTCGAAAATTATCCATAAAATCCACTAAAGCCTCGACGCCTTCGAGCGGCATGGGATTGTAGAGACTGGCACGCATACCGCCTACGGAGCGATGCCCCTGAAGCGTGGAAAGGCCCGCTGCGGCGGCTTCGGCGATGAATTTTTTGTCCAGTGATTCATTCACCAGTTTGAAAGGGACATTCATCCGTGAACGATCCTTTTTACGAATGGGGGACCGGTAAAAATCGGAATTGTCCAGATAGTTATACAAAAGTGCAGATTTTTCGATATTGCGCCGTTCCATTTCGGCGACGCCGCCCTGGCGGATGGTCCAGTCGAAGACCCGTCCCGCCATATAGACCGCAAAAGTAGGCGGAGTATTATAGGCCGATTTTTTGGAAGCGTGAGTATGATAGTTTAACATCACCGGCGTGAAAGGCATAGCATGACCGATGAGGTCTTTGCGGATAATGGCGAGGGTAAGCCCGGCCGGGCCGATATTTTTCTGAGCACCGGCATAGATAAGCCCAAAATCCTCCACGCGGTAGTGTTCCGAAAGAATATTGGAAGACATATCTGCCACCAGCGGGACATTGCCCGTAGTGGGTAGTTGGCTGATGCGGGTACCAAAAATGGTATTATTGGTAGTGATATGAAAATAATCCGCTTCCGGATCAAAATCCGCCGGATTCAGGTCGGGGTAGTAGGTATAATTGGCATCTTCGGAAGAAGCCACCACCTGCACTTTTCCGTACCGGGAAGCCTCTTCAATGGCTTTTTCCGCCCAGGTACCGGTGCGCACAAAATCGGCGCGGTGAGATTTGCGGAAAAGATTCAACGGAACCATTGCAAACTGAAAACTCGTTCCACCCTGAAGAAAAAGCACCTCATAAGAATCCGGGATGGCCATCAACTGGCGGAGACTCGCCTCGGCACGCTCCATGATGTCAATAAAAACCGACTCGCGATGGCTCATTTCCATCACCGACATGCCCGTACCCCGATAGTCCAGAAACTCTTCCTGTGCCTCCCGGAGAACTTCCTGAGGCAGAACAGCCGGACCTGCAGAAAAATTATATACCTTGCTCATAATGTATAACTTGCGGGCAAATTAAAGAAAATTTTTTCTGACACCCTTCATTAATTCATCTTACCGGTACAGGGGACGATTTTTACCATTCAGGGGCAATGTTGGAATTTGTCAGGTTTACGGCATAGGATTTTCTGGGAATAGTAGGAACTTTCCAGTAAAATTTGTATATATAAATACCTAAGAGCGATACAAACAAATGAGCAACTCGCAACTAACCCGAATTTGGGAACTAATCGGCCTCCGTTACAAATCACACCCCTGGCATGGGGTTCAGATTGGCAAAGAGGCGCCAGGTATAGTGACCACTTTTATCGAAGTAGTACCTTCGGATACCGTCAAATATGAGGTGGACAAAGCCACCGGCTATCTGAAGGTAGATCGCCCGCAAAAATTTTCCAACATTGTCCCGGCCCTTTACGGGTTTATCCCCCAGACCTACTGCATGGATGAAGTTGCGGATTTTTGTATGGAAAAATCGGGCAGAACCGATATCACCGGCGACGGTGACCCGTTGGATATATGTGTGCTTACCGAGAGAAACATTACCCACGGCGACATCCTCGTGCCGGCGATTCCCATTGGCGGGTTTCGGATGATTGACGGCGGGGAAGCCGACGACAAAATCATCGCCATCCTGAAAGGCGACGAAGTATATCAGGATTGGAAAGACATCACCGACTGCCCCGATTCCATTATCCAGCGGTTGAAACATTATTTCCTTACCTACAAACAAATGCCCGGACAAGAACAGGCAACCTGTGAAATCACCCATACCTACGGAAAAGCCGAAGCCCTCGAAGTCATTTCCCGGAGTATGCACGATTACCGCAAAAAGTTTGGCAAACTCGAAAACAAACTTTCCCTCGCTACACTTCAGATGATCAATTTTGGGCAGAGTTGGCAGGAAGCTTTGGAAGAATCCAATGGATTATAAATGATCCGAAAAAGAGAGTTTAAAACCCGAAAAATCGTTATATTTCCTCTTAGGAAATGAGAAACTGAACGAAGATGCGAAACGCTGTTATTCGCGCCACGGGAGCTTATGTGCCCAAACGAGTGCTAACCAATAGCTATTTTGACGAGCTTTTAGGCGAAGATGTGAGCACATGGCTTTCGACCAACCTCCAGATAGATGAAAGGCGTTGGTGCGCGGAAGATGAATCCACGGTGGACATGTGTGAGCAGGCGGCCCGCATGGCTCTGCAACGTGCAGGGCTTAGCGCTCGTGACATTGACCTGATCATCGTGGCAACCGATACCCCGGAATACCTCTCCCCTTCGACCGCAGCGGTTTTACAATACCGCCTTCAGGCCGGCCATGCCGGTACTTTTGACCTCAATTCGGCTTGTGCGGGTTTTGTCACGGGTCTGGATGTGGGCGCCAAATACATCCGCACCGACGACCGGTACAACCACGTGATGATTATCGGGGCTTATGCCATGAGCAAATACCTCAATCTCACCGACAAAAAAACCGTCACCCTTTTTGCCGACGGAGCCGGTGCCATTATCCTCGGTTCGGAAGAAAATACTCAACGCGGCTGGCTGGCCAGTGAGTTGATCACCCTGGGGCAATATTACGACGGCATGGGCATTTATGGAGGCGGGACCAAACACCCTATAACCCACGAGTCCCTCGACCGCAACGAACATAAACTCCGGATAAATTACCGTTTTCCCCCCGAACTTAATCCCCAGGTCTGGACTCACATGGCTAAAAATCTGATGGAAAGACTTTCCCTCTCATCCGAAGAAATTCACCATTTTTTCCTCACCCAGATCAACATCAACAGCATCTACAAAACCCTGGACAACCTCGGCGTGCCTCACGAAAAAGCGCATACAGCCATGCGGAAATACGGATATACCGGTTCGGCCTGTATCCCTATCGCTTTTAATGATGCCATTGAAAAAGGAAAACTCCAAAAGGATGACCTGCTTTTTATGATCGGTTCGGGCAGCGGGCTAAATTTTGGCAGCGTGGCATTTCGGTTTTGAATTGTATATTTGCAGTTATGATTTTTTCAAAATAACCCCCCATGAACGAAGTATATATTCTTTCAGCGATTAGAACCCCCATCGGCAGTTTTGGCGGCGTCCTGTCTTCGGTTCCTGCGCCCAAGCTGGGAGCCGCAGCCATCAAAGGCGCGTTAGAAAAGGCAGGTGTGGAGGCCATCCACGTGGACGAAGTTTTTATGGGTAATGTCTGTTCGGCCAACCTCGGCCAGGCTCCCGCCCGCCAGGCGGCTTTATACGCCGGTCTGGGTTACAATGTACCCTGCACGACGGTCAACAAAGTCTGTGCTTCGGGTATGAAATCGGTCATGTTTGCTGCTCAGGCCATCATGCTGGGCCAGGCAGACCTGATCGTCGCCGGAGGAATGGAAAATATGTCCCAGATTCCCTTTTACCTCGCTAATGCCCGCTACGGTTATGGTTACGGCAGCGGACAACTGATAGACGGACTCGAAAGAGACGGACTGACGGATGTCTATAACCAAAAAGCCATGGGCGTATGCGGCGACAATACCGCCAAAGCTTATAATATCAGCCGGGAAGAACAAGACCAATACGCCATCAACTCCTACAAACGAGCCGCAAAAGCGACAGACTCCGGTGCATTTGCGGAGGAAATCGTGCCCGTGGAAGTACCCCAGCGCAAAGGAAATCCCGTATTCGTCTCCGAAGACGAAGAGTATAAAAAAGTATTTTTTGACAAAATCCCCGGGCTGAAACCCGCCTTTACCTCCGACGGAACCGTAACCGCAGCCAACGCCTCCACCCTCAACGACGGTGCATCGGCGATCATCCTCGCCAGTAAAAAGAAAGTTGAAGAATTGGGCGTAAAACCCATTGCCCGGATACTCGGTTTTGCCGATGCCGAGCAAGAGCCGGAGTGGTTTACCACTACCCCCACCCTTGCGACCCCCAAGGCCCTCAAGCGGGCCGGGCTGGCACTGGGAGATGTGGATTATTTTGAGGTAAACGAAGCCTTTTCCGTGGTTGCCCTGGCTTATCAGCAAATCCTCAAACTTGACGGAGACAAAATAAACGTTCACGGCGGAGCCGTAGCCCTCGGGCATCCGCTCGGAGCCTCTGGTGCGAGGATACTCACCACCCTCACCGGCGTATTACGTGCCAATGATGGCGAAATCGGCCTTGCCACCATTTGTAACGGGGGCGGTGGTGCCTCTGCCGTCGTCATCCAGCGAATGTAAAGTGGTTTAAATTGCGATTTTTTTTCGCTTTTGTGTCCCGGCAATTTCTTTTAACGTAGTATTTGGGAAATTCAGGCAAACTTTTTTTCCCACCCGCTGATATTTTTTTTATGCTAAAAAATTTCCTCGTTACTGCTTACCGAAATTTTGTCCGGCAGAAAGGTTATACTTTCTTAAATGTGCTGGGACTTACCATTGGTGTCACCGCCTCACTGTTTATCCTGCTTTATCTTACTCATGAACTGAGTTTTGATAAACACCATGATAAATCCGACCGGATTTTCCGAATTTCTTCTCATATATCCGAGCCTGATGACGCCTTTGACTGGTCGGTAACGCAGACACCCTTGGGGCCTGAACTCAAACAAACCTATCCCGAAGTGGAAGCTTTTGTGCGTTTTATCGGAGCAGGACGTACCATTTTTACCTATGAAGGAAAAGAGCATATTGAGGAAAAAGTGTTTTTTGTGGACAGCGCGGTTTTTGATGTTTTTACCTTCAACTTTATCGCCGGGGAAAAAGAAGGCGCCCTAGAGGAACCCAATACCGTCGTGCTTCAGGAAAGTACTGCCAAAAGAATTTTCGGAGAAGAAGACCCGATTGGGAAAATAATAAGGTTTGGCGAAGACGAAAAAAGTACGGCAAAAATCACGGGCGTTTACAAAGATATGCCCAAAAATTCGCACATAAGGGCCTACGCCATGATTTCTCAAAGCACCATTGCCGAGCCGAGTGACCCCGGTCAATGGGGAGGATTTGGCATTTACACATATATACTTTTACAGACAAAAGAGGCAAGGGAGGCTTTTGCCGCCAAACTTCCCGAGGTCATTGCCAAAAACGTAGCACCGATTTTTGATCAGTTTGAAATTAAAGTGGTATATGAACTTCTACCCATTACCGACATTCACCTAAAGTCTGATTTTGAAGGAGAACCCGAACCTACGGGCGAAATGTCCTATATCTATCTTTTTGGCATTGTCGGGCTTTTTATGCTGCTGATCGCCTGCATCAATTATATGAATCTCGCCACCGCCCGATCCGCCAAAAGGGCGCGGGAAGTGGGCATACGCAAAGTATTGGGTTCTCAGCGAGGCCAGATCATCCGGCAGTTTCTCGCCGAATCTGTTCTCATGGCATTATTTGCGCTGGTTTTGAGCGTTCTCATTATCCGTGTTTTCCTGATTCCCCTCAATAACCTGCTGGGTACGAATCTCGATTTTAACCTGATTTTTCAGCCGCAGATTTTGTTGAGTCTGTTGGGCATCCTGATTATCACCGGGGTACTCGGCGGAAGTTATCCGGCTTTTTATCTTTCCTCTTTCCAGCCGGTTTCCGTATTAAAAGGGTCGGTTGTCAAGGGTGCAGGAAATGTTTTCCTCCGAAAATCACTCGTCTGGTTTCAATTTGTCATCTCACTGGGACTGTTGGTCTGCACCGGAATCGTCTATGACCAGCTTAAATATCTGCAAGACAAAGACCTCGGCTTCACCAAAGACCCGGTTGTGCGTTTTACACTGAACGGTCCCGACAATACCAAACAATGGCCGGTTCTTAAAGAAAAACTGCTTCAAAGTCCTCATATCGTTTCCGTAGGAACGGCCTCTTCTTCACCCGGACAGGGATTTCCCAAGTTGTTGTGGAATGTAGAAAACAATGAAGGCGTAATGGAACAACGCGGAGTGGACAATTATCGCGTGGACTACGATTATTTCCCGGCTTTGGGCATGGAGATTGTGGCCGGCAGAAATTTTTCCCAGGAAATCACCACCGATTCTTTCCAAGCCGTGATGGTCAATGAATCCATGGCCCGGCGAATGGGCTGGCAGGAATCCGTGGGCAAAAAAATACAGTTTGGAACCACCGACTCGTTGCCTTTTTCTTATGTTGTGGGGGTAGTCAAAGATTTTCATCAGCAATGGTTGTACGACCCGATTGAACCGCTGGTATTTCTTCCCCGGAAAACCAACTATTTTGCCCACGTAAGACTCAGCAAAACCAATATTGAACAATCGCTCGAACATATTAAGGCCAGTTGGAGCGGAGTGTATTCCAATACCCCTTTTGAATATGTATTCCTCAACGATGAGTTTTTTGCCCAGTATGAAGAAGACCAGCGCAGGGGAAATATATTTTCGCTGTTTACTTTTCTCACCATTGTGATTGCCTGTTTGGGATTGTTGGGTTTGGCTTCTTTTACCGCCGAACAAAGAACCCGAGAAATCGGCATCCGCAAAGTAGTGGGAGCGCGAGAAAAAGACATTGTGGTATTGTTGACGAAAGATTTTGTGATGATTATTGGTCTAGCGGCCCCGGCAGCTTTTCTGCTTTCCTGGCTGGTGATGCGAAAATGGCTGGAAAGTTTTGCCTTCCACACAGACCTAAAGGTACTCACCTTCGCGGGTTCGCTGCTATTAACCGTATTAATCACCCTGATCACGACAAGCTATCAGGCATACCGCGCCGCCAAATCCGACCCTGTCAAGGCGATCCGGTATGAGTGATGGGGCGAAGCCCTCACCGACATTTCGTGGAATCATTCGAATTAAAGTTCGTAAAATTGCATTGAGGGCTTTCTGGTTTCCGTCGAAAAAATAAATAAAGACATTGGTGTCAACCAAAAGATCAATCCCACTCATCTCGTATCCGCTTTTGATAGGCTAGGGCGTCTCCAAATTTGCCTGTGATTGCACCAAAATATTTTTCCCAATCCGCGACTAAATGGGGTGTTCGATTTTCTTCCTTTGGGCTGTCAGCCTTTACGGAGGAAACTAAAAATTCGGCAATTTCCAGTCGGTCCCATATTGGTAGAACGATGAGTTTTGATAGAATTGACTTGAGGTGGGGGCTCATATCTGATTGCTCATTTTTGTTTACGAACGAATGTAAATGTCCGGAATTTCCGTTATAAATCCAAAACTTTTACCCCGCAGGAACCCCAAACACTACATCTGCATAATTTGCTGTGTAATAAAATCGCCGATCTCGCGGGTGGATTGTTTTCCTCCTGCAATATCTTCGGTGGTGTATTTCTCCGAAATGGAGGTTTCGACCGCGCGATGGATAGCAGCGGCTTCGGCCTGCATGTCAAATTCATATTCGAGCATCATCGCAGCAGAGAGAATTGTCGCCAGCGGATTGGCAATGTTTTTGCCGGCGGCCTGGGGATAGGAACCGTGAATGGGTTCGTAAACCGAGGTTTTTTCGCCAATTGAAGCCGAAGGCAATAAGCCCAGCGTGCCGGTAATCACCGACGCCTCATCGCTGAGTATATCACCGAATAAATTTTCGGTCAGCAATACATCAAAATAACCCGGATTGCGGATCAACTGCATTGCCGCATTGTCCACAAACATACAGTCAAATTCCACATCGGGGTGGTTTTTGGCGTATTCGGTTACGGTTTCACGCCATAAGCGGCTGGTAGCCAATACGTTGGCTTTGTCCACCATTGTAACTTTTTTGCGGCGTTTTTCGGCATAGGCAAATGCGAGTTTGGTAATCCGCAGAATGCCTTCCCGGTCATATACGCAGGTATCGTAAGCGGTATTCCCATCTTCGGAGCGACCACGGGGTTTTCCAAAATAAATACCGCCAATCAGTTCGCGCATGATCATCACGTCCACGCCTCTCACGATTTCAGGCCTTAGGGGTGAGGCATCAATCAATGCGGGAAAAGTAGTAACCGGGCGAATATTGGCATAAAGTCCCAATGCGCCACGCATGGCGAGAAGCCCCTGTTCGGGGCGAACCTTTGCTTTAGGGTCGTTGTCGTATTTGGGGTCGCCGATGGCTCCAAACAACACCGCATCTGCCGCCAGGCAGATCTTATGCGTTTCCTCCGGATAAGGGTTTCCCGTAGCGGTAATCGCCGCTGCTCCTACTAGAGCAGGCGTAAATTCAAAAGTGTGGCCAAACCTTTTTTCAATGGCGCGAAGCACCTTTAGGGCTTCATCTATAATCTCGGGACCAATCCCGTCCCCGGCAAGCACGGCTATATGTTTTTTCATCCCTCAAAATTGGGAGAATAAATGTTTTTTTTCAAACGCTTCGATATTTTCTTTTTGGCTCAGCAGAAAATCAATATCGTCATAACCGTGAAGCAGACAGGCTTTTTTATAGGCGTTGATTTCAAAAGATTCTTCCCTGCCCCCTGATTCGATCCGGATGATTTGGGAGGCGAGATCCACAGAAAGCAACAGGTTATGATTGCCCTCGGCGCGGGCAAAAATTTCCTGAAGAAAATCCTCCGAAACCTGCACCGGAAGCAGAAAATTGTTGAGGGCATTGGCTTTGAAAATATCGGCAAAAAAACTCGACACTACTACCCGGAAACCGTAGTCAGCCAAGGCCCAAGCTGCGTGTTCGCGACTGGAACCACAGCCAAAGTTTTTACCCGCCACCAGAATTTCCCCGGACCAGATGGGGTCATTCAGAATAAAACCCGGCTTGGGGCTGCCGTCTTTTTCATAACGCCAGTCGCAGAAGAGATTTTGGCCAAAACCCTCACGAGTAGTAGCTTTCAAAAACCGGGCAGGAATAATCTGGTCGGTATCAATATTTTCGGCCTTTATCGGCACAAATGTGGAGGTAATTTTTTCGAATCCGCTCATAAAATCTTCAATAAAAAGTGGGGGAATATTAGATAAGTTCGCGGGCATCGGCGATAAAACCCAAAATCGCCGTAGCCGCTGCCGTGAGCGGGCTGGCGAGGAAAGTACGAGAACCGGGGCCTTGTCTGCCTTCAAAATTGCGGTTGGAGGTAGAAACACAATATTTCCCGGCGGGAACTTTGTCTTCATTCATGCCTAGACATGCCGAACAACCCGGGTCGCGGAGGAAAAAACCGGCTTCCGCCAAAATCTTATCCAGGCCTTCGGCCTGTGCTTGGGCGCGCACCTGTTGAGAACCGGGCACAACGAGCGCCTGTACATGGCTGGCTTTTTTGCGCCCTTTGACCAGAGCCGCCACCTGACGTAAGTCTTCGATTCGGCTATTGGTACAACTACCGATAAAGACATAATCCACCGGTTTTCCGAGGAGTTGGCTTCCGGCCTGTAAGTCCATGTATTTCAGCGACTTTTCTAATGCCAGTCGGTCACTTTCGGAAGGCATTTCGTCCAGCGAAGGGATTGATGCCGAAATCGGAATGCCCATCCCGGGATTTGTTCCGTATGTGATCATGGGTTCGATGTCCGCTGCATCAAAAAAAAGTTCTTTATCAAAAACCGCATCCTCATCGGTATGAAGGGTTTTCCAGAACGCTACGGCTCGTTGAAAGTCTTCGCCGTGGGGTGCAAATTCGCGCCCGGCAATGTAGTCAAACGTAGTCTCATCCGGTGCGATCATTCCGCCTCGTGCCCCCATCTCAATGCTCATATTGCAGATGGTCATCCGGGCCTCCATCGAAAGTGCGCGAATGGCTGAGCCTGCGTATTCCACAAAATAACCCGTTCCGCCGGAAGTAGAAATTTGCGAAATGATATAAAGAATTAAGTCTTTGGAAGTTACCCCGGCATCCAGTTTTCCCTCAATGGTAATGCGCATGCTGGCGGGTTTTTCTTTCAGAATACACTGCGTGGCAAGCACCTGTTCCACCTCACTCGTACCGATGCCAAAGGCTACCGTACCAAAGGCCCCATGCGTGGAAGTATGGCTGTCTCCGCAGACAATGGTCATACCGGGGAGGGTAATACCCAGTTCGGGTCCGATGACATGGACAATTCCCTGATAAGGATGCCCCAGGCCGTAGAGGTTGACGCCAAACTCGGCGCAATTATTGATCAGCGCCTCGACCTGCAACCGCGAAAGCGGTTCGCTGATTGGGCGATCCTGATGTTCCGTCGGAACATTATGATCGGCCGTAGCGATGGTCTGTCCGGTGCGAAACACCGGAATACCTCTTTTCCGCAAGCCGGAAAAAGCCTGCGGACTCGTCACCTCATGGATAAAATGACGATCAATATACAATACATCCGGGCCGCCTTCGCTCCGCGCAACGACATGGCTATCCCATATTTTATCAAACAAAGTTCTACTCATCACTAAATATTAATTACCCATTAACCATTTACAATTAACCATTAACCATTATATCTTATTTAAGGCGTCAAGATAGGCTTTTGCCGTGGCAAAAATGGTATCGGTATCGGAACCAAAGCCATAATAAAACACCCCATCTTTGCTCACCTGAATATGAACCTTGGCGAGGTCGTCGCTGCCACCGGTAATCGCCTGAACGAGATATTCTTCGAGTTTTACGGGCAGCCCCATGATTCCGTCAATGGCTCGGACCAGGGCATCCACGGGGCCGTTTCCTTCGGCTTCGTTGTAGAGAACGGCACCGTTGCGGTTGATTCCGACATTGGCGCGGGAAGGTTTTTCTTTGCCGCAGTGGATGTCGAGTGATTCCATTTCGAGGATTCGCGTGCCGTTTTCAACGCCCATGAGGGTGAAGAGGTCCTCATCCTGTACCTCTTTTTTCTGATCGGCGAGAACGAGGAAATTATCATAAACCTTGGCCAGTTCGTCTTTGCTCACCGAAAACCCGAGTCTATCCAGGCGATGGCCCAAGGCAGCTTTTCCGCTGCGGGCGGTGAGGATAATCGAAGATTCGGGTACACCGACATCCTGCGGGTTGATGATTTCATAATTTTCCCGGTGTTTGAGTACCCCATCCTGGTGAATACCGGAGGAATGCGAAAATGCGTTGCGGCCCACGATGGCTTTGTTGGGCTGAACGGGCATACGCATCAGGCGGGTAATGAGGCGACTCGTGGGGTAAATGCGTTTGATATTGATATTGGTTTCCAGATCCAGTTGTTCTTTATGGCTGCGGAGGATCATGGCGGCTTCTTCCAATGAGGTATTTCCGGCGCGTTCACCGATGCCATTTACGGTTACCTCCATCTGTCGGGCGCCGTTAGCGAGGCCGGCGATGGTATTGGCAGTAGCCAAACCAAGGTCATTGTGGCAATGCACCGAAAGAATGGCTTTGTGGACGTTGGACACATTTTCCATCAGGTAGCGGATTTTGGCTCCGTATTGTTCGGGGAGACAATAGCCGGTTGTATCGGGGATATTCACCACGGTAGCACCTGCACCGATGACGGCCTCGACCATACGGGCGAGAAACTGGAGGTCGGCGCGCCCGGCATCTTCGCAAAAAAACTCCACATCTTCCACGTATTTTTTGGCGTATTTCGTGGCCCAGATTGCCCTTTGGATGATGTCCTCGCGGGTGGTTTTGAGTTTGTTGAAAATGTGGATGTCCGAACTGCCAATGCCCGTATGGATTCTTTTTCTTTTGGCATACTTTAGGGCTTCCGCCGCGCAGTCAATATCGGCCTCCACGGCACGAGTCAGTGCGCAGATGATGGGTTCGCTTACCGCTTTAGAAATTTCCATAACCGACTGAAAATCACCGGGACTGGAGATCGGAAAACCCGCTTCCAGCACGTCCACTCCCAGTGCTTCCAGTTCTTTTGCTACTTCGATTTTTTCGAGGGTGTTCAATTGGCAACCAGGTACCTGTTCGCCATCACGGAGGGTAGTGTCAAATACGAAAACACGATCACTCATGTCAGTGGGTTTAAGGGTTTTACCGATTTATTAATGGAAATCCTGAAAGAATAAAATCAACGGAAACACACCTTACCCAATTACAGACTCAGGAACAGTCGTAGTCGGGCCAGATTTAGAAGGGTATTTAGGAGGAATAAACGCATAGTCAGGGTTATTTCCGCGCTGCTAAATTGAGAATTAGATTTTTATTTTCCTAGCTGCTTATGACATTTTTTAAGAACCCTGCAAAACACGATCCGGGGGAAAAACGACACGCCGGATAATTTTTTAGGCATAATGAAAAAAACGTACATAAACTTCTGCCGGTTAATTCTAACTTTTCGCTCCAGACTAATTTTCCTGCTTATGCGAAAACCGATACTTGGAATTCTGATGTTTTTCTTTTCCCTTCCAGCCTTTAGCCAGCCGGTACTGAAGGGGGTTATGCTACGGAATGTAGGTGCTTATCTAAACAAAGGGGATACTGTGACCATCCGTGCGCTGCAAAAATTACCTATCAACCTTTCAGGAGTGATGGTTCCCGGAGACACTCTTCACTATTACATAAAAGACCAATCGGGCGGTCCCGCCACCTCGCTGCCGAAAAACGTAAAGCTTTTGCCCGATAACCTTAATTACTGGGAAAGAGTTTGGTTGTTGCTTAGTAGCGAGTCTGTTATTCAAAGTGGCTGGCGAAGAGCCAGTCGTGACACGCTGGAATACAATGCACGACAACAACTGGGGTTGCTGGAAGAACAAAATCTCCTTTTCCATGATCCGTTTTTGGACGATTATTTTCGACGCAAGCTTGCCGAAATTCACCCAGGGCCCATGATTAAAGGCCCGGGTATAGAGCGACATTTTCAGTTAAAAATTACTTTGCTGGGTTATCCTCGCCCCATTGTCTATGAGGACGGTACCATTTTAGCTGATTTGTCCTGGCTTACAGGTTTTTTTACCGAAGAAACATTTATGCAGGCTCTTGCTGAGGTTATCTGTCACAGCATTGGCGATCATTATGTCAAGTTTAATTTTTACAGCTTTAGCGATTACGACTTTACGCCTGACCCGGGAGAAAAACGTTATGCCCTTTATTTTGCCCGAAAATTTATGACTACCCTGCCTCCGGATTCTTCCCGCAATGACACGCTTGTTTTTACACGTAGTATCGCTCCGGCAATTACACGAGCTGCATGGAAACACCGCGAATTGCGCGAATACCGGGCCGCTGAACAATTGATTGACCGCCTGATAGAGGCAGATATAGCAACGGATGAAACCTATCTGCTCAAGGCCATGTTACTCCGCACCAACCCGGATTCAAAAGCGGGCAACTTGGCTGCTCTGACTTTTTTGCAAAAAGCCGAACGTGCGGCGATACACCTGCCCATTCCGCTGGAAATACCCCGAGAAAGAGCCTTGATTTTAATGGAACTCGGCAGATACAACGAAGCCCTCGAAACTTTTGAAGAATACCTGGAGGCTTTACTAACCGGCGAAGGAAGTTACGAAGACATCCGCTGGGCCAGGGACATGATTTTCAGGTGTGAGAATCAGGTGGTAAGGCGTCCTTCAACTTCTCAGTGATTTCGGCTAGTTTTTGGATACGGTCAAAGGAATATTCTTCCGGGTGGGCGTCGTCGAGGTATTGAATAAGTGCCAGCGACCGCTGAAGGCATAGGGTAGCCTTTTCCCACACCCCTCGGTCGTACCACAGATCAGCCTCGGCGCGAAGGAGGTCGGCGAGGATAGCCAGATGTTCTTCGGTGAGGTTGTATTCATTCCTCAGAAGATCCGGCAAATCTTCCGGTTTTGTATGGTGAACGAGATCCGGGTCAAACGGGAACAGGTCTTTGTAAATGTCATTGACAAGTTCCAAAGCCTCTTGGTAACGCCCTTCCTGTCGGAGGCCGAGAAGACGAGCCAGTACATAACCAGCCTCTTCGATCATTTTGAGAAAATAGTCGCGTCTCAGCATAAACGACAATACGAAAAAAGGCACATCGCTGCGCCTTTTTCCCTGAAATATTTTCTAAAAAATTAGATTTTCACCTTTACTCCTAATGCGGCAATATAAGTGCCCAAACCGATTTCGGCATTTATCCCCGCAGGGCCAAAGTAGTAAGTGGTTCCAAACAAAGGCTGAACACTGATGAGACCGGGAATATTGTAAATTTCCAAAGGCTCATAAGCCGGGTCGTTGCTGGTGGTAGAACCACTCCATACAGTATAACCTACCCGGATACCTGCATATAAATCAAGCTCCTCCGAATTGCCAAAATGGAAAAGCGGACGAATACCGATATTTACACAACTCAGGGTATTTTTTACCTCTGCACTGAGATTGTCCGTGGTATTTACACTTATGCTCTGATAGGATACGGCACCACCAACGCTAAACTGATCGGCAACCCCATAGTCCACCATGCCGGAAATAACCGGAATAGAACCGACATCCTCACTGCTCACGGATGCAACCTGAAAAAGGGCGCCAATCAGGCTATACCCCACATTCGCAGTAATACCTAGCTGGCCTTTAGTATGGGCTTGAGCTTTTGCAGAATGAACCGATGCAAACATAAGAGTCAACCCTAAAAACATGGAAAAAATAATTCGATTTTTCATAATGAGGTAAATTAAGTTGAGAATTTGTGGTTAAATGGCTTTCATAATCAACGGCCAAATTAGTGGAATAGTTGAAATGAATCCCTATTTCCGGCACGCGCAAAAACGGGTTTCTTCCCAACGTGCAAATATTACACGATTTAGTTACAGTTTCTGCGACGGCCGTGTCGGCGATTTTTATTTTGGTAACGCTTACTTAACAGAAATATCGCGAAACCTTTTGATTGGAGTAACACAGGGTTAATATGCCTACCCCACCTTTGTATCGAAGGTTTTAAGGTAAGGAATTACAGTTTCATGTGCCAACTGACTTCCATCAACCCCCAATTACAGAACAAAAAATTCCTCAAGCTTTGTGGCATGTCAACGCTCCCTGACCCATCCCCGGGTTGGGGAAGCTTTTTTTTACCATTACCCATTACCCCACATTATGAGCAGAAGAAAAGTTGATATTGTCGTTCTCTCCGATATTCACCTCGGAACCTATGGCTGTCATGCCGAAGAACTGGTCACCTATCTGAAAAGCATTCAGCCGGGAATGTTGATTCTAAATGGAGATATTATTGACATCTGGCAGTTTAGCAAACGTTTCTGGCCGCCTTCCCACATGGCGGTGATCAAAGAGTTTCTACGGGTAGCCAGCAAAGGCGTTCCGGTGTATTACCTGACCGGCAATCACGACGAACTCCTGCGCAAGTTTTCCGACTTTTCGCTCGGTACGTTTCATCTTCGGGACAAACTCCTGCTCGACCTGCCCGAAGGCAAAGCCTGGATTTTCCACGGCGATATTTTTGACGCCAGCATGAAACACGCCAAATGGCTCGCTAAAATGGGGGCCGTGGGGTATGACTTCCTCATATTCCTCAACGGTATCATCAACTGGAGCCTTGCCCGCATCGGAAAAGGAAAAATGTCTTTCTCCAAAAGAGTAAAAAACGGCGTCAAAAGCGCCATCAAATACATCAGCGATTTTGAAGACATTGCCGCCGACCTGGCCATTGACCAACACTATGAATACGTCATCTGCGGCCATATTCACCAACCTCAGATACGAGGCATCGTAAAACCCAACGGAAAAGTTACCTACCTCAACTCCGGTGACTGGATCGAAAATCTGACTGCCCTCGAATACCACGAACAAAAATGGTCTCTATTCCGCTACGAAAATATGGAACCTGCGGAAAAACTCCTCTCTACCATCGAAGATTCGATCTCCGAAGAAGAAGAAAAACAATTTCGCCCCGAGGTACTCGTCATCTCCTAAAAAGAACAGTGTATGAATGTACTTTACGCGATTCAGGGCACGGGAAACGGCCATATCAGCCGGGCAAGAGACATTATTCCCCAATTACAAAAACACTGCAAGCTGGACATCCTCATCAGTGGAACCCAGAGTGAAGTCGCCCTGCCCTACCCTGTCAAATACAAACTCCACGGCTTTTCTTTTGCCTACAACCAAAAAGGCGGCATCCACTACGGCAAATCGGCAAAAGACAATTTTTCCCTCCGCCTGATGAAGGAAATCCGGGACTTTCCGGCGAGAAATTACGACCTGATTATCAATGACTTTGAACCCGTATCCGCCTGGGCTGCACGGCTTCGCGGGGTTCGCTGCATTTCGATGGGCCATCAGGCTTCCTTTTTATCCGAAAAATGCCCCCGCCCGGAAAAAAGAGAAAGATTTGGCGAATGGGTATTGAGAAATTATGCGCCGGGAAAAGAAGCCATTGGCTTTCATTTTCTGCCTTATGACTCCTTCATCCATACGCCCGTCATCCGCGAAGAAATCCGGAGCCGTACTCCCGTTTCAAAGGGACATTATACCGTCTATTTGCCCGCCGTAAAAGATCAACGCCTGATTTCCCTGCTGAGCCAAATCCCCCAGGTAGAATGGCAGGTTTTTTCCAAGTACGTTCGCAAAACCGAAAAAATCCGGAACATCCTCGTCCGCCCGGTGAATAATACCGACTTTATCGAAAGTTTTGTCACCAGTGAGGGCATTCTGACCGGAGCCGGGTTTGAATCCCCCGCCGAAGCACTTTATCTCGGTAAAAAACTCTTTTGCATCCCCATCAAAGGCCAGTACGAACAACAATGCAACGCCGCCGCTTTGCGTGAACTCGGAGTGCCCGTCGTGCAGAAAATAGACAACTTCACACTATCTTACCTCACCGACTGGGTATGCGAAGGAAAAAGCCTTCAAGTGGACTTTCCCGACCAGACGGAGAAGATTGTAGCAGCTATTTTTGAAAAAGAGCGGGTTTCCGAAACCGTTTCTTCGGTGGAGGGAGAACGCATAGTGGAGGGAGAACGCATAGAACGAGGGAACGCAAGAATCGAGGGAATGAATTCCCGTCGCTATTGATACATAACTCCCGCGCCTCCGGCGCAACGCAAAAATAAAAAAGAGAGGGCGCACATTTGTGCTACCGATGTTGCGGCTCCGAAGGAGTCCTTGGTACCCTCCGGGCCTTAGTGTCTGTGACACATCACTTTTTGCCGAAGGCATAGGCCCGGAGGGCCGCAACATCGGTAGCCACCGGCGCCCCCTTTAAATTTTCCCCACTTGCGCTGCGCCGAAGGGCGCGTAACGCAAAACGAGGGAATGAATTCCCGTCGCTATTGATACATAACTCCCGCGCCTCCGGCGCAACGCAAAAATAAAAAGAGAGAGGGCGCACATTTGTGCTACCGATGTTGCGGCTCCGAAGGAGTCCTTGGGACCCTCCGGGCCTATGCCTTCGGCAAAAAATGATGTGTCGCAGACACTAAGCCCCTTTTAGGGGCGTAATGTCGGTAGCCCTCGGCGCCCCTCTTAAATTTTTCTCACTTGCGCTGCGCCGAAGGGCGTCGTTTTGTCCCCTGTCATTATTCACTGCTTGGCGGTAGCTAAAGCGACCGGGGACATACCTTCGGCGTATCCTTTGGGGCGACTTAAGTCGCAGCGCAAGATTAGGCAAGGGCAGCATCCCCGGTCGCTTTAGCTACCGCAACGAAGCGAAAAACGTTCAAGCGAGAGGTTTTCGCGGCCACTCCCCTTGCGCTGCGCCGAAGGGCGCATAACATTGACCGTGCTCAAGCCGTCAGCATATATACTCTCCCCTTTTTTCCCCTGAATAGATTTTCCCCATATATGCGCAACCCCGCGCCCAAATCGCGCATATATGTATTACCGCACTTCTTTTTTGCGCCTGTTTTCGCCTCTATTTTTACAAAAAACGCCTCGTCACTCTGTAAAAATGTGTCCATTTATCGCAAAAAGCGGTTTTTCCGCTCTCCGCCGCACCCTTTTGCGCCTTTCCCTGACAAAAACTGCCCCACCACCTTTGATTAGGCGTATCTACACTTAACCATTAACCATTCATATATGCACACACAGAGGCCCGCATATACCCACTTCCATGCCAAAACCTCCGTCTTCTTCCTGACTATATGCGTAACCTATACGCGTAACGTGGCATCTGCCATGCAGACTGCCCCCCCCATAGCTACTTTTTGAGGTTTTTTTGCGCTCCAAAAGGTAAAAAGGTAAGAAAAGCAAAAACTAAGGAGTCCTGGCGGGACGGAACCCAAGGCTGCTGACGCGGAGGTCGGGCGTGCTGCCGTTGCGGTTCGAAACGCGGCAGTACTCCGCGCCGTCGTACCAACTGCCCCCGCGGAGCACCCGGCTCGTGCCTTTTTCAGAGCCTTGTGGATCGGATATATCCGAAGAGGAGTAATCTTCATACCAGTCATTGCACCACTCCCAGACGTTCCCACTCATGTCGTACAAACCCAACCGGTTGGTTTTTTTCTGCCCCACCGGACGTGTGCCCTTATCATTCGTGGTTTTCGTGTACCACGCATACTCGCCTAATTCACTTTCGTTATTCGTCCCCGCGTAAATCGTTCGCTGTTCCGATCCGCCACCCGCTGCATACTCCCACTCCGCCTCCGTTGGTAAACGCCATTGCTGACCTGTTTCCTTGCTTAGCCAGTCGCAATAGGCTTTTGCATCATTCCAGCTTACATGGATTACCGGATGATTCCATTCGTTCTCTGCACGGATTTTTCCAAGTGCATCACATCGCCAGTTTACTCCCGCTTTTTTCTTCCAATCTGAACCCGTCCAAATATAACTTCCATCCTCTTTTTCGGCATCTGTCTTATACCCTGTCGCAGTGATAAATGCCGAAAATGTGCTTACCGTCACCGCCGTTTTCCCCAGCCAAAAATCACTTACCGTCACTTTGTGAATGGGTTTTTCACGGTCTTTTCCATTATCACTACCCATCTCAAACGTCCCGCCCTTGATCAAAATCATCTCCGGTAAGGGGAAATTCACTTTGGGGGAAACAGGAGTTTTAACCGCAGGTTGAGCAACTACCGTTGGATGAAGCAAGGCGTCTATTCGTTTTTGGGCTTCGGGGGCATATTGACTGGTGGGGTATTCTTCCAGAAAGTCTTCATAACTGCTGACTTTGTTTCGGGTCAGGGCAGTTTCCCAGGCCTGTTTTTCTTCCAGCAGTTTCATTTGAGAAAGAGCTTCCGAACGGTATTTGCCGTCGGAAAATTTTTGCCGGTAATCGCGATAAGCCGACAGGGTGTCTTTTGCCACGGTGGCTTGCCAGAAGGTTTCTTCTTCGTTAAAAACCGCTTCCCGAAGGTCAAAAACAAATTGTCCGCCCAGATCATTGGTTTTGTCAAGCACACCACCAACGGGTGTCTGGTCGGCATTGTAGGTGGTGATTTTGCTTACGTATTGGATCAGTTCGCTCACCGGAAGGCGGGGCGAATCGTTTTTCCGAAGGTAGGTGATCAGACTTTGAGCAAAAGGGCTGGAACCGCCGATCGGGCCGTCGGAAACGCGCTCGACCAAACCCGCAGCCAAACCCCAACGCGAAGAAAAACGATCCACTTTATCGGCCAGGGCTTTGATTTGCAACACTTCCGCATCCCGATGCAGGAGCGAACCCGAAAAACAACTGTCCACGACCAACAACGTGTGATGCGCCCTGATCGCCGAGATATAATCCCGAATCGTGGAGTTCGGAATCAAGTCCGAAAATTTTTCCTTTCGCGCATCCACCGGGATCAGATAACCCGTGTTCATCTCTTTACGAAAATAGCCGTGTCCGGCAAAATAAATCAGCAAGTTGTCTTTGTCGGTAACGGTTGCAGTCAATTCATCCAAAACATCAATAATGCTCTCACGGGTAGCTTTTTCATCAAAAAGAGTTTTGACATCATCCGGCTCAAACCGGTACCGCCCCGTCAGCACCTCGATAAGCCCTTTAGAATCCCTTACCGGGTTATTCAGCTTCTGGAAATGCGCATATTGATCAATCCCAATCACCAGCAGGTGATTGCGGCGGCGAATAGATACCGGCTGCCCATCTTTGCCCGGATAATTTGCACTTCCTCTTTTATCGGAGTTTTCAGCCATTCACAATACAAAATATAATTCTTGGCATAATTTGGGTATTTTGCGTGGAATTGGCAAATAAAACTCTTTGACTCGCAGAAAAACGCGCCGGCGGCGCGCCGCAAGGGGTGAAAAAAAGAGAGGCCGCCCACCATGATGCTACCGACATTGCGGCTCCGAAGGAGTCCTTGGGACCCTCCGGGCCTATGCCTTCGGCACCAAACCATGTGTCGCAGACACCAAGCCCCTTTCAGGGGCGCGACATCGGTAGCCATCGGCGCCCCCTTAATTTTTTCTCACTTGCGATG
>JANRJC010000022.1:0-45695 GCA_033764335.1 Bacteroidia bacterium | reverse complement strand
TTGTCTCTCAACAAGCAATCCTTAGTTCTGCATCTTTCCGTATTTCAATGAACGCTTATGCTCTCCCCGCTTTGCCCGCTCCGCTTTCCCGCTAATTTCTTTCGCTCTTTTTTGCCCTTTTTTCAAAAGCCTCGCAAAGATGAGGGGATAAATTTACATATCCAAATTTTATTGCGAGATTTTTTAAAAATCATTTGAAAAAACGATCTTTAGGTGTTTTTCCTAAAGAGAGCGTCAAAATTAAGGAATTAATAGAAACTGTGCAAGGTAAATTCATAATAAAAGGAGGCATTACGGTCACATTTATTCCAAGTACCTCCAAAACAATGACTTACGCCTGACATTTTTTATTAATGCTGCATTTCAAACTTCTTTTTTGCACTGGTATGCCCCAGAAGGGTGATTTTTTCTCGTCCTTCTTTCACACCTGCGGTCATATTTCTTGTATCCACCACATGCCGTGAATGTTTGACAATATAGTCAACATCAAAGTCATCATGATCGGTTACAAGGATTACACAATTGTAGGAGGCGATATTTTCGGGAGTAAGTTCTACCGAATAAAACACTCTGCCTACGGCTTCATATTCCGGAGCCCATGGGTCGCTGTAGTCAATGTTTTGGATCCCTTCTTCCATAAGGCGATGGATAATGGCTTCAGAGGGAGAATGGCGAAGATCTTTTACATTTTTCTTAAAAGAAGCCCCCAAGAGGAGAATTCGAGCGTCACCCAACGTAATCGGCTGACGAGCAACTTCCCGTATGACCAGATTGCATACGTGATAAGGCATACTTTCATTGACGTTGGCGGCAAGCGTAATAAACTTGGTTTCAAAGTCATATTCCCTTGCCAGCCAGGAGAGGTAATAAGGATCAATCGGAATACAATGCCCACCGACACCCGGACCGGGCATAAATTTGAGATAACCAAAAGGTTTGGTACTGGCGGCTTCCACCACTTCCCATACATTGATTCCCCCCATACGCTCGCATAATAGGGCGAGTTCATTAACCAGCGCAATATTTACACTGCGGAATATATTCTCCAGCAGTTTTTCCAATTCGGCCACTTTCGGATTATTGACCATATATACCTTTTCAACCACCTGATTATTGGTCAGGGAGGCAAGAATAGTGCTGTTTTCATCAATTCCGCCTACTACGATTGGAGTATTTCCTGTGTGGAAAACCTTATTTCCGGGATCAACCCTCTCCGGACTAAAAGCTATATAATAATCTTTACCTGCCTCATAGCCGCTTTGGTTAAGAACCGGGATAAGGTAATTTTCGGTCGTACCCGGAAAAGTCGTGCTTTTAAGGATAATGAGTTGTCCGGGTCTGAGGATTTCACGAATACCTTCTCCGGCACTAATAATATAGGCAAGGTCAGGGTCTTTATTCGCATTAAAAGGAGTAGGAACGGCGATATAGATTATATCTGCATCCGCAAGGTCTTCATAGTTGGTTGAAGCGCGGAGAAGGCCCTCTTTGACAACGGAAGCAACCTCCGCATCATCCAGGTCTTCGATAAAATTTTGCCCGCGTTTAAGGGATTCAATCTTCCAAGAAGATACATCAACCCCTATACAGGAAAAACCTTTTTTGCAAAACTCAAGAGCAATAGGCAGTCCTACATATCCAAGACCAACTACACCGATTAATGCTTCTTTTTTTTGCAGGCGATCGGCAAGCATCTGCGCATTCCCATCTAACTGTGCGAGAAAGTCAACACTAAATTGCTTCATTGTAATTCAAAGATTTACGTTTTTATGGAGAAGGAAATCTTCCGCTAAGTAAGCACTATTAAAAAAATATTATTTTACGAATCTCATAAAAATTTAACACTCAGCATAGTAACGTCATCGGTAGCATCTTCCGATCCGGCAAAGCCTGCCAGTTCTTCTTCAACCAATTGAACCATATCCCGGGCGTTTTTATCCCGAATACCTTTCAGTTTATCAATGAGTCTTTCACTCCCAAACATATCTCCCGCAGCATTTGACTGTTCTACTACTCCATCTGTAAAAGTAAAAAGTATATCCCCTGATGAAAAAGTCAGTTCAGACTCCTGTATTTCAAAGGATGGGATTATGCCCAAAATTGTACAACCACTTTCCAGACGATGCACTTCTTCCCCGGAAAAAAAAACGGGGTAATTATGCCCTGCGTTTATATAAGTGATTGTTTTGTTCGAGGCGTTTATTTTAGCGATAAAAAGAGTAACAAACTTTTCGCCGGTAGTAATATCATAGAGGATTTTATTGAGATCCCGGATAATACTGGCCAGATCATCGTATTGCGCCGAAAGTGCTCTCAAATTTGCCTGAAGGTTTGACATAAGAAGTGCTGCACCGATCCCTTTCCCCGATACATCTGCAATACAAATAATGGTATTCCCTCTGCCTTTTTTGATCACATCGTAAAAATCGCCGCCTACCCCATGATGAGCGATATTCATGCCAAAAACATCTATTTCCCGAAATCGGGAAAAATCTGATATCAGCAATTGTTTCTGTATCGTTTCGGCAACTTCCAGTTCTTTTCGAAGGAATTCCTGCTGAATTTTTTCCTGAAACAACTGCTTATTTGTAATGGCAACCGAAAGAATGTTGCCCAGGGTTTCGATAAAGATCAGATCGTTTTCCGTTTCTACTTCCGAGTCTGCAAAATCTGCCACACAGAAAAAGACTTTCGACATGCCCCGATTGATGATTGGGATAACGTATTCCACTCCCAGTTCAAAAAGGCAGGGTTGATTTTTTTTTCGGATACGGGTCGTTTTTGTCAGGACGAGCATTTCCTCCATCATTTCTTCTCCAAATGGAGGAAATCCAAGATGGATTCCCTGAACCCAAACTTCTCCGGTTTCATAAAAAAATCCCATCTTTTTTACCCCCAACTGTGCCCTGAGTACATTTTTGGCAATGGTACACAATTGCGGGATATTTCGCTCATAATGATTAATGGTCCGCAATACATCCAACAATGCAGCGGCCTCCAGTCGTTTTAGATCCAGTAATTTTTTAGGATCATTGGTATCGTATGCGTTTTTCATTCCCCTTTTCCGTCTGTTTTGTGCCGCCGTTATAGTTTTACATCTAAAGCATCCCGAAGACCTATCCCAATCAGGTTGATTGCAACAACCAGCAGGATCAGGGCAAGGCCCGGGAAAAAAGCCAGCCACTTTCCATTTTCGAAGACAATATACGTATAACCTTCATATATCATACGCCCCCAGGTAGGAACGGGCACTTCCACCCCTATACCGAGGAAACTCAGCCCTGACTCAATAAGAACGGCGGCGCCAAAATTGGATACGGCCATCACGATTATCGGGCTGAGAACATTCGGAAAAATATGCCGGAACATTACCCTCATATCGCTAAAACCCATTGCGCGGGCGGCTTCGGCAAACTGCATTTCCCTCACACTCAATATCTGCCCCCGCACGACCCGGGCTACCTCCACCCAGATAGATACCCCTATTGCCACAAACAACTGCCAGAAACCTTTGCCAAGTACAAAACTAATAGCCAGGGCAAGCAATAACGTAGGTATTGCCCACATTACCGACACCAGCCACATAATCACCTGATCCAGCCAGCCGCCAAAATATCCCGCAAAAGTACCGAGCAAAATACCCATTACCAAGCTTATCAACACCGCCATTAGTCCGATTGCCAGGCTCACCCTGCCTCCCAAAATAATACGACTAAACAAGTCCCTTCCGTAGGTATCGGTGCCGAGAAAATAATAAGGATGTAAAACAAACCGGCGAATAAAAGTTTCCCGATGAAAAGTTTTTGTCGTAAGACCAAAAGCCGAAAGAGAAATCCGATCTTCGGCACCTGCTATTCCTCTATACAAAATCCTTTCACCATCCAACCGGAAAGAAGACGTATCAGCCAGCGGAACAGGCCGGTAGGAAGGGCGTTTTCCGGTAAAAACCCAGCCTTTTTTTTCCGTTTTAACGGAATCGTTGCTTAGGGGAACCGCCAACACCCAGGCAGAAGTACCGGGCGGTTTTTTGGCCAGTTCGAGGATTTGAAGATTTGCATTTGAAGTATTATCCGGAGAAATCACGTACCCCAGCAAAGCGACCACTATAACCAATAAAAAATATACACTCCCCACCACGGCAGGAATATTTGATCGAAACTTTTTCCAGGCTATCTGACGGGGAGTTAACATATAAAAACAGAAGTAGATTAATGGCCGTTGTGTTTCATCAAGCCGGCCTTGGTAGCGAGAAAATGATAGTTTTCAAAATGATCTGTGTCAAAAATACCGGTACGCACGAAGTCTCCCTTTTTCTCATCAAACTCCATTACCTGTATCCAACCCCGGTCAATTAAGGTGCGTATTTCGTCCACGACTACCGGCAAAGGTTCACCCGACTCTTCGAGAATATTCTGAAACGATTCTACAAAGTAAACCGAATCCAGTATCTGGAACTGTACATCATTTAATTCTTCATTCATTGCACTTTCCTTTCTTTCCAGGTATAAGTTTTGACCAAATTGCCCGCCAGCCCAATCCATAATACATAAGGGATATAGACAAACTGCAGGAGAAATACCCAGGGCAACAGGTGCAATTTATGAAAAAATTTTGCGGACTGGTACATAAGAAAATAATCGGCTGCCAATTTTGCCAGGAACAAAACCGAAAGAGGGATCAACCATTTGGCCGACATCAGGCTCATGCCTCCCATTATGGGGAAAGCCCAAAAACCCAAATAGGCAATTAATTGAATGCGGTTTACCGACCGGTTTTTGTAGGAACGCGCTTTGCTGACCCAGCGAAGTCGTTGCGCCTTCAGTTCCGGCCAGGTTTCCAGTGCGGAGGTACGCACGACAGCGTCTTTACAGCGGGCAAACTGCAGCCCGTATTTTTTTTGTAAATGGATTTTCTGCAAAAGCAATTCATCGTCGCCGGAGGCGACGCCATCAATTCCTTCAAATCCTCCTACTTCTGTGAATACCGATTTACGATAAGCCATATTGGCTCCGTTGCACATATTGGGTTTACCTGCTGCCATGCTTCCTGCACCGATAGCGACAAGCCCCAGTGATTCCAGTGCCTGGAAACGCTGGAGCCACTTTTTTTGGTAGGTAAGCATCACCGGGCCGGAAACCAAAGCCGTATCTGAGTCAAAACAGGAAGACATCGCCGACAGCCAGTTTTTCCCTACGCGGCAATCCGCATCGGTCTGAAGGATTATTTCGCCCTGAGCGACCGCGATTCCCGCAGACAACGCCGCTTTTTTATAAGAATTAATGCCCGTATCGGCGAGGTCAATGACTTTAAGGTTGGAATATTTTTGGGAAATTACCAGAGCAATTCCTTTCGTTGCGTCTGTGGAGTGATCGTTGATGAGGATTACTTCAAATTTTTTTACCGGAAAGTTCTGTTTTAAAACGGAGTGCAGACATTCTGCGATATGGGGGGCTTCGTTGCGAGCCGGAATAATTACCGAAATGAAAGGAAGTTCTGATTTTTTTTGATCCGGACAGGGAATCCGGGCAAAAAACCAGGCACTTCTGAGAATAAAAAATATATAAATGGTCAGGCACAAACCCGTAAAACCACCGATCAGGAGCATAGGAATCAACTAAAATTTCAACCTATAGACATAATACAGCCCCAAAACAGAAGGCAGAATAATATTGATCACATATAATATAAAGGTAGCGGAAAAAGCGATATGTGCAGGAACCAGAAAGACCCCCATGATGGCTAATGCTACCGATTCGCGAATCCCTAGTTCGGTAAGTGTAATAGAAGGCAAAACCGATTTGATCAGGAAAATCATCCACACCATCGAAAAAATTAATACCCCTGAGCCTTCAAACCCAAACGCATAAGCCAGGACTACATATTGGAGGGAAAACACCATATACCGCAACAATCCCAGAAAAAGAACCGGAAACAAGACAACGGAGGGGAGATCTGCGAGTGATGTTGCTATTTTTCGGAAAAAAGCAAACCTCAATTGCCGATTTCCCGACCCCTTCGCGATCCGGGGGAGGAGCAGGATTGCAAAAGGAAGCAGTACCGAAATCGCAAATAATGCGCCTCGAATCATTTGCCAGGAAGTGTAATCGAGGGTGAAAGAATCTAACCAGACCTTGCGCTGATATTTCCAGAAATATTCCATTGCAAGCATGCCCATCCAAAGAGTAATGACCATCTGGCAGATTCGGTCCACAAACAGATAGACGGCCCCCTGAATCCGCAATTGCGGGGGCAAAAAGGCGATTCGTCCTGCATATTCACCGATGCGGTTAGGGGTAAAAATTCCCGTCGTAAGGCCGGCAAAAACCGATTTCCAGGCATCTTTAAAACCCAGAGATCCCCCGGTTTTTCGGATCATAAACCACCATTTCATTGTTTCGAGTGCAAGATTTAGAGGCATACCAGCGAGAGCCAGGATAAGGCCAGGCAACCCATAACCTTCTGAGAGTGTCTTATAAGAAGAAAGAGAGACGCCCTCTCCGATTAACCTGAAAAAAACCCATGAGAAAACAGCCAGTGTAATGAGTGCCTTTATTACCCAGGCAAAACGGTTCACCGGTGTTTCCCGGAAGGAAAATGCTATCAGAGACCGGTATATTTTCAGGGCAATTATGCGCATATTGAATATTGAGGTAAAGGTAAAGGCTCCGGGAAGGGAATAAAAAGCTTTTAATTGATTATCTTTCACCCCAGAAATCAAAGCGAATTGTCAGAGAGAATCATTATCGGTATAGACCCCGGCACGGCGATCACCGGATACGGCATCATTCGTTGTCAGGGTAAAAAAATGGACCTTCTTGCGTGTGGGGTGATCAAACTGGGAAACCAGCAGATTTCCCATCCGGAAAAACTCAAAAAGATATTCCAGCGGGTAAGCAGCCTGATTGAAGATTTTGGGGCGAAAGAGATGGCCTTAGAAGCTCCTTTTTATGGTAAAAATGTACAATCCATGCTCAAGCTGGGGCGGGCACAGGGAGTAGCAATGGCCGCAGGCCTGGTTCACGACCTTCCTATTTTCGAATATGCGCCGAAAAAGGTGAAAATAGCCGTCACGGGGAGTGGCTCGGCCAGTAAGGAGCAGGTAGCAAAAATGCTGGAAACTCACCTGGGCCGGGAGATATCAGCATCGTATCTGGATGCATCCGATGGGCTTGCGGTGGCAGTTTGTCACTTTTTTCAGGGAAATTTTTCCGAAAAAAATACTAACTACAAAGATTGGGCGTCTTTTATAGAGAATAATCCAAAACGGATTAAGAAGTAAAACCAGAACAAACAGGCACCTGATAATGAAAAATCCCTTACTTCTGTACGTTCGCGTACTTGTGTTTGTATGCGCCTCAACTTTTTCTTTGACTTTTGCCAATGACTGTGGCTCAGCCGTCAATCTTTCACTTGGTGTGGGAAGCACGATTGGTATGGGGGGAGCTGGATGCGATTATGATCCACCTGCCCAGAACCTTTGTGCAACCTGTAATGCCGATGCATGGTTTGAATTTTCTCCTGGCGGAGCCAATAACCTTACTCAGTACGATATCAGCTTTAATGTTGTGCTGAACTTCACAGGGACAGTCAATATTTCTTTATTGTATTCAGAATCTATTGATGCCAGCGGTAACCCTTGCCAGTGGGGTTCAAATAAACCGGGTTATACTCAATATACGGTTTATTGCTCACAGAATCTCACGACGGGTGTACCTTTTGAATTAAGGTATCCCGCGATGGATGGTACAGGTACTTTTTTTGTTTTAGTAGAAAGGACAACCGGAACCGGTGGAAATGTAACGGTTACGCCCGTACAAAATGGGACTTGTGCTGCTCCATCAAATGATCGTTGTTCTTCGCCGATCACCCTTACCAGCGGCAACGGCATTGACCCTAATGCTGCAACAAATCCGACGACAGGCAGTTGGATAGATGGAATGGCCGCAACGAACCGGTGTGCTACCAAACAGAGATTACAAGATGTATGTAGCGGCGGAAATACCGGCAGTCTTCCCAATTCGACGGAAGACCATTATGCTTACAAAACCGTCTTTGTATGTAATTTTAATGGGAATCTGGGAGATAATGCCGGTTTCCCCGGCCCAAACCAATGCCAGCCTTTCCTTGAAAATACCACTTATTACAACTTTACGGTACCGTTGACTTCTACGGACTGGTATATTCATTTTGGCAGTGAAAGTTATTGTGCACATGGTCCCAATAATATGATGGCGATTTTGGTTCAAAATATTAACTGTAATGATGCCGATGATGCCACGCGGATTCAGTGCGGGACTTTTAATGTTTCCAGCAGCATGCCTTCGGCAGATGCGTCCTTTGGACCTCTGAGCCTGAATACCGGCACGACTTATACGCTCATACTGGATGGCACAAGGGGTTCTCAGTGCGATGTTAATATTTTGATTACCCGAAGCCCTATCAATCCGATTTTACCGGTCGAGATATTGCGTTTTGAAGGGTATAATGAAGGGCGCACGAATATACTGGTTTGGGAAACTTTTAATGAAAGTGATCACAGCCATTTTGAGGTTGAAAAAAGCACAGATGGCGCCGACTATTACAGCATCGGCAAACTCCCGGCAAAAGGCACGGGAGACGGGGTTGCCGACTATCAGTTTGCCGATCAGAATATAGAAACGGGTTCGAGTTTTTACCGCTTAAAAGCTGTGGATATCAACGGAAACCACTTTTATTCACGGGTAGTGGAAGTGGTGCGGAAATCCGACGGGCTGGAATTGTTGGGCATAATGCCCGTTCCCTTCAAAGATGAGCTGACGTTAAATTTTCATACCGAATATTCCGGGCGGTTACAAATCCAATTAATAGACCTTACCGGGCGGGTATTTTATACCCAAAGTAAAGAATTACGCGCCGGAGTGCATAATCACACCTTTTCGACGGATGAAATTGCCGCGGGAATATACCTGGTAAAAATTCAACAGGGAGTAAAAACGGTTGTAAAAAGAGTGGTAAAATACTAAGATATCAGGCAAGGTTGGCGCGAATATCGAGTGCCAGCTTTGCCATTTCTTCGGCGGTCATTTCGATTCGCGGATTTTCAAAATTCAGTTCTGATATACTATCCAGCGGTACGAGGTGAATGTGGGCATGGGGTACTTCAAGCCCTACCACTGCGACAGCAATACGTTTACAGGGGCAGGTTTTTTCGACTGCGCGAGCTATTTCCCTCGCAAAGATATTCAGACCAACATACAAGTCGTCGGTCAGGTCAAATATATAGTTGACCTCTTGTTTGGGGATAACAAGAGTATGCCCTTTTTTGAGGGGGCGAATATCGAGAAAGGCAAAGAAGTCCTCTGTCTCTGCGATCTTATGGCAGGGGATTTCTCCGTTAACGATTTTGGTAAAAATAGTAGGCATAAATGGGTAATTATCCCCGGCTGATGCTCAGGAGTTCAAACTGAAGTTTTCCTGCGGGGGCGACAATTTCAACAATATCACCTACCGCTTTGCCTAAAATTGCTTTTCCTACGGGGGATTTGATCGAAATTCTACCCATTTTCAGGTTGGCTTCTTCTTCGGATACGAGGGTATAAGAAACCTCTTTTTTATCTTTTAGGTTTTTTAGTTTTACCGTAGAAAGAATATAGGCTTTATTGGCATCTATGCCTGTTTCATCCAGAATTCGAGCATTTGCAGCAACCGTTTCCAGTTGAGCAATTTTCATTTCAAGAAGTCCCTGCGCATCTTTTGCAGCATCATACTCAGCGTTTTCACTAAGGTCTCCCATTTCACGGGCCTTTTGTATTTGTTTGGCAATTTCGGCTCTGCCTTTACCCTTAAGATCTGACAATTCAGCCATCAGTTTGTCATACCCTTCTTTTGTAAAATACTTTACTTCACTCATAACACTCTAAAGATTTAAACAAGAAACATCCGGTGAGAACCTTCACCGGAAGCAATTAAGATATTAAAATACAAAAAATAACTGGGTTAACTATGAGTCAACCCAATTATTTAAATTTTTGTGTATTGGTTGTCAGATATATATACGCGCTCCAAATACAAAAGTTCCACCAAAGGGGTTGGAAGTTCGATAACTTAAATCCAGTGAAAAGGAGGAAAAATCTTCATTGCCTTCGTTATCGTATTTACCGGTTTTAAAAGGAATCTGGAAAGTAGCTCCCGTAGAGATGCCGGTATGGGCGTTGTAACGGCCGTTATAGATTTCTCCAAATATCCCTTTTTCATATAAGAAAGCACCGCGAAGCACGAAATATTCTTTATACTGATAGGAAAGCCCAAGGCCTCCCTGGTTGGTGTAAAAAGAATTGGAGATAAAAGCAGCCGTTACGGAAACGGTATTACTACTTCCGAGGAAAAGGTCATACGATCCCCCCATGCTAAGGCTGGTAGGAAGTTCAAATTTTGCAGTAGGCAGGTTAATGGTTGAAGTATAATTATTATTGGTTTCAACCGGAACCCTTCCTGCAAGGCCGTCGCCGCCGAATCGCATGCTAGGGCCGACATTTCGGAGCGCAATCCCCAGCTTAAGTCTTTCTTTTTCACCCGACCGATATTGAATACCGGCATCAAAGGCCACTCCGCTGGCAATTACTTCCGGGGTTGATTCATGAATTACACGTGTGGTAAATCCCACATGAATCCGGTCGGTAAATTTTTTGGCATAAGTAATTCCCAGATTCAGATAAGTGGGGCTAAACGTGCCGAGGGTACCATCAGGTTGATCAACCGTTGTACGGACAAATTCGCCCAAGCTGAAAGAGTTTACTTGTACGCCCAGCACACCACCGCCACCGCCGAGGCTTTGCGAAAAGCCAAAAGAATTAACACGGATGTCGGAGCCGACAAGCCAAAGCGCGTGCGAAAACATCAGTTCTGTACCGGTAGTTTTTGCCACACCGGCAGGATTTACCATCGAACTTTCAATTCCATCCGAGTTTGCGATGTCAATCCCATTTAACCCGGAACTTCGGGGCATGGTATTGATCAGCAATTCCTGTGCGCCCGCCTGCCCTACCCGTTCGGGTTGTGCCCATGCACTCAGTGACAGAGCGATTAAAGCGATTGTTGTGAGTATATTTTTTTTCATATCCGGTTTTAAAATCTGCTAAGAAAAATATCCTTCGGTCTGCGGGTGGATAATCCGTCCGCAGACCGAAGGGGAAAATACCTAAAATGAATCCAAGTCAATCTGGCGCATGACGGCAAAAAGTTTTATAACTTTTTCACCCAGGTTTTGTCCGTCAATATTGGCATCCACATGAATGATATATACGCCACTGGCAACGGGAACCCCGCTATGGTTTTTCAAATCCCAATCCTGATCCGGATTATCAGAGTCTTTGGTGAACTGTCTTACGAGTAAACCATTGATAGTAAAGATACTGATCCGGCATTTTTGTGGAAGATTGGTAACTTTTACACGATTGTCCAATTGTCCGGTTTCGTAAGAAGAGTAGGCATAATAAGGATTAGGCACTACCAGAACCTCATCGAGAGCCTCTTTTGCCACATCCGTCTGACCCGTAAGTACTGCATAATCAGCGGTATTAAACTCAAAGGTGGGGACATCGGAAGTTCCCGGACGAGAGCGGAAGGGTTGATTTTGGCGGAGAGAGACCCTTGCATCCGTAGGGATATTTTCCGGAGAAGTGACATCAAAACCTGGATTGAGCATGGGTACACTTACCCAGGCGACTTTATCATAGGCATCTGCGAGGTTATTTCCGGTCTGGTCAAAGAATATTGCATCCGAGAACCCACCGGTACCTTTATAGTCGGCATTTTGTAAATATTTCCGAATATTTTCGCAACCGTCATAACGTTCATTGGTAACCCAGACATAGTGGCGGCCACCGACTCTTTCGAGGTTGGTGCCAAAGGCACTGGTCGGGTTCCAGATCATATCGTTTCCGCGATTAAGCTGATCCCATTCGCTTTCTCCGAAGAAGATGTTCAGACGTTCTCCGGTATTTACATTAATAGCATACCCGGGGAACCATCCCATGCCATGACTGGTAGGTGTTTTGGCACCTTCTGACTGTCCTTCTTTGTTTACGTTATCGCGCCATTTTGCAGAGAGTTGCCATGCGCCGGAACCGAGACCCGAGTTGGGGCTGGTTTCGATCACTACACAACGCGACCATTTATTTTTGTCGGCAGTAAACACAATGTCCACATCCGGCAGGTTGGGCAGACTAATCAGACGTTCCGGGCTCATCTGGCGGTTACCGCCGGGAATGTTGATAGGCATACAGGGTCCAATGGTACCACCGCCCTGGGGATCATTATTGAAGGTACGGGCGAGTGCGTAAGGCGCCCATCGTCCTCCTAAAATTGTCTGATAGACATCATTCCGGTCATAAATTTCAAAATCTTTAAATACCCGGCCATCTGCACCTCCCAATATCCAGTTCCAAATGCCGCCCAAAAAGTCATCACTATCGGGCAAACCGGTAAGCCACTCTTGGGTGGGTTCCGTGAAATTAAGTTCTGCTCCGATAAAACCGGCGGATTCGGCGGAGACGGTATCCCCTGCGGCGGGAACGTCTTTTACACTAACGGAAAATCCCTGATTTTCGATTACCCTTTCCGTTCCGGTAAGCGGTGCAGGTCGCGGAGCAGACCCATCGTTTCGCACACGGTACGTAGCGGCATAAACCTGTTTAAATGTTCCTCCGGCATTATCTGCTTCTTCCAAAATCCACTCTGCTTTTACGGTATCGGCAACGACTATCCCTGTGGTGGTATCTTGTGAAACAATTACGGTTTCGACAAACTGATCCTTGACGACTCGTACCCGGTAGTATTTACCTGAAACTTTTTTGGGATCGGTGATTTTCACTTCAATGGGAGCCGTACCCGGAGCAAATTTGATCTGAGATGCCACATTGTTATTCAGAATTTCGGTTTCTGTTTCGGGAGCAAGGCGAACAAATGTGCCGCCATTTCCGATACCCGCAACTTGTGTTACCGCAATTCCATCACCATAATTGGCGTTGATGGTGGTACCATCACGCTCTATATCCACCCTGTGAGGCAGACCTGGGGATACTTTAAAAAATCGGTTTCCCGGTACAAATTTTCTGCCGTCGGAAGTTGTCTCATTATGAGCATAGGCAATTACACCAAAATAGTAAGTGGTATAATTTTTAAGACGGGTATCTCCACTAAGGGCAAACAAGTCTCTATCAACTTTTATGGAGTGGAAAATGCCCTTGTCTTTTCCCTGTACCATTACTTCATCCGTAATGATGGGTTCACTTAAACCCTCCACCTGCTGAGCAAGGCGGTTCACAATCGTACCGATTCCATTCTGGACATCACATTGTGCTATCACTCGTGCCCGGTCGGGGTCATTGAGTTCATTGGGGCCGACGGTTCCGTCTGCGAGTTGATAGACAATATAACCCTCAAATTCAAAAGTAGGATCGGTTTCCTGACGGGCGACGAGTACGGGGTCATCCTGGCGATAACTTTCGTTGAAGTTATTACGCACCAGGCGAAGCGCCTCGGGATAGGTCCAGGAAAGTAGCAATTCCTGATCATATTCCGAAATCGTCAATTCGGGCGCATCGGGGCCGTCAAGCAATTCGAAGTTGGCATCAAACAACGCCTGAGCAATTTCGTCGGCCTTGAGGAGTTCACACACCGAACCAAACTGATCGTTATAAAATCCGCGGGCCCAGACTACGCCGGTGACAATTTCGTTAACGGCTCCTGCCTGAAGCGTAAATGGTCCTGCACTTTGCAGAAAACGACGATCTTCGTTCGTGGGGTTATCGGCATTGGCTTCCGTCCAACCCTGTCCGGTACAAGGATCTCCGGTAAACATATAATTGGTAGGATCACCGGGGTCGGAAGGGCCATAGCCGTTACCTTCACCGGTACCATTTTTGTAATTCTCAACGATGGAAGTTCCATCTTTCCAGAAGCCGGTAAGATAGCCGTAAAAGTGCTGAGCTACTTCCGGGTTTCCGGTGAGAGTAAAGTCATTGTTATAATAGACAAATTTGGACATGATGATTGTTTCGCCGTCTTCATCCACAATTCCATCCTTGTCATTGTCCACTCCGTCGCCGCGGTCGGCAAGCGGCCCTTGGAAGAAGTCAACCCCACATGCGGGCGGGTTAAGACCATAGCCATTCGCACCGGCATCATTGGCCGTGGCATTATAAGCATATCCGAGACCTTTGGTCGTATCACACCCTACGTAGTCGTTGAAAGCAAATCCGATATCGGAATCCACCCATTGTCCCATATAGGTACTTACCAACGGCTGTGCGGCGCGATTGACTACCGTCTGGAGGTAGAAAGTCATGTCATTGACGGCATTGGCGGTGGTAAAGGCAAATGCAAGCATGTGGATTTCGATACCGATGGGTTGTCCCCCGGTTTCGGTGTGAACATTTCCCTTGTCATTTACAATCCACCATATCGCCTGATCTCCCTGAATATTGGGGTAATCACCGTTTGCCGGGCTGTAGGTAAAGGGATCGCTGTCCACATTCACAAAAGGTGCAGCATAAAGCACACTTCCATCGGGGCGGAAAGCTTCGAGGGTAAATCCGTCTGCATCGGTACCTAAATTACTATTTTCATTACCAATGGCGGGCCAGTTTTGCACGTTGGGATACTCTGCGAGGTTAAAGGGTTCTACGTCCCGGTTGGCATACGCCGCACGGAAGGCATCAATTTCCGTTTTATTGATCTTAAACATCGCGTCGTATTTTTCGCAAGTCTCCTGATTGGTGGAAGCAGTACCTCCACTGGCACCACCGGTAAGGGGGCCTGGCCAGAAGTCAATCCCTGACTGGCGATAGGTCTGACCCGCTACCCGCAACTGCCCCGATTCATCGAGACCTCCGATCCAGAGTGAACTGGCAAACATAGAGTGGCGGTTACTTCCTTTCGGAACTTCATACCGGGGATCGCCTACGAGATCCCACCACATATCGCCTCCATTGTGCAAAAGCGCACGGACATTGTTTACATCAAGCTGAGCCGACGCACTGGGCGGCAAACAATCACTGGAAACGCGGAATCCACTGGCCTGCTTACGTTTTACACCCACAGGTGCTTCCGCCCAAAGACTGTTTATGCTCAAAAGTATCAGGGTGAAAAACCCAAAAAACCTGAGATTATTCATGTTGATAACTGATTGCGTTCCAAATTAGAAATTAAACATCACCCCCAACTGTATTCTTCGAGGAAGAGAATAGTTGTCTGGATTGGAAACTCGAAGAGTATATTGGTCAATATAAGCCTGAGGATCAATCTGCGTTACGATTAACTGCTGTCCGCTGTCGCTGGCGAGGAATCCATCATCGTCGGGAAGTCCGGTATAACGGTAAACGCCTACGATATTGCGTGTATTAAGGGCATTGAGCAATGCCAGATATACATTAAAATCATAAACCTTACTTACACCGCCTGATTCTTTAGGTTTGCCACCGACGATAAAACTTTTGTCCACCCGGAGGTCCAGTCGGAACTGCCAGGGGTTGCGGGCGCCGTTAGGAGTACCTTGTACGACGTTTACGATATTGATACCGGAAGCAACGGAGGGGACAGCAACTGCATTTTTGGTATAGGGAGTACCGGATCCGAGGGTCAGGGTCATATTCGCGCCAAAATCTTTGAGCGGATAGATTTTATTTTCGCCCAATCCCAAAGCAGGTCCCATATTTTTACCCATAAAGCGGTAATCAAGGCTTCCGGTAATACGATGCCGCTGATCGGAATTGATCGGTAACGGAACCCGAAGTACCCCTACCCCTTCGAGGAAGTTTACAACGTTACGGGCAGATGAAAAGTCTGAACCGGTGGCATCGGCAAATTGCAGCGTATAAGATGTACGCAACTGGACGTTGTTCATCCGGCGCATATCATAAGAGAAGGAGAATCCTTTTACCGTACCAAAGTCCAGATTGTCGTAAGTATCGTAAGAGAATGGATAAGCGTTGGTAAACCGGCGGAAACGAATCATGTTCCGCTGTTCACGGTAGAATGCCGACATGGTAAAAGCCATTCTATCACCCACTTTTTGTTTAAATCCTGCTTCGTAGTCAATGGTGACTTCCGGGCGAAGGTTAGGATTGGTAACGGTGGCGGTAGGTGTATTTTCGAGGAAGGCATATTCCGAAATCTGCCCTGCAAGGAGTGAACTTTGAGTAGCAAGTAACTGACCCGGACGCTGAGCGAGCACATCGTAGTGTGCAAAGAAAAGAGCCACATCCGAAATCGGGAAAGAAAACGAAATCCGCGGCATAAAGACCGTCTGCGGTTCATAATCTTCAAATGATTCAATGCTTACTTCGTCATCTTTCGTTGCGGGAAGGGGTTTTCCGCCCGACCGTTGAGCGATTACGGCAGAGGACACCGGCGTACCATTGGCATCAAACCATGACTCGCCGTTGCGATAGCCGACCACTTCGGAGAAGTTCACCGGATCATTTACGTAAGGCACAAAGTCGGAAGCAATTCCTGAAGGAAGCGTATATCCCGGTACTCCGAGTTGGCCGGAAGCAACTTCACCCGCGGTATAAACCGGATAAAGGGAATAATTATCTTTCAATACAGGTTGGTTGGCATCAAACCGGTCAACCCGGAGGCCTACGTTGAAGATAATGTCTTCAAATTCAAATTTATCCTGAATAAATGCAGAGATGTAGGTAGGCGCAAATGCATTCAGCGGGCGATTGATGGTATCGGTGAAAAAAGCACCGGCATCCACGGCTTCGGAGCGATTGCCCAAGTAGTCATAACCGTAGTAGGAAACGATTTGATTTACGCCATTACCCAGAAGTTCATCGGCATTAAACATGTCGAGTGAATAAAAATCGGGGCCGTAGGCATCCGTATTTATGAGATCAGTACCATCTATGGGCAGGCCCAGTTTTTCTCTGAGTTTTTTGGAAAATTCATATTGGTCGGCGGAGGAATACCGGAGCGGAACAATTACGGTGTCCTGAAATTCGCCGTCGCGGGTTACATATTGAAAGTTGTTAGGATCATCTTCGAGGTTCAGCAAGTGAAAGTTGGCATACTGCCGCATGATTCCCCAAAGGCCACGCGCACCTACGGCATAAGCTCTTTCGACCCTTTGTTCAAATTCAAAACCGGCCTTGAGGTTATGTGATTTAATCTCTGCGGTAGCCTGTCCCATAAGTCGGAACTGCTCAAAGTCAAATTTATTATAGCCGCCCTGATTCGAACCAATTCCACTCAGGATAGAATAAACCCCCCGGGCGCCTTGGCCATTTAATACTCCCTGACGGAAAGCGAGGTCATTGAGGTTGCTAATGGAAGGTGTACCATTTTCATTGATATAATTAAAAATGGCTTCATTATAATTGGCCAGCAGCGGATTCTTTGAATCCGTACCGTCAAACCTCAGATTATCAAAAGCATATCCGATGGTCTGCCAATAAGGGCTGGAGGAGATACTATTTTGCGGGTCATTGATATACCCATAAACCGGCACTACATCAAATTCATATTTTCCATTGTAGCCGTAGTCAAAAAAGCGATCTTGGTGAATGCTATTCTGGAATCTGCGCTGATACATCGAATAATCAGCCTGGATGGAATAAAACAGGTTTTTCACCGCCGAGTTTTTGCCTCCGGCAAAAGTTTGTTGGAAGCGAAACCATCCGCGGTAGTTGGCACCCATAAACTCATCCTGCGGGTCCGGTGCAAAAAGCATACTCCCGATACCCCACTGGTCTGTATTGATAAATTCGTAAGTACCCCCCAATTTGATCAGGACATTATCTGCAGGCTGGAAGTCCAGACGGCCTAGGCCCCGGATGCGGAGACTTTCGTTGTTTTGTTTTGCTTTAATCGGGATAAATTCATTTGCCCGGATATAGTTGGCGCGGCTGCGAAACGACTGCCCGTCTTCGGAAATCACTACCGGATTTTCCTGAAGATCAAGGAGAAGCGCATCACTAAGTTTGTATATACCCAAAGCAGCCGGATCCTGGTCACGGTTATAGTCAAACTCACCATTGACAAAAAAACCGAGGAGGGGAGTCCGGTAGGTATTACCATTGAGTTCGCGTTTGCGGGTGAGTATAGGCCCACTGAGCGAAAGTCCGGCAAGATTTCTTCCGTAGGCATCCAGATATTCACTGGTAGTTAATTCGACCCCTCCGCTGAAATCGGAAGAAGGGTTGGCTGTGGTAATGCTGATTACCCCCCCGGTAAAGTCTCCAAACTCTGCCGGAGTACCTCCTGTGATTACCTGAAACTGGGAGATAGAACCTTGCGGAACGGTGGTCTGTCCCCGTATTTTCACCCCGTCTATATAGTAAGCCGTAGCAGTGGGACGAGCACCGCGGATACTTACATCAAAGGCACCTTCGTCCGATTGGTAAACACCCGCGGTAAGTGCGGCGACACTCTGGACGTTACGGGTTCCCATATTTTTTACATCCTCGCCAGTAAGAGTAGTCGTTACTGCAGGGTCTTTTTCAAAAACCGGATTACCAAAAATTTCAACCGCCTCAAGCGTTACGTTCACATCTTCCTGAAAAGTAATAGTAATGTCGCGGGTCTGGCCGGAGATTACCGTTACTTCATCCAAGGATTTGCGGCCCTGAAGAAAGCGGGCTTCGATGCGGTATGTTCCCGGAGAAACCGGCTGGATACTGAAAGTCCCGTCTGCAATAGTTTGGGTTCCATATTTGACGAGGTCGCCGTCAAATACTACCACAGTTGCAAACTCAACTGGTTGTCCTTCTTTGTCCAGGACTTTACCTTTTAGCTTCCCGGAATCCTGAGCAAAAGTGATTTGCCCAAGAGCCACGAGGAACAATACAAAAAAACTGATTCGATGTAGCATATTACCTATAGGCTGATGTTTCATTTTGTTTGCCGAACGAATGACCGATAAAATAGCCAACGAAGTTTTACATTTCCAAATTCCCCGAAATTATTTCCGCTTCCGGAACAAACCTTTGCGGCGGGTTTTTTCGGGGATTTTGTAAAACTATTCAATCCCGGTCAAGGATACATTCAGAAAAAAAGCAATGGATTACACGATTTTTTCTATTTTTTCCGAATAATACTGTATCTATTCCCCTATGACCCTTATCTACGACATCGTAAAAAAGCTTTCAAAGCAGGAAATAAGACAAATCAAACATCTTATCCGCCATTCTCCCTTTGAGTATGAGAAGATGGGTAAATTATTTGATTTGGTTACACGGTATGAAGAAAGAGAGGAAGAATTTTATTCTGCCAAACTTTACGGTAAAGATCCGGACAATACGTTTCGGGTCACAAAATCGCGGCTGAAACGGATGTTGGAGAATGTGGTTTTGCATGACAAAAGCCTTACCGGTTACAAATCACCTGCCATCAATGCTCATCTTCAGGCCCAGAAAAAATTGCTTCAGGGTGAAATTCTTTTGGGCAGAGGTGCATACCAGGCGAGTAAAAACTTATTGCTGCAAGTGATAGCTACGGCGGAAAAATATTCGTTGCACAATGAATATTTCCAGGCAGAGTTACTGCTTTACCGCAGTCACAGCATCCGGACTTCGGTGAAGGAGTTTGAGAAAAAAACCGAAAGTCTTTTGGAAGCCAACCGGCTGAGGGCTTCGATCAATGAGGCGATGATATTGTATTATTCGATTTCGAATCTGCTTATCAATCAGGCGATTAAACCCAAACAGCGAGAAGATTTGCGGAAAACTATTGATAAAATCCGGGACATATCCGTTTCTACGGGGCATCCGCTGATTTTGAAACGGTATTACCTCAGCGAAATCTATTTTATGCAGATCGCCAATCGGGATGAAGAGGCACTCTCATTTTGCCAGAAATACCTGAAACTGATTCGCAACGACCGGGCGCAATATTCGGAGCAGGAGCTTGCGGTCGCTTACGGGCAACTTGCCCAGGTCAGCCTCCGGCTCAAAAATATTTCAGAGGCGCGGACGTACGCACACAAAGCTTTGGAAATTTTTTCGGAAGAAGAAATGAATTACCTCACCGGGCTTGAGCTTATTTTCCGGGTTGCTTTTGATGCCAATGATTTGAAAGAAGCCAAAAAATGGATACTCAAAGCACTGGAACATCCTCAGTTTGAAGCATCCCGAATGCTGGCTGCCAAGTGGCATTATTTTCATTCATGTATCCTTTTCAAAGAACGAAATTTTAAGGAAGCCTACCTCAAACTCAATGATACCACCCCTTTGCTCTCAGATAAGTTTGGGATGAATCTGCACCTTCGGCTGCTGGAAATCATGATCATGTATGAAATGGGCAATCATGATCTGATGGAAACCAAAATCCTGAACATGAGGCAGTTTATTAAAAGAACGCAAAAAAACCAAGCCGTAATACGCCCGGTTTATCTGATTAAAATTTTGATGAAATGGTATAAAAACAACTATGTTTTTTCGGAAACATTGAAAGAAATTCAGGAGGAAACCGCAGAAAATCAGAACCAGCAAAGCCCTTACTTGCCGGACAATTCAGAACTTATCCGGCTTGAAGACTGGATGACACAAAAAATCGAATAAAAGCGTTATGCCCCGGCCTAATTTCTTCCCGGACGAAAATGTGTGTCTTCAAAAATAATAATCGTTTGCTGCATACGACTCCGGAGCGATGTACGCCGCGTCTCGATCAAATCCATTCTCGGCTGAGAAGGAGCAGCAGGCTGCGACATATAATAATTTGTGTTCCCGGCGTTTAGGTTTAAGGGTACCTGATTAGGGTGTGGATTAGGGGAAGCCGAACCAAAAATCCAAAACAACAGAGATAAAAATAATTCCATAATTACTTTGGTTAAGTTACTTGTAATACCTATTTCGGTCTAAAATTTCGGAGAATATGAAAATACTAAATTTCCTGTCTGTCAACTACTACAACTGAGAACGTATATTACCGACTTTTCGTGGGTTATTTTCCAATAAAATGCTAATAATATATTGACTGTCAGCAAAATAAATACCTTTGTAAATTACTCTAAAAATAACAACTCCATGCACTCGCATCTCATTAAAATCCCTAACTTTCTTAATATGAAGAAAATTGTTTTTGTTACCGGTATGATCGCCCTTCTTTGGGTAAGTTGCTCACGAGTTCCTTTCACCAATCGTCGGCAGGCCAAACTTCTCCCGGAATCCACCATGAATTCCATGAGTTTTACCCAGTATGATGCATTTTTGAAAGAGAACCGACTATCCACCAACAAACAACAGGTGGACATGGTAAAACGGGTAGGGTTGAAAGTCCAGAAAGCAGCAGAGGTTTACTATAAAGCCAACGGGCTGGAAAAAGAGCTGGAAAATTTCCAGTGGGAGTTTAACCTTGTGCAAAACGATACCACGGTCAATGCCTGGTGTATGCCCGGGGGGAAAGTGGTGGTTTACACCGGTATTTTACCGATTACAAAAGACGAAAACGGGCTGGCAGTGGTTATGGGCCATGAAATTGCCCATGCCCTTGCCAATCATGGCAACGAACGTATGTCCCAGCAGTTGGCTGTACAGGCCGGCGGGGTGGCGATTGATGTGCTGATGCGGGACAGACCTGCGGAGACAAGGAATATTTTTTTACAGGCTTACGGTGTAGGCGCGACGGTGGGAGCGCTTTTGCCCTTTAGCCGGAAACACGAATCGGAGGCCGATGAAATCGGGCTTTATCTCATGGCGATTGCCGGATATGATGTAAATGCAGCCAGTCCCTTTTGGGAGAGAATGGGCGCCAAGGGCGGACAAGCCCCGCCGGAGTTTATGAGCACACACCCCTCCCCGGAGACCCGCGCGGCTAATCTCAAAGCATGGGCACCCGCTGCTATTGAAATGGCAAAAAAATATAAAGTACAATAGGGCTACATGACGGATTGTTCCCTCCATCTATAACTTTAACGGATATGCGTAACACTTCCCAGCCATCATCATGCCTTTTTTTCTTATTGGCAATGATGAGTTTGTTCGCGGCCTGCTCGCCCAAAATCCTTCGACTTCAGGATACCATCCCTACCGTAGGTTTTCGGGGAATTGACATTCAAAATGTACAGACCGGCCAACAACTCACCGACATCAAACTCAACCTCGGCCTCCGGTTTCTTTTCCGCAATCCCTTCAATAAAAACCTCCTTATCCCCGAACACCAGGTCACGCTCAAACTCAACGGCAAAAAAATTCCCGGCCAAATCAGCAATCATACCACTTTCACCGTACCCGCCAAAGGTCAAAAACTCGAAACCTATACCTTTACTCTCGACCTCAACCCGCAGGGGGTTTTTAAAACCTGGAATGTGCTTGGGAAAGATAATTACTTCGAATTTGAGTCTGTGATCAAACTTGACCTTTCCGATTTTACAGACGAACTCGCCAATTATGGCGTCGCCTTACCCCAAAATCAAATCACCGAAGCCCTCAATTTGGAAGAAGTACTCAAGGAAAAACTCGGCGAACATACCCTCGAATTTGCCTTCGGTGATACCATTCGCCTCCCTACCCTACCCTCCGTCGGCCTTTCTTCCCGCCCGGCAAAGGTGAAGTTTCTCGGAGAAATGGACACCCTCAATCTGGGTATTTATCAGGACGCCATCACTCCTTTTGTGGATCAGATATTGACGGCAGAGTTGGAAAATGATTTGATTTATCCCTTTATTTCCCAGCTAAAAAACCTAGACTGCCCCAACCTGCCGCAGCCGCGACCTTGCATAGATATGTTTTCCGACGCAGTGGTCAGCTTCATCAATGTAAGTTTTACCAATGCCGACAAAAGAGCAGAGATGCATGGGTATTGGAACAATATGAAAAGTGACCTGCTTTCTCCTCCGGAGGAAGGCGATCCGATATTTGATGAAATTGTCAGCACCCTGATTCCCAATTCGCAGGCAAACCTCACTTTGTTACAAACACAATGGGCGGCCTTTAAAAACGCCGACCCGCTGGTTGTTTTCCCCGGCACCGGCGTCACCGGGCTTAAGGTGGAAATTCCTTTCCGATTTATCAACAACAATGAGTTTGCTATCGAGGCGCCTCGTTTCCTTTCCGAAGCGCAACTGCTCGCAGGAAACGCCACATACTCCCCGGTGAGTTTTGAAATCAAACCCGACAATAACAATCCCACCGTAGGGGCGGGTCAAAATAAAGAAATGACCGTCATTATGACCCTTTCCTGGGCACAAGGAGCCGAAGGAGTACTGGGGCTTATTTCCGGGCAAAATATTTCCCCCAACCTGAAAGGCAAAACGGCTGTGGATATGGGTTATGGCCCGCTCCGGATGGAGTTTAACCTCAGCAATATGCCCATGCAGATGGGGGGAAACTAAGACTTATTCGGTTTTGACGACCTTTATCGTTTTGGCTGCATCATCCACCCATATCCGCATAAAATAAACCCCTGCACTGAGGCTCGACACGGGGATACTGGAGGAAAATACACCGGCAGAAAAAAGACGGTTAGGAGTAGCGTTTATCATTTTTCCCGATACGTCGCGAAGTTCGAGGCGCACATTCGCAGTATTCTTCAGATCAAATTCTACGAATAAATTTTCGCTTAAAGGATTGGGATACAGGCGAATATCGCCCTCTATCGGGAGTTCGTCTTCAATGGCAATATTGATATTGCGGCTGCCTTTGGCGTACCACACTCCCCATTTGGCATCGCCGATAAGCCCGGTAGCACTGCCGGTCGAGGTGATTTTAGTGGTAGCGAGGCCAATTACGGCCACGACTTCATCGCCGCCCGTGGTTTGGGCATTAAAAATCACCTTGTCATCGGCTTTGGAATAACTGGGATAACTCAGCATGTCATTTTGGTAAATGGTACCGAGGTCACCGGTTTCGATATTCGCTCCGAGGAGGTAGTTTTCGCTGGTGGAGGTAGTAAAATAGTCAAAAGCAATGACGGCTGCGGAGTTTTTGGAGAATACGGCATTACCGACGCTCTCACCTTCCTGAAGGCTGGAAAAAAGTTTGGTTACGGTTCCATCGCCGTAGTTATTCGTAGCATTATTCCATGCCCGGAGGAAACCCACGTCCCAATATTCGAGGTTGGTACCGGAGATATTGGTGATCTCGTTGAAGGCGTCATACATAATATATTCACCTGAATAATCCCACTCAATGGCATCGGCATAGAGAACATCACCCGTATTGATTCCTTGAGCAGTAGTGGGGTTATAGAGCCGGTATTTGACCCCGGTGATGGGATTTGCTGCAAGGTTAAACACATAAACGGAGGTATCCACGGAGTTGGAAATAGCCGCGAGGCGGGTTCCGTCTTTAGAAATCGCCACGTTATCCCATTCGGCAGAATTACTGAGTTTTATTTCCTGGGGATTGGCGGCATTCATAAAAAGTCCATAGATATGGTGATCATCTCCCACAAAATAACCTTCGCTACCGTCGTCGGTTACGCTGATTTTACTTAAAGGAGTGGTATTGCTAAGCGCCTGAAAATTTGTGCCCGTAGTGCTGGAAATATACAGTTCTACCGGATCGGAGAAATTCACGTCTGTACTCACGATAAAATCAGGCCCGGGGTTGATCGGTAGCTGATACTGATAATTTTGTCCATTGGTACCGCCACCGCTTCCACCGCTTCCACCGGGGCCGGGTATTCCCACCTGGTCAAAGGCATTACTGATGGCCGTTTTGTCCGCAGCTGTTACCCCTGCGACGGTATTGGCGGCGTTCAAAACACCTACACGCAAGTCCACAAATTGGGAGGAACGGGTAAGCCAGTCGCGCAGCGTTTTGTAATAAATTTGTTCGGCTTTTTCCTTGCCGATAGCCGTAGCGATCAGGTAAAACGCATGGTTGGGAATACCACTGTTGATATGCACGCCGCCGTTGTCCTGAGAGCCGGTATAAAGTTCATTCATGTGGCTGGGCTGCCATCCATTGCTGCCGAGGCCGCTGCCCCCATTGTGAGGGTTTGCCATATTGCGCATGGCCCCCGAAGGGAAAGCAGCGGGTTTGACCACGGTTTCTCCCAGCGTCCAGTCATCCCGATCTATCATCACCCCAAATACATCGGCAAAGGATTCGTTGAGTGCGCCGGACTGGTCCTGATATTCGAGGTTGGCAGTGCCCTGTACGACCCCATGGGTCATCTCATGGCCGCCGACATCCAGCGATTTTGCCAGGGGAGTAAAAGCCTGGTTGCCATTGCCGTAAAACATGGCCGCACCGTTCCAAAAGGCATTGTCCATTGGGCCGTTTTCATCCTGAACATTGATAAATGACACGATATCGCCGCTGTCGCCGTTGATGGAAATCCGGCCAAAGGTATTTTGAAAATAGTCATAAGCTACCCCCGCATTATAATGAGCCGAGACAGCCGTGGCATTCCAGCTATTTTTGTTGGCGGAAGTGATTTCGTTATAGGAAGGGTTTTGTGTAGAAGTATTATTAAAATCGGCAGTAAGAATATACCCGTCGCCGTTTTGCGGGTTGTTGTTTGACCCGTGGTACATGGGCTTGGACATATTCAGGAGGACAAAATTATTGGTAGCATATTCAAACGAGTGAACCGTGCGTCCTACTCCGCCGAGATCATTGGCGGTGCCGGTAACGGGGCCGATGGCACAGGTATGGTCGTAGGAGTGGAGGATTGCGCCGGTTTTAGCGTCAATAAAATATTCATATCGGCGGATAAAATTGGGCCGCAGGGTTAGATGCCAGGCCAGACGCTGGGATCGGATATACCCTGGGGTGCGATAGACTACGAGTTCGCTTTCGGGACCGTAATACTTAAGCAGCGTTTCCTGCTCAGGAGTAAGGGCTACGACGTTGGTTTTTGCACTTACATCCTGCAAGGCTACCAGTTCGGCGGCAGCAGCCGTAATCTCCGGAATCACATCGCCCAGAGTGGGAGTGGGTTCATAACGCCCGTTGAACAATACTTTGTCCGCCGAAACAAAATGTACCATCACCTCCGAACCATAAACCGGAATACCTTCAAAAGTCTGTTGAAGTTTGACATGGGTAAGGCCGGCATCTTCCGAAATGCTTTTGACTTCAAACTCGTCTTTAGGTGTTTTGATGGGGAGCACCGATTTAATTTCTTCGAGGTAATCGAGGCTTGCTTTTTCGATTTCGATAGAAGAGGATCGGCTGGCGCGAGCACTGACGGGGTTGGTACTTTCGATAAATACCGGCAGGCCGTTTGTTCCGTCACGGAAGATTTCCATTTCGTGCAGCGTCTGGGTGCGGGGAGAAAGTACCGGAGGAAGCGATAGTTGCCCAAACGGAGCCACGGAGGCAGGCGTTTGGGGAAGTGCCTTTGCCGATATTGGCTGGGCGTTTTTGCTGTCAATGGTTCCTGTTGGGGAGGTAACCGGGAGTGTATTTTGTTGTGTTTTCTTTTTGGCCGAAAAGGGATTTTCGCTCTGGGCAAACAAAATCTCAGGCATTAGCATAAAAAGAAACAGCGAAACAAGGAGTAGAAAGGGATTGATTTTCATAGAGTTTGAGTTTGTTATAAAAACGAATAATGCGGAAAAACTATCTTTTTTCCAACAAGAAAACCACATCTCAGAGAGAAGATGTGGTAAAAAAAGGGTCGCTTACTACTAGATTTACTCGACAATCACACTAAAATCGGAGCCAATCACGTAGGAAGTTTTTCCATCACTGCCTCCGCCCATTCCGGTGTAACCGTTGCGATAGAATGTGTTACCATTCTGATTATAGATATTACTACCGCCATTGCGGTTATAACTGTCCGCCTGCTTGAGATTGCCAAGAGCCGGGCCGCCTTCCATTCCCCAAAAACCATTTAGCGGGTCATACCAGTACCTGCCTTCCTGAATTTTTACTCCATATTGGAGTTCGAGTGCCTGGAGTACATTTTCGGAAATACGCTGGCCGTTGATGAAAACTACACGATCGCCCGGAGTATCCCACTCATTGGGCAATGTTTCGGAGAAATAATCAGGCTCCGATTCCGAAACCGGAGTAGCCGTACACGAATAAAAAACAAAAGCGGTGGCTATCAGAAAATACACAGTGAGGGTTTTCATAAGAGGAAAATTTGAGATTCTTTTCCTTACAGTCGAAAAACCCTTGCTTTCATCACCGATATTTTAAAAAAAATTAACGGGTGGCGTCCATCAACGTCTGGTAGAAAGCGACTACGGCCTCCGGAGCCGGACTGCCCCCATCTCCCCAGGTGAGTTTGTAACTTTCACTTTGGGCCTCTTTGAGTTCGATAAAATAGTACAGATTACCCGGTGCATCCAAGGTTGTACCGGATTCTTTCATTTGGGTTAGTTGGTCAAACAGTTGCCGGGCCGATTTTCGGTTTACCTTTTTGAGCCGGGAAAATGCTTCGCTGGTAGGTGCTTTATCAAATAAACGCCCATCTTCCAGCAGAATATAGGAAGAAACCATTCCCGAAAACCCACCTCCGGAACCAAAGATAATCTGTGAATCCGGGTAAGTATCGGGCTGATAATCGGGGCTTTTACAAGCTCCCATGAGGGCTAAAAAGACCAATGAGAAAAAAAATGTGTGTAGAAGTTTCATAAAAAAGAGTTTTCTACAATAATATTCAAATAATTGTGAAAACGGACTATCATTCTTCCTGTAAATAGACTAGCTTTATACATCCTCGCCGAAACACGTACTAATTTTTATGAAAACGCACGATGTTAATGACATCATTGAAATTTTATTCAGGGACATTCCCTCACCGGTATCCATCCGAAAGTATCCACTGATCGGGCAGATCGTCAGCGAGCGGCAGCGGCAGTTGGAAATGGAAGATTGGGCGGTTTACCATCACTATGTCCAGATTTCTCTGGAAGAGCAAAATCTTCTACTACGCAGGGTGTTGTTGTCAGTGAATCAGGAATTAGAGAATAAAGATCGCCTGCTTAAAGGCATTAACCAGGCTACGATGATCCTCCTGATGCAGGAAAATTATTACCAGGCGGTACCGAATGCGCTGCGCACCATTTTGGATGCTACCCAGGCAGACAGAGTCTATTTATTTGAAAACACCTTTAGCCCGGAGAACAATGTCCTGCTCACCAGCCAAAGGGTCGAAATCACCGCCGGAAATGCAACCCCGCAGATTGAAAACCCGATCCTTCAAAATGCCTCCTATCATGATCTGGGATTTGAGCGCTGGCTCCACCTGCTAAGTGGAGGAAATACCGTAAAAGGACGGGTACAAGATTTTCCGGAGACGGAAAAGTTGTTTTTACAATCTCAGGACATTATTTCCATTCTGGTAGTTCCGATTTTTGTGGATCATCTTTTCTGGGGTTTTATTGGGTTCGACGATTGTCATAGCGAAAGAACCTGGACAATTGCCGAAGAGGCGATCCTTATCAACGTAGCAAACTCCGTCGGCAGTTATATTTCTCGCAAACAAGCAGAAAAAAAACTTGCAGAAAGCTGGGAGGCGTTGGAAAAAAGAGTAATCGAACGAACGGAGCAGTTGGAAAATACCAATAAAGAACTCGAAAATTTTGCCTATTCGATCTCCCATGACTTGCGTGCTCCCCTCCGACATCTAAATGGTTATGCACAAATTTTGGAAAAGAGAGCGGGAACCATCCTCGAAGGCAGCAACCTGGAATCACTTACCTATATATCCGAAGCCGCTCGAAAGATAAGCCGTCAAGTTGATGATCTGCTGGCTTATTCCCGAATTAATAAAAGGGAGATCGTACCGAAACCGGTGAACATGAATCAGATCGTTCGCACCCTATTTCAACAGCGATTGGAAAAGGAGGAATCGCACCGGGTCATTAAGATTGAAATCGGAGATTTGCCGGAGGCTTATGGCGATGAGACTTTGTTGACCCAAGCCTTTCGGCATCTTATCTGCAATGCGATCAAATATACCCGTAAGAAACCCGAAGCCCTGATTTCCCTCACGGGAAGTATTCACGCGGGCGAGGTTTTTTATTGCATCAAGGACAACGGAGTGGGGTTCAATATGGAAAATGCCGAACGAATTTTTGGTGTATTCCGGCGACTCCACAGCGAGGAGGATTATGAGGGCGATGGAATCGGCCTGGCAAATGTCAAACGCATCATCACCCGGCATAAAGGCAAGGTATGGGCAGAAGCAAAAATCGAGGAAGGAGCCACTTTCTATGTAAGTCTGCCGAGAGAATAAGAAGTTTCGGGGTTTCATCATTAAGGCTTATATTTCCACGCAAAGTCACTTACCCCCTAATTCCTAATCATTATCAAAAAACAAATACGCAATATCGGTATCTCAATCTTGGTCTGGATCGGAGCGGCGCTGATGTTCTCTTTTATTCGGCTTTATGGGGTGGAAGAAGAGGCTGTTTTTGAGCTTCATATATCCTACCGCAACGTCCTTATGCGTATCCTGCTCCAGGGATTGTTTACCGGGACGGCTTTCGGACTCGCCTTTGGCCTGCTTGACATCCTTCTGGATAAAAAAATTCTCCGGGAAACGGCCTACGGACTGGTCATTCTGATCCGCACCCTTGCCCATATTATTCTTACACTGGTGATTATTCTTCACTCAATCCTGATTACCCACCTGCTTTTTGATGGGGGGTTGGATGAAACTTTTGTTGAACTGCTGCGCGAAAGTATGTTGTCCAAAACGGCCATTGTGCTTCTTGTTTATACCGGCGTTGTAAGCATTCTTTTCAATCTTATCCGGCAAATAAACGCCATGTTTGGCCCCGGCATTCTCTACAATATCATCAGCGGAAAATATCACCACCCCAAAGAAGAATCGCGGATTTTTATGTTCCTCGACCTGAAATCTTCCACTACATACGCCGAACGGCTCGGCCATATCCTTTACAGCGAACTGATTCAGGATTGTTTTTATGACCTTACCGATACCATCCACAAACACAATGTTGAAGTATATCAATATGTCGGCGATGAAGCTGTGCTCACCTGGAAGGTGGAAGAAGGACTGAAAAATGCCAACTGTCTGCGGGCTTTTTTTTCTTTCGAAAAAAGCATTCAACGACGTGCAGACTATTATTTCAATAAGTATGATCTCGTACCCGCATTCAAAGCTGGGGTAAATATCGGACTGGTAATGGTCGCGGAAGTCGGAGTGATCAAAAAAGAAATTGCCTACCACAGCGACGTACTTAATACCGCCGCAAGGATTCAGGGATGCTGCAATCTTTATGGAAAATACCTACTGATTTCCGAATTTTTACACCATCACATCGGCAATCACCCTGATTTTCTATTTGAAGAAATAGGCAAAGTTCAGCTTAAAGGCAAACAACAGGAAGTCATCATTTTTAGTGTGGATCAAAAGAGCATAATTGAACATGCGTATGAATTCAGCGAATAATCCGTATTTTTATCCTAAAACAGACACATGGCATTAAATCGTGGCCGGAAAGGATGGAAATGGGTAATCGGAATTTTTCTGTTTTTTCTGGTGGTTATCTTCCTTTTTTTCAACTTTTTTCTCGGCCCGGCAATCCAAACCGCTGCTTCCCGGGCGGTAGAAAAAAACAGCCGGGGACTGTATGCTCTCCATATCCGTAATGTAGAATGGAGTCTGGTCAATCGCTCCTTTTCCCTGACCGGAATCAGCCTTACTCACGACTCTACCCGATTGAATGTCTTAGGGGAAAATAGTAAACCGCGCCCCTTCCTCATCGGCCTGTATATCCCGGAGGTAAAAATCAATTTTTTCAAACTCTATCGTTTACTCCGTTACAAAGAAGTTTTTATCCGCTCGCTGCGGGTTTACAACCCTCGCCTTCAAGTTTTTCGTCTTTCGGAACATACCAAAACCTTTCGTCCGGAAGACCTGCATCAGTTTCTGTCCGATTTTTTACACACCCTCGACATTTCCTACCTTCAGATCGAAGGAGGAGTAATGACGATACAGAATCCCCAAACCCTGCCGGAAGAGGCTTTTATTGCGCGGGATATTTCGATTGAAATGATGCATTTCCGGATTGATTCTACGACGCTGCCGCAGTGGGATCGGCCTTTTTATGCCGAAAAAATCTCAGCGAGTATGGCTATGGGAGATTATTCTTTTGTTTTGCCCGATAGCAGCTATGTAATCCGGGCAGGCAGAATGGGTATTTCCAGCCAAAACCATGAAGTATTCGCCGAAAACCTCCACATCCAACCGGGTAGCCGCGTATGGGCCCAAAAAGAAACGGCAAAGTCTTTCGATATTTATATTCCGCAGTTGCGCATCGAAGAAAATGCGCTGTACAAGACCTGGTTTGAACGCAGGTTAGATCTCCGCAAGGTGCGGCTTATTCAACCGGTTTTTATCCAAAAAAATTTTCAGGAAAACCGCCCGCTTGCCGCCCCGCAATGGAATCATACCCTTATCCGCAAGGCGATTCACCAGTGGTTTCATGAAATTACGGTAGGTGAACTTAGCGTAGAAGAAGGGATTTACCGGGAAGTAAATGACTGGAATGATACTACCGGAAGACTTTCGGTCAAAGGTTTGGGGCTGAACCTGACATCGGTAAGATTAGACTCCGGTAACAAGGAGCATGACAGTCGGCTGCTTTTTTCCGAGCATTTCAGCCTGTATTTCCGGAGTCTTCACACCCGGCTTTCCCAAAACAATTATACCCTGCGTACCGGCCCTGCGGAAATCTCCTCCAAAGAGGGAAGTTTTTTTGTCCAGAACGTAATTTTACAGGCAAATACCGACAAATTTGCCCGTGCCCTCCTGGAAGGCGGTGATGTCGTTTCGTTAAAAGTCCCGAGGGTTTTGCTCCGCGGGCTGGATATGCCCCGTATCTGGCATCACCGCGTTTTGTCGGTGGGGTGGATTGAAATCCAACGCCCGGAAGTCGAACTCATCAACAAACCGCAGGTGGAGCGGGAAGTCGTGGATTCCCTTGCGCAAGCCAATCTTTACGACCTGGTAGCCGATGAACTGCGGTCTTTTTCCATTCGCAATTTTTTTGTCAGAAGCGGAAAGTTTAATTTTAATACCTCAACCCTTGCTACGGACAACGAATTTGCCGCCTCCGACATCCATGTACATATCAAAAATTTCCGACTTTCGCCTGACACTACTCTTAGGAGAGAAAACCCTTTTTATGCCGATGATATCGCTATCACAGCAAACATAGCCGATTATTCTTTTCTGCTTCCCGACAGTTCTTATGCCATCCGAGCAGCAGTAATGGGTATCTCCACTGCCGATTCTGCGATCTTTGCAGATTCGGTGCGTATTATCCCGCGTGATACACTGAGAGGGGAAAGGGATTCGGCCAACCATCACCATATTCACGGATTTATCCCGCGCGTTTATCTTTCCGGCCTTGACTTGCGGCAGATATGGTTCTACAAAACCCTCGTCGTTGACAGCCTTCATCTGACTCGCCCGGCCATCGCCATGCATAGCACTATTAATACCCCCCATAAAGTCGAATTCCGGTCACTTGACAGCCTTAACCTATATCCCTATATCGCCTCCCGGCTCAATGCATTGGAAATACACCACGTAGTGATTGATTCAGCGGGTTTTTCCCGCACCCGCAAGACCGAAAGTAGTACAACAACCCTCCGTGTACCCGAGTTGGCGATGGAAATAAAGGGTTTTAAACTCGCCCCGGATATACCTGCCGGGCCGGAAAATATCCTCTATTCGAAAGACATACGACTTACGATCAAACATCTCAGCGAACTCCTGTCCGACAGTATTCATAGAGTCAGCACGGAAAACATTTTTATATCCACCGCAGAAGGAAAAATCGCCATCAACAATATCCGTATTCAACCCGATACAAACCTGCCAACACCTGCAAACCACAACCTTTACCAATTTTATTCGCCCAACCTCCTGATCGAAGGCCTCGATAGCTACGAACTCTACGAAAAAAAAATCCTCGACCTGGATCGTGTTGCCATTTATTCACCCGATTTATCGCTGGAAAACTATCCTCGTCTGGAAAAAAAAGAAATGGATTCCCTCGCTCGCGCAGATTTGTATCTCCTTATTTCCGATCAGTTGAATGCCTTGAAAATCCGTTCCTTTCTCGTGATGAATGGTGTGGTGAGGTTGAATGAAAACAATCCTTTTTCGGAGAATAATTTTACCGCCCGCGATATTGTTGTCCTGATCACAAATTTCCAACTGGATTCTATGGCTCAAGCCAAATCGGATAATCCCTTTTATGCCGATGATATTGACATAGGTATGAGTATCCGGGATTATTCTTTTATGCTGCCTGACAGCTCTTATACCCTCACGATCGGAGACATTGGAGTCTCCACCGCCGATTCCAGTATTTTTGCAGAAGAAGTTCAGATTTCTCCGCGAGCCGATCACCCGTCCAACCGTGAGGCCAAAAATTTATTTGAGGTATTTATTCCCTCTGTACGCCTGGCCGGGCTGAGAGCCAACGAACTGTATTTCGATAAAATATTAAACCTCAACGCATTTGCACTAAATCGCCCCAGAATTTCAATGATTACGCGGGAGACATCCTCTCCCCAACAGGGCCTGGAAAATCTCCACCTGTACGAAACCCTCGAAAAATATTTTCACCGGGTGGTACTGGACAGTTTTTCCATTGAAAACGGAGTTTTTGAGCAGGTTCTTCCCCCGAGTGATACAACGCTGCCGCTGGTATTGCCCCGATTTTCTTTTCGGCTTTATCGTTTTATGCCCGACCCCCTGGCGATTTTACGTCCCGACAGGCTGTTGTATTCCGACGACTTCGAATTTACCCTCCACGACTATACCCTGCCACTCAAAGACAGCCTCTACCTGCTTGAACTCCTTAATCTGAAGGTAAATTCTGCCGAATCTTCCATAACTCTCGATTCCGTGACCTTGTTTTCCAATTACGACATCTACGACTATGTGGTCGAACATGGCTACACCATAGATTATATCGAACTAAATACCGGCAAAATACAACTTTACGACGCCGATCTTTATGCCTTGTTTCATAACGGCGATCTGGTTGCGCGGCAAATCCAAATCGAAGAACCCAACCTGCTTATCCGAAAGGATAAACGTTTTTCACAGGACCCGGATCGGAGGCCGCCGGTTCCGCAGGATTTGCTGAAAAAATTCACTTTCCGGATAGATGTGGACAGCATTCTGCTGCAAAAGGGCATCGTAAACTATTTTGAGCGGGTGGATCGGGTCGAGCGACCGGGTTATATTTACCTCAACAACCTGCAAGCCGTGCTGAAAAATGTGACCAACAACCCGGCAAAATTGCTCACTCTCCCCAAACCCGAAATGACCCTTCGGGGAGAGGCATTGATCAAAGGAGAAAGCAAACTCGAAATGATCGTTCATTACCCATTGGGCGATACCGCCAACCCCTATACCGTCGAAGGAGCCGCAGGGCCGATGGATCTTACCGGTTTTAATTCCATCCTGGAGCCTGCGGCAGGCGTGCGGGTAGCAAGTGGGAAAGCGCTCGGACTGACTTTTCGTATGCGGGGAACGACACACAATGCCCGAGGGAAAATGTGGTTTGAGTACGAAGATTTGAAGGTTTCGGTGGTAGAAGAAAAAGTAAAAGACAACGAAGAAACGCAAATCTCCGAACGCGGTTTTGCCACAGCGATGGCCAATGCCCTGGTGGTACGGTCGAGCAACCCCAAAAGGCGGTTTTTGCGAGTGGGGAAAATTGAATATGAAGCAGATCCCAGCAAAGTTTTTGTCGCCCATTGGCTCCGGGCATTGATGAGCGGCGTAAAATCCAGCATTGGCATAGGTGGAAAAGATGAAAATATCGAAAAGTCCGACTAAACTGCGATTTCAAACTTTTTTATATATTGCAAGTGGGACTATTCAAAAACCCTAAATAACTGAAATAAACTATGGCCAGCAGATCAGGATTTTCCAGCAGGTTTGGTTTTATTGCCGCAGCCGCAGGCTCTGCGGTAGGCTTGGGAAATATTTGGAAATTTCCTTACGAAACTGCCCAAAACGGAGGTGGCGCGTTTTTGCTTTTGTATCTGGTTTTTGTTGTAGCTATTGGCTTCCCAGTCATGGCCACCGAAATCGCCATTGGTCGCAATACCCAATCCAATCCTTTTGGTGCATACCTGAAAGCAGGCAACCGAAGCTGGGCCAATGTGGGGCTGCTCGGCGTGCTTTGCGGGGTGATGATCCTTTCTTTTTACAATGTGGTAGCCGGCTGGGCTTTTGGTTATTTTGTCGAAATATCTTTTGGAAATCTGTTGGCAGAGGAAGATTACGGAGCCTTTTTCGGGCGTTATGTCGCGGACTTTTGGGACAATATGGTGTTCTCCATGGTTTTTATGACTCTTACTGCCGTGATTGTTTTTCGCGGCATTCAAAAAGGGATCGAACTGGCCTCCAAGATCATGATGCCGATGCTTTTTTTGGTTCTTTTCCTGTTGATTGGTTATGCCCTTACCCTGCCCAACGCAGCCGAAGGCATTCGTTATTACCTCCTTCCCGACTTTAGCAAAATCAATCTTACCGCGATCAACTCCGCTTTAGGACAATCCTTTTTCTCACTTTCGCTGGGTATGGGAGCATTAATTACGTATGGCTCTTATATCGGGAAAAAAGAAAATATCACCTCTGCGGCTTTTATCGTAACTGCGGCGGACACGTCCGTAGCTTTTCTGGCAGGATTGCTGATGCTTCCGCTTGTGTTTTCACAGGGAACTCCTCCCGAGGCCAGCGGCCCGGGGCTGGTGTTTACGATTTTGCCGGGCATATTTGCCGATTTTGGCCCGATGGCCGGACGAGTGGTGGGCGGATTGTTTTTCCTGCTGCTGTCACTCGCCGCGCTTACTTCAACCATTTCGCTTCTGGAAGTAGCCGTTTCTTATTTTACCGATGAAAAAAAATGGTCAAGGGGAAAAGCCGTATCCATTCTCGCATCGGCTATTTTTATTCTGGGACTGCCAAGTATGTTGTCCTTTGGTGGAGTGGACTGGCTGTCAAACCTGTCCTACGGGGGTCAATCCCACTCGTTTCTCGACCTGGTGAGTGATTTATTTTCCGATATAGGATTACCCCTCGGCGGTATGCTGATGTGCATTTTTGTGGCGAGAAAATGGGGATTTTCCAATATGACAAATGAAATCGCTTCCGGCAATGAAACCTATCGCGGTTCATGGGTGGAAAAATTTATCCGGGTGATGATCACCTACATCTGCCCCATATTCCTGGCCGCTATTTTCATTTCAAATATTTTAGAAAAGTTTTTTAATGTAAATCTGTTTTAAAAGCTTTTCGGTATTTTTTTGCTATTTCTGCATTACGGAAAAGGATTTTAATCATTTCGCGAAAAGATAAAACTCATTTCCTGCTCTTCGATTGAGTGCGTTGTTTGCATCAAAAAAATATGCAAACCCACAATCAAACGCTGCTCAACTGGATAGAAGAAATCAAAAATCTGATGACTCCGGAAACGGTAAGGTGGTGCGACGGCTCGAAAAAAGAATACGACGAGTTGTGCGACCTTCTCGTTTCCAAAGGCACTTTTATCAAACTCCATGAAGCCAAACGCCCGAACTCTTTCGCCTGTTTCTCCGATCCCAGCGACGTAGCAAGGGTGGAAGACCGCACCTTCATCTGTAGCCGCACCCGCGACAAAGCAGGACCAACCAACAACTGGAAAGACCCCCGCGAAATGAAGGAGGAGATGTTACCCATCCTTCAGGGAGCCATGAAAGGCCGCACGATGTATGTCATTCCTTTCAGCATGGGGCCGATTGGCTCGCCGATGTCTCAGATCGGTGTGGAAATCACCGACTCCGAATATGTGGTGGTCAATATGCATATTATGACTCGCGTGGGAAGCTCGGTGCTGGACGTGCTGGGAGCAAACGGAAACTTTGTCAAATGTCTGCATACCGTAGGCGCGCCACTCAAGCCCGGCCAGGCCGACGCCAAATGGCCCTGTAATCCTACGCTGAAATATATCGTCCATTATCCCGAAGAAAGATCCATTGTAAGCTATGGTTCGGGATATGGGGGAAATGCTTTATTAGGTAAAAAATGTTTTGCCCTGCGCATCGCCTCCACGATGGCACAGGAAGAAGGCTGGCTGGCCGAACACATGCTCATCATGGGCGTGGAAAGCCCGGAGGGCGAAAAAACCTACCTGGCGGCGGCCTTCCCCAGCGCCTGCGGCAAAACCAATTTTGCCATGCTCATTCCCCCTAAAGAATTCAGCGACTGGAAAATCACTACCGTAGGCGATGATATCGCCTGGATTAAACCCGGCAAAGACGGGCTCCTCCACGCCATCAATCCCGAAGCCGGGTACTTTGGCGTTGCACCAGGAACCAATGAAAAAACCAATCCCAATGCCATTAAATCCATTGCTGCCAATACGATTTTCACCAATGTAGGCGTAACGCCCGACGGAGATGTGTGGTGGGAAGGACTGACAAAAGAAGTGCCGGAAGGAATCATTGACTGGCACGGCAACAAGTGGGATCCCACCAGCGGAAAACCCGTGGCTCACCCCAATTCTCGCTTTACAGCACCCGCAAGCCAAAACCCGGCCATTGACGCAAATGTCGAAAACCCCGAGGGAGTGCCTATTGCGGCATTCATATTTGGAGGGAGAAGAAGTACCACTGTTCCGCTGGTCTATCAGGCGATTAACTGGAGCTACGGCGTTTACGCCGCCTCTACGATGGGTTCAGAAACCACTGCTGCCGCCTTCGGCGAACAGGGGAAGGTTCGTCGCGACCCTTTTGCCATGCTGCCTTTCTGCGGTTATCACATGGCCGACTACTTCAACCACTGGCTACAGTTTGGCCGCGACCTGCCCGCACCGCCGCGTATCTTCAACGTCAACTGGTTTCGCAAAGATGAAAAAGGAAACTTCCTCTGGCCGGGATTTGGCGACAATATGCGTATCCTAAAATGGATCATCCAACGGGTAAAAGGCCGTTCCTCCGCCGTCGAAAGCCCCATCGGCTGGATGCCACGCTATGAAGATATTGACTGGAAGGGACTGGAAAACTTCTCCCGCGAACAGTTTGAAGAACTAATGACCATTGATCGCGAAGCATGGAAACAGGAGTTACTCTCGCACGCCGAACTCTTTGAGCGCATGTATGACAAACTTCCCAAAGAGTACATATTCATGCGGGAGTTGCTGCTATCGGGCCTGTGGCGCTCCGCCGCTAAGTGGAAGATGGAGCCGGAAAGGGTCTGATGATCAATAAAAAGAAAACATGAGATTTTTTCTCACATTTTGTGATTGGAATATATTTTTATATATTTTTGAGAAAATTTCTCAAAAGAAGAATTATGCTACTTGAATTTACGGTTGGCAATTTTCTTTCCTTCAAAGCCAGAACTACGCTCAGCCTCGCTGCTTCATCAATAACTGAATATAGCGATACAAACCTATTCACCATTGAACGTCTATCTTTATTAAAGGGAGCGATTATTTACGGTGCAAATGCAAGTGGTAAAAGCAATTTTATCCGTGCGATATCCACGATGCGGAGATTAGTGCTACAATCATTTGAGCAATCATCCCTCGATGAACTGGATATCACCCCCTATCTTCTAAGTACAGAGACGGAAAAATTACCTTCTTTTTTTGAGGCGGTTTTTATCATTAATGGTTTCCGTTACCGGTATGGGTTTGAGGTTGATGACAAAAAAATTCAGGCTGAATGGTTATTTGAAGTACGTAAAAATACAGAAAAGCCCCTGTTTGTTCGTTTGGATGATGGCATTGAAGTGATGAAAGATTTTCCCGAAGGTAAAGATTTGGAAACACGCACCCGGGAAAATGCCCTATTTCTTGCTGTTGCAGATCAGTTTAACGGCGCGGTTGCTAAGAAAATCATGCGGTGGTTCAATAACCTAATTACAATTTCCGGATTGAGCCACGAAGGTTATAAGGCGGTAACCTTCGAAATGCTTGAAAACAAACAAACCCGTTCTGCCCTGCTTGATTTCTATGAGCAACTGGATTTAGGTTTCGACAATTTATCCATAAACAAAAAGCCGTTTGAGCCAAGAGATCTTCCTAAAGATATGCCAGAAAATCTGATGAAGCAGTTGGTAACGGATCTGGAAGGAGCATTCAGAATTGATATCAAAACCGTCCATAAAAAATATAATGATGACTCCAAACCCGTTGGTGAAGTCGAATTTGATATGCGAGGCCAGGAATCTTCCGGCACCAATAAGCTTTTCAACATCTCAGGACCCGTATTTGATGTGTTGCATAACGGAGGAGTGCTGGTGGTAGATGAACTGGATGCTAGTTTACACCCTCTGTTGACATTTGCCATTACAAAACTTTTCAACTCAAATCAGTCTAATCCCAATCATTCACAATTGATTTTTGCTACTCACGATACAAACTTGCTGCACTATGGCAACTTTCGAAGAGACCAGATTTATTTTGTTGAAAAAGATCAATATGGAGCTTCTGAAATGTATTCTCTTGTAGAATATAAGGAAGAAGGCAAAACTGTCCGGAAGGACCGGTCATTCGAAAAAGACTATATAGAGGGACGATATGGTGCAATTCCATTTATCGGCAACCTTTCAAATGTTGTAGCAAAATGGCCAGAAAAGTAAAAATCTCCCATGAGCGGTTAAAGCGATTTGCGCGAGAAGAGAAGACACGTAAGGAGAACATACGCAATAAGCGAAAGTATTATCTTATTGTATGTGAGGGGGAAGCTACCGAACCTCATTATTTTGACGCGCTGAAACAAGATTTGCCGAAAGGCGTTCTGACTGCATATCAGATTGATATTGCTGGGACAGGCAGAAACACGCAGTCCTTACTAGAGGAGGCATTACGATTGAAAAATGAATACCGGAAAAACTATAACAGGCTGGTTGACCGTTTATGGGTAGTTTTCGACCGGGATAGTTTTGATCCAAGTGATTTTAACAATGCCATTTTACGTTGTAAAAATAATAAACCGGAAATTGGCTGCGCTTGGAGTAACGAGGCATTTGAATTATGGTATTTATTGCATTTTCAGTATTATGAAAATGCAATGTCACGCATGGATTTTAAAGATTTGATCGAAAAAAACTTAAAACCGATTCTGGGAGAAGGATTCCGTTACGAAAAGAATAGCAATCAAATGTATAAACTGCTGAGCGAACATGGCAGGCAAGAAGATGCCTTTCGAAATGCAAAACGGCTGGCAAAGCAGTATGGAAACCGACAGGATTACGCTAATCACAATCCATGTACAATGGTTTGGAAATTGGTGGAAGAATTGATAAAATTAAAATCATAGAACCCCACTCTCAAAAAGCAGAGCAGGAAGTCATTTCTCCACAGAAAACCTATGTGTAACCCACATCATCAAGGTGTGGCCGCAGGAGAACTGCCCGACGCCGGTATGGGCAAATATATTCATGTACCCCATTTGTATGGCCAGGTTTTTCCGCTGCAAACCCATAGAGGTCTGAAACCAGTTCTGGTCAAAGGTGTTGAAAGTGACATTTTTGCCAAAATTGATCATAAATTCACTGGTCATGGAAAGAAACGGGGTGTATTGGTTAAAGACGGTTTTAGGGAAGGCCTTGCGTATCCCCGACATAAACCTGATCCGGTTGACAAACATATAGCCGTCGGATAGCTTTTCATTAATCAGAACTTCCTTAAACCGCGCATCATACCGCACACGGTTGACAATAGAAAAAGACTTGTTTACCGAATGCACAACCTGAATCTGTCCCCAGGGACGGTGTTCCATCCGCCCCAAATAACCCTTTGGGGTGGGCAGCAAGGCAAAAGTATAACCGCCGGTGATGCTGATATTGTCGAAATCACGGGTAATGCCCGTGCGTGCGATCAAAAATCCGTGGGGCACATAGTGAATGTCATTCCACAGGGAATAATTCTCACTTATTTTCCCCGAACTCATATACGCCAGCCAGATATGCGGGGAATGGACGATGGTTTTACTTTGTCCCCATCCAATAACAGGCATGACAACCGCCCATATTGCGACTGCCAACGTTCCCGTAATTTGTCTCATCCGATGTTTTTCAGAAGTACGCATAACTTTATTTTTTCTGAGGCTGAATACGGTCAGCCGTCAAGTCATTTTTCGAAGCGAGTCAAACAACACTACCGGATCGAGGTAAGGCAGATAAGGCCGATAGTCCACCCCTTTTTCCAGAATGAATCCGGTAATCAGGGTTTTTACCCCGGCAATCAGAGCTTCCGATTTCCAGGGTTTTTCGTAGTATTTGTCAATGGCCGCGTGGTTAATGGCCCTGATGGTATCCTGGTGAGTTGCCAGACCGGTGAGGAGGATTTTACGGGTGTGCTGAAACCGCAAGTCATTGTTGATTTCGATTAAAAAATCCACCCCGCTTTTGTCGGGCATTACGTGGTCGGAAATGACAAGCGCGACGAGGTTGCCCTTTTTGTCCACATTTTCCATAAGCGACAGAGCCTCTGCTGCGGATTCACATTCCTCAATCATAAAGGCGTCTTCAAAATATTCCATATCCTTTGCTACGGCCTGCAATACTTCGCGCTGATCTTCCACAAGGATGATATAGATTTTTTCCATCTCATTTAGGGTTTAGGAAGTTGAATGGTAAATTCTGTGTGCCCGGGGTGGCTTTCTATCAGGATATTTCCCTGATAGCTGTCAATGATTTTTTTGACAATGGACAAACCCAGCCCCAGTCCAAAAGTCAGCCCATTTACTTTTGTGCTGAAATTGGGTTCAAACATGCGTTTCATCACATCCTCTGTTATGCCTGTGCCGTTGTCGGAGATAGTGGTAGAATAAACCTGCCCGTCTTCGGCGATGGTAATTCCCAGCACAGGGTTTTGAGTTCCTGCCTGCTCCATGCTTTCACAGGCGTTTTTAATGATATTTACCCATACCTGTACCAATTCGCCCGGACTCGCCATCAACCTGCCTTCGGTCTGCCGGTCTATTTTTACATTTACCTTTTTGGTGAGGTTTTTGGTTAATGCCAATGCCTTGTTAAGGGTTTCTTCAAGGGTAGTTTCGACGGGCAGGCGATAATTCTGGCTGCCGAGGTCGCGTACCGATTTTACTACATGGGCAGCATGGGAAGCCGCTACGCGCATATCGTGAAGTACCACCGCAGCTTCTGACACTTGGCGTATCAGATCAAAATTTTTCATTCCGCTATGAATAATCGCCACCAATTGTTCGTCGGAAAGATGTGTTTTGGCGAGTTGTTTGGCCGTTTTCGAAGAGAGGTCGTATTCTTTTTCCAGCCATTCTCTCCGCTCTCGTATCTGCGTCGTGCTGAGTTGTTGTCCCTTTTCGAGGGTATCCACAAAAAAGGGAAACATATCTTTTTTCAGGAGAAAGCTGCTCATTTCGGCGATGAGCCACTCGGTGTTTCGTTCGAGCGTACCTACTGCGTTGTTGAGTTCGTGGGCAAGACCGGCGGCAAGTTGGCCGAGGATAATCATCTTTTCAGACTCATAAAGTTTCCTTACGGCGGCCTGACGCTCTTGATTCATCTGCTGCGACAATACCTGGCGCAGGTAAATCTCATGGACAATCACCGGCAAAAAATCGCGGGCAAATTCTTCGCTGTTTTCCCATTCCGCTTTTTTCTCAATATAGGCCAGCCGGGTTTCCTCCGCAGCCACGACGGTGAGATAACTTTTATGTTCGTAGCTAAAAAAACTATACACCCCCAGAAACATGTCTTTCACACTCTGCTGCACCTCATAGTCTTTTCCTTCATCGTCTTTCAAAAAACAGTCCAGGCGTCCTTCCAAAACCAGATAAAGGCGGTTGTTGGGTGTATCTTCCGTCAGCAGCCTGTCCCCTTTCCGCATGACGATATGGTGGGATTCATCGGCGAAGTATTTTTCCTTCAACGTCCTCAGATTGTCTTGGGTATGGAATAGCGGGTTCATGAGATAAACTGAGTTTTATGAAGGATAAACATGACCATTCCCAGTACAAAAAGCCCCGAGATTCCGATCAAAACCCCTACCCTTGCGAGGTCGCGAGTCTGAACAAGGCCGGTAGAATGCGCCAGTGCATTGGGGGGGGTGCTAATGGGCAGCGACATTCCCAAAGAAGTGCTGAGGGTAGCACCGATAATGATAAGTGCAGGCACGCCCATCGCCGAAAGGCTTGCCACAGAAGTACCCAGGCCTGCGAGCAGGGGTAGAATCAGGTTTGCCGTAGCGGTGTGGGACATAAAATTTGCCAGAAAAAGACCTGCCAGACAGGCTGCGGCCAATATTGCCCCCGGCGACATGGATTCAACCGAAATGCTATTGACCACCGCCTGGGCCACGCCCGTTTCCGTCAGGGCCTGCCCCAGCGCGATACCACCCGACACCAGCCATAACACGTCCCAGCTGATAACCTTCAAATCCTCCTTATTGATGATACCCGCAGCCAGAAAAATACTCACCGGAATCAACGCCACAACGTAGGCATTCATCCCGTGCAGGAAGTCCGTAAGCCAGAGGAAAATCGTCAGCAAAAAGGTCATATAGACGATGACCGCTTTAGGGGTTTTGGCAAAAGACACCGGAATATTGAGTCTGATCTGCCGGGTGGAGGAGCGGTAAAACAACACCAGCAACAACCACGCAAACAACAACATCAGCAGCACAATCGGAACCCCAAAAGCCATCCATTTCCCAAAAGTGAGGGGAGAAGATGCCAGAAATTTCAGCGCAATTGCATTAGCAGGAGTGCCGATCGGTGTACCAATACCGCCCAGGTTGGCCGCAATCGGTATGCCCAGCACAAAAGCCGTGCGGGCAGGGTCTTTGGGAGGAAAAACACTCAGCACCGGAAGTAAAATAGAGAGCATCATGGCCGTGGTGGCCGTATTGCTCATAAACATCGAAAACACAGCCGTAATCGCCATCAGCCCCAGCAGCACCCCTTGCGGTTTTTCACCAAAATACCGGAGCAGTACCCCCGCGATATTTTGGTCAAGGCGGTATTTGGTCGCAGCCGCAGCAAGGAAAAAACCACCCAGAAACAGCAAAATCACCGGCGAGGCAAAAGTGCCCATGATTTCCTGATACGTCAGGGTCGTTCCAAACTCCGCCGTCGCTTCCCCGCGAAAGGGAAGAAAACTGCTGTCGGAAATCAGCACCAGTTCGAGCGTAATCAGGAGAATCGAAGTGGCAAAGATGGGGATCGGTTCCAGCACCCAAAACAAAGCCGCCAGCGCAAAGAGCGCAATCATGCGCTGCTGAATCACTGTCAGCCCTTCGATACCAAAGACAGAAGCAGGAAGGATAAACAGAAGCAGAGGAATAAATATAGAAATGAAAAGTTTTAAGTTCCTTTTATTCCGCAGAAAACGTGCAAATGCCATGGCAACGAGTTTAATGATGCCCCAAACCTACGGCAGAAAAAGAGAGCCTGTGCCATCTGCGAATCACCGGGGAGGGTGATTGTTGTCATTGACAGAGATGCCAGGAATACCCTATCCCGCCAAATTTAAAATTGAGTTTTAAATTTGGCGGGATAAAATGGATTTAAAGAAGAAGTTATTAAATTGATTGTTCATACAACCACTAACTACTCCTTTATGAAACAAACCACACTTTCCATGTACGTCCAAGCCGGTTATATGCTCGGCATGGGACTAGGGCTGATGTTTATGCCCAATGTTGTTTTAAATTTACTCGGTATTGAGCAGGCTACGGAAGTCTGGATACGGATTTTGGGAGCTTTGGCACTGACCTTTTCGGCATATTATTTTGTGCTTACCCGAAGAGATTATGTACCCTTTTTCCGGCTCAGCGTCTGGGGGCGTTACTTTTTTTGCGCCTGTTTGATTGTGATGGCTGCTATCGGCATTGGCCCGCAGCAATTGTACCTGCTGGCAGGAGTTGAAATTCTCCTCGCAGCGTGGACACATCTGAGTCTGCGGGGCACAAAGGATATTTGAGCAAATTTTTGACCGAAAGCTGCGCCCGATGACCAAGCTTCGAGTCGAAGGCCTAAAGAACCTTCAAACCCAAATGACTAACCATCGGATCAAAGTCGCGGTCATTGTGCAGGAGTGTATGTCCATTTTCGATACAAAAGGTAGCGATAAACATATCTATCGTCTTACGAATGGTAATCCCTTTGTTTCTAAGCATACGATAATTCTCTGCGCTTTTGATAGCAAGGGTTTTCCCCGTCATCTCAAAACAGGGCAAAAAACTCAAATGGCCCTTAGCAAGATTATAATCCCCCTGCAAACGAAATCCCTGCAATACTTCTGCTAGAATTAAATCACCGATACCTACCTGATTTTTTTCCAGCAGGGTGGCTAGCAGATCGGTTTCCCTTGTTGTTTTTCCATTGAAAAAATCAATCCAAACCGTCGAATCAACGATAATCATAAGTTTGTCCTTGACCGGTCAATATCCCCTTCCCACTTCAACTTTCCCCGAAGCTCTAGTAAAGATTTTTGATGTAAAAGCTGTATATACAACTTCAGGGCTTCTTCTACCACGGCTTTTTTGGTGGAAAGACCACTCATTTCAAGGGCTTGTTCCATTAGCTGGGGGTTGATCACTATATTAGTTCTCATTTCAATTGATTATACACCTAAATTACAAAAAACATACACAAAAGGCAAATATGCTGCGATGGATTCGCGCCCACGGCGCAACGCAAGCGGAAAAATGAATAGGGCGGCTCCCTTTCTACAAACATTTGACCTCTCCGAGGTCGGGCTTCGCCTCCAAACAAACCTAACTACAACTTGATGCAGCCGGACACTACGATCCTGCGGCTCGGCGTAGCCGGACTCCG
>JANRJC010000013.1:0-104102 GCA_033764335.1 Bacteroidia bacterium | reverse complement strand
TTCATAGGCATAAAAATCACCCTTGGCCTGCAAGGCTTCCAGCTCCGGCCAATACGAATCTGCTAATTGGAGGAATTCTTCGCGTGTCATAATCGTTTTTTACAAGATAAGCAATCAACGCGAAAGCGTGAAATGCACCCGAAAAAGCTGGCTTTCAATATACTCCTCTTGGCTGGATACCCAAAGATTGGGAGTCTCTGCAATTCAAAGATGTTGTTGATGGTTTCTCATCAGGGTCAACCCCATCAAGAGAAAATCTGGATTATTTTAAAGGCAATATTTTATGGATTACTAGCGGAGAGCTAAACTACAATGTAATCACGGACACCAAAGAGAAAATATCCCAAGAGGCCGTTAGAAATACAAACTTGTCTATTCTAAATCCAGGCACTTTTCTTATCGCTATAACCGGCCTTGAAGCTGCGGGTACAAGAGGAAGTTGCGGAATAGTGGGAAAACAAGCAACCGCTAACCAGTCCTGTATGGCTCTTATTCCTAAGGAAAACCTTGATTTGAATTATCTATTTCATTTTTACATCCAGTATGGTGAAATGCTTGCCTTTGAATATTGCCAGGGTACAAAACAACAAAGTTATAATAGCAAACTGGTTAAAATATTACCAATAACCCTCCCCCCCCTCCCCGAGCAGCGCGCCATCGCCCGCGTGCTCAGCACCTGGGATGAAGGCATCAGCAAAACCCAGGCACTCATCACCCAAAAAGAACTCCGCAAAAAATGGCTAATGCAGCAATTGCTCACGGGGAAAAAACGGTTGAAGGGGTTTGGTGGGGAGTGGAGGGAGGTGAAATTTGGTACTTTTCTAAAAGAAAGCCGCATTACAGGAAATACAGGTAATTTATCTAAAAAAATTACTGTAAAACTCTACGGGAAGGGAGTATTTGCAAAAGATGAGAAAACCATTGGAAGTGAAAATACTCAATACTTTATCCGAAAAAAAGGGCAGTTAATCTATAGTAAATTAGATTTTCTGAATGGTGCTTTTGGAATTATACCTGATGAACTTAATAACTATGAGTCTACTCTCGATTTACCCTGTTTTGATATTGAAGAATCCAAAATAAATAAAGACTTTCTACTATCATTCGTAGCTCGTGAAGATTTTTATAAAAAATATGATGATGGAGCTATCGGAGGTCGAAAGGCTAAACGTATTCAGGTTAAAGAATTCTTAAGCATTAAACCAGTTATACCGTCATTAACTGAACAAACCGCCATCGCCCAGGTGCTGCAAGCGGCAGATAAAGAAATCAGTCTGCTGAAAGCCAAAGCGGAGAAGTTGAAGGAGCAGAAGAAGGGGTTGATGCAGGTGTTGTTGACGGGTAGGGTGAGGATGAAGGGGTGACAACGAATAAGAGTTATGGAAAAACATACATATCATCGTTTTTTGGACGAGGCGGGTGACACTACTTTTTATGGAAAAGGGAAGTTACCTATTATTGGCAATGAGGGAGTATCAAAATGTTTTATATTGGGTATGTTGAAGATAAAACAACCCCTAGATGAGGCGAGAAAAGCAATTATTGAGTTGCAAGAACAGATTATTAGGGACCCATACTTTAAGGATATTCCCAGCATTCATAGGAAACAGCAAGGTAGCGGCTATTTTATTCACGCAAAAGACGATATACCTGAGGTTCGGAAAATGGTGTTTGATTATATTAAGACTTTGGATTGTAGCTTCGAGGCGGTAGTAGGAAGAAAAATCTATTCACTTTATGAAAAAAAACACAATGGAAAAGAGGCAGAGTTTTACGCGGAATTATTGTCTCATCTACTCAAAAATAAAATTAATGCCTATGAACAGCTTGTGCTGAACATATCACATAGAAGTAAGTGTACTACACATACAAATCTTCAAAAAGGTTTAGATAAGGCAATAGAAATTTCTCTCAAGAAAAATCCGGAAAAAATGAATGATTGTAGAGTTGTATTTAACGTTCAATATCCTACAACAGAACCAATTTTAAATATTGCTGATTATTTTTGTTGGTCTTTGCAGCGAGTTTTTGAAAAAGGGGAAAGCAGGTTTTACGATTTCCTGCAAAGTAAAGTATCACTAGTAATAGACCTATATGATTTGGATAATTACCCTGACAATGGAAACTATTACACTCGAAAAAAGCCACTGACCAAAAACAACCAATTAAAATAAAAAAGCCCGTGATTGCACTAAGAAGGATACCCTTCAACGGCGTGGAGCCGACCTTCATGCAAAACAGGCAGTACAAATATATACAATTGTTTGGATAAAAAGTTTAAACTTTTTACAAAAATGATACAAGTTTTCTCACCAGGATTGCCAAACGTTACTGTAACCCCAGCTAAGAGGAATCTGAAAAAAACGGAGAGCAGACAAATGGGCTGCAAGTAGTCTTGACGAGGAAGTTAGGTTAAAAATTTAATGCTATGGAACAGAAGCCATTTAAAATACTATGCATTGACGGAGGAGGCATCAAGGGTCTTTACAGTGCATCCGTATTAGCTCGATTAGAGGAAAAAGCGGGAAGAAAAAGCGGTGAATGCTTTGACATGATTTGCGGAACTTCTACAGGTGGCCTCATTGCTTTGGGGTTGGCGAACGGAATGAAAGCCGACGAATTGGTAAATTTATACTCAAATCATGGGAAAGCAATTTTCCCAACTCCAGAGAATAGCCTTCTTCGATGGTTTCAGAGAAATGTGGTTCACTTTGTGACACAGACATTCTTCCGGGGAAAGTTTAACAATAAAGCATTGAAGCGGATTTTGGAGGAAAAGTTTGGGGAAACAACCCTTGGAGAACTGAAAAATCTGGTACTGATTCCTAGTTTTAATCTTACTACTGGTAAACCCAGAATATTCAAGTTCCCGCATAAAGAGGGTAACTTCTTTATGGATAAGAATATCAAGGTGGTTGATGCGGCACTAGCCACCTCAGCAGCTCCTACCTATCTTCCAATACACAGCATTAAGGACGAACTTTTTGTTGATGGGGGCGTTTGGGCCAATAATCCAAGTCTATGTGGGTTTCTGGAAGCAATTAAATACTTTGTTGTTGAAGGTGGTGAATATTCACACGTTGAGATGTTGTCAATAGCAAGTATCTCTCAGCCAGGAGGATGGCCCGCAGGTGTTCGGGAAAGGCGATCATTTATTGGTTGGCGGTCAAAACTAATCCAGACTTCAATGGATGGTCAGGCACATTTTACAGATTTTTTTCTTAAGACAACCATTCAGAAAATAAAAGGATTTTCCATATATGAACGAATAGATTCACCCATATTATCTCCTGAACAAATGAAAGTCATTGAGATGGATAGGGCCGATAAAAAGGCATTAAGCACTTTAAAAATACTAGGTAACCAGGATGGCAACACAAATGCTACCCAGGAAAGGGTAATGAACTTTTTCAAAACACTCAAAACATATAAAACACGCTAATCATGTCAAACTGCCACAACCTTTTTCAGGAATTCAATGGTAATTTGAGCATTACCAAGACTAAGAAAACCAAACTGATTACCTCACGAGACGATCTTAGAGATCGAATCCGGAAGCATTTTAAGGAAAATCATTCAGAATATAAACCTAAATTCAGGGGGCAAGGCTCTTATTCTTTAGGTACAATGATACGTACAAAAGAGGATACTTGCGACTTAGACAATGGTGTGTATTTCTTTCCGAGACCCAAGGAAACAGCCACAACTATGCAAAAATGGATTTGGGATGCTGTTGAGGATACTACATCTGAACAGCCACAGCATAGAAGCAAATGTATCCGTGTAATATATAAAGGAGATTACCATATTGATTTGCCTGTATATTATAAAGAAAGTGAAGCAAACGATTCAGAAAATCCCCATTTGGCTGTAAAAAATGACGGCTGGTCTAAAAGCGACCCAAAAGAGTTTAAAGACTGGTTTAAGGATCAGAAGGACATCAAAGGACAGTTGGTGAGAGTTGTCAAATATCTTAAAGCGTGGTGTGACAATAGGAGCAAAAAGATGCCCAATGGCCTGACTATGACAGTCCTGGCCTGCCGAAATATCAAGCAAAACGACCGTGATGATATTTGTCTGAGAGACACACTCAAAGCAATCAAATCGAACCTTAAAGCCAAATGGTCGTGTACAATGCCAACGACGCCACAGGATGACCTGCTCGGAAACTACTCTGGCGATCAAAATTATTTCTTTGAGGCTATTGACGCATTCATCGAAGACGCAACCAAGGCTATTGAAAAAGAACAAAATCAACTAAAAGCCAGCAAACTTTGGCAGAAACATCTGGGATCATATTTCCCGGATGGAGAAAACAAGGATGTAGATAAACAACTAAACTCACTTGCTTCTATTGCATCAACAATATTAGGTGGTGGTGCTAAAACCAATCATAAAGGTCAGATTCAAACAAATGAAGGTATTTCTAACAAACCACATAAAAATTTTGGCGGGTAATGGGATTTTTTAAAGAGCAACCGATTAATCCAATGGCAATTGCAAGACGAGAAGCCAGATTACTAAATATGCACTATTCCTTTTTGCAATGCAAAGTCCAAAATGGTGGTTTGTACTGCTACGGTAGCTTTCAACCTACCGAAGAGTCCCAGGTATATTCTTATCGAATTAAATATATCCCGGCAGACAGGCCTATTGTTACTGTTACTAATCCTATTATCCCTTATAACGATGATATTCACATGTATCCCAAAGACCGTTCTTTATGCCTATATCATAGCTCAGATTTGAACTGGAATGAAACCAGCCATTTATATGACACAATAATTCCGTGGACACATGAGTGGTTTGTATTTTATGAACTGTATTTATTCACCGGGAAATGGTTACATCCATTTGTACCACACAAGAAAGAAGATAAAACTTAAATACAATGCTACCGATATTATTAAGAATTTTGGGCGTGACTGTAAGTGGATTGGTTCTCAAAGAACTGTTTAGTGATGACGAAGTAAAATACACAGACATGGCAAATTCACATAATCAATTTCTAAAGTTTGAACAAGCTATTTCTCTTACCAAAACAAGAAAAGATAAACTCATTTCTTCCCGTCAGGCATTGCAAAACAGAATTGTGGAATACTTTAAAGCAAAAACGGATGCCCCGGTTCCGAAATTCTACATACAAGGTTCCTACAAAATGAAAACAATGGTCGTTAAGAAAGATGGCAGCTACGATGTTGATTTAGGCGTTTACTTTCTTACCAAGCCAACCGTTGAACCATTGACTTTGCAGAAGTATGTGGCTGATGCAGTAAAAGACCAAACTGTTTCAGGTATTGAACACAGAGAAAAATGCATCAGGGTTATTTACAAAAGTGATTTCGATATTGACCTGCCTGTTTATTACAAAACATCAAATGATAGACATCCATTTCTTGCTACCAAAACCAAATGGAAGGAAAGCGACCCAAAAGAATTGTGCGATTGGTTCGAAAAACAACGTAAGGAAAAAGACAAAGGCGGGCAGATGTTGCGGTTAGTAAAGTACTTTAAGGCATGGGCAAACCAAAGAAGTGGAAAAATGCCAAGTGGTATTGCCTTTACTGTATGGGTCGCTACACATTATAAAGCTAACACAAGAGACGATATTGCTTTTTGCGAAACGACAAAAGCTATTAATAATTCATTCTCTTGGGAAATAGCAAGTAAAAACCCAGCAACACCGGGAGATGATTTCCTTTCAAAATTGGACAGTACACAAAAATCAAATTTCAAGGAGGCTTTCAAGCAGCTTATCAGAAGTGCAGAACAAGCTCTGCACCAAGATAATCAAGCGCAAGCATTGAACATTTGGAAGCAGGAATTTGGTTATAAGTTTCCGGTAACTTAATGAATGTATGAAACTCCAATACGCCTCCGATCTTCACCTTGAATTCCCAGCCAACAAGGAATTTTTAAAGCAACATCCTTTACAGCCGGTGGGTGATGTCTTGGTATTGGCGGGTGATATTGCACCCTTTGTCATAATGCACAAGCACCAGGATTTTTTTGATTATGTGTCCGACCATTTTGAAACCACATATTGGCTACCGGGCAATCATGAATACTACCATTTTAATATAGTCGAAAAAAACAGTGTGCTGCATGAAGCCATTCGCAGCAATGTGTTTTTGGTAAACAATACTTCTGTAGTGGAAGAAAATGTAAAATTGATTTTCTCTACCCTTTGGAGCAACATCAGCCCCGGCCACCAGTGGCAGATTGAACGTAGCATGAATGATTTTCATTTAATCAAACACAAGGGCTATCGCTTTTCGGCTGAACTATACAACCAATTGCATGTAGAGAGCTTGGCGTTTATTCAAAATGAGCTAAAAACGAAGAAGGAGGCACATGTGGCCGTTTTCACCCATCACTGCCCAACCTTTCTAAACTACCCCCAAGAATATAAAGGCGATGTATTAAATGAAGCTTTTGCTGCGGAGCTTTTTGATTTGATTGAAACTTCTGAGGTAGATTATTGGGTATATGGGCATCACCATACAAATACTCCTGAATTTAACATAGGAAAGACCAAGCTAATCACTAACCAATTAGGCTATATACAGCAAAATGAACATTTGCTGTTTGAGTCTTATCGATGTATTGAGTTATGATTATGAAACTAAGGAAGGATGATTAGAAAAACTATTAGAAGCAATGAACACCCCCAGTTTTAAAGAAGACCATATCAGCCAGATTCCGGCATTGCAGATGCTGGTGAATTTGGGCTATACCTATTTGAGTCCGACAGAAGCCGAACGGTTGAGGGGTGGCAAAACTAATCATGTATTGCTGGAAGATGTGTTGCGGAAGCAGTTGAAGGAAATCAACAGCATACGGGTAAGTGCCTCCAAAACCAGCATTTTCACGGACGAAAATATTGAACGGGGCATTTTGGCATTAAAGAACCTTCCTATGAATGAGGGTTATATAGCCGCCAGTGAAAAAGCCTACAACCTGCTCACCTTGGGGCAGGCACTGGAGCAAAGTGTAGATGGCGACAAAAAGAGTTTCACCCTGCAATATATTGACTGGAAAAACATAAGCAACAATGTCTTTCATGTAACGGAAGAATTCAGCGTCATGCGAAGTACCAGCAAAGAGCATTACCGCCCCGATTTGGTTTTGTTTGTAAATGGCATCCCGTTTTGCATCATTGAGTGCAAACGTCCCGATATGAAAGAGCCTTTGAAACAGGCGATTAGTCAGCATTTACGCAACCAGCAGGAAGATGGCATCCGCAGTTTGTATGTGTATTCCCAACTCACCTTGAGCATTGCCACCCAAGAAGCGGCTTATGCCACCAACGCCACGCCTGAAAAGTTTTGGGCGAAGTGGAAGGAAAGTGAAGAGTTAAAAGTGAATAGTGAAAAATTGGCTGAATTAAAGAATAAGCCACTATCTGAGAAAGTAAAAGAACAATTGTTTGCCGACCGCTTCAAGTATGTTCGCCAATACTTTGATGTTTTGGAGCAGGAAGAAATATTGCCAACGGTTCAGGATGAATATTTATTTGGATTATGCCGTCCTGACCGATTGATGGACATTGTTTTCAATTTTGTTTTGTTTGACAATGGAGAAAAGAAAATTGCCCGTTACCAGCAGTTTTTCGCCATTAAAAAATCCATGCAACGAATACGAAATGTAGAGAACCTGCCTGACGGCAAGGCAGGCGGAAAACGAAAAGGAGGCGTAATCTGGCATACACAAGGAAGTGGAAAATCATTAACCATGGTGATGCTCGCTCAAGCCATTGCCATGGAGCCGAGCATTCGCAATCCTAAAATTGTATTGGTAACCGACCGTACCGATTTGGACAATCAGATCACGGGTACTTTTAGAAAGTGTGGCAAGTTTGTAGAGAACGCTACAACAGGTCAGCGTTTGGTTGAGTTACTTGAAAACAAAAGTGATGCAGTAGTTACTACCATCATCAACAAATTTGTAGCGGCAGTAAAGAAAATAAACAAGCCATTAGAAAGCCACGATATTTTTGTATTAGTGGACGAAGGACACAGAACGCAGCACGGCACTTTCAATATTGATATGCAAAAGACTTTGCCCAATGCCTGTTTCATTGCCATGACGGGAACACCCCTTTTCAAAAAGGATAAAAGCACAGCGGCAAAATTCGGTGGCGTAATTGATGCCTATACCGTTGACCAAGCAGTAAGCGACAAGGCGGTGGTTCCGTTACTGTATGAAGGACGTTTGGCTTTGCAAGATGTAAATGCAAGTCCGATAGATACCTTTTTTGGAATGGTTTCAGAACCCTTAACCGAATATCAGAAAGCGGATATCAAAAAGAAATTTGCCCGATACGATCACCTGAATTCAGCCGAACAAAAAATGCGGATGATTGCTTGGGACATCAGCTACCATTTCCGAAACAACTGGCAGGCAACCCCTTTTAAAGCACAGTTGGTTTGTGATAAAAAAGTGAATGCCATTAAATACAAAGAGTATTTAGATGAAATAAGTATTCTAAGCAGTGAAGTACTCATTTCCTCCATTGATGAACGGGAAGGAGAGGAAAGCGCTTATGAAAAAGCACCTGAAAAAGTAAGCCAGTTTTGGAAGAAAATGATGAACGAACATGGCAATGCAAAGAGCTATGAGAAAAACATCATCAATCGTTTCAAAAATCAGAAAGACCCGGAAATCATCATTGTAGTTGATAAACTACTGACAGGATTTGACGAGCCAAAGAATACTGTTTTATATCTCACAAGAAATTTACAGGGGCACAAACTATTACAAGCCATAGCAAGAGTAAACCGTATTTATGCTGACAAAGAATTTGGATACATCATTGACTATTATGGTGTGATTGAAAACCTGGATAATGCTTTACAGATATACTCATCATTTGAAGATTTTGACGATGAAGATTTGGCAGGAACACTCACTAACATTTCAGATGAAATCAAAAAGCTGCCGCAAAAACATTCTGACTTGTGGGATATTTTCAAAACAATTGCCAACAAACGTGATGCAGAAGCCTATCAACAACTATTAAAAGATGAAGCGATACGAGTTTTGTTTTACGATAAACTGGCTGCGTTTGCAAAGAGTTTGAAACTGGCATTGTCATCCATTCAATTTCACAAAGACGTAGAAGAAAAAACCATCAACCGCTACAAAGAAGATTTGACCATGTTTTTGAAACTTCGTTTGGCAGTAGTAGAACGATACAGCGATGAGATTGACTATAAGAAGTACGAAGGGCAAATTCAAAAGCTGATTGACACACATATCACCACCGAGAAGATTGAAACTATTACCGAGCTGGTAAACATTTTTGATAAGGACAAATTTCAGCAAGAAGTCGAAAACACTACAGGTATAGCAGCCAAAGCGGACAAGATTTCCAGTAGAACAGCCAAACACATCACCGAAAAAATGGATGAAGATCCTGCTTTCTACAAGAAGTTTTCGCAAATGCTGAAGGAGACCATTGCCGACTATGAAGCCAAAAGAATCAGCGAAGCACAATACCTTAGCAGAGTTCAGGACATCATGAACAAGGTGTTGGCTCGTACCGACAATGATATACCGGAGCAATTGAAAGAAAGAGAGATTGCAAAAGCTTTTTACGGCTTAACTTTCGAAGCATTTTCCGAAAAAATTCAGGACAATGTAATCCGCAAAGAGGTTTCGGTACAAACGGCTTTGCACATTGACGACCTTATCCAAGAGGCTGTTTTAGACAAGGGTAACCCGATCATTGACTGGCAATTCAAAACGAACATTACAGGCAAACTGCTTATTGAAATTGGTGATTACCTGATTGATGAAGTAAGAGACAAATACAATGTGAACCTGTCTTTCAAAGACATGGACAAAATTGCCGATGATTGTATTGAAGTCGCCAAAATCCGATACAAGTAATGACGGAATCTATTCAATTTGGGAGCAAGACAATAGAGTTCCTCCTAGAATTTTCAGACAGGAAATCACTCGGCATTACCGTAACTCCCGAAATGGAAGTTTTGGTAAAAGCTCCGACAGACACTTCTTTGGAAAAGGTGAAAGAGAAAATTAAGAAGAAAGCCCCATGGATAATTAAACAACAAAGCTTTTTTCTCTCCTTTCAGCCCAAAACACCGAAACGAAAATATGTAAGCGGAGAAACTCATTTGTACTTAGGCAGACAATACCGATTGAAAGTGATAAGTGATAAGTTAGAAGAGAACAGTGAAAAGGTAAAACTTAAAGGGCCGTTTCTCGAGGTATATACCTGCGAAAAAAATAGAACAAAGGAATTAGTTGAAGAATGGTATTGGGTTAGGGCTAAGGAAAAAATTCAAAAGATGGCTGAAGAGTTATACAATTCTTTTGCTCAAAGACATAACTTATCACTTACCTCTTTTCACTTTTCACTCAGAGATATGCCTACACGCTGGGGAAGCTGTACATCAAAAGGAAAAATAATCTTAAATCCGGAACTGATTAAAGCACCCAAAGGATGCATTGAGTACGTTATCACTCACGAACTTTGCCATCTGATACATCACAACCACACACAGAAATTTCTTGACTTACAAACCCGAGAAATGAAAGATTGGGAAAAGTGGAAAATGAAATTGGAGAAATTATTAGCCTAAAACCTACATCACCCCCAACTCTCTAAGCTCAAAAAAACAGCGGGCGCAGGCGACTACGTCGGCGAGGGCGTCGTGGGCATCGTCAAATTTGTGGCCAAACAGCTTTTGGTGTAATTCGGTTAATGACGGGTTTTTATAACGGCCATATTTGCCTGGCAGACGACAATAGTTTATGGAGGACTTCATGGTGCATAGCCGGGGTTTGTCAAATAGCTGATTGGGGATTTCGGTGCGGAGAAATTCGGCTCCGATGATGCGCTCGTCAAATTCAATATTATGTGCCACGAGTTGCGCGGCGTCTTCTATCGCTCCGGCAAATGCTGCCAGTGCAGCCTCCAGCGGAATGCCCTCTTTGGCCGCCCGCTCCGTCGTGATCCCGTGCATCATCGCCACCCCCGCCGGTATCCGATAACCTTTGGGCTGAATCAGATAGTTGGCTCTGTTGATCTCTTTACCTTTTTCATCATATACCAGCCAGGCGAGTTGTACCATTCGGGGCCAGTTGGCTAAGTCTGTGACCGGCGCTTTCCAGTTTTGGGGAAGACCCGTGGTTTCGGTATCGAAGAATAGGTACATGCGTTAGCATTTTAATTATTACATTCGGGTAATTTAGTGATTTATCCGTCATGCCCATTCGAAGGAGAAAGTTTTTGCAATCATTCGGCTCTCTGGCTGGCTCTTCACTGGCTTTGCCCTGGCTACACCCTGTTTTTGCAAGAAATGTAAGCGAAGACCTGAAGCAGATACGCCATCTAAATATACAAGAATCTGCTTGGGACGAAGATTTTTGGGCTTTGGTGCGCCAGGCTTATACCTCGTCGGCCAATATGGTCAACCTCAACAGCGGGGGTGTGAGTCCGCACCCTAAGGCGGTTCAGGAAAAGGTAGAAATGTACAATCGTTTTGCAAATGAAGCTCCCGGTTATTATATGTGGCGGGTCATGGGGAAAATGCGAAGTTCGGTGCGGCGAAAACTCGCCGACCTCGCCGGCACTTCCGACGAGGAAATCGCCCTGATGCGCAGTGCTACCGAGGCTCTCGATACGGCTATTCTCGGTATAGACTTGAAAAAAGGAGAAGAAATCCTTACTACTGACCAGGATTACCCCAGTATGCAAAGTGCGCTCGACCTGCGCGCCAATCGCGAAGGGGTAAAAATCGTGCGGATAAAGCTGCCCGTTCCGGCAACCGATCCCACGGAAATTGTGCGCCGGTTTGAGGAGGCCATTACGCCCAAAACAAAAGTGATACTGGCCTGTCATATTATCTATCTCACGGGCCATATCATGCCGATTCGCGAAATCGCAGCTATCGCCCAAAAGCACAACTTACAAATGATCGTTGACGGAGCGCACTCATTTTGCCAGCTTGATTTTCAGGTTCCCGACTTGGGGGGTGACTATTTTGGAACGAGCCTGCACAAATGGCTGTGTGCGCCTTTTGGTACGGGGATGTTGTATGTAAAAAAGAATAAAATTTCGGACTTGTGGCCTATGCATGGTTACCCGCAGGAGGAAAAAGAACTTATCACTAAATTTGAACACCTCGGGACGCGCTCTTTTCCGTTGGAACTGGCCGTTTCCGATGCCATAGATTTTCACAACTATATCGGCACAGCGCGAAAAGAGGCCCGATTGCGGTATCTGAAAGAATACTGGACAAATCAGGTAAAGATTATTCCGAATATACGATTTAATACTTCCCTGGCGCCGGAACACTCCTGCGGCATCGCGAGTTTTTTATTGGAAGGTTGGGATCCCGTGGATTTGGGTAATGAACTGACCAATAATTACAATATCTATGTTACAGCCACTTCCCATGACGACGTGAAGGGAGTGCGTATTTCTCCTAATGTTTTCACCTCCACCGAAGAACTCGACTATTTGGCGGAGATTATCCATAAACTTTCAAAACAAAAAAAATAAAGTGTCAAGAAGTCCTGTAAACCCCGGTGTAATCCTTTCTGCCCTCTCCTTTGCTGCTGAAAAACACCGCGACCAACGTCGTAAAGACCGAGAAGCTAGTCCCTATATCAACCATCTGATCGAAGTTTCAAACCTGTTGTGGAATATCGGAAAAGTAAGGGATGAAAATGTACTCGCCGCCGCTATTCTCCATGATACACTGGAAGATACCCAAACCCAATCCGAAGAAATCGAATCTGCTTTCGGGAAAATAGTTCTGGGATATGTTCAGGAAGTAACGGATGACAAATCTTTACCCAAAGCCCAGCGAAAACAGCTTCAGATTGACCATGCCCCGAAAAAATCACCCGGAGCCAAACAGATAAAACTCGCCGACAAATGCTCCAATCTGTATGACATTATGAATTCACCTCCCGTTGACTGGTCTTTGGAGCGACGACACGAATATTTCCTTTGGGCCAAAGCCGTTGTGGAGGGCCTTCGGGGAGAAAACACCGCGCTGGAAAGCCATTTTGACCAACTTTTTGAATTAGGAATGAAAAGACTAAATGAAGAGATATAAATTCAAATATTTTTGTACTTTGGAATTAAATCCATCGTTGACAATTGAATAAACCGAAATAGTTAATGAAAGCCCGCCGCCAAAAACCCGTTACAGGAATTTTACTTACATTTTTCCTGTTTTCTTCGCTCTCTGTATTCAGTCAGTGTGACAACCTGCTGAAATTTTCCAGTGCCAATCCGGAAATTCGCATTACCGGTATTATGGATACTTCGCCGAAAGATTTTCCCACTGGATTTGTGATTTCCAGCCCACAGGGTGTACAGGTTACACTTACCGCGCAGTCGTTGGTAAATCCGCAAACCAAAGATTTTATTCCTCCGGAGTATCTCGTATTTTCCAAAAATGCTTTTGGAATTGGGAAAGGTAAAAAAGAAGAAATCCTCGTTGCCGTAAGCCAACTCGCCAAATCGGGCGTGTATAAAGGTACTATTTTCATCGAAGCTCAGGATAGTGAATGTAACTGGACGATTCCGGTGACCGTTGACATCAAAGACCCGAATCAGGTGGCCGTCGTCGAAGAAGACGCATCGCTAAATCTGAAAATGGCTTCGCCTTCCTGGTTTAATGGAATCCTTCCCCCCAAAATCAATAATCAGACGATTTCGGTACGGATCGAAAATACCGGCCAGTCGCCCATGGAAATGGAGCGGTTTTCGCTCACTCTCAAAGGAAAAGAAACCGGCGAATCTCTTACCGAAGCCGATTTTACCTGGAAAAATGAAGATAAAATTATTCCGCCCGGTGGCATCGGCGTGGCACAGTTTGAAGTAAACAATACCAAACAACTCCGCCCCGATGAATATACCGGACGTGTGCGGATTCACTACAAAGACTACCCCGATACCTCTACCGTTTCCATGACGGTCTTTTCTCGGATCGGTGTTTTTGGCGCACTTATCGCCCTTGTACTCGGTATTATTGTGGGCAGACTGATGAAATCCGTGGATCAGGCAGGCCCTCAGTTGGAACTGATGGACAAATATATTCCCCTGCGGACAAAAGCAGATCGGTTTTCGGATGAAATCTCTCGAAAACATATCCTTGGAGAACTTGACTCCGTCGAAGCAGAAATCAACAAAGTGAAAGATGAAGAAGGTAAAGCTGCCGTGCTCGAACTTCTCGCGCCCACAGAAAAAAAAGTGAGCCAGATTCAGCAGTTGGAGAGGCTCCATCTGAGGGTGGGTGAACAGATCAAAAACAAAAACATCAGTTCATCTCTGTCCGGCGACCTGGGCACCAGCCTTCAACTTGTAAGAGACAATATACTCAACGGAAATGATGAAGAGGTGCAACAGGGACTGGCACGGGTTCAGGGTATTATCGCTTCTGATTCCGAAGCTTCTAAATCTCGCTCCATCGGCGGAGTGGATATCCCCGGTGCAGATCAAATGATCCAGGTTGATATTGACAGGATTGGTACGACCATGGGTACCAGTGATACTCCAGGTACCCCTCAGGCAAAAACTTTCTGGCAAAAACTCGAAAGTATCTGGCTGCGTTTTATTTCTTTCTTTTCCGGTGTCAATGCCAGCGCAAGAGTACGCTACGCGTATTTCCGGCCGCTAGTCGCGTTGGCAACTTTCATTGTAGTACTTCTGTTGGGTTTTCAGCAAATCTACATTGATGGCGGAGACACTTTCGGCTCTGAAGGACTGTACGATTACCTCAAGTTGTTTCTCTGGGGGGTAATTTCGGATGTATTCTCTCGTACCCTCTCCGGAGGAGATGAAAAAATCAGCACCTTTATGGCCGGTAAAGTATAATTCTAACGCCCCTTAAAATGCCTAAAAATCAAACTCAACCCAAGTTATTTGCGCTTCTTGTTGGTATCAACGAGTATTCGCACCTTCCCAGTAATAAACAACTCGAAGGATGCATCAACGATGTTAATCTGTTTGCATCCTACCTGGAAAAGGATTTTGTCAGGGCGCAGTTTTCGGAAATCCATGTGCAGAAAATCACCAGTCCGGGCAATATCGCTGCTACAAAAGCTAATATTGTCAAAGCTTTTGAAGAGCACCTGGGAAAAACGCAGGCGGGAGATGTAGCCGTGTTTTATTACTCAGGGCATGGTATAAGGGAAATTGCAGCCCTTCCTGTTTTTGCAGAAAGTGAAATAGACGGCAATATCGCCGGACTGCTGTGTATGGATTTCAACCAAAATCCCGGAGAAACCGTCATAGCAGACAAAGAACTTCGTTACCTCATCCGCAAAATTGCGGGAGAAAACAATGAGAAAGCACATGTGGTAACGGTTTTTGACTGCTGTCACTCCGGCGAAAATACCCGGTCTGTGTTTGGGGCTGCCGAATCTGCCGTAGCCAAATCTCGTCAGGTTGAATATCGGGCGCTCAAAGGCAGAAGCCCTGAACAATTTATCTTCAATAACGACCCGGTTGTCAAAAGTAAACTCGCAAAAAACCTCCCCCTTGATGAAGTGCTTCCGCAAGGCAATCACGTCATGCTGGCAGCCTGCCGTGAAGTAGAACTCGCTTGGGAAGCTCCCAACCAGACGGGCACCAATGGTGCTTTTACCCGCGCACTGGTTGACATTCTGGAATCACACAAAGGCCGCGTCAGTTATCACGAATTACACAATCGGGTAACCAATCGGATGCGATTTTTCTTTTCCTCCGAAGAAGATAGTCGCGACAAACGGCAGACTCCACAGTTTTATATCCGCTCCGACAATCCGGGCAACCGATACAATGTCGTTCTCACCAACGAACCCAATGGCCTTCCTTCCTACGCCACCGTAGAAAAAGTGGACAATGGTTCCGAAAAAGAATGGAGAATGGATATTGGGGCTTTGCACGGGGTTCCGATGGATGCGACATCGGTAAAAGTTTCTCTTTTCCCTCACAATGACCCCCAAGCCAAAACACAGACAAAAATCAAGGCCGTTTTCCTGACTCATTCCACCCTTGATTTAGGCAAAGATTTTAACCCCGGCCCGGGTGTTTCCCTGAGAGCCGAAGTTGACGGTCTTTCCTTTGCTACCCTGAAAATAGCGATCCTCGCCAAAAGCGAATCAGGAAATCCGACTCGTGCCGAAGAAGGCGCAAAAATGGCCCGCGAAGAACTGAAAAAACTACTGGGCAATCAGAAAGTTAAAAGCTTCGAACTAACCGATAAGGAAGGCGAGGCCGATTATGTACTCATTGCCGGAGACGAAGTTTTTTCGACTACCCGTGCAGGGGATCACAAACGCCCGGTTCTTCTCCCAATCAAATACCGCGAAGGAAATAAACTTTTGCCCGAAAAGGTGAATGTAGCTTTTGAGGATTTCCGGCAAATGGCATTATGGACTTTTCTTCGCGATCTGGAAACCCCTACCCAGGGTGTTCCTGAGGGCCTGCATATCTCCGATGCGCGTATGTATCCCGTAGAATTGTTTGTCCAGAAATACGAAGGAGGAAAAGAAAAACGACTCCTGCCCAAAGACAAAGAAATAACACTGGAAGTAGGAAAAGAGAATGCTTTACATCTGCTTCGTTTTGAACTGAAAAATTACTCCGACCAATTATTATATGTCAGTCTGATTTATATGCCTTCCAGTTTTGCCTTTCTGGCTGACGAAAAAAAAGGTATGATGGAACGGCCCCAGCTTGGACTGGAAAAATGGACCCGAGAAGGCGACCTCACACTCAAATCAAGAGGGAAGAAGATGGAAAACGGTCAGAAGTATATCGGCATTGGTGTTGACAATTACATCATCAACGACAACTGGCCAGGGCAGGAAAACTACATGAAACTCATCGTCAGTGCTACGCCTTTTGACCTGACACCTTTCCACCTCGATCCGATCGCGCTTCCGGGTACCACCGTGAGCACAGACCGAACCCGAGGTTTTGACTTTGAAGAGGAAGAAGAAAAACCCGCTTTGCCCAAGATCACTTGGGAAGTAAGCACCTACAAGTTGTATGTCGCTAATCTTCAATACGACATAAAGAAAGAGAAATCCTGACAAGGAGTACCCGTACAGGGGAACTTCTGGATAATTGCCACGCGCAATCCGGGGCGGATATCTTTTCGGTTTTTGCCATTCATTTTGCAAAGATACAAGCGGGAGTCAAACAATAAAAAACACGTGATTTTTGCGATTGTAATCGCAAAAAAATATGTATTTTTGCGATTACAATCGCAAAAATATGATTCCGCGAAAAATCGAATCAATTATTCACCAGAAATTATTTCAAGGGAAAGCCATCGTGCTGATTGGTCCACGGCAATCGGGCAAAACTACCCTGCTCAGAAACCTGTTTTCCGGGTTTTCGGATATACGATGGATGAACGGAGATGACCCGGAGACAGGAATTTTGCTGGATGGAGTTACAACCAACCGGTGGAAACAACTCGTTGCTGGGAAAAAGATTTTTATTCTCGATGAAGCCCAACGCATACCCGACATTGGATTAAAACTAAAATTGTTGGTGGACGAATTTCCGGAAGTGCAGGTTGTAGCCTCCGGATCGTCTGCGTTTGAGCTTTCCAGTCAGGTCAATGAACCGCTCACGGGAAGGAAGTGGGAATATACCCTTTTGCCTCTTTCCCATTTAGAAAGAGTAGAACATTTTGGATGGCTAGAAGAGAGACAAAATCTCTCCCAAAGGCTGATATATGGTTCCTATCCCGAAGTAGTAACTTATCAGGGAGACCCCAAAGAAGTTTTACGGCTATTAGCTGACAGCTATTTATACAAGGATATTCTTTCCTGGGAAAGAATCAAAAAACCCGAAAAACTGACCCGTTTATTGCAGGCATTGGCTTTTCAGTTGGGAAATGAGGTTTCTTTTCATGAATTGGGGCAATTGGTAGGATTAGACAATCAGACCGTAGAAAGCTATATACATATTCTGGAGCAGGCTTATATCATCTTCCGCCTACCGCCCCTCAGCCGAAACCTCCGCAATGAGATCAAAAACAAACGGAAAATCTATTTTTACGACAATGGAATCCGAAACGCAATCATTGCTCAGTACCAACCGATCGAACTTCGACAGGATGTGGGAGCCTTATGGGAAAATTTTCTAATCAGTGAACGCAAAAAATACCTGCATTATGCTTCCATTGCTGCCAATAGCTTTTTCTGGCGAACCAACAGTCAGCAGGAAATAGATTATGTAGAAGAACGCGACGGCAAATTTTTTGCCTACGAAATCAAGTGGAATGCAAAATCAAAGATTCATTTTCCCATCACGTTTACACAGGCTTACCCACAGCACGAAACACGGTTTTTGAATAAAGATAACTTTGAGGATTTTTTGGGGGGATAGAATGAGGAATTTGCGTTTCTGTGATAAGCATAAATTTTGTATATTTAAGCACTTATTAGGAAGCTTATATATCTATGAGGGGAAATATTACCAAATTATCATCTCTTCAACTTGAACTGTTACGGATTTATTCCTTTAATCCTACAGAGGAAGAGTTAAGTGAAATAAAAAAATTTCTGGGTAAATTTTTTGCTCGGAGATTAAGTAAATCTGTAGAAGAAGCAGTTACAGCAAAGGGAATCCAAGAATCAGACCTTGAAACCTGGCTGAATGAAGAAAACCAATAAGTTAAGGGTAATTCTGGATACAAATGTATTCCTTATTTCATTGGTTCCAGGTTTTAAATTTTATTGGGTTTTGGGAGAATATTGAGTTTCCCCCGGTAAACGTAATTTCTCTCGAAACTTTTTCTCAAAAATTATCATTATCCCTATCCTAAAAATGAACCCCAAAATCCGGCACATCCTCGAAGCGGAGGCAGCAGCTATTCTGAATATTCCTACGGATAATGACTTTGAGAAAGTTGTGGACGTACTTTTTCGTTATGTCCATCAGGAACATGGCAAGGTCATCACCAGCGGCCTGGGCAAGGCCGGTCAGGTGGCGCTAAACCTCGCCTCTACCCTATCGGCCACGGGAACACCTTCGGTATTTCTTCACCCTTCCGAAGCTCAGCATGGCGATCTGGGAATGCTCCACCACCACGACCCGATAATCTTGGTATCCAATTCGGGCAAAACCCGTGAGTTGCTTGAACTCATCACCCTCACCCGCAACCTCCACGGAGAAAACCCCATCATTGTCATCACAGGCAACAAAGAAAGCCCCCTGGCTCAGGCCGCAGATGTCACCCTTTTTACGGGTGGCCCGGAAGAAATCTGCCCGCTGAATCTCACGCCTACTACTTCCATTACGGTGATGCTGGTCATCGGACATATCCTTACTACTATGCTCATCGAAAAAACCGGATTTACCCGTGAGGGTTTTTTCAAACGCCACCATGGTGGCTACCTCGGTTCTCTTCTTAAAAATGACAGTTTATGAAACCCTTATTTCTGATTGCCGGTCCCTGCGCCATTGAGGATAGACATACACCACTCAAGATTGCACAAGAAGTCAAAGCCATCACCGACCGGCTCGGCATCACCTATATTTTCAAAAGTTCCTTTAAAAAAGCCAATCGCACAAAGCTGGACAGCTTTACGGGTATCAGCAAGCCGGAGGCGCTGGAAATCCTGCGGCAGGTACGCGAAGAAACCGGTGTGCCGGTACTCACCGACGTCCACGAGACCTGGGAATGCGCCGAAGTCGCACCTTATGTGGACTACCTCCAGATCCCGGCTTTTTTGTGCCGCCAGACAGACCTTCTCATCGCCGCAGGAGAGACGGGCAAAGGTGTAAATATCAAAAAAGGGCAATTTTTGTCGCCGGAAGCCATGCAGTTTGCCGTAGAGAAAGTACGTTCCACCGGCAATGACCGGATATGGCTGACCGAGCGGGGCACGACCTTTGGGTATGAATCGCTGGTTGTGGACATAACTTCCATCCCGCGAATGCAAAAAACCGGCTGTCCTGTCGTAATGGACTGCACACATTCGGTACAGAAACCCAACCAGAGCACCGGCATCACCGGCGGAGACGCACAACTGATCGGTACATTATGTCTGGCAGCCGTAGCGGCCGGCGTGGACGGGTTATTTATCGAAACTCACCCGGAACCCTCCCTCGCAAAAAGCGATGCAGCCAGCATGCTGAGGCTGGATTTACTGGAGGATTTGCTTATCCGGGCAGTAAAAGTCCGAGCGGCAATAAACAGTTGATATTATCGCGGTTGTCAGGGGTTATTTAAGTTTTTCCGCAAATACCTTCCGGAATTTGTCGAGCTTGGGCTGGATCACAAAAACACAATACGGCTGATTGCTGTTTTGGGCAAAATAATTCTGGTGATAACTCTCCGCCGGGTAATAATTAATTAGCGGGCTGATTTCCGTTACAATCGGTTTTGCGTATGCGCCGCTGGCGTCGAGTTCTTTTTTATAGTATTCGGCCTTTTGTTTTTGCTCGTCGTCGTGATAAAACACGACGGAGCGGTACTGCGGCCCGGCGTCATTGCCCTGGCGGTTGAGCGTGGTAGGGTCATGTGTCTGCCAGAAAACCTCCAGTAATTCATCAAAGCTGATAATATCGGGATCGTAAGTAATTTGTGCTACTTCTGCATGGCCGGTCGTACCGGTACAAATCGCTTTGTATGAAGGGTTTTTTACATGGCCGCCGGAATAGCCGGATTCAACGGCAATGACGCCTTTCAATTCGAGAAAAACGGCTTCCACACACCAGAAACAACCCGCCCCCAATGTAGCTTTTTTAAGTTTGTCCATATTTTCAGTGATTTTAATTTTGGGTACATCTCTTTGTCCGCCCTCTTGAGTTTTTTGGGCAAAGGATAGAATGTTTAAGAGAAAAAACAGTATAGAAAGGAAAAAAGATTTTTGCGACATACTATTTTCTTTTTCTGATGATTGGCTCAATTTCCCACGATTTACAACATTCCCGAGGAGCTATTTGTTCTCTGTACGACAAGTCCAATAAAAGAATACGTCCTGCGTTTTTATTTTCTCATAAGTTCTATTAAATTTTCAACAATTAACGTTTCACTTTTACTCTCAAACCACATTTTGCAAGCTATGTTTGAAATTTATCAAAGCGAAAAAAGCAAAGAGTTTTACTTTCGTCTGAAAGCCAGAAACGGGCAAGTAATCCTCACCAGTGAAGGTTATTCCAATAAAAGCGGCGCTCAAAATGGTGTAGAATCCGTGAAAAAAAACGCGGGTGATGATAACCGTTATGAAAGAAAAGTTGCTTCTAATGGAAAACATCATTTTAGTCTGAAAGCTGCTAACGGACAAGTCATCGGCTCCAGCCAGATGTATGCCTCCAAAGACAGCATGGAAAACGGGGTTGAATCCGTAAAGAAAAATGCTACGGAAGGTGGAATAAAAGACCTTACCGCATAGTTCAGCCGGATATATCGTTTACCGGGATTTCAGATCAGGTTTCCTGTTTTGAAATCCCTTTTATTTTTTATTACAATACTTTCTCTGGTAAAAGCTTTTATGGCCGAGTCCCGACTTCCTCTCTATGGCAGATTTATTTTTCCTTCCGTTGAAACGTTTGTCCAACGAATCCGGGAGGTATCCTCTTCTTACATGGGAGGAGCCTCTTTTAATGCCTATATCACTACGTATGAAGGCACAAGTTTCTACGGACTTGACTATACCGAACTTGAAACGATATTCAAGACCACCGATGAAACCATTCGAACGCTTTCGGCGTCATGCAGCGGGCCACAGGGAAAAAGTGTAAGTATCAATGTGCGTTTTGCGAAAAGTTCTGAACCCGGTGAAGGGCAGTTTGTCATTGTCGCTGGCACCAAATACCTGAATAATCTTCTTAGTGAAATTCTTCGGGGTGAATACGTTTCTCCCAGCGATGAGGCCATTGAAAAACAAATTCTTCTGGAAGAGTTCATCCGCGACCTGCTGCTAATAAAAAAACGACAGGCACAAAAAGAAAAGGAGCGGGAACGAGAATCTCTCCGTCCAACGCTTTCTCCTACGCCTACACAGAATGTGGTTTCGGCAAATGAGCAACCCATCAATACAGGTAATTTCAAAACGCTGCGCGATTCCTTCTTTCTCGATCAGGAAATTTCGGTAAGTGTTTTGGTACAACTCCTCGAAGAGCTTTCGGTAAGGTTTCTTACCCGCGCACCTTTTAATATCCGGGTAATCACACTTGACGGCGAATCCTATTCTGATATTGGGATAAAGGGCCTACGCCGTTTTTTTGAAATGCGGCGACGAGTCATCAAACGAGTTTATATGGATGCCGCTACACAGGAAGGCGAATTAGTGGACATTCTCCTGGTGCTTGATCCGGACCAACGGCCTTCGATAAAAGCAGAAATCACAACGGGCACCAACCGTGAAATCAGAGAAGTTATTCGAAAAACTCTTTTGCTTACGCTGGATTTTACCGCACCGACTTCCCGCGCTTCGATGGTGCATGAAATGTTTCGTTTTTCGCAACCGGATTTTTCGCTGGATAAGGTAATTCGTTTGATTACGATTATTTCCACCAAATACCTGCAAAAAGAAGCTCCTACGGCGTTTCTATCTTCCCTCCAGGGAGAAACCTATCCGGCACTAAATCTTCGGCAGCTAAAAACGGTTTACAATCAACACCATCCCAATGTAAGTTTTCTTCTTTTTGGAATGAATCAGGCACTTACTGGACAAACCTTTAGCCTGATGTTTCAGTTTCAGTCTCCTGGCCATGAACCCTACGGAAGCCTCAGCATGATGTGGGGAGAACATGAAACGCATCAGATTGTGCGGGCATTGATCTGGGAACAACTAAGCCTGACCTCCTATCGCCCCGAAGAACAACCCCCTGCAGGAATACCTGAAACCCTCCCGGTATCCCGCAAGTCGCGCGAGTTGCGCGTAAATCCGGTATTCAACAAGCGGGAGTTTAAAGCCAAACCCCGTACCTGTATGATCGCAATGCCGCTGGAGGCTTACTGGTCCGAAGCTCTCTGGGCACACCTGAATCATACGATGAAATCGCTGGGTTATGATAGCATCCGTGCAGAGGCACTGTTTTCCGAAAATGTACTGGAAGATACATGGACCACACTAAATGAAGTAGATCTCGTCATTGCAGATCTCACTTATAAACACCCTGATGTGTTTTACAAAGCGGGAATTGCTCACACCCTGGGCAAAAAGGTTATTATCCTCAGCCAACATGCGAGAGATGTACCCAAAGATTTTTTTCGGTTTCCGGTGATTGTATATGACAATAATATCAACGGATTAGACACACTTTCCCGTCAGTTTGAAGTACTGGTGAAACCCGATTAAAATCCGACCCGGTTTTGATTTCCGCCTTCGAGCAGGTTATCATTTCCGGCTTCAAACTCCTGAACATCGGGCAGACGCAATTCTTCCAGCATATCGCTGGTACGCTCAGCAGAAGATAAGGAAGCAAGCCTGAGATGCTGATTTTTAATGGCTTTTTCCACTACTTTGCGCACGGCACGGGCATTTCCGAAAAATTTATTTTTGTATTTATGTAAATACTGGAAATACAATGCCAGGTGAGCTTTTGCGTCTTCCACAATGCGGATATTTTCTTCCTTAAGCATATTGGCACATATTTCCATCAGCTCGGACGGGGTATAATCTGCAAACTCAAATTTGCGGTCAAACCGGGACTTAAGACCAGGGTTGGCTTCGAGAAACTGCTTCATATTGTCGGGATAACCTACGGCAATGACTACCAGTTCGCCGCGAAGATCTTCCATTCTTTTCAGAAGGGTTTCGATTGCCTCTTGTCCAAAATCGTTTTTCCCTCCGGAAGAAAGCGAGTATGCCTCATCAATAAACAATACGCCACCTCGCGCTTTTTCAATTACCTCGGCTGTTTTAAGGGCAGTCTGTCCAATAAAACCTGCGACCAGGCCTTGTCGGTCACACTCCAGCAGGGTTCCTCGTTCCAGCATACCGAGGGCTTTGTATATTCTGCCCAGAATACGGGCGACTGTGGTCTTTCCGGTGCCGGGATTTCCGGTAAATACCGAATGTAGCGACAGGCGATGGGTAACATTTTTTCCAATTTCCTTATAAAACCGGACGAGTTTCACCATTTCGTGCACATCGGTTTTCACGGATTCAAGTCCGGTAAGGCGGTCCAACTCATCCAGCGAACTCCGAAGGAGGTCTTCATCAATCGGGATTCTCGCTTTTTTGCGGGCCTGCGGCTCAAAGATTTCCTCGACATCCTCCATTTGAATTACCGATAGTTCCTCCTTTGACAAGGCACGGGGGTCCGTTGCTTTCATTATACGAAGCCCCATGTTCATTTTAGCCTCGTTTACCAGCGAAAGCGCATACCGCGCATTTCCGAATGTGCGGTCGCGATTGCGGAAAGCTTCGGTGAGTTGTTTGTCGAGATACGACATAGCCTCTGGCGAAAAACTGACAAGGCTTTTTTCGGCCCAGTATCGGGCAATTTCTTCCAATTCCTGAGGGGTATAGTCGGGAAAATCAAACCGCATCTGGAACCGCGATTTCAAACCTGGGTTGGAAATAAGAAAATTTTCCATTTCTTTAGGATAACCCGCGACAACAATCGCGAGGTCTCCTTTTTCGCCGGACATTTCCTTCACCAGAAGTTCGATCACCTCTCGGCCATAGTCTTTGCTGTCGTCCCCTCCCCTCGATAGGGCGTAGGCTTCATCCACAAACAGAATCCCGCCTCGGGCTTTTTCGATGGCGGCTTTCACCTTGGGCGCAGTCTGTCCGATATATTCGCCTATAATATCCGCTCTGTCCACTTCATGTACATGCCCGCGGGAAAGAAGTCCTAGTTTTTTATAAATTTTGCCCAGCATCCGGGCAACGGTTGTTTTTCCCGTACCGGGATTCCCGGTAAAGACTACGTGCAGGTTTTGGGGCTGGGCGTCAATAAACCCTTTTTCCCGGCGGAGATTCAGGAAGTTGAGATACTGCGAATATTCCCGGATGCGTTGTTTTATACTATCAAGGCCGATGAGGCTGTCAAGATCCACCAATATTTCTTCCAACGTCTGTGAATCGGGATCTACGGGTGTGGGGATTCCTACCAGGCCCGGGCTGCTGTCTTCGGGCTGAAGAAGCGGGTTGTCGCCCTCGACAAAAGATTCCCCTACCTTAAAGGGAATAATCCCTATAAGAGTATCCATAAACACGATTTCGACCGTATAATTGTCCACAAACCAGGTGCCTTTATGGTCAGAGCCCCATCCGGAAGTAACGATAAAATGCGAATCTTTTTCACCTACACGTTTAAGCTCCAGCGTTCGTCCTTTTAGTTGCCGGGCATCGTTGTAGAAATTAAATACCAACTCTGCCATCCATGATTTGTTGAGTTTATTGATGGCTTTAAACTCAATCCAAATAAAACGAGTTTCCGTCCCGTGAAATTCCGAGTAAATTTTATTGCTACCGACAACACTATCGCCATTTCCACCTTCATACATACGCACCGACTCAATAGAGAGATATGGATTGTCGGCCATGGAGACACTGCCGACATCATACACATAAAACCATTGCGTACCAATGAGTTTGTCGTCAATATAAGCTTCCCACGAGTAATCACCTTCTTTCCAGAAAGAGCCCGGTTTGTCATTTCCCCAACCTTCACGAACGTAAACGATGTTTTGGTCTTTCGTGATGTTTTTATTGACTTCAATATTGCATAACTCTTTGCGTACCGTCACATCTTTGGAAGGCTCTGAAAAAGCTTTCAGATTTATGCGGGCATCCCAGTCTTCTTCATCAAAAAGTTTGTTGAAAAAGGAAAGTTCAGCATAGAGGTAGGTTGCTTCACTTTTGTCAAAAACCTGTCGGTATTTTTTCTTACTATCGGCCAGCCATTCTGTGGAAGAATAGGTGTGAAGTGATTTGAATTTATGTTTAACAAAGTCTGTAGGTTTTTGGATAGCCATATAAATTAACTTCAAAAATTCCTTAAATCTATCTGAGAAAACGATAATTCCGGGCAAAAGGTATAGGTCGAAATATCCCATAAATCTTTGACTAAAACAAAGCATTTGGCGCAATCTGGCAGAAAAACCAATGTCATTTTCCCGATCCTGGAATCCTGACAAATCCGGATAAATTCTTTCTTGCTCCCAATTCTGGAACGGATTTTGGTTTAAATCCAAGTATTCCAGGCCGGATAATGGTTTCCGGTAGTTTGGGGAAAGCATTTTGTGCTCGTGTCCGGTTTAATCCTTCCTTTTGATTACAGCTATCATTTCTTTCAAATGACCTGTGATCGGAAAACCCATACCCATCTTCATCATGAAAAACGGTCATCCAATGATGATGACTTTAAAAATATTGTCTTCTCTTCCCGGATGGACCGGGAGAGATAATTACAGAGTAATAACAAAAAAAATTAATCAGGTGATATGAAAACGCGCTTTACACCTACCAATCCAAAGCTTAATTACTTGTTTGACAAACATGCTCAGGACTTTATGAGGCAGGAATCTCCCTCAGACAGTTATACTTATCAAGTCAAACGTCTCTTGCTCCAGCAGTTGAAAGATGAATCACCCGGTATTGAAGTTGTTGCTGATTTCCTCTCGATGAGTGTTCGCAGTTTACAGATGAAACTCAAAGAAGAAGGTACCAGCTATCAGAAACTTTTGAATACAATGCGCAAACAACTGGCCATTGCATACCTCCGTGAACCCAAAGTGAGCAAAGGTGAAATCGCTCAGGTTCTCGGTTTTTCTGAAATCAGTGTTTTTTCTCGCACATTTAAGAAGTGGACGGGTAAAAGCCCCTCTGAATTTCAGGCGAATCTGATCCATTACTAAGTTAATCACATAACTGTTTTGCGAAAGACCTCAGCCTCCGGGTTGTGGTCTTTTTTTTTGTGATCTTTTAGCGATAAATGTACCTTCGCATCAGGAATAACAATCCCCATCTATGAACGAAGATGTCAGCGAAATAGTCCTCGATTCTATAAGAAACGATATGGCTGTGATCGGCAAATCCCTCCATATACTCGCACAAAGAGTGATTGAGGAGGAAATTTCTGATTATCCGATATTTGTCGCCTCTCAGGAATACCTTGACATTGGAAAACCGATATTCGACCGGGATGTTGTCCATGTCAATTGGTTTTTTAACATCTCTTTCCTCGAAGATTTTTTAAGAAAGGGCCTCATAAACTCCGACAAAACTCATCAGTTTAAACGCACATTTGGCGATCCCCTCAAAAAGGCTTGTGTCTTTGTGATCACGGAAGAGAGCGGGCAGTTTGTATTTGTGCCTTATGACCCCGATGCAGAGGAGTAAACGCTGCCGAGAAGAAGAAATCTGTAACGATACGGCAAAAACCTTACATGCTTTTTTGCTCGTTTTCTATTTCTTGAAACGGATTCTACGGCTATATCTCCTGTAATAATTTCCGTAAATAACCCAAACATCGGCATTTTTTGTTTCGTGCAACCTGCTCATTCTGATAACCCATACGAATACGAATAGTCTTCATGGACTGGTTTTCTAAAACCGTTGCCCGCAGTATTTCCCGACAGTCTTCCGTCAGGTGATTCATCTGATTGAGGATATGCTCCGGTTTATGAACTTCGATGATTTCGGGTAAAAAATCCGGCGTTTCCTCCCACCCTATATCATCGGCCCAACTATCCGGAAAAGATTCTCGACCAAGTTTGCGAAGGCGTTTTGACCAGATATTCGCAGCAACGGCCATAAGGTAGGAAACCAGACGGGAATGCAGTTCAAAATTTCCCGACTTAATCTTCTGATACAATACGAGTAGTGCCTCCTGGAAAATATCTTCACCGTCTGCTTCATTTCCTCCTCGGGAGCGGATCATTTTTGTGATTGGCGGAAAACATCGGCAATAAATCTGACGAATGGCAGCTTCTTCTCTATACCCTCCGGCAAATATGTCTTCAAGCAGAATTTTTTCGGCAGGGAAAACCCCTGGCATAGTGTTTTTCATGGCTATCACTTTAGGTTGTTTATCTTCCTGCTAATAGACAAAAAAATAATGTCACACCCAAGAGAAACCTTATAATCTCTTTTTTGCTTAATTGCAGGTATGCTTGACTATATCGCAGAGTTTCATACGCTGATAGACGTTGCGGTGGAAACGATGAATTTTATTCCGGAGTCTATTGCCGGACAAAAACCTTCACCGGAAAAATGGTGCCCTAAAGAAATTTTGGGGCATCTGATTGATTCTGCGACCAACAATCACCACCGGATTGTGCTGGCACTAGCCTCCGGTGAGGTTTGTTTTGAATTAAAAGGTTACCAACAGGACAAATGGGTAAGTTTACAAATGTATCGGGAAGCACAGTGGCCCGCCCTTATCCAATTCTGGCGATATTACAACAAACACCTCTGTCGTTTGGTGTCTTCGATTCCTGCCGAAATTCGAGCTAAAGAAATACTCAAACCTACTTACTCGCTGATGGTTTCCAGGCCACTTCCCGAAAATGGTTTAATTTCTTTAGATTGCCTGATGGAGGATTATGTTATCCACCTTAAACATCACCTTCGACAGATCGTCGCATTGTCCAAAAACGGCATGGAATAAATAATCCACAATTGATTTTTTATTGGTAAAAACAATCGGGTATTTGGTTCAGTTTTTGTTTTCCTGTATCCGAATCTTTATTTCGGAAAAATTCAGATTGTGTGTCCATGATTCGTGTATTGTTTGTTTGCCTTGGAAATATCTGCCGCTCTCCGATGGCAGAAGGTTTGTTTATCCATATTGTTAAGGAAGTCGGGCTTTCGGAAAAAATCCAAGTGGACTCCTGCGGTATCGGGGGCTGGCATGCCGGAGAGCGGCCGGATCCTCGTATGCGTGCCAGGGCTGCAGAGAACGGCGTACATTTGCCTTCCCGTGCAAGGCAGGTCAGGCACAGTGATTTTCAGGATTTTCATTATATCATCGCTATGGATCAGGGCAATCTTCGCGATCTGGAATCACTCGCAACCCGCGTACACGGGAAAAAAGCCCACATTGTAAAAATGAGGGCTTTTGATCCTCAATCACCCGGAGCCGATGTACCCGACCCTTATTACGGCGATCAAAGTGACTTTGATGATGTTTTTATCATGCTTGATCGCTCCTGTCGCAATCTGCTCGATTATATCCGCAAGGAACACAAAATCTGACAACGGTTAGAATCCCGGGCGCCAAGGCCCACCCGGACCGCCAGGGCCGCCCGGACCACCGGGACCTCCCGGGCCGCCGGGATTATTGGGTGAGTCTGCCGGTTTCACAAATTCCCGGATATTATAGGTAAATGTCAGCATTACATACCGCTGCAAAACGGCAGTGCGAAGGTCCTCAATATAAATATCACTCACCGTGCGCTGAATGCTATTGTTTTGTTTCAGCATATCAAATACGGAAAGCTGGATTTCTCCCCGCTCGTTTTTAAATAATTTTTTAGCAAGGGCCATATTCCATAGCCAGAAATCCTGGTCAAATCCCTCACTCAATCCTCTGTACAACTGATTGGAAACTGTACTTCTAAACACAATGCCTTTCCCCACAATCAGATTCAGCCGGGCAGAAGAAACCTGATTTATGTACTGAGTGTTTAAGGAAGACTGAAGGGTATTTACTGCATTGCTCAGGTTGGACTGAGAGGATAGCGTAAAGTCTATTTTTTCGCTGATATTGCTGCTAAGCACCAGACCAAAACCTAAGGTTGCATTAGAGGTTTCATTCAAGGATTCATTGATAATCCCGGGTGTACGGCGGTAATCGCCGGAGAGATTAAAATTAAGATTGGATTTTATGGGTTTGATCGGTATGCCATAAGTGATAAAGGACCGAAGACTCCAGTTTCCGTCAAGGTTGACCGGTTTTATCAGTTGTGCTCCCTGAGGCAAAACAATTCCCTCCGAAATCACCGTATCGCGCTGAGCAATAAAGGTGCTATTTCCTATATAGTTTTGAGAATAATTCCCGCTTACCATAAAGAAAAACACTCTTGATTTTTCCGTATTGGTGCTATTGTAGCGGAAAACCATTGTGTGCTGATAGCTCTGATCCAAGTCCTGATTTCCGGTGCGGAGCTGAAGTGGGTTGCTATTGTCAATTACTTCCTGAAGTTGCGAAATGGAAGGAGGCGTCGTATTGGTACGGTACATGGCAAATATACTATTCTGCCCAGTCATCCGCAGACGGAAAAATGCTGTAGGAAGCAGATTAAAAAACGAGCGGTTTACGTCGTCATTGAAAGGCAATGTCTGTTCTCCTGCCAGACCGGCCCATTGTGCAGAGAGTCGGGTATTGAAAAAAGCTTTTTCTCCGCGAAGCATAAAACCCGCACCCACCTGATGCGCTTCGTAGGTACTGGTGAAGCTATTGGAAAGCGGAACGTTTATGGTAGAATAATCCCCGGTGAAATCTTCATAATCGTAAGTAGCTTTTTCCGAATCATTCCACTCCGGAGACCAGGAATAGTTGATCTCAAGCATACTTTTTTCCGTAATCGGCTCCGTATAGCTAAGGTTTGTGGAGACATTCCACCCGTTTTTATCCAATGTGGAAATCTGATTCAAGGTATCAAATGAAGCTGGCAGGGAATAATAGTTCAACGCAGAAAACAAAGCGTTATCGCCTGAGTTTTCACTGTATCCCGTTCTTAGATTCAAAGAAATCGTTCTTCCTTGTTTTTTCAACTGATGACGAAGCAGAAACATATTGGAGAAGTCCACTCCGAGGAGTTCAGACTCAAACAAAGTGGTAGAACTATTTAACAGAAAATCCGAAAGTGAAGTTCCGGCATAAGAGTCTTCATCACCGACATTTTGCTGAAGGGTAAGCCGAGGGCGGATCAGCAGAGAAGTTTTGTCGGTGAATTTATAATTCATCCGCATATTCAGCCGGTGGTTGATATTGCGGGTGGCACTTTCACTGTTTTCGGTATAAACCTGACCTGTGTCCGCATTCAGAATATACTGGCGGTAGAGGTCTGTGAGTGCGTCATTGTCGGTAAGATTAAAGAAGTAACTTCCCGAAACCTCCATCTTTTTCCCCCAGTTGTCGGTATAATTAATCCCAAAAGCATGGGTTGTGGAAATTCCTCCCTGCTGAGAAACCAGAAAATCCCCAGCTCCACCACCTCCACCACCGGGGCCGCGTCCCCCTCCTCCTCCGCCAAAACCGCCGCCGCCGAAACCACCACCACCGAAACCGCCCCGGTTACCGCCACCGGAACTTAATACTCCCAGCAGATCTTCGTTCGAAAAATTTTGCTGATTAATATTATTGGACTGCGCCAGAATCGAAATCCGGCGGGATTTATTAAAATAGTTAATATTTCCCCCCGCCTGATATCGGCTGCCATTTTCAGCAAAATCTCCATCATAGCCGTACCCCCCGTAAACTTTCCCGAATACACCGTTACTCATCTTCTGGCGAGTAATGATATTGATGGTTTTGGTTGTATTACCATCGCTGAAACCCGTAAACTGAGACTGGTCACTCTGCTGATCAAATACCTGAATTTTATCAATTACTTCCGCAGGAAGGTTTTTCAACGCAGCGGAAGGGTCGCTACCGAAAAATTCTTTTCCGTCCACGAGTATCTGTTTTACTTCTTCACCTCCGACCTGAATTTTTCCGTCAGTCATATTTATACCCGGCATTTTCTGCACAAGGTCTTCGGCACTTGCATCAGGATTGGCTTTAAATGCGCCTGCATTAAACTGAGTGGTATCACCTTTTTGTTGTGCCTGAGCGACCTCGCCTTCAATTTTTACTTCTTCGAGGTTATAGGATCGCTCTTCGAGCTTTATTGGCTCAAGCACAACCGAACGATCCACGATTTCCACGGGAAGAGAATAGTCATTCATTCCTGCAATCGTGACTTTCAAATTGTACTGACCGGGTTTTACCAGTTTCAGTACATACAAACCATCGGCTCCGGCAAACGCTCCTCGTTGCCCGACACCCTCTTTTTCCAGAACAATTTTGGCTCCCACCGCCGGTGAATCGTCGGGATTGAAGACTTTTCCAGAAATTTCAAAAGATTGAGCGAATGCCATTACTCCGCTCAGAAGGAAAGCAAAAAACAGCCCATACTTTTTCATAAAATTCAGGTCTCAGTTTGTGAAGGATACCGTTTAGACAACTCTCAGAAAGCACTTATTCCCGCAGTCATAATTATTCTTGCTTTGACTCGTTTTCCATTTTTGCTTCATTTATATTCAACCCAGACATTTATCCCTTTTTTATGCGGTTTTATTATTGTGTGTTTTTTCTACTTTGGATAACAATTACCCTTTCCGATCCGGTTTATGCTCAATTAGGGCTTACGGCAGATTCACTGACTGCCCGGTTTGGCGAACAAACGATTCGAAGAAAAACTCCGGTTCAGTCTGGTTTTTTTGACATCATGTATGAAACCCGTCCGGGTTATTTTCTGCTGGCAAAAATACGGGAAACCGATAGCACAACTGTTCTGCTCAGTTATTCCTCCCGCAATCCTTCCATAGACAAAAATCTCTATAACTATGCCCTCCGGGAAAGCTTTCCGGCCTTTAAAGCCAGCCGCAAGTTTACTTCTCAGGATCCCTTTGATCGGCGAACCTGCCATTACAATCCTGAAAAGGGAGAAATGGTTATGCGTATTCACGGATCTGCCCGGCGAGAGTTTCCCCTTAAAGGATTTCTTTTAGTAAACGAACAATCGCTCATTGATGAAATCCTGCTTACCATAGATAAACAGTGGGCAGAAGAAAAGTGAGTCAGAGGATTATGGGGCGGAGTTTTCCAGCAACAATTCGTCCATAAAGGAAATCGCTCTCCGCAGATGAGGAATGACAATGGTACCCCCGACCAGTAACGAAATCTCAAATACTTCGATCAACTCCTTTTCCGTGGCCCCGGCTTCGACTGACGACTGAATATGATACCTTACACAATCGTCGCAACGGAGTACCATCGAGGCCGAAAGACCAATTAATTCTTTGGTTTTTACCTCCAATGCTCCTGCCTGATAGGTATTCGCATCGAGGTTGTAAATGCGTTTGATGATTTTTGAATCTGCCGCGAGAATGCGGGCATTCATTTTTTCTCGAAACTGGTTAAATTCTTCTACTTGGGACATGCTGATAATTGTTAATTGTCAATGGCTAATGGTTAATGACTTACTAACCGATTGACGACTGACAACTGAAAAGACTTAAATATAACTATTCCTTAATAAAAAATTTTTAATTTTGCTGCCCTAAAACTAAGTAATATGAAATTTATTGACCAGGCCAATATTAAAGGCAGACGCGCCTTGATCCGCGTTGATTTTAACGTTCCCCTTGACAAATCCTTCGAAGTAACCGATGACCGCCGTATCAGTCAATCCATTCCTACCATTCAGTATATTCTGGATCAGGGAGGTTCGGCGGTGCTCATGTCCCATTTGGGCCGTCCGAAAGATGCTCCGGAAGATAAATACAGCCTTCGTCACACCTTGAAAGCATTGAAAAAACACGTGAATGCAGAAGTGTTTTTTGCCGGTGACTGCATCGGTGAAGAAGCTTTCCAAATGAGTGCAAACCTTAAACCGGGCCAGATTTTACTTCTTGAAAATCTTCGTTTTTACAAAGAAGAAACTACCGGCGATGAAGGTTTTTCCGAAAAACTTTCCCACCACGGCGATTTTTATGTCAACGATGCTTTTGGTACGGCTCACCGCGCTCATGCAAGTACAACCATTGTGGCAAAGTTTTTTAAAGAAAATTTTTGCGGACGCCTCCTGGAAAAAGAGATCGTAAACGCCGAAAAAGTCCTCAACAGCACCGAGCGCCCCGTCTGCGCGATCATGGGGGGTGCTAAAGTTTCCGATAAAATCCTGATCATCGAAAACCTTCTCGATCGGGTGGACTATCTGTTGATTGGTGGTGGGATGGCCTTTACTTTCCTCCGTGCCAAAGGTTTTAAGGTTGGAAAGTCTCTACTGGAAGAAGATAAAATCCTCACCGCAGCTTCTCTGCTCAAAAAAGCAGCGGCTAAAAATGTAAAAATCCTCACGCCCGTGGACTCCGTAGTTTCGGATGTTTTTGGAGAAGACGGAAAAATCGCCGTTGTACGAAACGAAGATTTCCCCGATGATATGATGGGTTTGGACATCGGCCCGCAGACTTTCGAATATTACTACGACACCATTCTTCAGTCCAAGATCATTCTTTGGAACGGGCCGATGGGCGTATTTGAAATGGAAAAATTTGCGAAAGGCACGATGGCTGTAGCAGAAGCCGTGGTAAAAGCGACTAAAAATGGCTCTTTTTCACTGATTGGCGGGGGCGACTCTGCTGCGGCTATCGCCAAGGCCGGTCTGGAAGACGAGGTTTCGTATGTTTCTACCGGAGGAGGTGCTCTCCTCGAATATCTGGAAGGAAAAGTATTACCGGGTATTGAAGCACTCGGATAATCTTTTGAGAAATAATCTAAATTATGAGTGGGTCTGTTCAAAACAGACCCACTTTTTAATTTATATGCGATCAAATCCGGTGTATTTGCGCAGCACTTCCGGAATCACTATGCTGCCGTCGGCCTGCTGGTTATTTTCCAGAAGAGCCGCCAAAATCCGAGGCAAAGCGAGTGCGCTGCCATTGAGCGAGTGCGCCAGTTGAATTTTTTTGTTTTCGTCACGGTAGCGGAGTTTTAGTCGGTTGGTTTGATAGGTTTCAAAATTGCTAACCGAACTTACCTCCAGCCAACGCCCCTGTCCGGCGCTATAAACTTCCAGATCGTAAGTTTTGGCAGAAGTAAAACTCATATCTCCGGAGCAAAGCAAAAGCCGATGCCAGGGCAGTCCCAACGCTTCGAGCAAACCTTCCGAATGAAGAGTCATGGTTTCAAGAGTGGCATACGAATGCTCGGGAAGAGTAATTTGCACAATTTCCACCTTGTCAAACTGATGCAAACGATTCAGTCCTTTTACATCTTTCCCGTAAGATCCTGCTTCCCGGCGAAAACACGGAGTGTATCCACAGTTTTTGATGGGGAGGTCTTCGGCATTAAAAATATCGTTTCGGTAGAGATTGGTAATGGGTACCTCTGCCGTAGGGATAAGGTAAAAACCGTCTCGTTCTACAAAATACATTTGCCCGTCTTTGTCGGGAAGTTGCCCGGTAGCAAAACCGGAGGCCTCATTGACCATTAGCGGGGGCATGATTTCGGTGTAACCCGCCTCACGAGCGGTATCCAGAAAAAACGTGATGAGTGCCCGTTGAAAAGCCGCTCCTTTTCCTTTATAGACCGGAAAACCCGCACCCGTAAGTTTTACCCCCAGTTCCCAATCAATAATATCATGGTCGCGGGCAAGTTCCCAGTGTGGTTTGGGTGAAAAATCAAAAGTGACCTGTTTATTATTTCCTTTGACCACAATGTTATCATCGGCAGATTTGCCTTTGGGCACCGATTCATGAGGGATATTGGGGAGAGAAACCAGCAACTGATAGGATTCCTCCTCAACGGAAACCTGCTGTTGTTCCAGATCCTTAATCTTATCTTTTGCTTGGGCTAGTTCCGCTTTAAGCGTTTCGGCTTCTTCTTTTTTCCCCTCTTTCATCAGATTTCCGATGGATTTGGAGGAGTTATTGACAAGGTTTCTCCATTGCTCCAATTCGGTCACTGTCTGTCTTCGCAGCCCGTCAAGTTCGAGCAGCTTGGCAATTTTGGCGGCAGCATCCGCCACATTTTTCTTTTCCAGTCCGGCAGTCAGCGTATCCGCTTCTGCCCGGATTTTCTGAATTTCAAGCATATAAATGAAAGTAGTTTGCAGCGAAATAACAAAAACCTATGCAGATTCGTAAGAAAACTTGTAATTTATTCGCAAATGATTGCGGATATTTTTTTGGAAACTGCAATAAGATTGTGTACCTTTGTCAGGATTAATTCAATCCAAGTTCCATTTCCTACGTGTGCTTTCCTCCTGCTGATAGTTTCTGAAGAGTCAGGCACATCTTATAGTCATCCACATTACATTACCTCCATCCATTATGATTCAAGATATTTCTTGAAACAATCACAATCAATATATGTACGATATTATCGAGTTGAATAACAACGACCTCCCGGCGTTGAAGGACATTGCGAAGAAACTGAAAATTGAGGATATAGATAAGTTTGCCAAACAGGATTTGATTTTCAAAATCCTGGACAAACAGGCACTTATGCCCGCAGACCAACTGCGTGGACTCAAAGAAGTACCCAAAAGCAAAATATCCGAACCTGAAGTTGCCGAAATAGTAACCGCTGACCCTACCGAGGATACCGAGGTGGAAGAAAACCCGTCTGCTAAGAACAACCGTAGAAAAACACCGGAAAAACCTTCCGAAAAAACGCCTCCCCGTAAAAAACCCAGCCGATCCCGAAAAAATGATTCGGAATCGCAGGAAGAACCGGAAGAAGAGGTAGTGGTTCCTTTTGTAGAAGAATCAGCAGCGGAAATGCCGATGCCTGAAACCGAAGATTCGGAGTCTTCTGAAAACGAATCTGCTGAAACGCCTCAAAACCGTGAGCAACAGCAGGATGATGAAAATGATCGCAAACAGCGCAATCGCCGCAAACGCATGCCTTCGCGCAATGATAATGAGCGAAACGGTTCGGATAATTTTCCACCTGTAAGACAGGAAAGAGAGCGCGACAGAGACAGAGATCGCGACAATCGAGATAATAGAGATAGTAGAGATAATCGCGACAATCGGGATAACCGTGATAACCGAGATCGTGACCGCGATAGAGACCGGGATCGTCAACAATCCTTTTCACTGCCACCCGTTGCTCAAGAACCCACTATCCCTATACCAAACCTCGACGGTGTCATCAGCAACCAAGGCGTACTTGAAGTAATTCCCGAAGGATATGGATTCCTTCGTTCTTCCGAATACAATTACCTCCCTTCTCCTGACGATATATATGTTTCGCCTTCACAGATCAAACTTTTTGGTCTTAAAACCGGCGATACCGTTTTTGGACAAATTCGCCCGCCCAAAGATGGTGAACGTTATTTTGCCCTCTTAAAAGTAGAAACGATTAATGGCCGTACACCTGAAGAGGTTAGAGATCGCATTTACTTCGATCATCTGACACCTCTTTTCCCCGATGAAAGATTTGTGCTTTCTTCCGAGAGAAAAGAAAAAGACCTTTCGCTGCGCATCATTGACCTCTTTTCTCCTATTGGAAAAGGACAAAGGGGATTGATCGTAGCCCAGCCGAAAACTGGAAAAACAGTACTTCTGCAAAAAATTGCGAACGCTATTGCTGCTAACCACCCCGAAGTCTATCTCATCATTTTGCTGATTGATGAACGCCCGGAGGAGGTTACCGATATGGCTCGCAACGTAAATGCTGAAGTAATTGCTTCTACTTTTGATGAGCCAGCCGACCGCCATGTCCAGGTAGCCACTATCGTACTCGAAAAAGCCAAACGCATGGTAGAATGCGGACATGATGTTGTCATTTTATTGGACTCTATCACTCGCCTCGCACGTGCCCACAATACCTGCATGCCGGCTTCTGGTAAAATCCTCTCCGGTGGTGTGGATGCCAATGCACTGCATAAACCCAAACGGTTTTTTGGCGCTGCCCGAAATATTGAACACGGCGGGTCACTTACCATTTTGGCGACCGCTCTTATCGAAACCGGTAGTAAAATGGACGAGGTGATCTTTGAAGAATTCAAAGGAACGGGTAATATGGAACTCCTGCTTGACCGCAGGCTCTCCAACCGCCGCATTTACCCGGCGATTGATGTTACGGGTTCCGGAACTCGCCGCGAAGACTTGCTCATGGATCCCGGAGACATCAACCGTATCTGGGTTCTCCGCAAATTTATGGCTGACATGAATCCGATCGAAGGCATGGAGTTTCTCAGAGATAGAATGAACAATACACAGGACAATGATGAGTTCCTGCTCTCAATGAATGGGTAATTTTGCGCCCGGAGCATTATCATAGGATTGATCAAAATCCTTAAGAAAAATATAAAGCCGCCGAAAATTTGTTTCTTACAGATTGTCGGCGGCTTTAAGTTTGTAGGGGTTCCAAGATCAATCCTCTAAAGACCCATAATTCTCAATATCGAGCACTATTGCTATATTTTTCTGTATCTTGATCGCAATTTCATTAGGCAGTTTTCCTATTTTTTTTATCAGACGTTTATTATCTATTGCTCTCATCTGATCAATCATAATATCACAATCCTGATGTATATCTGCTACTCCTTTTTTCAGGTGTACTCTCAGAATGTCTATATCCTTCCTCACATTAGTTGTTATTGGGCAAACAATCGTGGAAGGGTGAGCGGTTTTATTAAGGATATCTGTCTGAACGATTACAACGGGCCTTGTCTTACCCGGTTCTGTTCCGATTTGCGGGTTTAGATCGGCTAGCCAAATTTCAAACTGATTAATCTGCATAGTCAATAGCCTCAAATTCCTTAAGCACAGATAGAGACTCTTCCCCTACAAGATAGGACTCTTGTTTGAGCTTTTTTTCCAGAATTAGTCGCCTTTGCAGGCGGTTATAATAATCCAATGCTTCATTTATATATCGGTTCCTTGATTTCTTAATCTCAGAAAGGATTTGTTCCGTTTCACTAAAAATTGGGGTGTCTATTTTTAGAGATATTGTTTTCATAAGATACTATTTATATATGATAAAAGTATATATTTTTTAGATACTTTCCTAAATAAGTTTATCTGAAACAGTTCCCACGATTTTTTGTAATTTCGCGGGTGAATTTTACTGGCATGAATGAATCCCTGCGAAAGTTTTTCCGGCTCGAAACTGAAATCCCGCCAAAGGTTTTTCCTTCTCCGCTTTTTATCGCCGGATGTATGCGCAGTGGGACTTCACTTCTCGTGGACAAAATCAGCCAGCACCCGCAGTTGCTTAAAGTCGGGATGGAACTCAACGATATATGGACCGCTATCGGTGAAGCACCCTGTGTTGGCTATTGCGAACATAGAGACGAATCTCACGCCTCTTTTGCTGCTGCAGCAAATATGGCTCATTACTTTGATCGTTTCGTTGCGGATGCTCGTTCTCTCCGCCGTTATTTGATGCGGCTAAGCAACCTCTTTCGATTTGGTTCGGGAACGTTTTCTTATGACTGGGATCATATCATTCCGGTCAACAAATCCCCTCATCTCACTAACAAAATCCGATACGTTCATACGCTTTTCCCGCAATCCAAAATTGTCCTGATTATTCGCTCCATCGAAGGGCATTGTGCGAGTACCAAGGTATTTTTTGACCGGGAATATCAGCTTCTCAAACGAGTCAATTATATCCCTACGGATCCCGAAGGTTGTTATACCCGTTTTTCCGAAGATACTCCGCCAAAGAGTGTGATCCCCGGGCGGCACTACCCAGGCGATTTTTCGGTTATCCCCGAAATGTGGATTCGCCTTAATGCTCTGGGATTGCGCGATATACTGACCTTACCCGCCGATTCATTCCGAATTATAAACTATGAAGACTTGGTAAATCGCCAGCCGGAGGTGCTGCAAAGGTTGTTTGATTTCCTCCAGCTTCGCTCCGTACATACCGCCAAAGCGGAAAAAATCAAAACCTCTGGCCTTAAAGTAATTAATACCTCCACTTCCGGTGACCCACTCAAAAAATGGGAAAAATATCTTTCCTCCGAAGAACAGGAAATCATCAGAAAAACCATTAAAAATTTTCGGGAAGATTTCGATTTTATTACCCAGACGCTAAACGAAAAAAACATTCTCGCCTTATGAGTAAACGCCTGGCAGCTTTCAAAATCCTGATGATCAAAATCCGACGAAAACTGAGCCTTCTGATCAGTTCGGCCTTTGATTTTTTGATTTTCCAGGTCGAGAAACAGCGTTTTAAGCCAAAATTGTCAACCTCCGATAAAAAAATTATTGTATATCTCTGCGAACTCATACCCGCACGGGCAGGACGTATGGCCAAATGGGTAGGTAAAAATTCTTCCTTTGAAGTGATTCTGGTCTGTCATCAGGATGGATATGTACCCGAGTTTGCCGGAGGGCATTTCAGCCGTGAATTTACTTATCGAAACGAATGGCATCTGCGTTCTACCTTGCTCCGGATCGGCCCTATTGACGTAATTCACTCCTTTGCACCCAAATGTTATTACCCCGAAATCGGGAGGCTGTTTACTCAAAAACCTTTTATCCTCGACATGCAGGATGTTGTGGTCACCTACCACGGGCTGAATCCCCCTTATGCGTGGGCGAAAAAGGAATTGATCTATGAAAAAAACTGCCTTTCCCATGCAGATGTGATCATTGGACAAAGCCTGGAACCGAGAGCAGGCATATTGAAGTATGGTATAAAAAAACGCCCCGAAACGATGTTTTTTCCGCTGTTTTGTGACGACGATAGCCTCAAGGCCCAAGCCGGGAAAAATCTGGAAGAAGGAATCCATGTCGTATATGCCGGAGGCCTTGCGGGGTCTCACCGCGACCGGCGACAGTTTGGAATTCTCCAATTTCATACACTGATCGAATCGCTGAGTAAACAGGAAATTCACTTTCACGTTTATCCAAGCCCTTCTACATTGCCTCCGGATTACGAAGAATACTACGGGATCGCATCAAAAAATCCTTTTTTCCACATTCACGAACCGGTTGACAATGATGCGCTGACCGAAGAACTTGCAAAATATCACTTTGGCATTCTCCCTTTTTTCAGAGAAGATAGCGATCTGGAAGAGGACAAGATGAAATATGCGACCTCGCTCAAGATGTTTAATTTTCTGGAAGCGGGGTTACCTGTGATTATTTCCAGGGATATATTTTACCAATGGTGGATCGTCATGCGGAAAAATTCAGGTGTAGCCGTTTCCAAACAAGATATTCCCGATTTGGGCAAAAAACTCCGCAGCCTGGATTACGAACATCTGCTGAAAAATGTGGATGAATACCGACGGGAGCTTTCCCTGAGCAAACATATTCCCCGAATCATTAACCTTTACCAAAGACTTTCTTCCTCATGAATATTGTCATCGCAGGTGCAAATCCCAAAGGCCAGGCTAAAGTAGTTCTGGAAATCGTAGAAGCTGAAAAAAAATATACTGTTGTTGGATTCATTGATGATGATCCGACAAAAAAGGGATTAAAAATCAGAGAGTTAGAGGTTTTGGGGGGAATGAAGGATTTACCCGAACTCATCCCTCGGCTGAATATCGGGGGTGGAATTGTGGCTTTTGCACATAACCAGTTTCGCCGCGAAGTCGGACAAAAGATCAAATCCCTGGGGCTTCAACTCATCAACACCATTCACCCAACCGCCCATATAGATTCTGACGTAAGGATGGGAGAAGGCGTAGTTGTTTCTCCCGGAGCAATCATTGTTACCGGAAGTAAAATTGGGAACTCCGTCAACATTCTGACAGGGGCAACCATTGACCACGACAATGAGATCGAGGATGGCGTAGTGATTTCCCCGGGGGTACATACGAGTGGGCGGGTAATCATCCGGAGAGATGTATTTGTGGGAACAGGGGCGATTTTTCTGCCCGATGCAGAAGTGGGAGAAGGTGCTTTTGTCGGTGCGGGAGCCGTAGTCTTAAAAAATGTTCCGGCAGGAGAAGTCTGGGCGGGCGTTCCGGCAAAACCTATAAATAAGCGGTAGTCTTTCTATTTCCGCGCAATTGCTGTAAATTCGCGGGTCAGTAATAACCGAATGTTTTTATTAAAATGAGCAAAAACAAACTTCAAAACATATTTATCACCGGCGGAGCCGGATACGTAGGTGCGGTACTGGTGCCCAAACTTTTGCGCCGGGGTTATTCCGTTACTGTACTCGACCTGATGATCTACGGGGAAGAAGTTCTCCCCAATCACCCAAAGCTTACCAAAATAAAAGGAGATATACGCGATCAGGAGATTTTGAAAAAAAATCTGCCGGGGCACGATGCTGTGATTCACCTGGCGTGTATTTCCAATGACCCCAGCTTTGACCTGAACCCCGAACTGGGCAAATCCATCAATCTTGATGCATTTGAGCCGTTGGTACAGATTTCTCAGGAAGCGGGAGTAAAAAGATTTATTTACGCCTCTTCGTCCAGCGTATATGGCATAAAAGACGAGCCAAATGTAACGGAAGAAATGAGCCTCGAACCGCTGACCGACTACTCGAAGTTCAAAGCGATGTGTGAGGAAATTTTGGCGAAATACCAGTCCGAAACATTTACTACTGTAACCATTCGTCCTTCCACCGTCTGCGGTTATTCGCCCCGCCAGCGCCTTGATCTGGTAGTGAATATCCTCACAAATCTGGCGATCAACAAAGGGGAAATCACCGTTTTCGGAGGTGAACAAAAACGCCCCAATATTCATATCGAAGATATGACTGACCTTTACTGCATCTTACTGGAACTTCCTGACGAAAAAATCGCTGGAAAAATCTATAATGCAGGTTATGAAAACCATCCCGTAGGTGAACTGGCCGAGATTGTCAAAAAAGTAGTCGGCCCACAGGTAAAAGTCATTACCTCCCCTACCGACGACCTCCGGTCTTACCATGTGTCCTCTCAAAAAATCAAGGAAGAAATCGGCTTTGAGGCCCGTCATACCATTGATGATGCCGTCAAAGATTTAAAAATTGCCTTTGACAATGGAATGCTTCCCGAACCACTCACCGATCCGAGGTATTTTAATGTCAAGCTGATGCAAAAAATTGATTTAAAATAATGGCACTTACCCCTTCGACACCAGCCACCCGGCTTTCTCGTGAAAAAATGCTCGAAGCAATAAAAGAGCGTCGGGATTTTGTGCTTTCCAATTTTCGGATTCTTCGCAAAGTAGATCCCAATGATCACTACTGGAAAAGTTTTGAAAATATTGGGGAATACGTCCGAGAGGGAGAGATTTTTGAAACGGGCATGGTTCAAAGTTGGATTGGCAGTAACTATTCGCCCAAAACCATCCTTGAAATTGGTACTCGCACAGGAGGATCACTTATCTCGCTTCTCACCGCTTACAATAGCTATACCGGGCTAGAAATTGTCTCTTTTGACTTGTGGCGGGAATACTTCAGTGTGACCTGGCTTTCCAGAATGATTACCCGGCTGAAAGGTTCGGCAGATGGTCGGTCAAACATTAATATTTCACGGAAATACATGCAGTATTTCGATTTTCTTATCCGCTATCTTTCCACCGGAAAAGTGAAGCGAAACCTGCGCTATTTTAATATTCCTACAAATAACATTCAATTTGTCTCCGGTGATTCACGTATTACGGTTCCGGAGTATTTCCGGCAAAACCCGAATAAAAAGTTTGACTATATCCTGGTGGATGGAGCACATGACGAAGAAACGGCACTGATTGACCTGCGGAATGTGGCAAACTATGTAGCTACGGGTGGATTTTTATTATTTGATGATATTGGACCCGAGGGATATAAACTAGGAAAAGTGTGGGAACAGTTCCGCTTTGAACAAAAAGATAATTTTGACTTTTATGAGGTTTACCATCGCAAAGGTGTAGCATGGGCCATTAAAAAATAAATTATGCAGGTAATACAAAGACAAATTCCCTATGTCAATATCGGTGTCCAAACCTCTCTTTACAAAGCGGAGGTAATGGCCGAAATTGAAAAAGTGCTGGAAAGCGGCATGTATATTCTGGGGGAAAGAGTAGCGCGGTTTGAGGCCGACTTCGCAGCCTTATGTGGCACAAAGTACGCCGTAGGCGTCAACAATGGAACCGATGCGCTGTTTCTCGTTATGCGCGGCCTTGGTATCGGTGCAGGGCATGAGGTCATTGTACCGCCCAATTCCTTTCTCGCCTCTGCTTCGTCCATTGCCCTGATCGGTGCAACACCGGTTTTCGCCGACGTACGCGACGACTATAACCTTGATCCAGACAAACTCGAAAAAGCCATTACCCCCCGCACCCGAGCCATTGCTCCGGTACACCTCACGGGTAGGCCGGCGGATATGGAACCCATTCTGGCTATCGCAGCAAAACATGGCCTTTATGTCATTGAAGATTGTGCACAGGCCGTGGGGGCTATCTACAAAGGCAACGCTGTGGGATCAATGGGCATTGCCGGAGGATTCAGCCTTCACCCGCTGAAAAACCTCAACGCCGTAGGCGACGGAGGCATGATCACAACCAACGATGACAAACTCTACGAATACCTGCTCAAAGCCCGAAACCACGGCCTGAAAAACCGCGATGAATGCGAATTCTGGAGCTACAACTCCCGCCTCGACGCGATCCAGGCGGCCATTCTTCAGGTAAAACTCAAATACCTCAGTCGTTGGAACAATCGCCGGCGCGAAATCGCCGAAAAATACCAGCAACGCCTCGGTCAGTATGTATGGGTTCCAACAGATGCCCCCGGTATAAAGTCTGTTTACCATACTTTTATCATCCAGACCGAGCGGAGAAATGAGTTAATGAATTTTCTGAAAGAAAACGGGGTGGACTCAAAAGTTCATTACCCTATTTCCATTCACCTTCAGGAAGCGGCTGGGTATCTGGGCTATAAACGCGGGGATTTCCCCGTAGCGGAAAGGCAAATGGATACTATTCTCAGTCTGCCTGTATTCCCGGAACTCCTCGACGAGGAAGTGGATTATATTTGTGATACCATCGAAAGATTTTTTCATACATGAAAGTATTAGTAACCGGAGGTTGCGGGTTTATCGGCAGCCACCTTGTGGATGCGCTGCTGGCAAAAGGAGCAGATGTAACCGTAATAGACAACCTTTCAACCGGAAGGTTATTGAACCTGGAGCACCAGAAGGAGAATTCCAAACTCACCGTTTATATTGCTGATATTTCCGAATACGGAGCAATTGACAGCTATTTTGAGGGAGTGGAAAAAGTGTTTCATATCGCCGCATTGGCCGATATTGTGCCTTCGATTCAGCAACCGATCAACTACCACAAGTCCAATGTGGACGGTACGATCAACGTGCTGGAAGCCAGCCGGAAAGCCGGAGTAAAGCGGCTGATTTATGCAGCGTCTTCTTCCTGTTATGGCATTCCCGACCATTACCCCACACCCGAAACCGCAGAGATTCGTCCCGAATATCCCTACGCCACTACCAAGTGGATTGGTGAACAATACGTGCTCAACTGGCACAAAGTCTATGGACTTGCCACGACATCCCTGCGGTTTTTTAATGTTTATGGTCCGCGGTCGCGAACCTCAGGAACTTACGGAGCCGTTTTCGGCGTATTTCTCGCCCAAAAACTCAACAACAAACCTTATACCGTAGTAGGAGACGGTACCCAGACAAGAGATTTTACTTTTGTGTCGGATATTGCCGCAGCCTGCATTAGGGCGTCAGAAACCGATGCCGCCATCGGCGAAGTGATGAATGTAGGCAGCGGAGGAACCTATAGTGTAAATCGTTTGGTGGAACTATTAGGCGGAGAAATTACTTATATCCCCAAACGCCCCGGTGAACCGGATTGTACCTTCGCAGATACCACCAAAATCCGAAAGATCCTCAACTGGGAGCCGAAAGTAAGTTTTGAAGAAGGAGTACAAACCATGCTGGACAATATAAACTACTGGCGGGAAGCGCCACTATGGGAACCCGCAAGTATTGCAGAGGCAACAAAGGACTGGTTTAAGTATTTGGGGAAAAAATGAAAAAAGACAAAATCTTACCGATCGAAGACCTTGCGAATATCATTTCCGGTCTGAAAGCCGAAGGCCATACCGTTGCGCACTGCCATGGCTGTTTTGACCTTATGCATCTGGGACATATCAAACATTTTGAGGCTGCAAAAAAAGCCGCTGATATTCTGGTAGTAACTATCACCCCCGATCATCTGGTAAATAAAGGCCCGGGCAGGCCCGCATTTAATCAACAGATGCGGCTGGAAACCTTGGCGGCATTGGAGGTGATTGATTATGTGGCTGTGAATCTCTGGCCTACGGCGGTAGAAACACTCCATTTACTAAAGCCCGACTTTTACGTCAAAGGGCAGGATTATAAAAACTTCGAAGACGATCTCACAGACAACATCCGTAAGGAGGTGGACGCAGTAAGAGCCGAAGGCGGAGATATTTATTTTACCGAAGAAGTTGTTTTTTCGTCCTCCAAACTCATCAATGCCCACTTCAGCCCGCTCGATGAATCTGCACAGGACTATATTCACAACCTTAAACAACAACATTCTTCGGAAGACATTATTCGATTGATCGAAAGCCTTTCCGATGTGCGGGTGCTCGTTATCGGAGATACGATTATAGACGAATACCACTATATTCGATCGCTGGGAAAATCCTCCAAATCCCCTACCCTTTCGACGCAGTTTATACGCGCCGAAGTATTTGCCGGAGGGGTGCTTGCTATCGCCAACCACCTCAACCAGTTTGCCAAAGAAGTTCATCTGGTCACCTGCCTCGGCACACACAACGACCAGATGGAGGTAATAAAACCCAAACTCGCTAAAGAAATTTCGTCCCGATATTTCTATCGCGACGATGGTCCCACTCCTGCCAAACGAAGATATATCGCCGAATACCTCAATACGAAAGTATTTGAGGTGACTTACATGAACGATACTAACCTTCCCGAATCCGTTGAAAATGAAATGATTGCCTATCTCGATTCCGTGATCGGAAATTACGATCTTGTACTAATTGCGGATTTCGGGCATGGTATGATTACGCCTGCGGTTCAGGAGTTTCTCACAAACGCCGATATTTATGTAGCAGTCAATGCGCAGACAAACAGTAACAACTTTGGATACAACTATATCACCAAATACGAAGGGGCTGATTATATTTCGATTGATGAGAACGAAATCCGGCTTCCCTTTGGCAGTAAATACGGCAATCTCGAAGATCTTATCCTGCGGTTGAAAGACAATACCGGCTGCCAGGCGATCACCATCACCCTGGGACAAAAAGGTTCGGTTTATTATCACAACGGCAATTTTTACCGCGCACCCGCTCTGGCGACCAGTGTGGTGGACTCTGTGGGAGCAGGGGATGCTGTGCTTTCGGTCACTTCTCTCTGTGCCTATAAAAATTGTCCGCCCGATCTCATTCCTTTTATCGGAAATAGTGTGGGTGCCCTGGCTGTCAATATTCTCGGCAATGAGCGACCGGTAACAAAAGTTGAGTTGAATAAAATGATCAGCCACATGCTTAAATAGCTCCCATGGGGATTGTCCAGCGGCAAAGTATCCAGAATACTATCTATACCTATCTGGGGGTAATTTTAGGGTGGTTAAATAAATCCCTTCTCTTTTACCAATGGCTAACCGAAAGTCAGTATGGTCTGATTGAGTTGTTAATGACTTTTATGGTGTTAGGCTCCGAATTTTCACAACTGGGCATCACCAAAGTTATCCTGCGGTTTTTTCCTTATTTCTACGAAAAGAGGGATAAGGAGGGGAAATTTATGTTTTTCATCACGCTTTACAGCGTGATTGGCTTTGCCGCGATCTGCCTGATTCTCTTGCTGATAAAACCTTTTATTGTTGCTCAATACGGCCCCAAATCACCGCTGTTTGCCAGCGAGTACGTCTATATTTATCCGCTTATTCTTTCCTACACCTTATATCGGGTTCTTTCTACACTTTCCCAGTCGCTGCTGAAAACGGTAGTACCGGCAATGGCTTATAATGTCGCACTCAGGATCCCGCAGACACTGCTTATTATTCTTTTTCACTACGATTACCTGACATTCAGAGGTTTTCTAAACGGAATGACATTGAGTTTTTTTGTTCCGGTGGTCATTATCGGGGTGTATCTTATTCGGTTAAACCAATTACGCTTTTCCTCGGGGTTTGACTGGATGAAAGGGCGTATCGGGCGAATTATGCTTAATTATGGATGGTATTCGTCTTTGGGAGAAATGACCAATCTGCTGGTGGGGAAAGTGGATATTCTTATGCTGGGCTGGCTGGTAGGTGAAAAGGTCGTCGCCACCTATGCAGTTGCTTTTTATATTGCAGTACTGATACAGATGCCCGCCCGTTCGATTCGTTCAATCACTATTCCCCTGATCGCCAATCATACCAAAAGTCGGAGGCCGGATCTTATTCTGGAACTTTATCAAAAAACCGCCATCACCAATCTGGTTGTGGCGGCACTGGTTTTTGTGGGGATTTGGGTAAATATTGATTCATTTTTTGCACTTCTTCCTAAATATTCGGACGGAAGATCGGCGGTAATTTTACTGGGAATCGGATCACTTTTCAATATCATTACGGGTCTTCATCGCCCGATCATCGTCAACTCAAGGTATTACCGTTTTGACTTATACTCCAATATTCTTCTGTTTATTTTTGTTGTAGTTACTGACTATGTATTGATTCCGCCGTATGGCGCAACGGGTGCTGCACTAGCTACTGCCGTCTCTCTTTTCCTGTACAATGGCATTGGCTGTCTGTTTGTCTATTTAAAATTCCAAATGCAGCCCTTTACAATAAAAACCCTGCTCAACATTGCTGTAATGGCAGTTGTATTAATCATGGGTCTGAATCTTCCTTCTACCGGCAACCATCTGCTGGACATTTTTGTACGGTCTGGGGTTGTTACTGTGGTATATCTGCCACTGATTTTTTGGTTGAAAATTTCACCGGATATAAACAAAATGATGGTGGACATTTTGAAGAAGGTATTCGGAAGATTTATTTCCCGCTAATAAGGCGGCAAAAAAAACGTATATTTGTCCTCCGGATGAAGTCAAAATTATGAAAGAGATAACAAAACCGGCAAACGTGGATAGTAAAACCTTTTGGAATAAATATAGCGAGTCTTTCACAGAAGCGCTCTCCAATATAAAAGCCAGCGATCAGGAAAACGAAATTCCTTACGATGTCGCGCTTGACCGCTCTACTCAATGGCTGGTCGAGGCGCAAAAGGATCGCAATAAAATCATGATCATCGGTAACGGAGGCAGTGCCGGTGTTGCCAGCCACTTGGCAGTGGATTTTTGGAAAAACGGAGGCGTAAAAGCCATCACTTTCAATGATGCTCCGGTTCTTACCTGTATCGCGAATGACTACAGCTATGACGAAGTATTTTCCATTCCGATTGAACAATTTGCCGAAAAAGGTGACATCGCTATTTGCATAAGTAGCTCCGGGAGTTCGGTCAATATATTAAAAGGTGCACAGGCAGCATTGAACAAAGGGGCAAAATTGATCACCTGTAGTGGGTTTAAACCCGACAATACGCTCAGGAGTATGGGGGATCTGAATTTTTATGTGCCTTCTTTTTCCTACGGTTTCGTAGAAACGCTTCACCAGTTTATCATCCACTCCATGCTCGATGTCAAGATGTATTGTGTGGATGAAAAGGATATATTTCACCGGAATCAATCCTACCGGTAAACGGTTTTACCGGTAGTTGATGTCGTAATTGGTATAAAGTTTAAGTGCTGAGGTAATCTGACGCAGGAGTGAATTGTGTTTGTTGATGTTTCTGATCAATTCGTTCTGCAAGGTGTCTATTTCTTTATATAATTCCCGGTAGGTACGCTGATACTCTTGGAGCTGAATACGCGCTTTATCGGAGTCCAGCCGTTTTTTCATCAGTTTGTTCTGCCACTCATTAAATTCGGTCACTGCCGTTACAAAGTGGGTTTTGGACTCATCAAATTTTTTCTGGATATCGTCGCGTTCCGCGATCATATTCCGATACTGGCTGCGCATTCCATAGAGGTCGGTGCGCTCGGCGGTTCCGGGATCAGATATAAAAGGATTGACCTCTTCGAGGTCTTTTTCATATCGTTGGTTAGTAATACGGAGGTTTCGATCAATAAAAGAAACCTTTTCACTCAGGTTCATCCATTCCGGCTCAAACCGTTTCACCTGGTTGACGAGGGACAGATCCACCGATTCGCAGCCCGAATGGATCAGCACAAATATTAAGGTAAAAAAAATGAGGTAGCGCAGTTTCATATCCTTATATTCAAAACGGCTCAAATTTACATGTATTATCCCGGATCGTAAAGTTATAATTGAATAAAGACATTTTTCGGCTCCGTAAAAAACCGCAACGCTTCAAATCCTCCCTCACGGCCAATTCCGGACTGCTTTACGCCTCCAAAAGGTGTCCTCAGATCGCGCACCAGCCAGTCATTAACCCATACAATACCCGACTCAATTGCGGCGGCAAACCGATGTGCGCGTTTAAGATTTGTGGTAAAAATCGTACTGGACAAACCATAGGGTGTGCAGTTGGCAAAATGGAGCGCTTCGTTTTCATCATTGAAAGGAAAGACCGTTACCACGGGGCCAAAAATTTCTTCCTGATTTACTCGGCATTCAGGGCTGAGTCCGGCAATCACGGTAGGCTGAAGGAAAAAACCTTTCGCGCAGCGATCGTTTACCGGGCCTGCGGCTTCACCTCCGCAGAGAATTTGCCCGCCCTCTTCTTTTGCAAGCTGAATATAATGAAGATCTTTTTCATACTGAATGCGGGAAACAATAGCCCCGATTTGGGTATCTTCCTCTAAGGGATCACCCACCTTCAGTTGTTTTACCTTATCCACAAAATCTCTTACAAATCGGTCATATAGTGGCTTTTCGACAAATATCCGCGAACCGCACAGACAAATTTGCCCCTGATTGGTAAAGGAGGCACGCACACTGGTGCTGAGTGTTGGTTCGTAGTCTGCATCAGCAAAAATCACATTCGCATTTTTACCGCCCATCTCCAGCGAAACTTTTTTAAACATGGGTGCGGCGATTTCCGCAATTCGACGACCCACGGCTGTACTTCCGGTAAAGGATAGTACCGGAATCTGCGGATGGGCCACAATGGTTTCACCGACGGAAGGCCCTGTGCCATGTACGATGTTAAGAACCCCGGGGGGCAAACCGGCCTCTATACAAATTTCGGAAAGCAGGTATGCGGTATAAGGAGTGATTTCGGAGGGTTTTGCCACAGCCGTATTCCCTGCGGCAAGTGCGGGCGCAATTTTCCAGGAGAAAAGATAGAGCGGCAGATTCCAGGGAGAAATCAGACCTGCAACTCCTAAAGGGCGCCGGAGAGTATAGTTAAATCCCTGGCTACCCATGTCGTAGGACTCATTATGAAACTGGGTGATGGCATGAGCGAAGTAGCGGAAATTCTCCTCTGCGCGGGGAATATCCATTCGCCGGGCCAGGGAAACGGGTTTGCCGTTGTCAATAGATTCGGCTCGCGCAAGCGCTTCTTTTCGGGCAAATATACCATCGGCAATGCGGATAAGTAAAGCCGCACGTTCATTTACCGACAAACCCGACCAAAGCGGAAAAGCCTTTTTCGCGGCCTGAAACGCGGCCTCCACGTCCTGTGGCTGACTGTCCGGAACTTTTGCAAAGACCTCTCCTGTGGCGGGGTTGAGTCCGTCAAGGTATTTACCCGCCAGCGGCGGTGTAAGCTGGCCGTTGATATAGTTCCGAAGTTCCAGCATAGGCTAATAATTGGAATCACTCAGATACATCTGAATACCGCTATTGGCTTCGTCCAGTTCAAACGCGGCAGGATCCCATTTTTCATATTCTTCCAATCCCAGCCACTCGCGGTAATTTTCCGATTCAGGGTCTTTGGGATTGTTGAGGGCCGCCACCATTCCATAATACCCGCCCATGCCGCCACAATCTTCCGGAGGACATGCCCCGGTACCCTTTATACAAATGGCTTTAGGCAAAATGATGTCTTCCAATATTTTTTCAAGAACAATAATATGCCGCCACCCGTCGCCAAAGTCGTATTCATAAATACAGCTGTCCTTCGGTACTTTCAGAAGTTCATTGACAAGCATTTTGTCTGCCTCAACTATATCTTCTTCATAAAAATCATCGTCGTAAGGAACACCAATTTTTAATCCATTATACCCGGATTTATCATAAAACATAAATAAATGGGCATTTTCCCAACCCATCGCCCCCTGTATGATATAATGAAGGTCCATAAAGGAGATTTTGGGTTGGACGAGTAACCGCCGCCAAATGGGGGGTTTTGAGTAATCGAGGGTTACTTTAATCTGATATACCATAGAGTTTTCGGTTGGTGTGATTACAGAGAGCCGGTTCTTCCACCATCTACCGGAAGATTTATGCCGTTAATATACGCAGCCGAAGGAGAAGCAAGAAAAACAATTGCATACGCCGTTTCGTCGGGAGTGGCAAACCGGGCGGCGGGCACAGTTTTTTTGAGTTTTTCTGACATTTCTGCCTCCGAAATACCCGCGGCTTTTGCCCAGATTTCTACCAGTGTAAAAAACCTTTGTGTTTCGGTAAACCCGGGGAGAACATTATTGACCGTAATACCAAACTCTGCAAGCTCGTTTGCCAGGGTTTTTGCCCAGCTTGCCACAGCACCGCGGGTGGTATTGGAGACGCCCAGACCCGTAATCGGTATTTTTACCGAAGTAGAAATCACGTTGATAATACGCCCATAGCCGGCAGTTTTCATTCCGGGCACTACCGCCTGGGTAAGAATATGATTGCAGAAAAGATGCATCTGATAAGCTGCCAGGAAATCATGGGTTTGCGCAGAAATAATCTGCCCGCCGGCAGGACCGCCTGTATTATTGACGAGAATATGAATGATTTTTCCAGAAGAAAGGTATTTTTCTGCCTTTTGTTTTAAATCTTCGGGTTGGGAAAAATCGGCGACGATATAATCATGTTTTTGCCCTTTTGAAACATCAAGTTTGGCGCACACCTGCTGAAGCCGGGTTTCGTTTCGGGCGATAAGTGTAACTGTAGCTCCCAATCGGGCAAGTTCATAAGCAGATGCTTCCCCGATTCCCTGGGTACTACCCCCGACGAAAGCATTTTTGCCGGTAAGGTCGAGATTCATAGTTTTGGATTTTATTCAAAAACCAATAATCAGCATTTACCCAAGCAAATACAAACCCTCACGGAAGAAAAGCGATCACAAAGGTATAAAGCATAATACCGTAGGCGAATACGGCAAAAAACACAGAGGCGATTTCCATGCCCAGAAAAGAGGTCAGGATAAATGCCAGACCGGTAAGTACGAAACCGTAAGTCATCCAGAGTGATTTCTGGCGTGAGCTTTTCCGGGATTTGCTGAAGGTTCCCGTTACCGGAAACAGCAACCCCAGACATACAATGCCAATATTTTCAGCCAGCGGAATATTCGCTGCCAAGCCGGTAATTAATCCGACAACCCCTACGCCCAGCAGGCTGGCAAAAATATTGGAATAGCGAATTTGCTCTTCGCTAAGCGCGTATTTACCGTAAGAGTTAAACCGAAGAAGAATATTAAAGAGAATGCTGGAAAACCATGAAAAAAAGATCAGCGCCAGATAAAAAGGCATAATCATCGGGAGGCTGTTTGCCACAAGGATAAATCCGATCATCATTGCCCAGCGGAGTCCGCTGTTCATGTTTTCCATCCAGAAGGCAAACTTCAGGTAGGCGCGGTAAATCCAGTATTTGGCTTTGAGACCTTCGACCAGCCCGGAGCGGGCAACTTCGTTGTCGGGGTCGAGTCTTACACCTTCTTTGAAATGTTTTAGCGCCTCATCATAACGCCCTTCTTCCAGTAAGGCCCAGCCCCGGTTGATATGTGTATAAGCATTCTCCGGGTTTTTGTTCATCGAGGCATCAAAGGCTGCACTGGCCTCCGGGCTGCGGCCCAGTTTCACCAGAATCCGTGCGCGGATATTGATGCCGTCCACGTGCTCAGGATCGAGACTGAGTCCCTGCTCAGCGGCGGCAAGGGCCTCGTCCCACTTGTTGCGGGAAAATTGAATATAAGCCAGGTGGACAAACTGATTTGCATCGGAGGGATCTATCCGAATCGCTTCTTCTACAGAGGCGAGAGCCTCTTTGGTTTTTCCTTCCTGATAATAAATGCGAGATAAAAGCCCGTGAGCAAATGAAAAATCAGGAGCAAGTCCGATGGCGTGCTCTACTTCCTTTTTTGCATCTTCCACACGGCCTTGCCCGAGGAGGCTGATTCCCAGGTAGGAACGTACAAGCGGATTATCGGGAAAATCACCCATTTGCTGGCGGATTTCCTTCTCTGCCATATCGTATCTCCGCTGGCCAATTAGAAGTTCTATTCGGCTTAAATTCATTTTTTTATATTCAGATACGCAAGAATTTCATCGTAAAGCCCGGCTTCATTAGAATAAAGCGCATAGTTACGAGCTGTGGCAAACCATTCTTTTGTGGAAGAATTTACCTTTCCTGCTGCGGTGAGCATGTCTTTGAGATTAATCGGCAGAAGTTTACCGGTTTTCATGGATTCCCGCAGTTTTTGTTCTACGGCGATATCTACTACGGCTTTCAGATCTGCCCCGGAGAGTCCCTGGGTTTTTTTGGCCAGTTTGAGATAGTCAATATCCTCCACAGGTTTATCCTTCATCATAATTCGAAGAATCGCTGCGCGGGCCTCTTCGTCAGGGGGTGGTACAAAGAGGATTCGGTCAAACCTTCCGGGACGGCGGAAGGCGGAATCCATATTCCAGGGGGTATTGGTAGCCGCGAGAATAAGCACACCGTCATTGGAATATTTCACACCGTCAAGTTCGGCGAGAAATTGATTGATGAGGTGGCGACCTCCGCTCTGTTTCATATCGGAGCGGCTTGCCCCGAGGGCGTCCACCTCGTCGAAGAAGAGGACACAGGGGGCTTCTGCTCGTGCGGTCTGAAAGATGTAGTGAAGGTTTTTTTCGCTATTGCCGATCCACATGTCGAGGATGTCATTTATGCCTACGGATATAAAACCGGCATTCACTTCTCCTGCGGTGGCACGCGCCAGGTGGGTTTTTCCACAACCGGGGGGGCCGTATAAAAGCATTCCCCCACCTATGGATTTGCCATAAGCTTGGTAAAGTTCGGGGTGTTTTAGCGGGAGAATTATCTTCATCCCTATCTCCTCCTTTACATGATCCATTCCGCCGACATCACTGAAATTAATACTGGGCCGTTCGATTTCGCCAAAAATTTCGTCGTCATCTTCATCGGCATATTCTACGGGAACCCGCCCGCCATAACCATCGTCGTACCCCGCCTGGGCCATGTGTTCCCCCAGTTGATTTTCGAAACTTACATCCCGGAGAGAGCGATCCAGCCGTATGGCTTGCTGATAAGATTCCAGCGATTGTTCAAACTCTTCGTTTTGGTAAGAAAGTCGGGCGTGCAGCATAAATGCCTTCGCCAGGGGAGGTTCTGTTCCCATGAGTTCTTCCAGAATAACAAGCGAAGCGGATTTTTTTCCCTGTCGGGAAAATGCCTCGGCGAGGCCGAGTTTCATCTCTATATCGCCCGGAACATATTGCAAACCTTTGGAAAAATGTTTTTCCGCTTCTTCATATCGCTGCAAATCCATAAGAATCGAAGCCACATGTTTTCGCAGAGGGATATTATCCGGTGAAAATGAAAGTGCTTCGAGCAGGCTTTTTAAGGTCTCTTCCTGTGATGGCATCAACTATTAGTTATGATTACTTGCCCCTTTTTGCAAAAATAAACAATATTTCCGGACTAACATTCATCTGCCGGAACCTTTGGGCTTTGTTACTGCAAACTTACGAATCTGTATGCTAATTGGTTTGCGAAAAGTGTATCTTTGCCCCCAAATCCGAATCATTTATTATGGCCAATGCAATCAAAGAAACTCATTTTCAATTCCCCGGACAAATCTCCCGATATGGCGGAAAAGTACGCGACGTTTACAATATCGGCGACGAGTATCTGGTAATTGTAGCCAGCGATCGTATTTCTGCCTTTGACTATATTCTTCACAAACCCATTCCTTACAAAGGGCAGGTACTGAATCAAACTTCCGAACATTTTTTCCGGGCAGTTGACGGGCTTGTACCCACTCATGTGGTGGCCGTTCCCGACCCTAATGTCACGATCGGATTAAAGTGTAAGGCTTTTCCTGTCGAAGTAGTGGTGCGCAACTATCTGGCCGGGCATGCCTGGCGAGTCTATAAATCTGGCCTTCGTGAGCTTTGCGGGGTGACACTTCCCGACGGCCTCAAAGAAGCCGACCGGCTGCCTGAACCCATTATCACTCCGGCGACAAAATCGCAGATCGGCCATGACGAAGATATTTCGGAAAAAGAAATCCTCAGTTCTGGACTCGTTGACCCCGGAGAATGGGCACAGATTCGGCATTACGCGCTTGAACTTTTCAACAAAGGAACCGAAATGGCCGCCGCTCAAGGATTGATTCTGGTTGACACCAAATATGAATTTGGTTCACATAACGACGATATTTACCTCATTGACGAAGTTCATACGCCCGATTCTTCGCGATACTATTACTCCGAAGGTTATGCAGAAAGGCAGGCTTCCGGCGAACCTCAAAAACAACTCTCCAAAGAGTTTGTCCGTGAATGGTTAATGGCTAATCATTTTCAGGGATTGGATGGACAGGTAATGCCCGATATGCCCGAGTCGTTTGTCAATGAAATCACCGATCGTTACATTGAATTGTATGAGCGTGTGACCGGTAAAAATTTTCAGCACGGGGATAACCAAAAGATAGAAGAAAGAATCTACGAAAATACCCTGGCTGTACTCAATAAGCTGGTTTAGTTACCCCAACATGATATACCTTTCGGCAGAAAATATTTCCAAGTCCTACGACGAAAAAGTGTTGCTGGAAAACCTGAGTTTTGGCATAGACCAGGGACAGAAAATTGCATTGATCGGTGTCAATGGCTGTGGCAAATCCACCCTGCTGCGCATCATGGCCGGGATTGAAACTCCTGATTCCGGCACAATCAGCATTCGTCGGGGAACCAAAATTTCCTATCTCTCTCAGGAACCTCATCTGCCTCCCCATAAAACCGTTGCAGAAGTAGTATTTTCTTCCGACCAGCCGGAGCTTCGGCTGATTAAAGAATATGAAATGCTGCTTACCGAAGTCGGCAAACATCCGGAAAAGCAGGCGGAACTCGATGAGGTAATGACCCAGATTGAAGCAATGGATGCGTGGAGTTATGAACAAAAAATCCATGAAGTGCTGAGCAAACTGGAGGTCAATTTCCTCGACTTACCGATCGGTGTACTTTCCGGCGGCCAGCAGAAACGTGTCGCCATGGCCCAGGCACTCATCAGCGAACCCGATCTGATGATTATGGACGAGCCTACCAACCACCTTGATCTGGCGAGTATCGAGTGGCTGGAAAAATTTCTTTCCACCAGCAAACAAAGTATCCTGCTCGTTACCCACGACCGATACTTCCTCGAAAGTGTTACCGATGAAATCTTCGAACTTGAGCAGGGAAATCTTTATCGGTATAAAGGAGATTATGCTTATTTCCTTGAAAAAAAGGATGAACGCGAACAAAACAAGCTCATCGAAACTTCGCGTGCTCAAAGTCTTTTCCGCACCGAACTCGAATGGCTCCGCCGCTCGCCGAAAGCCCGTACCTCCAAATCAAAGTCGCGTATAGATGCCGCACACGAATTGGGCGAAAAGGCTAGCTATCGCCAGGAGACGCAGGAGGTTTCGCTGCAAGTCAAAGGCCGCCGCATCGGGGGAAAAGTATTGGAAATCAAACACTTACAAAAAGCTTACGGCGACCTTAAAATCCTCAACTCTTTTACCTATACCTTCAACCGCCATGACCGGATCGGGATTGTAGGGCCTAACGGCGTGGGGAAAACCACTTTTCTGCGAATGATTACCGGAGAGGAAGAACCCGATTCCGGAAAAATCCGCATGGGAGAAACCATTGTTTACGGTTATTATAAACAGTCGGGTTTTGGTTTTAAGGACAACGCCCGAGTAATCGAAGTCGTAACCGAAGCCGCCGAAACCGTCGAAATCAGCAAAAGTCAGAGCCTTTCCGCCGCACAATTGCTGGAGCATTTTTTATTTCCCCGCTCCACCCATTATAAAATGGTTGATACCCTCAGCGGAGGCGAAAAACGCCGGTTGCACCTGCTGCGAATTCTGATGACCAATCCTAATTTTTTAATCCTCGACGAACCCACCAATGATCTGGACCTGATTACGCTGCGAAAACTCGAAGAGTTTCTGGCAGATTTTCAGGGATGCCTGGTTGTGGTTACACACGACCGGTTTTTTATGGATCGGCTGGTGGATCACATGTTTGTATTCGAAGGAAACGGTGAAGTGCGCGATTATCCGGGAAGTTATTCACAGTATCGGGAGTGGAAAGAAGGACAGGACAAAAGTTTGCAGGATAAAGCAAAAGAGGAAAAAACACCTTCGCCGGAGTCTGTTATACCCAAAGAAAAGCCCAAAACCGAACGCAAACGCAAGCTCAGTTTCAATGAGCAACGCGAACTGGATAGGCTTGATAGCGAAGTCGAAAAACTCGAAGCTCGTAAACAGGAAGTCACAACCCTGATGAATGAAGGCGGAGCCGATTATACAAAACTCGCCAGCCTCGCCGAAGAACTCAAAAAAATAACTGCCGACCTCGAAATCAAATCCGACCGGTGGCTGGAGTTGATGGAAATTGCAGAAGGGTAAGTCAACCATAATGAAAAACTTACTTTTAAAATCGGACAATATTGTGGGCCTCAATTATTTGCTGGCTGAAAGAGATTTGAAGGGTAAGATTGATTTGGTTTACATAGATCCACCTTTCGCCACAGGAGGAAACTTTATGATTACCGATGGGCGGGCTGCTACGGTGAGTAGTTCAAAAACAGGCGTAATCGCCTATTCCGACAAATTGTTGGGAAATGATTTTTTGGACTTTATCCGACAGCGGTTATTATTGTTGCGAGAATTACTATCCGAGCGAGGTTCTATTTATCTACATATTGACTATAAAATCGGTCATTACGTCAAAATTTTGATGGACGAAATATTTGGTATTGAAAATTTCAGAAATGACATTACAAGAATAAAATGCAACCCCAAAAACTTTAACCGGCTGGGTTATGGCAATGTAAAAGATCTGATTCTTTTTTATACAAAATCTAATAATCCGATATGGAACGAACCTCGGGAAAACTACAAGGAAAAAGACCTTCAAAAATTATTTCCCAAAATTGACCCTCAAGGTAGAAGATATACAACCGTTCCTATTCACGCCCCCGGTGAAACCCAAAATGGCAGATCAAACCAACTATTTAAGGGGATATTGCCCCCTAAGGGCAGACATTGGAGGACGGATGTGGAGACTTTGGAACAATGGGATAAAGAGGGTTTAATCGAATGGTCTTCTAAGGGCAACCCGAGAAAAATCATTTTTGCCGACGAAAGAGAGGGAAAACGGGTACAGGATATATGGGAATACAAAGACCCCCAATATCCCTTTTATCCTACCGAAAAAAACCCTGACTTACTTGATTTAATCATCCGAACATCTTCAAACCCGGAAAGCATTGTATTAGATTGTTTTTGTGGTTCGGGAACAACGCTGAGGTCTGCTCAAATGAATGGCAGAACCTGGATTGGAATAGATGAATCCGAACATGCAATCAATGCTACTATCCATAAAATCGAGACCCTTGAAGGGGGTTTTTCAACGGCGAAACCGGAATATGAATTTATAGATGAAATAAGATGTTCGCGACCTTGAACCCTCAGCACTATGAACTTCTATAAACTTATCAAAAAACCTTTTTTCGGAAAATTTATGATCGAGTGGCGAAATCCACTGTCAGAGGCCGAAAAAAAAGACTGGCAAACCATTCAAACAAAAAGCAAGTCGGGAGCTGCGATTATAGGGCTTTTTGCCCGATCCCAAACCGGTCATGCAAAAGCAACCATTGTACTGGGACATCCCATGGGCAAAGAAGCCAAAGGTTATTTCATCAAAAACGGTTACACCGAACTGCTGCGAAACAATGGATATAATGTTTTAATTTTTGATGTCAATGGTTTTGGTGAAAGCCCTCACGGCAATTTTTCGTATTACGAAGACATTGTGGCCATCGGGATAAAGGCCAAAGAACTCACCCCTGATCTGCCTATTGGGTATCATGGCATTTCGCTAGGTGGGCAATGGGCAACCATTTCTTTTGCGGATCCCTCGCACCGTTATGATTTTGCCATCATTGAAAGCGCGGCGACCACCTTAGACGAATTCTGGATACATTTCCCGTTTGCCTATCGAACCCTGAAGGTCTTTAATATTCTTATGCCCCGGTACAAACAAAAAATAAAGATGGTGGAAAGGATTAAAGAAGCCCAAAACCTCCAATCCATCCTGTTTATTTATTCGCAGACCGACAACTGGACACCTATTTCTATGGGCGAACGATTTCAAAAAAATTGCGCGGTCCCGTCCGAACTCTGGTCTGTGGCAGACGCCAAACATGCCATGATCATGAAGTCCAACCACCGCGAAGAATACACGCAAAAAATACTGGAGTATTTTAAAACATCCTCCCGGGATATACAATGAGTTGAATAAAGTTAAACTCGATATTGCGGAAGTTTACGGATGTTTCGGCTGTATTACCGTTGAGCCGTAGTTGGGGAAAATAACGGAGGTTGGTGCGCAGCAGAAAACTTTGAAGGCGATTAGGCCTTATATCCCAGCCAAAGGTAATCCCATACCCGACGAACTGATCCTGTATTTCCAGTAAAACATCATTTCCAATTTTCTCTTCAAAAGCCAAATCTTCAAATGTAAGTACAGGCCCAGCGAATGGTGCAAATCCGTGATAATCAAACAAATACTTTGTGGCTTCAAACCCGACGGAACGACGTAATGACTTCTGGTTTACACCGTAGGTGAGGCTTTTGTAACGATAACTCCGGTAGTTGAAGGAAAAATTCAGATCGGGTTTATGGAAATAATAACCCAGGGCAAAGTCGGGCATGACGGTGACTCCATTGGCGGGAATAAAAATATTCCGGAACTGATTATAACGAGATTTTCCCATCCACCAGGAAGAGGACATACCCGCACCAATAAATAGACTGTTAAGTTTTTTCTTTTCAGCCAGAATCTGAGTAACTTCTTCTGTTTTACCGGATTCCCAGTCTTTTTCGGCGCTAAGTGTCGTTTCCAGCATCAAACGCCAAGATACTGAAATATATAGAGGCGGGGTCTGAATTTCTACTGCGTCCCCCTTGCTGATAAAATAATTCTCTCTGCTTGCGTAATTGAATAAGGCACTTATTTCGAGCAGGTGATTTTTGTGATTAAAGGTAAACCCACCCACAAGCGGCAGGCTTGTATGAGTAATTTCAGGCCCATTTTTATCCGGAAAGTTTAAGTTGTTTTGCACATAAGTAAAAGGAGCCAGTGAACCCCCCAGAAACGGACGGAAGCGATGATGTTTTATTCGCCAGGGATAATATTTAAATACGGTTTCCACCCCACTGGAAAACGAGATTTCCTGTTCCTGATCCTCGAAGAGAGGATGATAGACGGGTATGGCAATATAAAAATCGGCATGACCCCAAAAATGCGTACCGCCAATCAAGATACGAGACCGTTGAAGGGAAGGGAGAGTCATTGTTTCCGTGGTTCCCTGGCTATTTATGAAAGAGGTTTCGCCGCTCCAACTCCGCTGAAAGTCCAGACCGAAATTCATCTGAGCAAATCGGTGGCGGGTTTGTTTTTCGATGTAAACTTGGGCATTTGCAAATGAAACCCCAAATAGAAAAACTCCGAGTGCGATGACTGTTTTCATACTGATGGGCTAAAATAAAATTTCGCAAAGGTCAGAAGCCATTTATGACTGTGTTATTGAGCCAAAGATCCAAGAATTATTCGATAAATCCTCATATCTAAAACCGCCGATGCTGATTGCAAACCCCATCTACGATGTGGTATTTAAATACCTGCTGGACGATCCGGAGATCGCCCGGGAGTTGCTTTCGACTATCCTCGGCCTGCCCATTACTGCGCTGGAAGTCAAACCCCAAGAAACCCTCGTTCAGGGCGGCGGTGGGGAAATCAAAATCTTTCACCTGGATTTTAAGGCCCTGGTAAAACAAGCCGATGGCAGTTCTAAAATGGTGCTCATCGAGTTGCAAAAAGCCAAAAAATCCTACGACATTATGCGCTTTAGGTGCTACTTGGGCGAAAACTATACTCGGGAAGAATTTTCCAAAAACGAAAAAGGCGAAACCGAAAGCCAGGTCGTGGAAATTGTCAGCATCTATATCCTCGGTTTTAAACTCGAAGGGGTCGAAGTTCCCGTCCTCAAAGTCAGCCGCCGGTACGAAGACGCCATCACCCACCAAGAAGTGCGGGTCGAAAATGAGTTTATCCGGAAGCTCACCCACGAAAGTTTTACCATTCAGATTCCCCGCCTCGAACATCGGCAGCGCAATCAATTGGAGGAAGTACTCGAAATATTCAGCCAGGATTTTCTCACCGACGACCTGCACACCCTCAACTACGAAAAGTCCCCGAAAAACGCCCTCGTAAATCGCATCCTGCGAAGGCTGAAAAAAGCCGCCGCAGATGAAGAAATCCGCAAAAAAATGGACGCAGAGGACTCCATGGATCGCATCCTCCATCGCGAACTCAAAACCCTCTCCGAACAGTTACAGGCCAGCGAGGAGAAGCTGCAAGCCAGTGAGGAGAAATTACAAACCATCGAACAGGAAAAAGCCGAGTTGCAAAAAAAACTGGAAGAAGCCCTGAGACAGCTTAAAAAGGAATGATTACGGTCTTCACTCCTCTGGGGGTGCTCTCCGATAAGTTTTGTTAATTGACGAATACCTCTTGGGGTTCATCCATTGTCGCGGGCTGAATATCCCATTCGCCATTCAGCATGCGGTGAATATAAGACCGGTCTGCCTGCTTTAGCAATTCGGCTTTCTTTTCCCGGCTGTCATGCCTCCCATTACCTGCTTCATCACCTGTATTTTTCCCCAACGGGGCAACGTGCGAAGCGAACCTACAAGAAGCCGGGTTAGAAATCCGGGCAGGACGGTGGTTTTACGTCCGAGAGCTTTGAGGATCGGAACCGCCACATCGGCGGGTTTCATGGCCATGCCCATCTGCATACCTGCACGGGCAGCAAAGTCGCTATAAACCGGAGCAGGTGCAGCCGCCAGTAAATCCACGCCCTGCGGTTTGAGTTCGATGGAAAGGGCTTCCGCCAGCGACTGAACATAGGCCTTAGTTGCAGCATAATGTGCGGCATAGGGCACCCCCTGAAAACTTACAATCGAACTTAACAATATAATCCCGCCTCTACCCTGTTTCGCAAATTGAAGGCTATAGTGATGAGTAAATAAAAAAAGTCCTTTACAATTGAGATGCAACATTTCCAGTTCTTCGGGAAGAGATGATTTTAGAAAATCGCCTGAAGTGCCAAAACCTGCCGCTGCTATCAATAAACCCACTTCAAGGTTTGCCGTGGCTTCAAATACTTTGTAAACCCCTGCCTCTTCTGATAAATCGGCAGCGATTACCTGTGTTTCTGTCTGGTAGCGGGTTTTGAGTTCTGTGGCAAGAGCGTCTAATAAGGTATTACGCCTTGCCGTGAGCACAAGTTTAAAACCCGCTTCTGCCAGACAAATAGCCAGTTCGCGCCCCATACCTGATGACGCTCCTGTAACTACTGCCCAGGGGCCATATTGGTTTGCCAGGCGATTTTTTTCTGATAAGGATAATTGCATAACTCGTTTTTGAAGACAAATCTCTTTGAAAGAGTCGCTTCAAAACGATAACAAATGTTTATACTTTTTCAATCGCTGCTTTTTTCAGGCGACTAAGATGTACCGGTGTAATGCCGAGGTACGAAGCGATCATGTGTTGTGGTACGCGGTTGTGAATGTCAGGAAACACCTGCGTAATCATATCATAACGCTCTTTGGGAGTACGAGAGTACATGTTTTTAATGCGATTGTCGTGGTAAACAAAATAAAATTCTGCCACTAATCTGCCCAGACGGTCTCCCTGTCGAAGATTCTCATAACCCCATTCAATCGCTGACCGGGGCAAAACCACAACCTGCGTAGCTTCAACGGCTTGCAAACTATATACCGAAGGTATTTTTTGCATAAATCCTGAATAATCGGCAATGAACTGATTTTCAAGCGCAAAATAAATGGTGTGCTCCCCCCCCTTTATATCCAAAATGATGACTCGGACAATTCCGCTGATGATAAAATAAATTTCATCCGGTACTTTTCCCGGTTCACTTAACACTTCATTCCGGCGAAAAGATTTAAGATAACAACTCTCCTGGAAGCGATTCATTTCCTCTTCCGAGATTACAATCATTTGTCTTATGGCCTGAATAAACGGTTCCATTTGCAAGATGGGAGCAGATTTTTTCAGGGATAAAAATACAAAAAATCACTTCACGATCGCGCTTTTTGCATCTCCGATAGATTTTATTTCCGGGTTAGGGTACAATTCTTGTGCATTAAAATTGTCAAACTGAAAGTCCGTCACAATCATTTGATGAATATATTTTTCGGGGTTTTGGGAAGGGGAATTCAAATAGACGGTTTGTTTGTGGGGAATAAGTACTCCCTCCACTTCAACAAAATCCGAAAAGTAAATCGAACCATAAAACGCCTTGTAACCGGGCATCTTCAGAAAATTGTCTCGAAGGGAGTAAACCGCATAGTCGAGCATTCCGGTTTTTTTGTTTATCCACAACAAATATTGGTCATGTTCCATGTGGGGTTCGGGTTTTTCCCAAGTCACAAAAACCAGGTCGTAGTGGTTTTCATTAAATACTTTTTCGCCTGCATAGGAAATAAGAGGAGCTTTTTTTAGTCGGCCAGGCAATTCGAGGAAATACTGATAGGCAGAAAGCCCAAAGCCAATCCGTTTGTCGTAGGGTTTAAAGGTCAATTCGCCTTCCGGTTCTTTTTCGTAGTAATTCCAACTCTGTAACCCAGCGAGCACACCTTTTCTTTTCCCGGTTTTAAACTTCAACTGGCTGTCAAATGTTCCAATAACGTATTTAAATTCTATTTCAGAAATAGCGTCGGGCCAAGGTTTGCCCATTTTCCCCATCATTCCCTTCCATGTATCGGTACCGTTAAAAGAATAGGTTTGATGAAAAGCCATGCTGTCAAAACCATGTTTTTTCCAGGCGGCTTCCAACAGGGTTTTTCCTTTCGATACATGGAGTTCTGTAATACCTTCTTTTTTGATCAGAGTTGTTCGCATATCGGCCATACACCCCGGGAGCGTAAAAAGTAGCGATACAACAAACAGATTAATTGTGATTCTTTTTACTGTTCTCATATTTTGGTCATTATTGACTACAAATTTGAGAAACAGAAAAATTTGCGATGGCTCAGATTCGCTCAATTATGTCTCAATCTGGCTCAATCGGTATTCAGAGGGCGATTTTCCAAACTGTTTTTTAAACAGCCGGTTGAAGGTGGCTGTGGACTCAAAACCACATTCAAACACAATTTCATTGATCCTTACTTCACGTATCAGCAACATTCCCGCGGCTTTTTCCAATTTTCGTTTTTTGATATATTCAGCGGGGCTGATTTTATACAGTTCCTGAAAACGTCGTTTAAAGGTCGCCAGGCTCATACCTGCGAGAAAAGCGAGTTGGGCTAAACTCATCGAAGAAAATAGGTGAGTTTCTACGACTTCGCGAAATTGAAACTCATAAGGAGAAAATAAAGCCGTCAAAAAATGATGAAAAGTGGGTGCTTCGCTGAAACGTATCAGGATCAGTAACAACTCCTTAATCTTCAGCATTTGCATTTCTATGCTGAAAATGCCAGGATGATTCAGGTAATAGATTAACCCTTCTTTGTAATGGTCAAGTATTTTGTCAATCGAAAAAGTGTGAGGCAGGTTATTCTTTGACGGTACCGGATGATAGAGGAACATTTCCCGGATGATTTCCGGGTGAAAATATATTCCGATGGCTTCAATTACCTCGTCTCCATCCTGCAAAGTGGTTACGTTTTCCATCAGGTATTCTCCACACCGGGACAAAAACCCCTCTTGAGGAGAAAGCGAGAAAGCCGTTACGGGTGTTCGTACTACAAAACTCCCCTTCAGCAAAAACATAAAGCAGGCTTCGTTTTTTAGTTTTTTGGGCAGCCTGCCTGTACCCCTTAGAGTTATTTTTTCAAAAACCGTTTTCCCTTGAATTTCTAAGGAATAGTAATCCAAGATTTGAGGTTTGACCATAAGCGAGAATATCTGTAAACAAATCTCCTACTGTTGTTATGATCGAAAATCAAGCGCGCCGTTTGTTTGGCTTTATCGCCTATTCATTCGCTGCCTGAAAGAGTTTTTCTTTGTATCTAGCCCTCTGAACCTGATTTCTTCTGACCTTAGAAGGCTTTTCAAAATGCTGACGGTCGCGGACTTCCTGATGAATTCCAGTGTTTCTTACCTTGTTTTTGTAGCGTTTAAGAGCTCTTTCTATATTTTCATTGTCCTGAATCCGGATAATTAGCATATTATTGAATTAGTGTTCATTAGGGCTCAAAGAACACCATTATAATTGGTAATCCCTAACTAATTTTGTGAATGTCTCAGAAACTCCTGTTTCCGAGCTTTGTGTAGTATGTAGTAAATAATAGAAAATGCTAATAATCGGAAAATATCAGACGCTGAAACTGGAACGACGGGCAGAAGCAGGCGTGTATCTGAGAGACGAAGAACATGGGGAGACCGTTTTGCTGCCCAACAAATATATCACCGAAGAAATGGTCATCGGCGGCACCACTGAGGTGTTTGTTTACAAAGATTCCGAAGACCGTCCGGTAGCCACAACCGAAAAACCGCTGATTACGCTGGGCGAGTTTGCCTATTTGAAAGTATTGCAGGTAAACGATACCGGTGCTTTTCTGGATTGGGGATTGGTAGAAAAAAACCTACTCGTACCCTTTCGCAATCAGGTACAAAAAATGGTCGAAGGCCGCTCCTACCTTGTGTATCTTTACGAAGACCAGACCACCCACCGGCTGGTGGGTACGGCCAAAGTTGGCCCTTACCTGAGTGAAAAGGCAGCAGGCTACCTCGCCGAAGGCGAGGTAGTAAACCTTCTCGTATGGGAAAGAAGCGACCTCGGCGTAAAAGTGATTGTCAATCAGACATATATCGGGTTGATTTATGAAAATGAGATTTTCCAGCCCCTACATACCGGCGACAAACTCAAAGGATATATCAAATTCCTGCGCGGTGACGGGAAAATAGATATTAGTCTCAATCCCCCGGGTTATGCCTCCGTCGAACCCAATGCCCAGCGAATTTTGCAAAAACTCGCCGACTCCGGCGGCTTTTTCCCCGCCACCGACAAAACCGATCCCGAAGAGATCAAAAAACATTTTGCCATGAGCAAAAAACTCTTCAAAAAAGCCATCGGCGCACTTTACAAACAGCGATTGATTGATATACGCGAGGATGGGGTTTGGTTGGTGGGGAAATAAAACATCAAAATATTCGAATTCCTGATTATCTTGCAATCAAATTATACAAAACAACCTTTATGCGATACAACCCATTTATTCTACTGATTAGCATCAGCCTGCTTTTTTCCGCTTGTGAGAGCGAAGACCAGCGATTTATCAAAAAAATCCACAAACAACTGGAGGGCAACTGGCAGATCACGGAAATACATATCACGCTGCCGGATACCCGCGACAGTATAACAACCGATGATTTGGGAACCCTGCGGTTTCCTCATTGTGAAGACTATCAGGCTGCTGATTGCGTAATTGAGCGTGTTTTACCCGATGGAAAAAAGATAGAAGGCATCTATTTTGCCTTTAGCGACAAGCCAGAGGGTAATGGACAAAGCCTCAATTTATCCCTTTTTACAGGCACCGATAACTCCGCAGAGCAGTGGGTGGGACCGTTTACGATTGAGGCATTGGACAAAGATTTATTGCATATTTCCACACAAGGTACTACCGCATTGGCAAACAATGGTGTTGGCATGGATATTTATGCAAGTCGTATAGAATGAAAGGCGGGCAAAAAACGTGTATAAATTTTCTTTCAGGGAAGCGCAACTTATGTGTTTTTACGCTGGGAATAGCCTTTTTATCCCTTTCCGGACAAATTTCCGTTTCCGGTTATGTTTATAATTCCGAAAACGAGGAAGCGTTGGCAGGTATTCGGGTTTATCTCATGGAAACCCAACAGGAAACTACAACTACGGATTCGGGTTACTTTAGCATTTTTGTTGATAACGCCGCTTTCGTTTATGTTATAGCGAAGGCGGCGGGTTTTGGATCAACTTCGCGTATATATATCTGATCCACAGCCTGATAGCAATAATTATTTTTTTCTATACTTCGTAGCGATAGATACAATATTTGGAGTGAAAACTCCTTTGGAATGGCAAACCGAAAACCCTGTTGTTGAATTCAGAAGTAGTTTTGCATTTCCTGACAAAAATAATCAACTGACAATATATCAGGATTTGCGTTTTTTTTCAGATAAGCTGGTAAATGACAGCATTTTCCCGCTTGATTTTTTTCTACCTAGTTCTCGATTAGATTTTATTAAAAACTTTCACCAGCAATGGGTCATACGACTCGGTACGACTGATTCTGCTTTTTATAAATATTATCAAACGGTTGAACAACAGAAGAATACATTCTACAACCCCTTTTCCGAACCAACCCCGGTATTTACGAATATTGAAGGAGGTTTGGGTATTTGGGCCGGGTTCGCTACGGATAGTTTTGTGAGTGTCTTTCAATAATTCCCTCAACGCACTCTACTACGGATGGCTAATCAAATCTTAAGTTCAAAGATATTTACAAATTGGATGAAAACCTTTTCCATATCTTGTTTACCAAACCCATTGTCTTTGAGTATAGAAGGATCTGGTAAATCATTTTTCACTATGTGTGCAAATTTTTGAAGATCTCTTTTTATTTCATCCGGAACAATAATTATGCTCCCCGGATTAAGCATGAAAATCATCCTAAAAATATCGTTTTTGTGCTTTGCAATATCTTTTGATTGCACATTTTGGCCAGATTCTTTTCTTGATTTATTGTCGAGGTAAGCGTATGCTTTGAGACAGATAATAGACTCTGGTTTTGCAAAGTGAATGTCATCTTTGTAGGCACTCTGATTTTTTGTAAATTGGTAATATGCGTCATTTAGCAGTATAGCCGATAAACCTGACAAACCCTCATCAACGGGTATAGGTGTAAGATATGAATCACCCCGTATATCAATTGCGTCAGGAGTTCTACAAAAAAGTTCAATTTGTTTGGGAAATCCTTCGTTTAGGGAATTTTTAAAGCGATAACAATTTCTTTTTTCCCTTTCTTTTTGTTGTACCTGGTAATTTCCCAATTTTATAAATTCCCAAAATCGCTCAATAAATGCCGAATTTAACGCTTCAATTATTAGAATAATATCAATATCATCCGTCGCACGAGGTATAAAACCCGCTTCTTCAAGAATGATATCGCAGGCAGAACCCCCTATAACCAGATATGAGTCCTGATAATCGTTAAAGTGTTCACGAAATTTTTGCAACCCCACTACCATATAAAATCTCTTATAATTTCTTCTAAAGCCGTTTCAATTCTTTCATCTTTACTTTCCTTTAAACTTAAGTAAAGAGAAAGAGGATCAACCACAGGGTGTTTTCTCTGTAAATGTTCAATCAGCGTTAATGGATTATATTTCCATACCTCAAGACAGTACAATCCCTCACTATCATTGATATTGGCTAACAAATGCCCTTTAGCTAATTCATAAAATTTTTGTTTTTCAATAGCATAAAATTCCTGCCGGGTAGGATTCATTCTACTGTATAAGGGTAGTGCAGATGTATTGCTGTGTAATAAAAAAATGTTTTCCGGTTTTTTATCAATGAATACCTGCTTGATAACAGGAGTGACCCATAGTTTTCTGTTTTCAATATCACGCCATAGGTCGGGTATATTTTGTTTGAATCGAATAGATTTTTCTTTTTCTCCAACCACATCAACAATTTCAAAATGCTTAAGATTCTCAATGGCTTTTGTTATCGTCATCGGCGTATAACCCAGTTTTTTTGCTAAATATTTAAATGGCATATCCTCAAATTTCCATTCTTTGTTTCGATGAAGAATATAGTATATGATCAATGCCTGAGCAGAGGGTACGAGTTTTTCTGGTTTATTTCTGCCTTTAGGATGTTCATAAGTTTCCCTTATGTCCATTAATAAAACGGGCAGATACAGTTGTTTGCCCGGTACAATAAAGCTAATTCCCTTTTGGATGAGCCGTTTTCGATTATGCGACGCAATTTGTGGAATGATTAATACTACATTTTTATGAAAGGTCTGCTTCAATAACAGAAAATGTTTTTCCGTGTTTAAAATACTAAAATCTTCACTATCTCTATACTCTACCATTACAATTTCTCGACCGAGTAGTATGGCTATGTATAATAAATATCGTTGGCCCATAAAGATGGGTAAACGATCCAAGTCTCTCATGGAGAGAGTTTCAACTTGTAGATCAATACCTAAAATATTTTTTATATATCGTTTTAAGAGTTCCATATTTATTGATAAACCTATATTTGCATATTATACTTAATGAGTTTATTGTGCAAATATAGGTTTATTACACAAATAACTACAGGCAGGTGATAAATTTTTGAAAATACACTAATATCTTGCTCTCTATGAAACATCTCATCCCCTTTCTCCTGATATTTTCGCTATTCCTCCTGGCTTGTGAGGAAGAAGGGCCCGCTCCCGGTTCTTACGATATTTGTATTTATGGTGGCACTTCTGCCGGGGTAATTGCGGCTTACTCGGCTGCAAAACTGGGTAAAAAAGTCCTGCTCATTGAGCCGGGTACAAGGCTTGGGGGACTCTCTTCGGGCGGACTGGGGCAAACAGACATTGGGAATAAGTATGCCGTTACCGGTATTTCCCGCGACTTTTACCGCAAAATCGGCCAACACTACGGCGAGTTTGAGCAATGGACATTTGAGCCTCATGTGGCAGCGAAAATTTTCAAAGAATACATCGGAAAAGCAGGGATAGAGGTTCTCTACCAACACCGCATCATTGATGCGGAAAAGTTGGGTGCAGACCTCCGCTCCATCACGCTTGAAAATACGGATCCCAATGCCTCCACAACCGTACCCTACACAGTCAAAGCGGCCGTCTTTATTGATTGCAGCTATGAAGGCGACCTAATGGCTCTGGCAGCTGTGAGTTATACAGTAGGAAGGGAGGAAAACGCTCAATACGGAGAAACTTACAACGGCGTACAACTCCGTGAATATCACCAGTTTCCCGACGGGATTGACCCTTACAAAATGCCCGGCGACTCTGCCAGTGGACTTCTTTGGGGAATCAGTGCTGACACCCTGGCAAAACCGGGCAGTGGCGACACCCTGGTACAGGCTTACAACTTCCGCATCTGCCTCACCCGCGACCCGGCTAACCGTATCCCTATTACTCAACCGGAAGCCTATGAACCGGAAAAATACGAACTCCTCCTTCGGGTCATGGAGGCGCGACCCTGGAAAACCCTCGACGACGGGTTTATCTGGTCACTTATGCCCAACAACAAAACCGACATCAACAACCGGGGTGCTTTTTCGTCGGATATGATCGGATGGAGCCATGAGTATCCGGAGGCAGACTATGAGCGTAGAGAAGAAATCGTAAAAGAACATGTTGCTTACACCAAAGGCCTGCTCTATTTTCTGGGCAATGACCCGAGGGTGGCCGATACCATTCGTACTCAGATGAAACAATGGGGATACCCCAAAGACGAATATGAAAATTCCGGCAACTTTACCCCGCAACTCTACATCCGGGAAGCTCGCCGCCTGATTGGAGAATATGTGATGACCGAGGCAAATTGTACCGGTAAAAAAACCGTTCCCGACGCAATCGGCATGGCGGCTTATACGATGGATTCGCACAATTGCCAGCGCATTGTGGTTTGGAAAGGCGGAAAAGCCATGGTGAAAAATGAGGGAGACGTACAGATCGGTGGGTTTCCACCTTATCCGATTTCTTACCGTTCGCTTACACCCAAGCGCGAAGAATGTACCAATCTTCTGGTTCCGGTATGCCTTTCCGCTTCGCATATTGCTTATGGCTCCATCCGCATGGAGCCGGTATTTATGGTATTGGCGCAGTCGGCGGCTATTGCTGCGTCGCTTGCCATTGACGAAGATTTATTTGTTCAGGAAGTACCGGTCGCCAAAGTGCAGGAAATCCTGAAAGACAATCCCTTGCTGGACGGCAGCACTCCCGAAATCCTGGTGGACAACAGCGATACCAGCCGCGTAAAATACGCGGGGTTGTGGGCTGTGCAGAAAGAACATTGGGACAGCAAATCCAACGGAGCAGATCATCTACTATTGGATAAAACGGCAACCGACAGTTCGCGGGTACGGTTTACTCCTGAGATCAAAAAACCGGGAATGTACGCCGTCTGGTATTATTGTCCGGGGCTGTATGGCGAGGATGAAAATGGGCGAAAACCCTATGAAAAAATAGTCGAACAGTTGCCCGTGGTGATTCACCATCGAGGTGGAGAAACCCCATTTGCCTTAAACTACAAGGAAAATATCCGAAAGTGGGCGCGTTTGGGCCAGTATGACTTTGGTGGAGGAGACAGTGCCTGGGTAGAAGTGATGGGAGATTCTCTGAGCGGTCAGGCGGGAGCCGATGCGGTGTTGTTTGTGCCGGTGAGGTAGGGAGAATTATTTCCCTTCCTTCTCAATATACATCTTCAGGGCGATATTGATTACATCCTTGATGCGGATGCCTTTGGCAATGGCGATTTCGCGGGCGCGTTCGAGTGCCTCATTGGTGATCATGGTGCTAAACGGGCTTTCGATCTGAGGCATTTCCATCTGTGCAGGATTGGGGTTGCGTGTCCATTTGGGAGCTATGGGAATGACTTCATCAAAGGCATTACTATCGAGAGCTTCTTCGATGGTATCGAGAAAACTTTTTCTTTTTCCGGAGGAACTGCTACGTGAAGGGGCAGATTTTTTCTTAGGAGAGGGAATATTTTCTTCAATATTTCCGAGGAAGTGTTTTTTACGGCTTGGCGCAGTCGGGCGCTTTTGCGGAATCAAATCCACAAGCACATCTTCTTCAAAGGCATCTCCCAACCGATCCAAAAATTTCTTCGCCATTATTCCGTATCAATTATGCTGTTACTTCAGCTTTAAGTCTGCTTTCCACTTCATAAGCCAGATTAAGATAGTCTTCCGCGCCGTTGCAGCTTGCATCGTACTGGAAGATATGTTTACCCATACTTTGACACTCTGCCAGGGCAATATTGCCGCGGATCATGGTATCGAAGATTGCCTCACCGTATTGGTTTTTTGCGTGTTCGAGAACGTCGCGATGCAGGACTTTTCGGCTGTCGTATTGAGTGGCGACGATACCGAGGAGGTCGAGTTGGCTGTTCATCCGGGTTTTGACGGTGCGCAGGATTTTGATAAAATCGGTCATACCCTGGAGCGCGAGAAACTCCGGTTGCAGAGCGATGATAACAAAATCACTGGCCGTGAGTGCAGATATCGTAAGTGCCCCGAGAGAAGGTGGGCAGTCAATAAGGATGAAGTCGTATTCATTTTTTACGCCGTTCAGGCTTTCCTGGAGGATAAATTCTTTACCAACCTCCATATTTTTTTCAAACCCGGCGAGGTGAACCGAAGAAGGCACGATGTCAATATCTTCGAGATTTTGGATCATTTTTCGGATGTCATCCTGAAAAGCGAGAACCTGATAGATGGTCTGATCCTGTTTTTTGAGTCCCAGAGAGAAGGTGGCATTAGCCTGAGGATCCATGTCAATGACGAGGACTTTTTTTCCTGTGCGGGCCAGCGCAGCAGCAAGGTTAACTGTGGTAGTAGTTTTTCCTACTCCTCCTTTATGATTTGCAATTGCAATTACACTCATTCCGTTTACCCTATGATCAATATCTGTTTCTGTGCTTACCAAAATTAGGGAAAGTGAGAGAGAATAAAAAATGTGGGGGAGATTTATTACCCGTTTCTGGCCAATACTCTATATTTGCTTCAGTAGCCGAAAAAAGCTTTTACCTTTTTCACAAATCTTTTTATCCGCTCAATTCGCAGTCAACTCCCGCAGCCGCTCTTGGTACGTGTTGTTTTCTGGGTCAATGTTTATGGCTTGGCGCAGGTCGGCTTCGGCTTTGGCCGGGTCGCTCATTTTTAGATGTATGTCGGCGCGTATGGCATAAACTTTTGCGTCGTGGGGGTTGAGTTCCAATACTTTGTCGTAGTCCGCCAGGGCTTTGTCGTAGCGTTTTCTTTCCAGATACATCTCGGCTCTATCTCTGTATGCGCTTCCATAACCGGGGTTGATGGCGATGGCTTTGGCAAAGTCTGAAAGCGCATTGTCTGGCTGATTCAGTTCACCATATAGTTTTCCCCGGAAATAATATCCCGTAGCATCCAGCGGGTTACGACGAATCACTTCCTGAAAATCAACCAATGCTTCCGGATTTTTCTTGATATACTGATAGGCTTTTCCCCGATAAAGATAACCGTTTATATCGTCGGGGTTAAGTTTTATAAGCATCGTATAATCCTCAATGGCTTTGTAATACATCCGCTGACGATCATACAAATAGGCGCGGCTGTTGTAGTATGCGACGTTGTTTCCGTCGAGTTGGATTGCGCTGGAATAGTCGGCGGTGGCTTTGGAGAATGCACCTGTTTTTTCGTAAAGCACTCCGCGTTTGTAGTAGGACCCCGCATCTTTTGGATATGCAATCACGATAGCGGAATAGATAGCAATAGCCTCTTTGATTTTGCCTTCTTTTTCATTCTGATAGGCTCGGCTGCTCATGGCAGAAAGGCTTTCGCTCTTTTCCGCTGAAGCGGAGGCGTTGCTGATAATCTGGATATTGCCTTTTGCCAGTTCGGGTTCGTTACGAGGAGTTTCAAACTCGGGTTTTTCTACTGACAAAACCGGAGAAATGACTTCCTCCAGACGGGAAGTATCCTGTGCAAAATAAAATCCGCCGTCCACTTCTTCGTCCAGCAATACTTTGCGGTTGTAATGGGCTTTGAGGTGTTTGGGGTTAATACGAATGGCTTCGGCATAATCGGCGAGTGCCTGATCATTCTGGCTGAGCCGCTGAAATAACTGGCCGCGGTTATGATAGGCATTGGCGTCTTGCGGATTTGCGGCAATGGCTTCATTGTACTGATAAAGTACTTCGTCATACATACTCAGTCCGTAATAACATTTGGCCATCATGTGGTTTACCAATCCATATTCAGGGGTATTTTTCCCGCTGATCTGCTCAAGATAACTTAGCGATGCCTGATAGTTTTCATTTTGCAAATAGATGCTCCCCAATACCCAATAGACCATATCGTCCACACTCCCGGACAAAAGGCCTTCCTGAAGTTCATAAATATCGCTAAATGCCTGCTTACCCAGATCTCCGGCATGGAAGGACAAATCTTCTTGTCCGTTACTGAGTGCTATATAACGAATATGTATCCGGGTGGAGTCTTCTTGTAGTTTGGGATAATTGCCCCAGATTACCAAATCGGCATTATAAACTTCTCCGATGCTGCGGGCATCTTCAGCGTTATTGGGGCATGCCCCTTCATCTATAAAAACTGATTTTATGCCTAATTCATTACTTTCTTCGAGCGAATTGATCCGGTCCCTGACGGCCATTTCGTCATAGGCATCTTCGGCTTTACAGTCAGAGTAGGGTTTAAAAGGAAGGATAAGCACGTTATAATTTTCTGCCGACTGAAAAGCATTCAGATAATCGGCTTTTTTCCGCTCTTCACCCAAAGACACCATGTTTATTATGAGGAACAACCCGGAAATCAATCCTAAAACGCCTACGCTGATACCTGCAACATTTTTCCATTTTGCAGGAATGCTAAAATTGAAATTACGCGCCGGTTTCACCACACGTTCCCGATTATAATTTTGTCTGACTTCGGGTTCGGGCCGGTATTTTTCCTCATGAAATACACGGGGTTCCTCTTTAACTTCATCCTGTAGCGGTTTTGTTTCTGTGTAATTTGTTTCCGTATAAGTAGAAACCGTTTCCGGCAGGAGGATTTCCTCCTGGATATAATCTTCCTGAATTTTTTCTTCAATAATGGCCGGGCTTTCAATGATAGCAGGGGAATTAACCTCCTGTTTTCCCCGGTTCCATAAACGGGTTCTTTCCCAGATCGAATAGGTTTCTTTTTTTCGTATTTCATCAAAACCGTCAGCCTCTGTTCCTAATCCTCCTGACCGAGCCTGAAAAAACAAGGGAGCGGCAATAATAACGGCATCCTCGTATTCCAGTTCCACAGCATTCCCCTCCTTTGTATCATTAATATCCAACTGATCAAAAAAGTTGGCATTTTCTCGTACTTCGGAGGTAACGAGTTCGGTTAATTCCGGAACTACCTGCGTTTCCGTAATAAGTTCCATTTCGGGTTCAGGTTCAGGGGCAATATTTTCAATTACCTCTGCCGGATCGGTTATTTGCCACGAGAGGGCGGTACTATTGGCAGAAAGGTAATAAAGTCCCCAGGCAAACGGCGCGTTGGGGTCTTCTTTTTCTTTTGTTTCCCAATATTCGTAAGGGTCGCTGGCAATCACTTTTAAAGAAAATGATTTTTCAGCCGCTTCAATAGCTGTTTCAAATGAGTTTTTAAGCGGATTTCCCTGGATGAGTTGTGTGTAAAATTTGCGGATGAATGTCGTTGCCTCCGGATTTTCCCCGGTATAATTGAGACCAATAACCGCAGGCGCTCCGGCGAATAAAAACTTTTCCACCAAATCGCTGGTTGCACCACCATCAATGATGATAAGTCTAAGGTCTTTGAGGTGATCGAGAAATAAATTGTCCGGATCAATCGGTTTGCGTTTTCCGGCGAGTGCATTAAAATATAATTCACCATTTAATGCCGGTTCTGCCGCGATATGGAGAACGGAGAGTTTGGGGTATTGCAACTCTGCCGATAAAACTTCAAAGCCGTAAGGCAGCCCATCTTTTCCTTCTCTTTGCAGATCAAGAACCGGGTCGCAGGACTGAGTGACAAACCGGTCAAAAGTTTGGGTGAGATTATCATTCAGGGATTTTAAGACTTTAATCCCTTTGTTTTTTTTCGATTCGTGGGCAAAAGCAAGGTAAACGACAGGTCGGTTTACAGAAGACATGTACCTATTTCAGATGTGAGGGAAATGGTAGGTGAAATGTAAGCAAATCTCCGGCGAATGGAAGATAAACAGGTACAAAGAGTTAATACTTGTGCAGGATCGGATAAATCAGCAGTTTGAATTAACTGTTCGCATAATACGATTTAGGGGTTGATCGCAAAACGCAATTCTTTCTCTGGGGATTCAGACCGGTTCTATCACTAGGCGAAACCCTTTTCCATGCACATTTTCGATCCGAATGGAAGGATCGTCTTTAAATCGCTTTCGGAGTTTGCTGATAAACACATCCATACTCCGGGCATTGAAATAATTATCATCGCCCCATAGCGCATTTAATGCTTCTTCGCGGGAAAGCAGGTCGTTCTGACGTTGAAGCAATAACCGCAGCAGGTCCGCTTCTTTCGGAGACAGCCTTATATTTTCGTCTCTGTGCGAAATGGTATGAAGACGATAATTAAACAGAAACTGACCAAAAGAAAACACCTCCGTATCTTCATCTTTTGAGGCGGTGTTTGCACTCTCCGTTCTTTTAAGTACAGCTTTCACCCGGTAGAGCAATTCTTCCGAATCAAAAGGTTTGGTAATATAATCATCTCCCCCGATCTCAAATCCCTTGTGAACATCTTCCCGCATCGAACGGGCAGTGAGAAAGATGATCGGAATATCCGAATTGATTTCCCTGATTTTACGGGCCAGGGTAAAACCATCCATTCGGGGCATCATCACATCCAGAATACAAAGGCGAAAGGGCTGGGTTCGGAAAGTTTGAAAACCCGCTTCCCCATCCATACAAAGCGTTACCTCATACCCATTCATGTGAAGGTAATCCCGTAAAACGGTGCCAAAATTTGTTTCATCCTCTACCAGAAGAATTGGGATCATAACTACGATTTTTTATCGAATGAATCCGTGGAAAGGGGAAGAATTACCTGAAATGTACTGCCTTTTCCGAGAGCAGATTCTACTGAAACATTACCGTCGTGGGCTTCTACAATTTCCTTAACGTAACTCAATCCCAATCCAAAACCTTTTACTTCATGCAGGTCGCCGGTTGACACCCGGTAAAATCGCTCAAAAATCCTCTGCTGATCAGCTTTAGCTATACCTTTTCCTTTGTCTTTGACTCGGATCAGAAGGCGGTTACCCTGGTTTTTGGTAGTTACGGTAATCATCGGTGAATCGGGGCTATACTTTGCCGCATTATCCAGAAGATTGTAAATTACATTGGCAATATGGACTTTATCCGCTGTAATCAAATAATTCTGTGCGAGTAAATTGGTATATATTTTCCCTTCGCGATTTTGAACCTGCAACCGTATATTATTTACAGCCTGAAGAATAACCTCATGGATATCCATAGTCTCCGGCTTGAGGTGAATTTCGCCCCGATCAAATCGGGCTGCCTGTAATACCCGCTCAACCTGGCGGTTCATTCGTTGGTTTTCTTCTTTAATAATGGCAATATAGCGGTCAGCCATGGAATTATTATTGCGAACCGCAGGGTTGTTGAGTGAGTCAGCCGCAAGCGAAATAGTAGCAATGGGCGTTTTCAACTCATGGGTCATATTGTTGATAAAATCATTTTTCATCTCTGAGAGTTTTTTCTGGCGGAAAATAGTGCGAAGCGTCAGGGCAAAACTAAAGAGCATAATCCCGCTGAAAAGCAGAGAGGCCATCATTTGAAACCATACCGACCGAAGAGCATAGATTCCCCGGTTGGGAAAAATGACATATAAAAAATTCTGCTCCCCTATTCGCGAATAAGGGAACAATAATATCTTGTGGCGTGATTGGAGAAATTCTTCGGTTGGGATGTCATTTTGCCGAAAAAGAAAACCTGCTTCTGCTGCCGTGCCTCCTACCTGGAATTTAAAATTCTGATAAATCCCTTCATCCTGAAGGGTCTGCCGCAGTATCGTATCCAGTTGCATGGAATCAATTCTTTCTGCAATATTCAGATGAAAAGTGTTTAATCCGTCAAGAGTCTGGCTCATCAGTTCTACTACTTTGCGCGGGCCACTCATCTCTAGTTTGAGGTCTTTTATCGAACCATTTTTCCCATCGGCATAAAACGTATAAGACTGCTCACCATCGCGAAGGAAAGCGGAATCTCCGCCGGTTACGAAAGTTTCCTGTTCGGTCACGATCGCTACACTGTCCCGGATTCGCACCCGACGCGGCTTAGGGGCTGAAAGATAGTCGGCATCTCCTTTGATCGTTTGCAATACTTGAGGTTCCGGAATTTGGGTCTGGAGAGAATCTTTCAACGGGTCGGCGTAGCCTACCTCCATTGCGCGTGAAACGCGGATAAAATTGGTTTTGATTTCCTCACTGTACAAAATATCCACCAGCCGATTTAGGGCATCATTGACACTGACCTGAAAGCTGTCTTCACTAATGCGTATGGCTTTACGTATTTGAAAAACCTGCAACCCCACGATTCCGAAAAGCGCGAGGGTCATCAATCCGATAATAATATGAATACGGTAATTCTGCACCATTCAAAGATAATACACAGGATTCAACGTGTCGAAGTATTAACGTTTCCTTAACAGACTTTAACGGAGTATTAACCTCCGGGGTAGGTTTAAGCTGTTATCTTTGTACAGAACCGTTAATCAGGTATAGTAGTAGTAGTTACCATTTTCCATAGTTACAGTTGATAAAGCAAACCGGCGCATGAAGATGCGCCGGTACTTTTTTATGCTCTGGCAGATTTATTTGCAAAACTTCTGACAAAATTGATGAAGATTTCGATGTCGGCAAAGTTGGATATAAGCCCGACAGATATTCTGACCGCTCCTCGCATCTTGCCGATGGTGGCAATCATGTCGTAATAATTTCCCGACTCATGGCTGTGGAAGTACTGCGCCAGTTCATCTGTTGTCAGGCAGTTGTTGATTTCATCAATCCCCGGATTGCAGAAACAGCCGGTACGGATAGATATGTCGAGAGAGTTGGCTTTTTTTTCTACCTCTTCGAAGGGATATACATTTCCTTCACTGTCAAAAAAATTCATAATAATGGTACCGCCTCTTTGTCTCAGATCTTTTGGACCAAAGATGTGTACAACGGGCAGCCCGTTGCTGTGGGTGATTTTGGGCAATTCTTCCAATAGCCATCCGGTAAGACTGAGGACACGGGTTTTGATGGTTTCAATTCCGATGGAATCTATGTATTCAAGTCCGATTTTAATAGCGGGAATGTCCAGGTAGTTGATAGTTCCATCTTCAAATTTGGCATGGCTGTGATCGAGAAAGAAGCTGTCGGCAATGACCGATGCCAATGTTACCGTACCACCAGCAAACCAGGGTTTTTTCAGCTTTTTCCAGACCGGCTTTCGCACCAGCAGACAACCGAGTCCGGTAGGATAGCCAAAGATTTTGTAAAAAGATATAGATACAAAGTCAGGTTTATATACAGACAGATCCAGCCTGTCAGAAGGTACAAAAGCGGCAGCATCAAGTAATACATCCCAACCCTTAAGCTGTGCATATTCAATCCAGTCGAGCAGGTGTTTTACGCCGGAAACATTGGATTGGGCAGGAAAGGCAAAGAGTTTGTTTTCCTTTTCGGGGAAAGCAGACAATTTTTCAAATACTTCCTCTTCGTTTATTCTCAGGGTTTCAATATTCAACCCGCAATAAGTCGTTTCAGCCCCTTTGTTTCTTGCAAACTCCCTAATACCATTGACGGAGTTGTGATTGTCGAAAGTCAGAAGAAATTGTGCATTTTGATCAAAGGGATAACATTCACCCACGATTTTAAGCGCACCCGAAGCATTGGGAGTAAAAATGCAGACATAATCATCCTTTGCTTGGAAGTAGCGGAGGACATATTCACGGGCTTCCTCTACCAACTTTGTGGAGAGCATGGAAGTGGGGTTGGAGGAATGCGGGTTTCCGAATACATGCTCCCTTAATAATTGGTGGTGCTGCTCAATCTGACGAAGAGCATACAGATTACCGCCGGTAAAGTCGAGATATACCTGCTCCTGTTCATCTAGTCTGCTATAATCGGTGTGCCGTAGTTCGTCCAGAATAGCTGTTTCTTCAAACTGCGGAAACCGGGTGATGAATCTTTCGTAGTTTGCAGAGCCGGTTTTAAGAGTATGTTGAATAGGAACCATAAGTGTAATGGTTTTCTTTTATAACGCAAAAAACAGTATCTGAAGCTATTTTTCCATAGGAAATTGAATAAATATGAAGCTGTCTGCCTAAGCAGACTAGCTGCTTTTACAAACCAATATCCCGAGAATAGAAAAGATTGGTTCGAAGTGATGGATAAACATTAATTTAAAACCCGCACGAACCAATGCACTTGTTCATATTTTTTCAAAAAAAATTGTTTTTTACCCATCAACCCCTTTACTTTGCCAAACATTTTGAAACTCCTCCTTAGCTCAGTTGGCTAAAGCGGCTAATCTGCTTAGGCAGATAGGTCCTCTAGTTCAAGAAATAAGGATTGTTCTCAAATATACTCCTCCTTAGCTCAGTTGGTTAGAGCGGCTGACTGTTAATCAGTAGGTCCTTGGTTCAAGTCCAAGAGGGGGAGCAACTCAGCGCCAGACAAAGAAATTTGTTTGGCGTTTTTTATTGCAAACAACCATAACCATGTACTACGCATACGTTTTAAGGAGCCTTACTACAGGCTTTCTTTACAAAGGTTCCACTCAAGATTTAGCAGCACGTGTTGCCGCGCATAACGCGGGTTTTAGCCCTTACACCAAAGGGCGTGGCCCCTGGGAGTTGGTGCATTTTGAAGAATTCCCGACTCGAGGCGATCAAGCGGGAAAAGTATTTCAAAAGTAGTGCGGGGCGGAAATGGCTCGGTGAGCTTTTGGGTTAGAGCGGCTGATCTGCTTGGGCAGATAGGTCCGCTTCAAGTCCAAGAGGGTGAGCAAAAAACGCCGTAACACGAAGGTTTTACGGCGTTTTTTTATAAAAGCAACCATGCATTACAATGCCTAAATATATTAGTTGATCAATCCTCTGATCTCCCCAACACACTTCAACTAGCCCTCTCCGAAGCAATATTCGAAAACATAAGCGCTCCGGAAATCAGACATAAATCTTTCATGATGTCTAAAAGGGTATGCTGCATAGTAGCCTGATCTGCTGCATTCATCATCATGGGAACTTTTATGGTTAGAATAAAAATCAGCAACATTGCCGCCAGCAATAATCCCGCGAGGTAATCATATTTTTTAATAATAAAACTGACCCCTGCTGCAATAAAAGCTAATCCTGTAAAATATACCCAAAACATCCCCCCAGGAATGGGAACTACTCCGGCCATTGCTGAAGCCGCAACAAAATGCAGCAAGCCAAAAATAATCATGATCGAGGAAAAAAGGTATTTCGGTACAGCGCTAGTAAGAGTTTTCATAATGACGTAGGTTTAGGTTAATGAATTTGTTTGGACAGTACGAACTTTATAAAAAGAGAAATGTCCCACTAATAGAGTAAACATTTCTTCTCTATATTACTGAATGTCGGAATAAAATCCTACTGATTTGCAAGTCTTTAAGAAAATTTTTACCAGCGTGTATTCTTATACTAATAGCTGTGTGGTTTCAGATTATCTCATAAACAGTGTTAGTCTTCCGTTGTTTTTACGCCTATTTCTCCTATCGCCATCGTCGGATCGCCTTCTGCCGCCGCTAGTGAGCGAAACTTTACAAAACGTGCCTGCTGATCTACGACAGGCACTTCCTGTAAAATGGGGTTGTTTTTGATATTGCTGTACTCTCCGGCGGCCACGGCTTTGCCCCAATTTTTGCCATCGGTGCTCAGATACCATTCGTATTTGGTTACTACACCGGCAATCCACCGGTCCTGCATGGGCAAATAACTACATCCGGAGATCTTGTACATTTTACCCAGATCAAGGATTACTTCCTGTGGCTGGGTTTTCTGTTTGTCAGAAGTCCACCAGGTCTGAGGATTGTCATCAATCATTTTCTCGGCAGTGGTAAGGTCTCCGCTGCTGACAGCAAGAACTTTCCAGTCGGATTTTGCTATGTCCAGCCTCGCACTTGCGACGGCACTATTCTGGTCGTTGCCGGGATCGCGGGCAATGGCTTTTAGCGTGGCCGGGGTAGTAAGGGTAAATGGAGCGGTATAACGCATGGCGGATGTCGTCGGTTCCGTTCCGTCAAGGCTATAATATACTTCGGTTCCCGCTTCGGGAACGTTAAGTGTTACCATCCCGGCTTTGTCCCGGCTGATTTCGGGTTCGACCAGTAGTTGTGGTGCATGATAAATACCTACGTTTGAAATGAGTGGACAGGCTTTGGCTGAGACGATCGTTGTCCGAACTTGTGAGGCGCGGGTGTTGGGCAAACGCAGGATTCGTTTATAGCCAATTGTTGTTTCTGTAGCGATCGTTTTCCATTCTTCCCCAACTTTTGCTTCTATCGTGAAGGAATCCACTCTTTGCCCCAACCGAATATACTCCTGCAACACTACGCGGTTAAATTCGGTTTCGCTTCCGAGGTCAAGGGTCAGAGAACCTGATGTTACGCCGTCGTCCGTCGCCCAATAAGTTTCGGTATTTCCGTCGGTAACCTGATTGCCATCGTATTTACTGCTGTTTCCGCGGGTTGCACTTGCTTCCACCTTTTTCCCTGCGGCAAGATCGGTGGCAAAATCTCTGCGAATGACTTCCGATAACTCTATAATCCGCGCCGAATCGGCGGGGTGAATCAGCCCCCGTTGGTCAACGGGGAAGTTGAGCAGCAACAGCCCGTTGCGCCCGACGGAGTGGTAGTAAATATCCACCATTTCGGTGAGCGGGCGCACTTTGTGGTCTTCGTAAGGGTGGTAGTACCAACCGGGTCTGATGGACACGTCACATTCTGCCGGAACCCAGTGTGTGCCGTCTTCATGTCCTGACCGCAATTCCTGGTAGTTGGGATAACCCGGCCAAACCTCATCGCGGCGGAGAATAGACCAATTGGTCTCATTTGCCCAGCCTTCTTCATTTCCCACCCAACGCACACCGGGGCCGCCATCGCTGAAAATCAGTGCATTAGGCATCAGCGAGTCAACAATCGCGTAATTGGTAGGCCAGTCGTAATAGGTTTTGCGATCAACTTTGCGCTCTTCTCTTGCGCCGCCGTAATATCCGTCGCCGCCATTGGCTCCGTCAAACCATACTTCAAATACGTCGCCGTACTGAGTCAGCAGTTCGCGGAGCTGGCCGCGGAAGTCTGCAATATATTTATCCGTACCATAGTCGGCGTGGTTGCGGTCCCAGGGAGAAAGGTAGAGGCCGAGTTTGAGGTCGTATTCGCGGCAGGCTTCGGCGAGTTCGCGCACGACGTCGCCTTTGCCTTCTTTCCAGGGAGACTTTTCCACCGAATGTTGAGTATATTCAGAAGGCCAGAGACAGAAGCCATCGTGGTGTTTGGCGGTGAGAATGATTCCCTTCATGCCTGCGGCTTTGGCAATTCGCGCCCACTGGCGGCAGTCGAGTTGGGAGGGATTAAACCGGGATGGTGGTTCGTCGCCGTATCCCCACTCCATATTGGTGAAGGTATTCATGTTGAAGTGAACAAACATATTCATCTCCATCGCCTGCCAGGCGAGGTGAGCTTCCGAGGGAAGCGGCCCGTAGGGAGCCGGAGCGGAAGTCTGATTGCAGGCAAAAAGCAGTGCCGCAGCGAGGAAAATGGCAAGATTTTTCATGCCCTGAATATAGGGGGAAATGGGAGGATCGCAAAAAATGAGTGCCGGCAGGGTTGCTTAGAAAACATTAAACGTTCATTCCGGTCTGTTTTTTCCTTTTGAATTGAGTAACTATTTTTTCGTTTCTCGTTTCTATTAATGACAGGATTTCATACATTTGCTTAAAATTCTGTCAATGCTTAAGTCGAACCTAAAGTATTTGAGGAAAAAAAGGGGACTATCTCAAACTGATATTGCAAATATATTGGGGGTTAGTCGCTCTACCTATGCTAATTATGAAACAGAACAATCCGAGCCGCCTGCTAGTCAACTCTTGCAAATTGCTCAATACTATGCGGTTAGCACAGATGATTTATTGACAAAGGATATTGGGGCACCTTTATTTTGGAAAACTCCAGAAAAGACAGATCATATTCTTTCTGATGATATTAGAATACTACCGATAACTGTCTCTGAAAATCAAAAACCAAATATTGAACTCGTTCCTGCAAAAGCAATCGCAGGTTATTTGTCAGGGATGAAAGAGGCAAGTTATATCTCAGAACTACCTCGTTTTCATTTACCTAAATTATCCGAAGGAACCTACCGGGCGTTTGAAATACAAGGTGATTCTATGCCTCCTATACAGGATGGCTACATTGTCATCGGGAAATACGTTGAGCATGCACGAGATTTGAAAAGCGGACAACGGTATGTCGTTGTTATTAGAAATGAGGGTTTGGTTTTTAAAAAAGTTATTCGGGAGCTTGATGCAAACAAAAACCTGATTTTGGCCTCAGACAATACAGAATTTTTGCCTTATTCCGTGCCAACCAAAGATGTGCTGGAAGCCTGGGAGTTTACCGCTTTCATAGGATTTCCAACCAAGATTGATATGAATTATTTCTTGTTGGATAAATTGCACGATATTCAACAAAAATTGGCTTTAATTACTACTACTAACTTTTAACTATAAATATGAACGATACCTTTCTTACTGAATTGGGGTTCACCACAGAAAATGGTCTTGTTCATAATTTGAACGAAGCTCAAAACAATGTGGAACGCCTGTACATTGAGGAGGTAAAAAAACTCTCCCCGCAAGCAGATGCTGTCTTTTTTAGGCGTTTCTATAAAACTGAAACTGACGCCCAACCCTACTCTTCCATTCCTACCGTATGTTTGTTTAATCAGCCCGATTCCTTTTTTAATACTGAAGCACATAAAGCGTTACATGCCGCTCTCTGGAGCGCTGGTAAAATTGACATCTATATCATACTTGGAAAAACCCGAATAGATATACTCAACGCAAGAAGGCCTGCCAAACGATCAGGAGACGACGTCTCTTTGGAAGGGCCCGATCTGGTTTTAGCCAGCGAAGCCATTGAGGGTTTCAATCACGCGAACTATTCAGCTCACTTATTTGGTAGTGGAACTTTTTGGGAACAATCAGAATTTCAGGAAAAAATTGATGGAAATAGCAATCCCTATGCTTTTCTGTTGGATTATCTGATGAAAGCAAGAGACTTACTTATTGCAGATAAAACACTTGGACTTGAAGCAAAAACGATTGATAAACTCCTGATAACCTCTATTTTAGTCAAGTTCTTAGAAGAAATCAAAGATGATGATGGAAAGCATACCCTTAAAGAGATCTATCAAAAGCATAAGATAACGTCAGAAACTTTTGAAGAAGGACTTTCTAAGGGGGCTTGCCGGGGAATATTAAAAGATTTATCGGCTGAATTTAATGGTAAAATATTTGATACCTTTTTAGAGGATGAGTTAATAAAAATTGATAAGGCAAATTTATCTCCCATAGCCAAATTTCTCCGCTCGGATATTGATATTAAAACCAATCAACTTTTTATTTGGAAACAATATAGCTTCAAACACTTACCTGCGGAGGTGATTAGTGCCATATATGAAAACTTTATCCAGGCGGAAGCTGGGAGAAACGGTGAAAAAAAGAAAGATGTTGTTTATACGCCCTTGCATCTGGTCAATTTATTGATTGACGAAGTCATGCCCTTAGATCAGCCTGAATTATTCCAACATAACCGCTTCAAAGTGCTAGACCCGGCATGCGGTTCAGGAGTTTTTTTGGTAGCCGCATACAAAAGAATGCTGCAATGGTGGACTATTAACCATTGGAAAAAGACGGGAAAACTCAGCTATCCCAATCAAGCCGTTTCAAAACAAATCTTAGAAGATAATATATTCGGGGTGGATATTGAAGAAGTGGCCGCCTTGGTGAGTATTTTTAGCTTAACAACTGCTTTTTTAAACAAGCTGACTCCTAAAGAAATATGGAATAACCTGAAATTTAAAGACCTTGGTCAGAAAAACATTCAAGGCATCAATTTCATAGATTGGGCCACAGCTGCGAAGGAACAACAAGTAGAATTTGATTTAGTCATTGGCAATCCTCCATTTAACCCTTCTTCCAAAGGAACCATTAATGATAAGGACTTAATAACTCTAACTGGAAAAAAGGTTCCTGGGAATAAACTGGCACTCAAATTCTTTGAGGCTGCTTTATTTTTTGGAAAAAGGGTATGTATGATCATTCCTTCTAATGTTTTTCTCTATAATAAAAGTACCCTATCCCATAACTATCGTAAGGAGGTATTCACTAGTTATACTGTGGAAAAAATTTATGACTTTACACATTTAAGACGTGATTTGTTTCATAGATCGGCAGATACTCCCGTTATCGCATTATTAACCCAAAAAGTCCCTACAAAAAATCAAGCTATCGAGCATATTGTCGTAAATCGTCAATTGTTGATTGAACAAAAAACACGCTTTGAAATTGACTATTACGACAAACACCAGGTACGTTGGGATTGGGCCATAGATCCTGAAAAACATTTTGTTTGGAAAACGAATTTATTGGGAGGGGGGCGGTTGTTTCATTTGGTTTATCGGTTGAGTTTATTGGATACTTTATTCGATTTTATCAATGAAAAAGAAAACTGGAAAGAAGCTAGAGGGTTTGAAGGTGGGAATAAGATAATTATTGAAAACCAAGACAAAATTATTGGGATTCAGGAGGACGGTGTTCCAATAGTTGAAAAGAATACTAGCATTCAGGCAAATAACCTGAAAGATGCGTTTATTTACGAGCCTCCTTTTATGATTATTGATCAAATTATTGGTGATAGTTCTTTGTCAGCTGCTTTTATTTCTAGCCAAAATAAGTTTACCCAAAACTCTCATCTCTATTATAATCGAGATTTCATAGGTATTAGCGCCCCTAAAGCTGATGAAGTTACCTTAAATGAAGTATTTAATCAAATTGCTCATAAAGAAAACTCTGGATACCTTAATTATCAGCTATATCTTATGGCGACCAGTAGTAGCAGTTTGGTTTTGACAGAAACGGATGTAAATAAGTCTGAAATCTTAACAATACCTTTTCCAGAAAATAAAAAATTCCTACGATTGTCTTATCCTGAAGAAATTATACAAAATGACGTCCTAAAATACTACATCCACCTCGGCAAAGCCATCAGCAAAAATAATGCAGGTAAAATCCTACATGATCCCATTTCATCAGAAGAGCTTGAGGCCTTCGGTGAAACCTATTGCAATGCATTGAATGACATCTATGCCGAAAATGGCAAGTCCTGGCAGCCCGGACAAGTCCTGCATACGCCAACTTTCGTGAGTTATCAATTTGGGTTTGGGAAAGATGGTGGATTGAAACATGAAATGAAAACAAATTCTGAGCAAGAATTTGATTCTCTATTCAATGACATTAAAGCTAATAGCGGGGCCATTCACAAAAGAATCATTCGCGGCTACAATCATGTCAATGGCTATGATTGTGTGTATTTCATAAAACCCCTGGCAAGACGCTTCTGGCTCCAATCCATTGCCTTGCGGGATGCAGATGATACATTTATGGATTTGAAAAAGGCGGGGTATTAAGCTTTAGGCAATGAATGGTATTCAAACATTTCGGGAACTTCAACCAAACAGACTTGTTCAAGTACTTGTCTCGACGATAATGGATAAACTTGATGATTTTCCTCATTCAGAAGAATTTGAAAATGTTCTCGCAAAAAAGAAAAACGAAAATCAACATTCCCATGCTTTCTGCTTATTTATGGGTAATTCCTGTCAGTTTTCCTTTATAAGAGAAATTGCCCAAAAACGAAGCCATTCAATAGATATCGGCGTTTACAATGGGGCTCTTTTAATCTTTGTTATTGAGGCAAAATTGCTACCTACGCCATCAGGAACCAAACAAAAGCCTCGTTATGATCATGAATATGTTTATGGGAAAGGTGCAGGAATTCAACGATTTAAAGATGGTGATCATGGCCTTGACAATGATGAAAATCTTTTTTCTGATAGTGGGATGATCGCTTATGTGAAAGAACAATACTTTAATTTTTGGTTTAAATTAGTCAATCAATGGATTTTGGACGCTAAATGGCAGGCCTCCGAACAACTCGAAAAAATAAAGATAGAGAAAACAGCCGTTTTTCAATCTGACCACCTTCGTATTGATGGTTCTATGATCCGATTATATCATTTCTGGGTAAAGGTATAACCTCCGCTTGAGAACCTCACCCCCTCACCGGCTCGACCATAATCACTTCTTCCCGATCTACCGCGACCAAACCTGGCGGGTCGCCTTTGCGTTTTCGGATGTACTTTCTTGTGGTGTACTGCACGGGTACCAGTGAATCGTTTTTCCGTTTGGAATAAAATGCCGCAAGCTGGGCTGCGTACTCCAGTACACTTGGCGGAATCGGTTTGCCCGCCCGCTGGCGGATGATGACGTGCGAACCAGACACGTCGCGTGCATGCAACCACAGGTCTTCACGGGAGGCAAATTTGAAACTCAACTCGTCGTTGTTTTTTCCGTCCTTGCCTACAAATATTTCAAATCCTTCCCGGTAGTAGGTGCGAAACGGGTGTTTTTTTTCATTGTTCCCTTCCTCATCGGCTTTTTCTTTGGAAAACTGTTTGAGTAGTTTAAGTTCCTCATAATCAAACCCTTTCTCCGTAAAACTTAAATCTTCAGGCGAAGGTACTTTAAGGAACGCTTCGAGGGCGGCTTCTGCTGCAAGGTATTTGCCTTCAATGTCTTCCAGTTCGCCTTTCAGGTAGTTGAGTTTACCTTTGCGCTGTTTGTGTTTCTGGTAGTATTTATGGGCATTTTCCTGTGCCGAAAAGGTGGGATCGAGTTTGATTTTAAGGGTTCCTCCCTGATAAAAATCTTCCAGTTCGACTTCTTTGACATGGGGAGAAATGGCGTGAAGATTGGCCATGAGGATATGTCCAATCTCCTCCGGATTCCGGTCTTCTTCGAGCTGACGGATATTGGTCTGGTAGGAGGAATATACTTTTTTGTATTTTTCGACGGGCTTACGTAGCTCCTTGTCCACCTCATTGTAACGCGACCGGTAGGAACTAAACTGAAACTGCGCCCGGAGAAAGAGCTGTAGCGCATTGGAAATTCCCCGAATAAATACTTCTCCTTCGTCTCCTGATGGGAAAAGATAAAACTTTATCCCCGTTTGCAATTTCCGAATTGCGAATATTCCTTTTTCGGCAGATTTAATTATTTGATTATAAGCACTTTCAAAACTGGCTCCGGCTTTCATTAGCTCCACTGTCTTTCGGGCAAATTGTTTCTCCATCACCGGTGAAATCCTGCGCAATGCCTGCAAAACCAACTCCTCATCTGCGGGCACTTCCTGCTTTATGGCGGCTTCGTCAAATAGTCCAGCGTTTTCGGTATAATCAAAATCTTCTTCTTTCTGGTTGTTGAACAACCGGATTACCTGACCTTCGTGGCGAAGCAATACATTGGCCGCCGAACCATGCATTTTTAATACCAGGTCGTATTGGTTTTCCAATTCGAGGATAAGTACACGCTCCCAAGCGACGGCACGACTCCGGACAAAAGAAAGCCCTTTGATTTCGGGAAAAAGTTCGACTACATTTTTGCGGGAGCGGGAAAATTCCTCGGAGGGCACAATGTAGGTGAGCGGGGTATGACAGCCGATTCGTAGAAAAACTTTTTCCATCTCAACCACCAGTTCGTTGCGGTTTTGGGAAAAACAATCCCCGACGATTTCCCCCTGATGAAATTCATTGAGGTGGTGACTGAGGTGGCGGAGGGTGAAGTAATGAAAATGCATGTACAAATATCTATTTTTTTGCGGGTGTAAAAAAGTGCCTAACTTTATCGGATGAAGGAAAGCCCAATCATACTGGCAATCGAGACGGCTACGGCCATTGGTTCTGTCGCGGTTTTTTCTGGAGAAAATCTGCTGGGAAGTATGACGATCCTGCGAGAACAGTCTCACGCCAAACTGCTCACGCCCATGATCCAGTCGCTGCTGGCGCATTTGGAGATTGCGCCCTCCGACCTTGACGCCATTGGCGTCGCTAAGGGGCCCGGCTCCTATACCGGCCTGCGCGTAGGCGTATCCACCGCCAAAGGCCTGTGTATGGCGGTGGACAAACCGCTGCTCAGCACCGGCAGCCTCGATGCACTTGCCGGACAGGTTACGGGGCTTGCAACGCAACTAAACGCATGGATTTGCCCCATGATTGATGCCCGTCGGATGGAGGTTTATTGCGCTTTATTCAATTCGCAAATTGAGATGTTATCACCCGTAGAGGCTAAAATTATAGAATCAGGGGCTTTTTCCGATATTCTCGCCACACAAAAGGTCATTTTTGTCGGCGACGGTGCCGACAAATGCCGGGAAATTCTTTCCATTTCTCCCAATGCATTGATTTTGCCCGACATCCTTTCCAACGCCACGGGTATGGGCAAATCCCTTTACCGGCAGTTTATGGAAGGTGCATTCGAGGATATCATCACCTTTGAGCCTTTTTACCTCAAAGAATTCCGGGCAACCAAACCGAAGAATTTGTTGGGGATGTAATCTTTGTTACTCCACCACAATATCCTCCACTTTCACCTCTCCCCAGCGTCCGCTGCTTTCCAGCGGGAGCGCGAAAATTTTTCCCGCAGGTCGCCCGCCGCTGCTTTTAAAGCGGAGCATATCGTTTTCGGCCTGACCGACAGTGATACGGATATTTTTCCCCGGGCTTAACTGATACACTCTCAGGTCGTCAAACTGAACTTTTGAGTTTCCGGTGCGGAATGAGATGGCGTTGCCCGCCCGGTGGGGCGTGCGGTCGTCCTGCCAGGAAAGTACACTCTGATTATTGAGCCAGACATCAATTTTTCCCGTACCCGGGTCAAACAACACTTTACAATCGTACCATTCATTCGCCGATAAAGTGACAAAGGCTGCCTTCCTGAAGGAGGGGAAACTATTTTCGTCCACCCGGTAAATCTCCACTTTGTCGGGCTGTGAATCATTGTTTCGAAACCATACAAAATAGGAATCGCCGCGGTTGGTCTGGGTAGGATCACTGCAAAAGAAATGCAGACCAAACCGCCTGTTTTCACCGACTGATTCGATTTTTGTACGCCAGTGGTAGAGATAGGAGGTGTTGTTTTGCTGGTTGAGGGAAAGGTAAATATTCGAGTTGGTGGCTTCTTCGTCCATTTGCCGTAAAGCTCCTTCTTTTACTTGCCAGGAGCCATTGAGTTTTTTCCAGTCGGGGTGTGGCCCCGTACCGGGAAAATCATCCCATAAAAAACCCAGCGATTTATTTGCGTCCCAGATTCTCCCATCGTAGTCAGAGGGCAAATAAAAGCTCTGACCACCCGCCGGAATATCTGGCGAAAAAGTAAAATCCGCATTAACGGATGACGAACCCGAAGGGGCTGTACCGCTTTCATCGCCAGAACCGGAAGGGGTTTCTTCTGCCGAAGAGGGCGGTGGCGGAGTGCTACCGGTAAAAGAACTGCCTCTGCCCACTCGCGACCAGCGGATATTCCGGTCTATCACCAGTGAGTTTACGATAAATCCTCCGCTCGCGGGGATATCATCTGCCACACTGTTTCCCACTTTCACCGAAGCGGTTTTTTCCCGCTGTTTATATACTTGTATGTCGTCAAAAGTTACCAGCGAGTTGGCACTGCGAAGGGAAATCGCTTTTCCCGTAAAAAGTGGATAGGGATCCACCCACGCACCGATGTAGTTGTTGTCTATATATACCTCTATTCGCCCTTTTACCGGGTTAAAAATCACTTTGTAATCATAAACTTTGCTTGTTTCCAGCGAAATTTCTTTCGTCAACTTACGGTCAAACTGGTCGTTGACCGTTTTGTAGATTTCGACATAATCTTTGTCATCGGTATCGCGAATCCATACAAAATAGGAGGTTCCCCGGTCGGGGTTTTCGGGTTTGCTACAAAAGAAATGAAAGCCGTGCCGAAGGTTGTCCGAAGCACCGGTCATTTTGGCTTTCCAATGATAAACATAGGTGCTCTTATTGGATTGTTTGAGTTCGGCGTAGAGGTTGGTATTGCCCAGGGAAACATTGGTCTGGGTGAGTCTCCCATTTACTACCTGCCAGTTGCCTCCGGCAGATTTCCAGTGAGTGCCTAAACCGCTATTAAAATCATCATAAAAAAAGCCGAGGTTTGTATTGGCGAGGTAACCCGAAGGGGTTTGGTAGGCAATATTGTAAAACTGATTTACGATGCCTCGCCCACTGCGGTCTTTGTCATCAAATTTCAGGGTAAATCCGGTGGTATAGGAAGGATTTAAAACCGGGGTGGTTTCCGGTGTGCTTACGGGGTATTTAATATCCGCCTCAAAGGTTCCGTCATCGGCTACCGGCGGGGTTGGATTTGTATTCCCAGTATTTCCGGTATTTCCGTTGTTTGGGGAAGTATTGCCGGTATTTGTATTTCCTCCTGTACCTGTGTTTGCGGTATTGCCATTGTCATTGTTTCCGGCGGTGCCTCCTACCGATGTCCAGGAGGATAGCCAACCGGGGGCATTGGTGCGGCTGTCGGAAGTAAAGAGAAATGTCAGTGCATTACCGGTCGAGGTGATCTGAGCCGGGAGGTTTTTTCCGGAATAACGGCCAATTTCGCGGGAATTTACCCCTGGCCCGTCATAAGCCACCAGAATATCCGTATTCGCTTCGGTTTCAAAGCTGGTAAACTTTACCTGCACCCTTCCTCCGTCGGGAGGAATGATTCGGTAAAGATAGTTTTCGTTCATCGCATACCCGGAAAAGGATCCACCGGAGTCATAGAACCGCCCGCGGTTCAGCCGCACGGTATAGTTTTGCGGGCTTCCTTCTCGACCAATATTGGGGGTAGTAAAACTATCTCCGATCAAGGCCGAGGTATCTTTCCCACATACGGACTGAATCTGCCATTGATAGACGCCATTGGCACTAAGCCCGGTAACCGTGATGGTATTGCTGGTAGTTTTGTAAAGTGCCCATTTGTCTTCCAGTTTACGACTGAGGTAAACGAGGTATTCTTCTGCCCCACCCTCCCAACTCAGAGTAGCACCCATCGGAAAAATATTGCTGGCGGCAAGACTTGTCGGATTTCCACAATCAGCGTCTTTTCGTCCCGACTGATAGGAAATCTGCCAGCCCGTCTGATTGACCTGACAGTCGGAGCGAAATTCCATAAAAACAGCCCCGCTCTGAGCCGTAAACGATGAGGGAAGTTTATTTCCGGTAAATCTGCCTATATACTTTCCGTTGATATTTTCTCCATCAAAAATATCGAGGTAATCATAGGGTTTTTCGGCGGTGCCTTCCAAATCAAAATGCCGAAAACTAACGGTTATGGATGTTGCTTCGTTAGGTTTGATCAGGTAAGTGATACGATCCTGATCCCCGTAATTTCCATTTGCTCCGCCGGTATCATATATGTCTCCTTTTTTGTCGGTAAAAGTAACGGGCGTGGGTTCAGGGTTAATCAGCCGATAATACCGATCCCAATCCCAGAAAGGTCCCGGGTCTATATGGTTATTACCTTTGAAATGCTGATGTCCCTTCACTTTATAGCAGGTGTTGGTTAAGGTACGGATACCATTGGTAGGAGGACCGCCAAATGTCTGAAGCGGATTGATTTTATAACACTGGCAAATGTCGCGGACAAGTGCGGCCGAACTTTCGTACATCTCATTGGTGTACCAAGCTCCTCCGTCGTCAATAAAACCTTCGTGTTCGATACCGATGGCGGTAGCATTATCTGTTTTGACATGAAATGCCCGGTCTTCTTCGCAGACCATTTGGGTTACCTGACCATCGGAGGCGCGTATCACGTAATGTGTCGAGACTTTTGCTGCGGGATTGCGAAACCAGGCGATAGCACTGGCATAGGATCCCTGAATGGTATGAATGGTGACATGTTGCACACTTTCGCCTTCTCGTGAGCCATAATTTTTGCTATCGGCTGCATTCCAGATAGCACCGGAATAATTGGCTTTGTCGCGCGAGGAAGTGCAATCAGCAGTACGAGCACCGGGAGCGATATAAGTAGCACCATTGGAACCGCTGACTCTTTCGGAAGAAATTTTTACCGAAGGCGCACTCAACACCCGATAGTTTTCCGCACCAAAAACCTTTTCAAAATCTATACGACGGTTTAGCCGATGTTGTGTGCCCGTGTGCGGAGACTCCATTTCTTTCAACACAGAATAAAACTGCTGGTCGAATGCAAAGGAGTGAGTCGCCGAATTGTCAACCGGGATTTCACTCAATTCGACAAGTATCGGGTCGTGAGCCTCAATGGAAGTACGAGCCAGGCGTTTGTTCTGCTGTACGGCCGAATAAGCAGCCGCATACGCCAGAATATTAATCCGGGGACTTTCGATAATGTCTCTTTCGGAAAAACCCGAAAGCTCTGAAACGCGGGTCAGCGTATTATTAAAATATCCTTTTCCATCTACAACCAGTCCCATTACTCCGTAGTATTCCGGCAATCCTTGACAACCCTCCACCACCGGACGAATGTGATTCATTCGGGTGTTGGTGTATGCGATGGCTTCCAATACGCCTCTCGGAATATCGGGATATTTACTATACGCCTCATCAAAAAACGGGGAGTAATCGGTCGTTTGTGCATTCACCGGTACAGCGAATAAAACCAAAAGAAACACCGAAACTAGGTGATACATATAATGGGGTCGAACCCTGTCTTGAAGTTTCATGGGCAGTAAGTTTGTGGCTTAAAATAGATTTGCGACAAGCGCGGGAATCAAAATTAACACATTTCTTTCCAAATGGCCGGAAAAGAGAGGATTTTTGTCCCAAGTATTTATTTTTTTAAACTTTCAGTATAAATTAGAAGTTTAATATACTGCAGAGACTGAAACGAGTTTTATGCCTACATCTATAGACATCAAAAAACGAACCGAATTTTTTATTCGTGATCTTCATGCCCGTGAAAATATGCGCCTGGGATGGTACAGGCAGTTTGGTATTGATGAAGACAAAGTGCGATATCTGCGCGAAAGAAAGGCCCGGCATACAGCATTTCTTCATGATCTTTTAAGAAAACGAGGCATAAGCCCCGCATGGTATGCGCGCAGTTTTTATCTGATGGGGCATTTATTTGGCTTCTTTTCGGCTTTTTTCCCTCAGAAATTTATGGATTGGATCGAGCAGACGCTTGAATTCTGGATTTTAGAAAGATACAAAAAGTATCTTCGGGAAATGACTCTCGACGCGGCTCTCCGTTCTATGGTAGAATCTCTTCAACTTAAACGTCTTACTCACAACGAACCTTCCGCTGACGTCATCAAACTTGTGGAGAATTTTATAAACGAGCAGGAGAAGAGTGTTCAACTGAAGTCCTGACAGACGTTTGCAAATCCAAACCCATGTCTATTTTCAGGCCCGGGATTTTTGCCATCAATGCTTCCGCCGCAGGTTTGTCCACCTTTGTCTGCCAAAGGTAAAGCGATTTGAGGTTACTGAGTTTTTCCAGATGTTTTAACCCCTCGTTAGTAATATTTGTTCCGTAGAGGTTCAGATACTCAAGTTGTTCGAGTTGGGAAAGATGAATCAAATCTTCATCCTTTATCGAGGTCTGCTCCAGATGCAACCTGCTCAGATTTTTCAGTTGTGCCAATACAGAATAATCATCCGGAGAAGCGTAACGCAAATCCAGCCAGGTAATTTGCTCGGCCAAGGGTAATAAGAGTTGCATTTGTGCATTTCCAAAAAGCGAGCTATCGCGTTTGACCTGTACCTGAAGGAAATTTATTTCCTGAGCCACATTCAATACAAGTACTCCTTCTTCTTGCAGTTTCATTAAGGCTTCTTCATTTGCCGGAGGCACAGACAAAGCAAATACGCCTGTAGGTTTTTCGCTAAGGTCTCCACCCGTGCCGAGTTTTGCTAGGATGGGTTGAATATTTTCCGGAATCTCCAATTGAGCGACCGTTTTATCAAAAGGTGCTCCGGCATTTATCCACCAGCGAATCATTTCGATCTGGTCTTCGTTAAGGGGGCGTTTTCCCTCCGGCGGCATGTGATCGTCATGATCTTCCGGGAGAGTGATTCTTTTATAAATTTCACTCTCATCTGCTTTTCCTGCGACAAACGCAGGGCCTGTTTCTCCTCCTTCGAGCCACATTTCGCGGGTGTCGAGGCGAAGCTCGCCTTTCATTTTGTCCTCGTTGTGACAACTTTGGCATCGGGCTTTCACCATTGGGTGAATGATGTCTGCAAAAACATTTGCTTCATTTATGTTTTCAATGGGTTTGATTTCTTCCTCCTCCCGCTCCGCGGGAAGGCCGGCCATTGTCCGCACAAAGGGCGGCGCATACTGTACCAGATAATCAGACCCATGGGTGAGCGATCCTCCAAAATGCCCACCGAGCAACAACAAAAATGAACTTAACCCAAACAAAGGAAGATACGCTTTTTTTAAAACGCCATTCAGCAGTTCCGGACGGGTTTTGATCAGCCAGGTCAATAGCGAAAATACGGCGACACCGATTCCCATCCATTTATGCAGACTCAGCGTGTTTTCATTGTAATCCCCACCCTGCGCCAACATTAATCCGAAAACCACAGAAACGATGGCACTGATTGCACCTATAAGTAAAACGAATGCAACAGACCCCTGAAATGCTTCAAATTTTTTTCTTCGACTGAGAATTTCCAGCACAAAGGCCATCAGCAGAAATCCAATAGGAAGGTGTACCACCAAAGGGTGAAATCTCCCCAGGAAAATGACAAAATCAGGTGTCTGTTGCATATTGATAGGATTTTTAAAACTATTAACTCCAGAGGCGATCCCAAGAACGGATTTCATCCCACTCTTTTGACGACTCAAAGTATTCTTTTTCACGCAGATGTTCTTTCGCCACTGCTTCATTTAATTCAACGCCCAGACCCGGGGTATCTGGAACAATCGCAAATCCTTTTTCGATGAGCGTATGTTTCGCTGTAACCAGGTTTTCCCACCAGGGCACATCCACGGAGTGGTGTTCAAGCGCGATAAAATTCTGCGTAGCTGCTGCACAATGGACATTTGCCATAAAAGAAATAGGCGTTCCGGCAAAGTGCATGGCCATAGGCACACCGCGTTCTTCGGCGTAATCGCCAATGCGTTTGGTTTCAAGGATACCGCCAGAAGTTGCCAGGTCAGGGTGAATAATATCCACCGCCCGGTTGTCCACCAGTTTGATAAACTCTTCTTTAAGGTAAATATCTTCTCCGGTAAGGGTAGGTACAGTTGTGGATTGGGTAATTTCTTTCCACATATCGGTATATTTCCACGGAATCATGTCCTCCAGCCATGCGAGTTGATAGGGTTCGACGGCACGAGCCAGGCGGATACAGTCATTGACGCCAAAGTGGCCGTAGTGGTCCGAGGCTAAAGGAATATCATACCCTACGGCGTCGCGTACACCTGCGATGTATTCGCAGATAATCTCCAGACCTTTATCCGTGATCTGTACGGCCGTAAAAGGATGTTCTGTACCACCATAAGTCATGGGAGTATTTTCCCACTGGCGGCCAATGTCCCAGAAATTGGAGTTGACTACCGTGCCGGGAATACCTTTGAGAAATTCAATACCAAAATCCATTTTCAGGAAGGTATATCCTTTTTCCGTAACCCGTTCTTTCATCTTAGCCGCAAACTGTGCTTTATCATCCACACGAGGAGTATCCGCATAAAGGCGTACTTTGTCGCGGTATTTGCCACCGAGCAACTGATAAACCGGTACACCAAATGCTTTACCGGTAAGATCCCAGAGAGCCATTTCCACACCACATACACCGCCACCTTGCCTTCCATGGAAACCAAACTGCTTGATGGTTTTAAACAGTAATTCTACGTTACAGGGATTTTTGCCGAGGAGGCGACTTTTAAGAAACATAGCATACCGCCAGGTAGCACCGTCACGCACTTCTCCCCAGCCCGAAATACCCTGATTGGTATCAATTCGAATGATGGGGCAATAACCACCACCATTGGACAAAACACAGTAGCGCATGTCCGTGATCTTGAGGTCGGCGGGCGAAGACAAACGAGATACATTTTGAGTAGAATAAGCAACTGCTTCCTCGATCGGAGCAAACGTGAGCATACCGAGAGAAAGACCGCCGAGGCCTGCTTTTTTCAGAAAATCGCGGCGGGGGTTGTTTTTTTCGGGGGTGAGACCCGAATTAATATCAGCATTCATGAGGAATAGGTAGTTAAGTGTTTTGGGTTAAAAATATAAATAAAACTAAGATTTGAGCATAAAAAATATAAATTCCACCAAAAATAAATGCTATATTTGTTCTATGTCAGTAGTAGAAAAACAAGTAGTCTCTCTGCTTTCTCAGCTAAACCGAACGGCCCTTCTTCGGGTTATGGAGAATATTGTAAATCGCCTAAAAAAAGAAGACGAAGTTCTTTATGATTTGACAGAGGCACAATGGGCTAAAATGGATGTTACGATCCAGAATTATGAAAATGGCCAGTCATCTGTTATAAATCGCGAAGCATTGGAGTCAAAAGTGAAATCCGCAAGAAAATGAGCTTCTCGCTTGACATTGCGGACCATATACCTGATCAAATAATAAGTATTTGTGACTATTATGATGAAAAACGAATTGGCTTGGGAAAAGAGGCTGAAACCGAGATATATGCGATATTGGATAGAATAGAAAAAACACCAAGACAATTTCCTATTACCCGAAATAAAATTCGCAGGGCTATTGTAAATCGTTTTCCATTGTCTGTTTTTTTTGTTCTTTACGAAGACAAAAATTGTGCATTTATTGTTGATATCCTCCCACAGGCTAGTGGCAATACAAGCCGACAGCGTTAATAATCCTTTCCCCCCTTATCTTCCAAATCCGGATCATCGTGTTTATATTTATGCCTGATGCCGGAAAACCACGAAATACCTCTGCTTGTCATTGCCTGCGCCAACAGTCCCCAGACGGGCCGCGGGTTGGATAACCTTGTTCGAGAACGCCGTAAAATCAGCTCTTTCCTCAATCCTTCTCAGGCTAATAAACTCTGTGAGGTGCAAGAGGAAGGCGAAACTTCCATTCAGGAACTGTTTCGCATCATCAATCAGAATCACAACAAAACCCGCATCCATCTCATCCATTTTGCCGGCCATGCCGATGACCAGAACCTCGCCATGATTTCGGACAATGGTGAGGTTCAAAAGCTAGATACTGAAGCCCTCGCAGATTTTCTTCAGGATATGCCCTGTCTCAAACTTGTTTTTCTCAATGGCTGCATGACGAAGGCGTTTAAAGACCGATTACTTACCGATTGTACACCCTTGCTCATAGCTACCCATCGTCCCGTCCCGGACCGCCTGGCGCTGGATTTCTCACAAGCTTTTTATGATGCTTTTGCCCTAAACTATATGTCGGTACAAGCCGCTTTTGCCGCAGCAAAAATGGCGGTGGATGCTGCCGATTATTCCTCCGATTGGGCAGCATTTCGGGGTTCTTTTGATTTTTCCGAAGATGAGGAACTGCCGGAGAATACCTTTCTGTGGGAACTGTTTAAACGCCCTGGCGAAGAAGAATCGGCGAACTGGAAACTGCTGGACACGAAAGAGAAATCTCTTGACGAACTGGAAAAATCATTGAAGGCAAAAGAAGAAGAACTTCGAAAAAATAGCAAAACGGAGGCAGAAGTAATCGAAGATCTGAGGAAAATGCACCAAGATAATCCCGCTGTACTCGCGGCTCTGGATACACCTGCTGTGGCAAGTGCTATGGCTTTGCCTTATATGAGCGCCGGAGGCCCTCAGGTCGAAACCCTCAAAACCGAAATCGCAACTCTCCAAAAACAGATTTCCGGAAGCAGGTTGCGTTATACGGAAAACATTCTCCGAAGAAATCTGGTTCACTTCAACTTCCAACCCCAGCGCAGTTATCCCGGTGTAAAGTTTTCCGACCGGGTAAAAATGGTCTATATCCGGGGAGCCAAAGGCGACGGGCAACGCCTGTTGCTTACCATTATGCAACGCCTCGCGGGACTTTATAGCGAAATCAAACCCACTTCCCATATCGAATTTGCGCATAATGAACATGCCCTCGACCCTGTTCCTTCGCCCCTGAATATCTGGCCACTAACGGCAGCAGCTCTGGGGTTGGGTGCAGTAGATCAGCCTTCGGCAGTTTGTGCGCATATCGCCGAAGCCATGCAGACACAACACGTAGTCATACGCTGGGAAAATTTTCACGAATGCCTTTCCCGCGACAGAAGCAGGATCATTCAGGCTTTTTGGGAAGGATTGTGCGAGCACCTTCATCTTCCTCAAAACGATAAAAAACTCGTGGTTTTTCTCGTAGAAAATGCGGTAAGTCGCGAGGAAATTCACCCTGAACCTGTAAAGGGTATTCAACTAAAGCCGCAGGCGGAAACCAGTATGGAGCCGCTGCTATTGTTACCACCGATTGACCTGCTGAAAAAAAATCACCTGGAAGAATGGATACAACACTTGAGGCTGGATGAGTCATTCGCCCAAACCTACCTCACCGACATAGACAAATCCGCCGGTGACAATGGGAAGTCTTACCTGAACGAATGGGTCGAAAAACCCGTAGAAATTGTCCTTGAAAAAATATTTAAAACCTTTGCCCAAAGCCCCGTACCCTGGAGTTAATTTTATCCTTTATGGAAAATAAAAATATACAAAACATAGCCTATATCGGCGTTGCCTTACAGGAACCCCAATCTTTTGACTGGGCCGATCTCAACGGAAAACCGCCTAAAAGAGAAACCATAACGCCTTATATCCCCAATAGTGAAATCCGGGAAGCGGTCGCGCTGATGCGTATCCTCAAACGCCCGCTTTTGCTCAAAGGCGAACCCGGATGCGGAAAAACCCGGCTGGCAAAAGCCGTGGCCTTTGAACTCTATGGAGCCGCCTACCACAACTACTACTTCGAATGGAATATTAAATCCACCTCCAAAGCCCGCGATGGCCTGTTTACTTACGATTATGTAGGTGAATTGCGCGATGCTCAAATGCGCGAGCCGGAAGAACTGAAAAAAAGCCCGAAAACCCTGGCAGAAAAAAAGGAAGCTAAAAAAAACTATCGCGAATTTGGACCGCTGGGGAAAGCCTTTCAGGCTTCGACCAAAGAACATCCCGCCATCCTGCTGATTGACGAAGTGGACAAGGCAGATATTGATTTTCCCAATGACCTGCTGCTCGAACTCGATCAGCTTAGGTTTGCGATAGACGAAACCGGAGAGGAAATCGAGGCCGGTTATCCACCCATGATCTTCATTACCAGCAATGATGAAAAAGAATTGCCGAAGGCGTTTCTCCGCCGTTGCCTTTTTCATTTTGTGGAGTTTCCCGGTCTGCCGATTCTCCAGACTATTGTGAGATCAAACTTTCCCTTTCTGGCGGAAAACCTCGTGCAAGCGGCCGTAAAGCGGTTTGACACGCTGAGAGAGGATATGAAAAAAGAACTGAATACAGAGAAAAAAGTCTCAACCAGCGAACTTATAGACTGGGTGCGAGTGGTCAATTTTTATTTTCTCGAAGAAATCCTCGGAGACCTCGAAGAAAAAATTAAAGAGAAAAACATAACTCCTTCCGAAAAACTTCCGGAAATGATCACGGAGTTATTGCGGGGCGAAATTCCGGAAAAGGAACGGTATAGTATGCAACAAGCTCTGGCGGAAGCCATTGATGGGCTGGATCCCTCAGACGCGGAGTTTCCCCGGAAACTCGTCGCCACACTCGCCGAAGATAGAGTAACACAACTGGTAGAAAAATTGGAAAAGGGACATATCCTACACCATCATGCATTGATCAAAAGTTATACCGACTATCAGCTTCATGTAGCTAAAGCCAAAACTCTCACCGGAACAAGATAAGATGAATACTGTGCCGAAAAATCCGAAGCTTTTGCTGTGGAATGTATTTTCCCGGCTACGGACAGAGTTGAATCTGCCCGTAGGAGTGGACGAGTATCATCTTCTTTTACAAGCATTGCAAATGGGCTACGGCTGGGAAAATCGCGACCATCTCGCCCGCCTGTGTGAAACCATCTGGCTGAAATCGCCTGACCACCGCTCTTACCTCCGCAAAGTGCTGGACGAAATCATCGGAAAAGAAATTGCCGAAATCGAAAGGCTGGAAGCCGAAAAAAAACCGATCGAACCCCCAAAGCCCATAGAAGAACAAAAGCCTTCGGAAGAAAAACCTCCGGAAAAATCCGAAGCCATTCCTCCCGAAAAAAACCAATCCCAAACACCCGCGCCCCTACAAGAAGAACGTGCACAGGTAGAAACCGAAGCCATTGGGCAGGTGTTAAATCTGGATTGGGAGGAATCTCCGGGCGGGCGCAACGAAGTACTCAACACCGGTTTTATTCTCGACGATTCTTACTTGCCGCTTTCGGTTCGGGAGATGAAACAAAGCTGGCGGTTTTTGCGAAATCCGGTTCAAAGTGGTTATTCGGACGAAATTGACATCCCGGCTACGGTAAAAAATATCGCCCGCGACGGAATGTTTACGGAGCTTGTTTTTCACCCCTCGGTTGTCAACAAAAGCCATCTTCTTTTGCTTCTGGATCACGGCGGTTCGATGGCCGCTTTTGATCTGCTCGCAGACCGACTGGTGGAATCGGCCCGACAAGGCGGTGGGCATCCCGATGCCGAAGTGTATTATTTTCGCAATCATCCGCAGGGATATTTGTATAAAAACCGAAACCAGGTCGAAGGATTTGCCCGTACACGTATCTGGCTGAAAAATCGCTCGCCTTATACTTCTGTGCTGATTTTCAGCGATGCAGGAGCTGCACGGGGAAATTTCAACCCCCTCCGGGTGCAAGAAACCACTGTTTTTTTGCGGGAATTAAAATCCTTTATCGGAAAAATCACCTGGCTCAACCCGGTTCCCGCCTATCGCTGGCCGGGAACCACTGCCGAAGAGATCGCAAAGCAGGTACCCATGTACGAGTGGGCGCAAACCAAATTGTCGTTTTAGGCTACAAGCAAATGTCCCATTTGGTGGTTAATGATGGCGCGGAGTTTTTCTCTTTTTCCGCTTTTAAAAACGGACCTGATATTCAATACAGCTGTCACCCTATCGGTCCATCTT
>JANRJC010000011.1:0-53886 GCA_033764335.1 Bacteroidia bacterium | reverse complement strand
TTCATAGGCATAAAAATCACCCTTGGCCTGCAAGGCTTCCAGCTCCGGCCAATACGAATCTGCTAATTGGAGGAATTCTTCGCGTGTCATAATCGTTTTTTACAAGATAAGCAATCAACGCGAAAGCGTGAAATGCACCCGTTATATGTTTATATACGCAAGGGTCTTAGTAATTTTGTAAAAACAGGCTTCACCTGGCTTATTTTACTTGTGTTTTCACCTCTGCTAGTTGTGAGCTTTCTAGGTTTAGGTGTTATCGCTTTACTTTTTTATAGAAAATTAAAAAAAACTTTGGCACTGCTAAAAGCAGAAACAGATATTCTTGCAGAAAACCACAATAGACTTAAAGCACAACTATTGCAAGGAAAAAGGTTTTCCGAGCTTGAACCTGCATTTGATTTTCAATCATATCACCTGATAAAAAAACGTCAGGAGCAGGGGATTGAGGTTGAAAAAAAATTTAAAGAATTAGATAAAATAAAACCGGAAGGAGAACCGCCTGCTTTACTGAAACCATTTGTAGCATTCATGCAGGTTTTTCGAGAATATCATCAAAAGCAATCGGAATTCCTTGAACTCCTCGAGAGTGAAACTCCTCGTGGTAAATGGTTTGAAAATGTATCCGAAAATGCGCTTTGGAACAATCGAAACAAAGCTTATGAATACCTTATCTGATGTTTGATCAGTCTTTTGAATTCAAATACATTAATCATCAGCCAACCCCTCGCAGCCTTAGCCCCCAAACCTTATTTAGGAACCTTTATTTTTATCAAATGCTTTTTATCATTTCGGATAGTGGGGCAGGATTTGTAATTTTGCCTTTCCCTAACAAAAAGGAATGATGGTAAAAACGCTTAGAAAACTGGTCGAATATTTGGCAATTGTCATTCTGATCGGCGGAATCGTGATCATGATCATTATGGCCGGGAAATTCCGTGAACACCAAAAGCAGGAAACCGCGACTAAAACCGAGGCAAAAACCGATACCGCTACGCCGTCAGCCCCCCATCTATCGGAAGACAGAGACCGGTGATGAAGGTGGTTTCGGATGAACAAAGCCACGCGATTGCCGAGGCTATATCCTGTGGTTCTCCGTACCTGCCGAGCGGTATGGCCTGAACCAGTTTTTCTTCCAGACGGGGATCAATTTCAAACATTTTGTCCACCATCGCCGACCGCGTAAAAACCGGGCATACAGCATTAATACGGATGTTTTTGCGCGAATACTCTACCGCCGCTGTCCGCGTAAGCCCCAACACCGCGTGTTTGCTCGCGCTGTAAGCCGCGCTCAAGGGCAAAGCCCGCATTCCGGCTACGGAAGAAACATTTACAATAACTCCCCCTTTGGCTTTGAGCATGTGCCGGATTTCGGCCTGCATACAGTAAAATACTCCGTTGAGGTTGATATTCATAATCTGGTGAAAATCCTCCGCAGGAATATCTCCCAGCCTCACCCTCGGGCCACCCACTCCCGCATTGTTTACGGCAATGTCCAAGCTGCCAAAATGCGAAACCGCAAAGTTTATCATCTGGTTTACCGCCTCGGCATTGCCGACGTTCGCCTCGAAAAAAACGGCCTCGCCGCCGAAACTGGTAATTTCTGCAACCGTCTCCCTGCCGCTTTCGACATTTACGTCGGCAACCACTACTTTCCCGCCTTTTTGAGCAAATAATCGGGCCGTGGACTTGCCAATTCCGGAAGCTGCACCCGTGACAAGAACCGTTTTTCCTGAAAAATTTTTCTCCATAAACCTGATATAACCCCGGTATGCCGGAGAGTTAAGGCAAAAGATTTATTAAATTTACAGCCCTGATCATAAGTCGCAAATGAAAACAAAAAAATTATTGGTGTTGATCTGCTGTGGCGGAGTACTTTTCCTGGCCGCCTGCCATTCCCGGCTGAATATTTCACTTCCTGAACCTCAGACTCGCCTCGAACCCATTCCCATCCCTTCCTCTCCTCAGTATGCGGGTGGCGACTCCGCAGCGGGGCTGCGTTACCTGCTGTATGGCGACTACATCGGCAGTGGTATCCCCTGGGATTTGTACAAGGAGTTGTTTGGTGAATATACCGATACTCTCCTGTCTCGGGAAGGCGATAACCGACATGTGTCTTATTCCAGCAACGTATTCACCGCCGCCAACGGGGTGAAAGTGGTAAGCGGGAATTGTTTTACCTGCCATGCCACCCATTTCAACCGAGAGTTAAACCTTACCATTGGCGACAGTTGGTCGGACTTTGCACAAAGCGAAAAACTCAAAGTCAAACTGCTCAACCTCAAAGTAGCATTGACCTACAAAAAAGATTCCCCCGAAAGAAAAGCCTTTGAAAATCTGGGCCGGTTTCAAAAGGCACTTGCCCCACATATCGTCACGAAGGTAAGAGGCGTAAATGCAGCCTTTCGCCTGGAAGAGGCCTGCGTTGCGCACCGAAACCCGACAGACCTGATGTATCGGGAAACACCTATTTTCAAAATGAACGGATTTGACATCGGGGCAGACGTGCCGCCTTTATGGCATGTAAAAAAGAAAAACGCCCTTTATTACAACGGTATGGGGCGCGGCGACTTCACAAAACTCCTGATGCAGGCGTCTGTGCTCGGCATCAGCGACAGCGCGGCTGCGCGGGAGGTAAATACCCATTTCCGCGACGTAGTGGCCTGGTTACGTTCGCTGGAGGCCCCGGCTTATCCTGGAGAAATTGATGAAAAACTTGCCCGAAAGGGAAAAACCGTTTATACCCTTACCTGCAAAAAATGCCACGGCACTTATGGTGAGGAAGAAGAATACCCCAACCTGCTCGTTCCGCTTTCCGAAGTGAAAACCGATCCCTATTACGCATGGTATTTTTCGGAGCAGTCGGGACTCGCCCAATGGTACAACCAGAGCTGGTTTGCCCTTTCTCCGCCGCAGTCGCGGCTGGAACCTTCGCTGGGCTACGTTGCCCCGCCGCTGGACGGCATCTGGGCCACTGCACCGTATTTACACAACGGTTCGGTCCCCACTCTTGATGACTTGCTAAACAGCCCACAGCGACCTTTATTCTGGCGCAGGAGCGGTCGCCCTTCCGATTACAACTACGAAAAAGTGGGATGGGATTATTCCGAAGAAAACCCCTCTAAAAAAGGCTGGTATTATGACGCTAGCATCGAAGGTTATGGCAATCAGGGACATACCTTTGGCGACCACCTCTCCCCGGAGGAACGGAAGGCGCTGATTGAATATATGAAGACGATGTAGGGAGGATGAGGAAATGATAAGAAAGAAACTATTTAAGCGAAAATTTGTATATTGGAGAAAAAAATATGCAACCAGAAAAATATATTAATATTAGTCCCAAAATTCTGGGCGGAATCCCTGTATTTAGGGGTACAAGAGTTCCTGTTGAAACTCTATTTGACCATTTGGAAAGAGGGATTTCTCTGGCAGACTTTCTGGAGGATTTCCCTACAGTGTCCCGTGAACAGGCGATAGCAGTATTGGAAATCGCGGGAAAAATCCTCTCTTCTCAAAACCTTAAGAAAATATATGAAACTGCTGCTTGATGAGAATTTACCTCGTCAATTGAAGAGGGAGTTGGAGGGGCATACTGTTTTTACAGCAGCGGAAATGGGTTGGAACGGAAAAGAAAATGGCGAATTGCTCGCACTTTTGCTTGAAAACAATTTTCAAGCACTTCTGACGGGGGACAAAAATATTCCCCGCCAGCAAAACTTTAAAACATACACCATTCCTGTAATTGTTTTAAATACACGGTTCATAACTTACCCGGATTTAAAACCTTTAATGCCAATAGTTCAGGATCTCTTAAAAACAAACCTTCCTTCCGGCCCGACAGTGGTTTCCTTGTGAATAATATTTATCCCATCACTGCCCCACGGGATGCCAAGTAGTTTTGATTTCCTGGGTATCCATAATAAAATAAGGGCCTTGGGCTTCTTTGGAAAACCAATCCTCCGGATTCCAAGTCAAAACTCTCTTGAGATTTTCGGCAGCTCTCTCGCGAATGCTGGTAAGGATCGCCTGCTCCGGGTCGCAATAAATCAGGGCGTTTACGTCTTTATGGCTGGAAAAATGCGAAATCAATTCTTTTTGAAAGCCGGTAAGGATATTGATCACACCGCCCGGCAGATCGGAGGTTTGAAGCACTTCTGCAAAGGAAATCGCTGCCGTCGCTGCCGTGTTGGAGGCTAGCACAATTACTGTATTTCCTCCGGCCACCGCCGGGATAATGGCGGAAATCAATCCCAAAAATCCGGGTTTCTCGGGTGCCAAAATGGAAATAACTCCCATCGGCTCCGGCACGGAAAAGTTGAAATGGGAGGAATCCACCGGATTTACCGAACTGAAAATCTGTGAATATTTATCTGTCCAGCCCGCATAATAAACGAGTCTGTCAATGGTCGTTTCGACTTCGGTTTGCGCCTCAGCGGGTTTGTGCCCAAGTGCGATCAGTTCAGCCTCAAACTGGGTTTTTCGGCCTTCGAGCATTTCTGCCATCCGGTAGATGATCTGGCCGCGATTGTAGGCCGAGCGAGCCGCCCAGCCGGGCTGGGCGTTTCTTGCGACGACTACAGCGTCGCGAAAGTCTTTGCGCGACGCTTGGCAAAGGTTGGCGATTAGTTTGCCGTCAGGGCCTTCGGCCTTGTAAAACCGCCCCGACTCTGTGCGGGGAAATTTGCCGCCGATATATAGTTTGTAGGTTTTCTGCACGTCCAGGCGGAGATATGCCCCGTTTTCGGCGTTCGAAGTATCCGCACCGTTGGCAGTGGTTTTTGTTTTTGCCATGTCAGTTTAGTTTGAGGTAAGCAGCCAGTCCATGTAGCCCGCCTTCTCTGCCAAATCCACTTTCTTTATATCCGCCAAACGGGGAGGTTGGGTCAAATTTGTTATAGGTATTTGCCCAGATTACTCCTGCCCGCATCTGGTTGGTAAGTTTGAATATTTTGGAACCTTTATCCGTCCATACTCCTGCCGAAAGTCCGTAATAGGTATTGTTGGCTTTTTCGATGACCTCTTCAACGGTGCGAAAAGACTGCACGGCAAGTACGGGGCCGAATATTTCTTCTTGGACGATCCTATGGGATTGTGAAGCATGTAAAAACAGGGTTGGGCGACACCAGTTTCCTCCGTTTTGAGGTACGGGGCAGTTGCTTTGGTAAAATTCGGCTCCTTCGTTTTTGCCCAGTTCGATATAGGCTTCGATTTTTTCGAGTTGTGCGCGTGAGTTAATGGCGCCTATATCGGTGTTTTTGTCCAAGGGATCCCCAACGATGAGGGTCTCCATCCGGTCTTTGAGTTTTTGTACGACGATTTCCTCGACCGATTCCTGTACAAACAGTCTTGAACCGGCGCAGCAGACATGGCCCTGATTGAAGTAAATTCCATTGATGATTCCTTCGACTGCCTGGTCGAGGGGTGCGTCTTCAAAGATAATATTGGCCGCTTTGCCGCCGAGTTCGAGGGTAATTTTTTTGGAAGTGGAGGCAGTTGCCCGTTGAATAATTTTACCAACCTCTGTGGAGCCGGTAAAGGCAATTTTGTCCACACCGGGATGATTGACGAGGGCTGCCCCCGTAGCGCCGGCTCCGGTGACGATGTTCACCACCCCGGGTGGGAGGTCGGCGTCCTGAATAAGTTCGGCGAGTTTCAGTGCTGTCAGCGGGGTAGTTTCGGCGGGTTTGAGCACAACGGTATTGCCGCAGGCGAGTGCCGGAGCTAGCTTCCATGCTGCCATTAGCAGGGGGAAATTCCAGGGAATAATCTGTCCCGCCACCCCGAGGGAGACAGGTCTGCGATTGGGGAAGGCGTATTCGAGTTTGTCGGCCCAGCCTGCGTAATAGAAAAAATGTGCCGCCGCGAGGGGAATATCCACCGATTTGGATTCACGGATGGGTTTTCCGCCATCAAGGCTTTCAATCACGGCAAATTCTCTTGCCCTCTCCTGAATCATTCGGGCGATGCGGAAAATATATTTGCCACGGTCGGTGGGTGACATCCGCGACCAGTATTTTTCATAAGCTTTTCGCGCCTCTTTTACGGCCTTATCAATATCTGCCGCAGAACCATCTGCCACGGAAGCCAGTGTATTTCCATTGGCAGGGTTGAGGGTAGGAAAATATTTTCCTTCAACCGGAGGCACAAATTTTCCCCCGATAAAATGATCATACTGCGGCAGCAACCGGATAAAATCGCTGCTTTCCGGTGCCGGCGCATATTCCCACCGGGTATCGAAATTGAGGCGGGGAGTTGGGGCCATAGAATTAGTCTTTGGAGAAATAATCAATGGATTGGTACACACCCGTGGTCTGCTTCAGAATCTGCATGAGCAGATCGTTGGCGAGACTGCTCGCGCCAAAGCGAAAGTAGTCGGGAGTAAGCCATGCTTCGCCCAAGGTTTCACGAAGCACAACAAGATATTGAAGGGCCAGTTTGGCGGTACTGATTCCTCCTGCGGGTTTCATCCCAACCATTCGCCCGGTACGGTAATAATAATCACGAATGGCTTCCAGCATGACCAACGTTACAGGCAATGTTGCAGCAGGTTGGACTTTCCCGGTAGAGGTTTTGATAAAATCGGCTCCTGCTTCCATGGCAATATCGCTTGCCTTGCGCACATTGTCCAGCGTGCTGAGTTCGCCCGTTTCGAGGATGACCTTGAGGTGTGCAGGACCACAGGCTTCTTTTACCGAGGCAATTTCATCAAAAACAAAAGTATAATCACCCTGTAAAAAACGCCCGCGGGAAATGACCATGTCCACTTCGTCAGCCCCTTCGCCGACGGCGAAGCGGGTATCGTCGAGTTTGACCTCACGGGAAGCCTGTCCACTTGGGAAAGCCGTTGCTACCGATGCCACTTTAATCGGAGTGCCTTCCAATGCCTTTCGGGCAACTTTTACCAGTGTCGGATAAACACAAACCGCTGCAACGGTTGGAAGCCCCGGAAAAGCATCATGCACATGGGCAGCTTTATAACACAACTGCCGGACTTTGCCCGGCGTATCATTGCCGGCAAGTGTAGTTAAATCCAACATGCTGAGCGAAAGCTTCAGCGCGTGGAGTTTTGACTCATTTTTAATGCTGCGGCTGCTGAGCCGGGCAACCCGCTCTTCTACGCTTACTTGGTCAATGGTCAATGGTCAATTGTTAATGGTTAATCTTTAGTCGTCATCATCATCCTCATCATCATCATCATCCTCATTGTCATCGTCATCTTCCTCGTCATCCTCGTCGTCGTATTCTTCTTCCTCTTCTTTACTGGCCTTAAACTCCTCGCCGTCGTCTTCAATCTCTACCTCACCGATAGGGGGGGCGGCAGGTTCTACCCCCGTGCTTTCGTTGCTGCTTTCGTCATCCTCATCATCCTCGTCGTCATCCTGAATAATGACGGCGGGACGATTTTTGACCTGTACATGATCCATAGAGATTTCAACTTTGAGTTTGAGCTTTCCCGCCAAATGACCATTCAGGCCCTCAATGGCATCGTAAGCATCCTGCTCCCGTCGCATCTCAATAAAGGCGATGGTGTTTTCGCCGGTTAATCCTTTCAAGAATCTGATGGAGGAAACTTCTCCAAATTCTTCAAACATTTCCTCCAGCCGTAGCTTGTTGATGCTGATGTCAATGGAAGATACCCGAAGTCTCATAATACTAAATCATTAAAGTGTGGGAGGACCTAAAAGTAAAATTTCGAACCGCAATAAACACAGTTTTTTGCTTTAACAAAACATTAACAAAGCCCTAACAAACTATTAAGGCATCGGGAGCGTAACGACTTTTAAAACAGAAACTGTACATAAATGCATTTCTGAGCCGAATTTTAAGGAATGAAATACAAATCTGAAAATCAACGATGAAAAAATTTGCAGCTATTGTGCTTTCAGCCATGTTAGGAAGTGCCATTACTTTGGGTGCTTTTAAGGCTTTCTACAAAAATGATGCGAATGTTTACCGGATTGAACATACTTCCGGTTCTCCTCTGGTCTCTGCCCGCTATGACCAGTCTGCTACGGGAAATAACGGGCTGATGGACTTTACCGTTGCCGCCGAACAGGTAATGCCTGCCGTGGTTCATATCAAATCCACGGCGACTCAATCTCGCTCGTCTCAGCCTCAGATGAATATTCCGGATCCTTTCCGCGATTTTTTTGGGGATGAGTTCTGGGGTAATCAGGGTGAACGTTTTAACCAGCCTCGGGTAGGCTCTGGCTCCGGTGTCATCATCAAAGAATCGGGCTATATCGTGACCAACAATCACGTCATCGAAGATGCCGACGACATCGAAGTCTCCCTGTATGATAACCGTACATTTAAAGCAGAACTGATCGGTACGGATCCTTCTACGGATATTGCACTTCTGAAAATTGAGGTGGACGAACTGCCTTTTGTGCCGATGACCAATTCGGATGATGTAAAAGTGGGCCAGTGGGTGCTCGCGATTGGCAACCCGTTTAACCTCAACTCCACCGTTACCGCCGGTATCGTCAGTGCCAAAGGCCGCAACATCAATATCCTCAAAGACCAGGCCGCCATTGAGTCTTTTATCCAGACCGATGCTGCCGTCAACCCCGGTAACAGCGGCGGTGCATTGGTCAATCTCGAAGGCCAACTCATCGGGATCAATACCGCCATCGCCAGCCCGACGGGTACATTCTCCGGATATTCCTTTGCCGTACCTTCCAATATTGTCGGAAAAATCATCGAAGACCTGCTCAAATACGGCACGGTTCAGCGCGGGTTCCTCGGCGTGATGATCCGCAACGTGGACGGTAACCTCGCTAAAGAAAAAAATCTAGACCTCAATGACGGCGTATATGTGGATAGCCTCACCCAAAATGGCTCCGCCATTGCCGCCGGAGTCAAAAAGGGAGATGTCATCACGGCTGTTAATGGCCATGCGGTCAAAACTTCCTCCGAACTTCAGGCAACAATTGGTACGCTTCGCCCGGGGGATCAGGTAAATCTGACCGTTCACCGCGATGGAAAAATCAAAGAGATACCGGTTACTTTGAAAAATCGTGAAGGCAATACCGATGTAGTCAAAAAAGAAGAAGCTTCCATTTCCTCCCTCTTGGGCGCAGAATTTCAAAACCTTTCGAAAGAGGATCTGAAAAAGCTGAATATAGACGCTGGTGTGAAGGTGAGCAAACTCTATGCAGGCAAACTGAGAAAATATACCGGAATGGAAGAAGGATTTATTATCACCAAAATAGACGGTAAAAAAGTAAGTAGTGTAGAAGACGTGGAAGAAGCGCTGGAGGGTAAGCAAGGCGGAGTGATGCTGGAAGGAATCTATGAAGGTTATCCCGGCACACGTTATTACGCTTTCGGATTATAGGTTGATTTTCTTTTTTCACTTTCGAGGCTGCCTCTGATTGGGGCAGCCTTATTTTTTGGGGTGAATTGCTACTCATTTATCGCAATTTCCATTTCCTCCTGATAGCTTTCTGCAAGGCCTTCCAACAACCCCCTATCCGGTGCTCCGGAGAAGGTTACGACTCTATATCGAGAAGTATAAGTTCCTCCCTTTCGGATATAAAATCCCTCCTCTACCATTGGGGTAAAACAAAAGTAGGGCATGTCGGGGTGGAGGCGCACAAACTGCGGGTAACGAAAGTTGTCCTTGTGGTCCAACACGACAAATCCTTCGGTTTTCCCGTCAATCGTTCCCGACATTGCCACCCAGTCGGGGCGGGTGTGGTTGCCGTCGGCGCGGGTTTTGCCTTCGCTGGTCAGAAAGTCTGCGGTAAATCCTTCTCCCGCCGAGGGGTTCCATTGCTCCGAACCGCGAAAACCCATGCCGCCGTAATGATATTGGGCAACATTCAGCGGACTGTCGGTCACACACTCCTGCCGCGAAGTGATGTCCCAGATAAAATAATCGCTGAGGGCATAAACCGTTATTTCCCACGTCTCCTGAAGAATCACGGTCGTGTCGCCTTCGACGATACCCAGATGCTCCTGCCGGGTCGTAAACCGCCCAAATACCGGGCCTGATGTTGTTTCGCCCACTCCGCTATTCCTCACCGTTCCTTCTCCGTGGTGCTGGTTCCAGAAGTCGGTTTTATGCCCCTGCCAGAAGGCGTTTACCCAGGCAAAAAATATTGCGTGCTGGTGGGTGTGGCCTTTGGGGAAATCATCGCTCAGCACTGCCCCGCCGGGGCCGTACAGGGGATGGATAAACCCGCTGCGCTGATAATAAGCGGGAAGAGTATCGGCGGGCATTACGGTGGAAATCTGGTAACTGAGAACGGGCTTTTCGCCAAGATGAACGGAGATTTTGCCATTTTCCTGGGTGATTTCTACTTCGGGAAAGGATTTTTCAGCCATAGCAGGCCTGAGATGGTACACGGTTTCCTCCCCGGCTGCAAGGTTTTGTTCCGGGATAAATACCGCCCGCCCGTCTATCCGCTGCGCGGGAATCTGTGTGCCCGATTGGGCATTTTCCAGCACAAGGTTTTCCCACGCCGAAAACTCCTCCGGCACATCAAAAAATACGGGAGAAATCGCCTTGCTTTTTTCTCCTGCTTTTACGGCAATCTCGGCCACAGGGCCTGACTGGCAGGAAACCATTAACAAAATCACCCATACGGCCAGGGAAAAAACGCGGATTTGGAAAATATTTCGCATGATCGGGATACTTTGAAGAAATATATTTGTAATTTGCGACCACTCAGTCGCTTTTTGTTATGCCACTTTCAACTTTTTTCAACTTGCCTGAAGAGCGCCGGGAGGAAATTCTGCAAATATGTTTTGAAGAATTTGCCCAACGCGATTATCAGGGCGCTTCGGTCTCCAATATCGTGCGTCGCCTCAATCTTTCCAAAGGTGGATTTTATCGCTATTTTAAAGATAAAAAAGACCTCTACCTCCATCTCCTCGATCATGGGATGCAAATGCGCATGAAACAGGTGCAAAATCTTTTTGCCCAAAGTGAGGATTTCCAGGAATTATTGGTTGAGAATTTCTATCAGAGGATTCTTTTTGACCTAAATAACCCTGTGGTCGGGCAATTTTTATACAATGTGAATCTGGAAGGATATAGCGAAGATCTGGGCGATTCGATGATACAGGTGCGGGGAAATATATTGAATATCATCAAACAAATGGTGAAGTCTTTTGCTGTAAAAGGAAAAATCCGCAACGACATTTCAGAAGATATTATCGCTTTTATTGTTTTTCAGACCCAATTGGGGGTGTATGATTTTTTGCTGACCAAATATGGCCTCCATCCACACAAAAAAAATATCACTGAAAATCCTACACGATTGATTCCAGAGAAAGAAATCATGGAGACAGTCAGTGCCTTCACAAAAATTCTCATCCACGGATTGAAACCTGCGACCGGGTAGTCGCGTATATTTTTTTGAACAAAATGCGACCGGGTGGTCGCAAAAATAAAAAAACCTATGATTCACGTTAAAAACCTCAATTTTACTTATCAGGGTAATAAAACTCCCACTGTCAGGGGTTTATGTTTTGACGTAGCTTCGGGCGAGATTTTGGGTTTCCTGGGGCCTAGCGGTGCAGGAAAAAGTACGGTTCAAAAAATTCTGATCCGCTTATTAAAGGGGTACTCCGGAGAAATATCGGTGATGAACAAACCCCTTTCGGCCTGGGATCACACTTATTACGAGCATATAGGGGTGGGTTTCGAACTTCCCAACCATTACCTCAAACTTTCTGCCCGCGAAAATCTCCTGTTTTTTGCCTCTTTTTACCGCCGAAAAACTGCTGACCCGATGGAATTGCTGGCGATGGTTGGGCTTGGACCTGATGCAGATAAGAGGGTGGAGGAATTTTCCAAAGGCATGAAAATGCGGCTGAACTTTGTGCGCGCCCTGCTTCACGATCCGGAGATTCTCTTTTTTGACGAACCCACTTCCGGCCTCGACCCGCTCAATGCGCGGATTATGAAGGACATAATCATCCAGCAGAAAAATCGAGGCAAAACCATTTTCCTGACCACGCACAACATGCACGATGCTAATGAATTGTGCGACCAGGTAGCCTTTATCTCCGAAGGGGAAATACGCACGTTGGATACACCCCGTCAGCTCCGGCTGGATTACGGGCAAAAAATCGTTGAAATTGAATACCGCAACGGCAGCCTCCGAAAAGAAGCTTTTCCGCTGGAAAACCTTGCGGGAAACGGTGATTTTCAGCAGGTTTTACAAAATTACCCGTTGGAATCCATCCACTCCAAAGAAGCTTCACTAGAGGATATTTTTATTCAGGTAACGGGGAAAAGACTAATATGAAAAATTTACTAATCGTGATGGCCTGGGAATTAAAACTCCAGATTCGTTATCATATTGTGACCATTGCCGCTCTGGTTACGGCTATTTATGCCGCGGTTTTTTATTTTTTACCGCTGAAAGAATATGAAAAACTGCTCATAACCCTGATATTTTCAGATCCTGCGATGCTGGGATTCTTATTTGTAGGGGTATTGGTATTATTTGAAAAAGGTGCAAATACGCTAAAGGCATTAGTGGTAACTCCCTTAAAACCGGATACTTACTTATGGGCAAAAGCATTTTCCCTCACACTGATTGCCATTCCGGCAGGATTAATTATGGCGATTACGGGTTATGGCTGGTTTTTTAATTACGGCTGGCTTTTACTGGGAATTATTTACGCCTCCTTTCTGGCTTTATTTGTGGGTTTTATCGGTGTTTTCAGGATACGCACCCTAAACCAATATCTCATGATAATTCCCTTTTTCCTTACACCCCTGACATTTCCCCTTCTTAATCTTTTTAATGTGACGGACACGCTTCTGTTTTATCTTATTCCTACACAAGCCTCCCTGCTGTTATTTGAGGCAGCTTTTAACGGATTTTCTCATGTTGGAGAGCAGATATACGCCATTTTCTACCCGCTTTTGTGGATAGGGATATTGTTTTTTCTGTCGAAAAAATCATTTATAAAATACAGTTGACCCTTAAATCGGTTTATGCCATGTTACAATTTTATGCCCTTTTCCGCAATGATCTTCGAAATATTTTTCGGGATAGAATGCTGATTATTTTTTGTTTTTTACCGCTGATTATGGTTGGGCTAATGCGGTATGTGCTGCCATTCGTTAGCGGATATTATCCGATATTAAAGGATTACGAAGTTTTTATTCTGGCAATTCTTTGTCTGGTAAGCGTGATCGGGCCAGCTTTTCTGAGTTCGATGATTATGTTGGACGAAAAAGATGAAAATCTGTTTACGGTAATTAAAGTCATGCCGATTTCACCAGGGTTTTTTATTTTTTTCCGTTTGGGTTTTATTACAATTTTAGGTTTCGGCGCGTCCTCATTTACAATGCTATTTTCAGGTACAGAGGGCATTACTCTATACAACTCTCTTTTATTATCCCTTCAGACCGGCATGATTGTCCCGATAATTACATTGATTTGTGTGACATATGCTCGAAATAAAATAGAAGGTGTAACATTTATAAAAGGGTTAAATTTTCTTTCCATAATTCCGCTGGTATTAATTTTCACAAAACCCTCGTGGGAGTTTATGGGGGGGATAATTCCCTTTTACTGGGTTTATAAAGCCTTTGAAAACCTTCATTTATCGGTCGAAATGGGGTTATATGCGTTCGGGGGAATAGGGGTAAATCTGCTGTTTATAACGGGATTATATTATCAGTTTCGGTCGAAATTGTAACTTTTGTAGGAATACTTTACATGTATTCCTTTAATTTTTTTTTCATAATTTATTTATTATTGTAATTTTAGCCCGTTCTACGCAGCTCATCCCCGAAACATAATACTTTTCGAAGAAAAGTATTTCTAAAATTATTATTTCAAAAACAGTGAAAGCAAAAAAAATTAACAAGTGGGTCCGGGAAATAAAGGCACTCAACAAAAGATTAGCCAAGCTTGAAGGAATCCTGGAAAGACAATTAAAGACTGCCGAACCCGCAGCAGATCAATCAACCCCTCGTGCCGTTGAAGTCGTAGAAGTTCCGGTTGTAGTAGAACCCGTTGTAGAAGCACCCAAAAAACGTCGTGGCCGCGTTCCCGGTGCGAAAAAAGCCGTAGCAGTGGTTGCTGAACCCGCAGTGGAACAACCGAAAAAACGCCGTGGTCGTGTTCTTGGTGCAAAAAAAGTGGTCGAAGAAGTTAAAACGGTGGTTTCTGAAACCGCTGCAGAACAACCCGTCAAACGCCGTGGCCGCGCTCCCGGCTGGAAAAAAAACGTTGAAAATACCGCCACTCCGGTTACACCCGAAGTAGTTGCAGAGCCTACCAAACGCCGCGGTCGTGTTCCCGGCTCAAAAAATAAAACCCAAAATAAAAATACGACCGCTCCTAAAACTACCTCTGACGGAACCACAAAACGCCGCGGTCGCCCCGTGGGCTGGCGCAAAGGGGATAAAAACACCGCAGAAGCCTTCGTTGAAACAGCAGTAGAGGCTCTTGGGAAACAAGGTAACCGCTCATCGGGCTGGAAAAGAGCTTCCGAAAAATCGGCAATAAAAGTTCCGGAATTAGTATCAGGCGAACCTCAAAAACAAAGAGGCAGAAGATCTAAACTTCAGGCGTAAGAAGTATTCGAAATTATAAATTTACTGACATTTTGCCGATGAACCCTACCGGAAAAACACTGGGGTTCTCGCAAAACGAAGTACCCATCAGGGGTGTTCGCTAAGAACCGCAAAAATCGCTAAGAAATACTTGGCGCGACCATGCGAAATCTTAGCGAACTTTTTATTTGCCTATAATTATGAAATTAAATCTGGATTTATCTATCTGGGGACAGGATTTAACGGCGGCAGAGCGGGGGAAAAATTATTTTCGCCAGGGAAAAGTACAGAAATTAATCCGCTACGGAACCGCTTTTTCGGCAGAAGTATTGGGCACAAAATGGTATTCGGTAGTAATTGATCTGCATCATACCCCTCCGGTTTTTACCTGTACCTGTCTTTACGATGCCCAAACTCCCTGCAAACACGTATTTGCCGCTTGTTATGCGATTCTCGAAAAACAATTTATTGCCGAACATCCCGAACTGACCTCCGAATACGCAAACTCGCTGAATCTGGTAAATATTAATTCGGTGAGGGAAACGGTAAAAAAAATCCTGTTAAAGGATGATTATGCAAATTCGCTAATGGCCGACCTGAACTCTTTTTTTTCGGAAAATAACTTTCGCAACGGTATGCGATATTTATTGGGGATTTATGAAGGAATGGGCATTCAGCGCAGAGAAAATTCGGAATTGTCGGCATATTTTGGCTTGTGTATGGAAAAAACGCTGAGTGCTATTTCTCCGGAAAAGCTGTCCACACAAAATGCACGCGAGATGATGGACATGATTTTTTTCAGGTGGGACAAATACGAACAACTTTATGACTTTGCTCATCCGGGAAAAAGTTTTCGTTACGATTTTGCGGATATGGAGCCGCTCATGATTGCGCTTACACGGGACAAAACGATTGCTCGTTTTCTGGAAATAAAATTTTCCGGATATGGCCTTGATTCGAAAAAACTCGCATTACTGACAAAATACACCGATTCACTTTTGGCCTGAAACAAAAGAATTTAAAAAAAAATTATTTCTTTCTTGGAAAAAAGCCGGAATGATGTGACTTTGAGCCGAATTTTACTCGTTTTCCAAAGTTGTATTTATGGACATTCAACATCAACAATCCGGTAGCAAAGGATCGTTTTATATTCAAGAAAATAAAGAAATCCTCGCTGAAATGACCTACTCTCGGGCAGGTGAAAAATTGATTATTATTGATCATACAGAAGTTTCCGATCAGTTGAGGGGACAGGGTGCCGGGAAAAAACTGGTAACAGCCATGGTTGAGTGGGCCAGGACAAATGATATGAAAGTAATGCCTCTTTGTCCGTTTGCCAATGCTATTTTTAAGCGCGATTCTTCTATTCAAGATGTTTTAAAATAAAATCTAATAAGACAAAATTCGTGGAAATCTTTATACACCAATCACTCGATTTGCGGCAGCGGGATTTTCTGGAAAAAAATTTTCCGGGCAAACAATTTGTTTATGGCGATGATTTGCCAAAGACCGAAAGAGAGAAGGCTTTTATGCGGGCCGAAGTAGTGTTTGGGAATGTATCTTCCGGTTGGATCAGTCGTTCTGAAAACCTGCGTTGGATTCAGTTAGCTTCTGCCGGAGTGAATCAGTACATTCGACTGGACTGGGAAAACCTGAGTAAAAAAATAAACCTCACGAATCTGTCGGGCTTTTTTGGGATTTCGGTTGCAGAAACCGCTCTGGCAGGTATTTTGGCCCTTTACCGCCGGATTGATCATCTGGCCCGACTCCAAGTAAGTAAGACTTGGCGGGGCAAAGAAGAAAGAGAGCTTGTGCGTACACTCTGGCAAAAAAAAGTAGTGATTCTGGGGCCGGGTGCAATTGGTGGACATCTTAAGCGGTTGCTTCTGGCTTTTGATTGTGAAGTAATTATGTATGGACGCCGCCGGGAAAATGCCGATATAATTACTGCGGAAGAATTGGATCAACTCCTTCCCGGAATTGATATCCTGGTTGCGGCTTTGCCCGAAACCGAAGAAACGATCAACTTCCTGAACCGGCAGCGACTGGCACTTTTATCTCCGGCAGCCATGTTGGTAAGTATGGGGAGAGGATCTGTACTGGACGAAACTGCACTTGCCGAAATGCTTCATTCCCAAAAACTCCTGGGAGCCGTGGTGGATGTTACCATTGAGGAGCCATTACCCGAGGATCATGCTTTCTGGACGAGTCCCTGTACCCTGTTGACGCAGCACACTTCCGGAGGATTTGAAGATGAAGTTTCTGCGTTTTTGAAGTTTTTTGTCGCCAATCTGCATCGTTATATTGAGGGAAATCCTTTGGTTAATATCGTGGACTGGAAAAAAGGATACTAAAGGTCAGTAATCCGGATTTTTTTTCTTATCATATTCGTAATTTACTACTACTCAATCCTTTTACATGGCGACTACTACTACCGAAACTCTCTCCGCAATCAAACAGCCTCCCGTAAGGCTTATAGATAAACTGAAATTTCTGGGGCCGGGATTTATCCTTACGGCGAGTATTGTGGGTTCAGGGGAACTCATAGCCACCACTACCCTCGGAGCCGAAGCGGGATTTGTTACATTTTGGGTCATTTTGGTGAGTTGTGCGGTGAAAGTGGCGATTCAGTTGGAGTTTGGCAAGCATGCCATTTACTCCGGTGAGACTGTGATGGAGGCATTTAACAAATTGCCGGGGCTGAGGCTGGGTAAAGCACACTGGACAATCTGGGCCTACCTGGTACTGATGTTGACAAAATTTCTTCAGGTAGGAGGAATCATTGGAGGTGTTGCCCTGACTATGAACATCGCTTTCCCTCAGATAAATGTTCCCATCTGGACATTTGCTATAGCGATTCTGTCATCACTCATGGTTTTTCGCGGTCACTATCGGTTTATCGAAGGGGCTTCTCTGGCGATGATTGGTTTGTTTACCCTTTTTACCTTTGCCTGCCTGTTTTTCCTCCAATATACCCCTTATGCAATTTCACTCAGCCAGGTAGCCGAAGGATTAACATTTAAACTTCCGGTAGCCGCCATAGCCGTAGCGATCGGTGCTTTTGGACTTACAGGTGTAGGCGGGGACGAGATACTTTTTTACAACTATTGGTGCCTGGAAAAAGGATATGCCCGCTATACCGGGCCACGGGAAGACAGCGAAGAATGGGTAAGCCGCGCCAAAGGTTGGATCAATGTCATGTATCTGGATGCTGTTTTGGCGATGGCTTTATATACTTCGGTTACGGCCGCTTTTTATCTCCTCGGTGCAGCGGTCTTACACGCAACGGGGGATATTCCGAAAGGATATGCCATGGTCGAAACCCTTTCGACCATGTACACCGAAGCTCTGGGACCGTGGGCACGTTCGATTTTTCTTATCGGTGCCGTGGCGGTATTGTTTTCAACCCTGTTTTCGGCTCTCGCTTCATGGATACGAATATACGGGGATGCCTTCAGTCAGATTGGATGGGTGGATTACAAAAACCCTGTGTCCCGGTCGCGGATTCTGGCGGTACAGGCTTGGGTGATTCCGATGGTGTGGGCGATTTTGTTTTTGGGAGTAGGCGAACCTGTATTTATGGTCTTGACCGGCGGTGTGATTACCTCGGTGATTTTATTTATGGTAGTATATGTGGCCGTGTATTTCCGGATTAAGCAGTTGCCCGTTGTTTTACTCCCTGGTAAGATCTATAACTTCGCTTTTGGACTGAGCGTCATCTCTATTGGCTGGGTGGGAGTTTATGGTCTGATAAAGGTGATTCGGTCCGTTATGGGGGGGTAATTTTAAAATAAAACCTGAAAAAAAGCCCAAAATTCCTTCCAAATCCCATGAAATTAGAAAATCGAAAAATTCGGTTTGCGTAGCAATTTTTTTTATCATAGATTAAGGCGCACAATAGTTAATTCCCTAATGCTCTTAATTCTGTGCCATGAAAAAATTAATTACCGCACTACTGACTTCATTTTTTTTCCTTCAATTGGCATTTGCTCAAACCGAAGAGGGAAATTCTCGCGGGCTGCAAACTTTGGACGTTCCCGCCGTAATTCTGGATGCGTTTGGAAATAACTTTCCCGACGCGGTGAAGGTTTCCTGGCGAAGGATAAATCAAGATTACCTCGCAAAATTTATGCAAAATGGTCATTCGATGCAGGCGGTTTTTACGGACGCAGGCATTTGGAAATATACTGACATTGAAGTGCGAGAAGACCTGCTGAAAGATCGTATCCGACAGCATATTTTGAATTATTATCCGGATGCTGTTTTTCGGAAAATATCCCTCCACGACGAAAGTGGAAAATCTTTCTATTCAATTGAAATTCAAACCGGAGGTATCCGAAAAACGCTGCGCTACTCAGACAAAGGCGTATTGCTGGATTAGCCCCTGCGCTTAAATATTTGTTTATTTTATCCGAAAATTTTCCGGAAAACTCTGAAGATCAATGCCCCAAAACAGAGGCAGGATCAGGTATAAATAAAGAGTAATCAAAATAATAGTAAGGATATTCATCCAGAATCCTGCTCGCACCATGTCCATCATCCGAATCATTCCCGACCCAAATACTACGGCATTGGGAGGGGTAGCGACGGGTAACATAAAGGCACACGAAGCGGCAAGAATCGCCGGAACCATAAGCGAATAGGGATGGATACCCATAGCCATTGCCAGAGAGGCGAGGATCGGCATGATCATACTGGCCGTAGCCATATTGGAAGTAACTTCGGTAAGAAAATTGACCAAAGTGGTTACGGCAGCAATAATCAGAATAAGCCCCACACCCTGCAAAAGGGTCATCTGGTTTCCAATCCAGGTGGCAAGCCCTGATTTTTCAAATCCGGCAGCAATGGCCAGTCCTCCCCCAAAGAGCAATAAAACGCCCCAGGGAAGCCGTACAGCATGTGACCAGTTCATCAGTCGTTGGCCCTGACGGTTAGGCGCAGGCAGAATAAACAGAAGGCTTGCACCCATCAGGGCTATCAGGGTATCATCAAGCATCGGGAATATTTTCGTAAATAAGAAGGAGCGGCTTATCCATAAAAAAGCGGTAAAAACAAAAATGGCTGTTACCATTTTTTCTTCTGTGGTCATTTTACCTAAACTTCGTAGCTGTTCTTTTACCGTTTCCCGCCCTTCTCCATAAGGAAGTCTGTCCAGTTTAAATAATACGTGAGTCAGCAGCCACCAACATAAAATCAGCGTGATTATCGAAAAAGGCAAACCAATCATCAGCCACTGAAAAAACGTAATCTCCTGCCTAAAGGCCTCTTTGACCACGCCGACAAATACCAGATTGGTGGGAGTACCGATAAGAGTGGCCATTCCTCCAATCGAAGACGCATAAGCAATAGAAAGCATGAGGGGGCGGGCAAAATTATAAACGACAACCGGATTGTCGGAGGTATTCTGGCTCAGTTGGGTAACTACTGCTAATCCAATCGGCAACATCATCAATGCGGTGGCCGTGTTGGAAATCCACATGGAGATAAAACTCGTGGAAATCATAAACCCCAAAACCAGGCGTGGAAGGTTGGTGCCCACCCGGTAAATAATATTGAGTGCGATACGCTGGTGCAGGTTCCAACGCTCAATAGCCAGAGCAATTATAAAACCTCCGAAGTAGAGGAAAACCAGCGGATGGCCGTACGAAGTAGCCGCCTCGGATACCGAAAGCCCTCCGCCTGCAGCAGGAAGCAACAAAATCGGAAGAACGGAGGTGACTTCAATCGGAATCGCCTCGGTAATCCACCATACCGCAATCCAGAGTGTAGTAGCCAATACCCCCAAAGCTGGTTCAGGCATACCTTCCGGCCCACCACTAAAAAGCGTAATGAAAAATAGAGCAGGTCCCATAACCAACCCGCTAAGTTGAATAGGATTATAGGAAGAGAAAAATGATTTTGTCATAAAACGAAGATAGAGACTTTTCGCAGTTTGTGAAAATGCAAAAAATCCATTATGTTTAAGCGCTTTTGTAATTTATTCATTTACCCAAACCTACGACCATGTTCAGATTTTGGATTATCGCTTGTATGCTGGTAGGCATTGTCGCTGACTTGCATGCACAAACCCGAGGGGTATATGCCCCGCCAAATACGCTGATGCAGGTATTTGAGGACCATTTTCCCGATGCCGAAAACATAAGCTGGAAAAAAGATGCCTCCGGCTATGAAGTGGTTTTTTTTAATCACAAACTGAAAATGATTGCCCGGTATGCGATCTCCGAAATATGGGAACATACCGACATCGAAGTACCCGTTGACATGATGCCCGCTCAGACAATGGATCATTTTCGGAAAAACTTCCCCGGAGCTACCCAGGTAAAAACCGGCTACCATGACTCCCCGGAAGCACGTTATTATAAAATAGATATGGTTATTGATGGAAAACGGCGGCAGTTGCGTTATGACGACAACGGCGATTTTATCCGCTAAAGAAGAAATTTGTACATCAATCCCTAACGCTCTTGCTCTAAATGCATTTTTTTTTTGCCGGTCCGAAAGGGCCGGTTTTTTTATATTCCTTTTTTTGCTAACATCAACGCATGAAATCTTTTTTGGACGAAAACTTCCTACTGCAAACGCCTACGGCGGAATATCTCTACCATTTCCATGCGAAAGAGATGCCCATTATTGACTATCATTGTCACCTGTCTCCCGAGGATATCGCCAATGACCGCCGGTTTGAAAACCTGACCCGCATCTGGCTCGAAGGTGACCACTACAAATGGCGAGCTATGCGTACCAATGGTGTTCCGGAACGGTTTTGTACGGGTGATGCCTCCGATTTTGAAAAATTTGAAAAATGGGCAGAAACGGTTCCCTGGACTATGCGCAACCCGCTTTATCACTGGACACACATGGAACTTAAGCGTCCGTTTGGGATTAATAAAATTCTTAATGCTGAATCGGCGAAGGAAATTTACGAGGAATGTACCGCCAAACTTCAACAGCCCGATTTTTCCGTGCGGGGCATTCTCAAACAAATGAATGTACGGGTCATTTGTACCACCGACGACCCCACCGACTCGCTTGCTCCTCATCAAAAAATAAAATCAGAACCCTTCGGCATTCAGGTTCTACCGGCATTCCGGCCCGACAAATCGCTGGCCGTAGAAAACCCGCAGACCTACAACCACTACATGGATCGGCTTTCCGAGGTCACCGGCTCTGAAATCAGCCATTTTATGGATTTACTGAATGCCCTTCAAGAGCGAGTGGATTATTTCCATGAAAACGGTGCCCGGCTTTCCGACCATGGGCTGGAAACCATGTACGCCGAGGATTTTTCGTACGAAGAAATCAACCGTATTTTCCATAAAGTACGCCTGGGAAATAAACTTGAAACCATCGAAATACTCCGCTTTAAGTCAGCCGTGTTGTACCACCTCGGGGAAATGTACCATGAAAAAGGCTGGACAATGCAGTTTCACCTCGGTGCTTTACGAAACAATAGCTCCCGAATGGTGAAGGTTTTGGGGCCAGATACGGGTTTTGACTCCATCGGCGATTTTGAAATCGCCCGCCCTTTGGCGCGATTCCTGAATCGGCTCGATACCGAAAACAAACTGTGCAAAACCATTCTCTACAACCTCAACCCCCGCGACAATGAACTAATGGCCACCATGATTGGCAATTTTAACGACGGCTCTTTCCCCGGTAAAATGCAGTTTGGCTCCGCCTGGTGGTTTTTGGATCAGAAAGACGGAATGGAAAAACAAATCAACGCATTATCCAATATGGGACTTCTCAGTCGTTTTGTGGGAATGCTCACCGACTCTCGCAGTTTTCTTTCTTTTCCCCGACATGAATATTTTCGCCGGATTCTTTGTAATATGCTGGGCCACGATGTCGAAAACGGAGAATTGCCCGATGACCGTGAATGGTTGGGGCAAATGGTAGAGAATATCTGCTATAACAACGCTAAAGCCTATTTTGAATTTGCCTGATGATAAGAAAACGACTACTACCCGCTGTCCTGGTCATCTGTGTATTAAGCAGTTTGTCCTGTGAAAAAATCTTAAATCACCGCTCCCTGAAACTCGCTCATGGACTGCCGGTGGACCATCCGGTGCACAAGTCTATGGAGTTTATGGCCGAAAGATGTGCGGCGATATCAGACGGGAAACTTCGAATAGATATTTACCCCAATGAACAACTGGGGCGTGAGCGGGAAGCCGTAGAATTGTTACAAATTGGCAGCATTGCCATTACCAAAGTTTCGGCAGCCGTGCTGGAAAATTTTGCTCCCAAACTCCGTGTATTGGGGCTTCCTTATATCTGGCGCGACCGACAACATCAGTTTGATGTACTCGATGGTCCTTTAGGAGAATTGCTCCTAGAAGCCCCTTCCGATTACCGACTCAGAGGTTTGTGTTTTTATGACGCGGGGTTTCGATCCTTTTATACTACGAATAAGGCCGTTCGCTCTCCGGAAGATCTTTCCGGATTAAAAATCAGGGTTCAGAAAAGCAAAACCGCCACCGACATGGTGAACATACTGGGCGGATCGGCTACGCCGATTGATTGGGGCGAACTTTACAGTGCTCTTCAGCAAGGTGTGGTGGATGGCGCGGAAAACAACCCGCCCAGTCTGGAGAGCTCCCGCCATTACGAAATTTGTAAGTATTATACCCTCAACGAACATACCGCCGTGCCGGATGTCCTTCTTATTAGTACTCGCTGGTGGGAACTCCTTTCGGAGCAGGAACGCGAATGGCTGATGGCTGCCGTAAAAGAATCGGTAGCTTTTGAGCGAATAGCCTGGGCCGAAGCTGAACAGAAATCATTGGAAAAAATCAAAGCTGCCGGAGTAGAAATTATTTACCCGGATAAAACGCCTTTTCTGGAAAAACTAAGCGGTACATTTGAACAATACCGGTCGGAGCCGGAGTTGTATGACCTGATTCAGAAAATTCAGACGTTTCAGCCTGACTCGACGGCTTCCCTTAGACCCCTGACAGAAAACCGATGAAAAAATACTTGGATAAAACCCTCGAATATGTGCTCATAATTTTTATGGCTCTCATGGTCATAAACATCACCTGGCAGGTGCTTTCCCGTTTTCTTGCTCAGTGGGAAGTTATAGATGCGGCAAGCTCTGCCTCGGAGGAACTTGCACGGTTTTTTCTGGTATGGATAGGTCTGCTAGGTGCAGCGTATGCTACGGGAAAAAATATGCATCTCGCGATAGATCTATTGCCCAACTCACTCTCCGGCCAACGGAAAAAAAACCTGAATATGATCATTCACGCAATTGTCTTTCTTTTTGCGCTGGTTGTATTGACCCTCGGAGGTATATTTCTTACCAAACTTACCTTTGATTTGAAACAGACATCTCCGGTGCTTTTTATGCCTTTGGGCTATCTGTATATGGCTGTTCCCATCAGCGGACTGATTACCGCTTTTTACAGCTTGTGGAACATGTTTGAGGCCAAAAACAATTAATTACTTTTCGACACCCTTCTACTCCTCCACTCATGGAAGTTTTAATACTCGCCTTAAGTTTTGTGATACTGCTCGCCATCGGTGTGCCGATTGCCTACAGTATCGGTATATCGGCCATCCTTACGATACTTGTAAGCATGCCCGCAGATATTGCCCTCAGCACCGTCGCTCAGCGTATGGGCACGGGCCTGGACAGTTTTCCCCTATTGGCGATTCCATTTTTCATTCTCGCAGGTCAATTGATGAATGCCGGAGGAATTGCCCGTCGGCTGATCAGTTTTGCCCAAACCCTTATTGGCTGGCTTCCTGGGGCACTTGCCCATATTAATATTCTGGCAAATATGCTTTTTGGGGCGATTTCGGGTTCTGCGGTAGCGGCAGCCTCTGCTATCGGAGGAGCCATGCACCAGCAGATGGTGGACGATGGATATGATCCCGAATTTAATGCGGCAGTGAATATTACTTCGGCCACTACCGGGATGATTATTCCCCCTAGTAATATCATGATTGTTTATTCGCTTTCCAGTGGAGGGGTTTCTATCGGGGCTTTGTTTGTCGCCGGGTATATCCCGGGGGTATTGCTGGGACTGGCACTGATGCTGGTTGCCGGAGTGATGTATGTGCGTAAAAAACATAAACTAAACTCGGTAAAAACTACCCGCGACCTCCCGGCAAGGAGTAGTTTCATCGCTCATTTTGCCACAGGGTTTAAGGCATTTTTGGCAGCCTTACCCAGTCTTTTCTTACTTTTTATTATAATCGGGGGGATAATTTCGGGTGTTTTTACGGCTACTGAAGCATCCGCTATTTCGGTTATTTATACATTGTTATTGGCATTTATGTATGGAGAAATAAAAGTCTCCGACCTTCCGGAAGTACTGCTAAACGCCGTAAAGACGACTTCTATAGTATTGATTCTGATTGCAACCTCGATGGCTATGTCCTGGGTACTTGCATTTGAAAATATACCTCAAAATGTAAGCGCAGCACTTCTTTCCATCAGCGACAACAAAGTCATAATCCTGATTATTATCAACCTCGTATTGCTTGTCGTAGGTTTTTTTATGGATATGACTCCGGCGGTGCTGATATTTACGCCGATATTTTTACCGGTTGTCCAGGAACTGGGAGTGGATCCTGTTCATTTTGGGATTATCATGGTGATGAACCTTTGTATTGGTCTCTGTACCCCTCCGGTTGGCTCAGTACTATTTGTCGGTGCAGCCGTGGCTAATGTGAGCATAAGTCGCATTATAAGACCCATATTGCCTTTGTTTGTGGCGATGGTCATCATACTGATGATCACTACGTACCTTCCGGAACTGAGTCTGTGGCTGCCCGGTAAGCTGGGGATGTTAAAATAGCATTTAGTTCAAAATCTGCCAGACCAGGGTTTTCAGCACGTGGGACTCGTCCATATTCGAAGGAATCATTCCCTTTAGCTGAAGATCGGCATCTTGTACGTAGCCGATATTGCGGTAAATCTGGGCAAGATTATAGGCTTTGCTGGCTTCCAAATAATCTTTGGCCGCATAGTAGTTGACTTCCAGCTTGTTTTTGACGGCATTTACATCCTTCAACTGAAATTGTTTCAGCAAAGCCAGTTGATGGAAAAAGCGGAATAGTCCATTGACGGTCAGGACGGGTGGATTGATCCGGGTATTTTGGGTAAGGCGGTCTATGATCAGGTAAGAGCGGTAATGGTCTCGTTTACCGAGTGCATTTGTCAACTCAAACACATTAAACTCTTTGTCAATATTGATCATCTCATAGACATACTGCTGAGTCAATTTTTTCTGCCCGGTTGCTTTGAGGTAGATAAACATTTTTTCCAACTCATTTTCGATCAGGTTGAGGTTCGTGCCGAGGTTGGTTACAAGTAGGCCGGGGATTCCGGGGTCATATTCAAATCCTGACTCACTGATATGGCTACTTGCCCATTGTTGTACATCCTGGTCGTACATTTTTTTTGCCTGATAGATGGCGGTGCTTTTGTGAAGACCTTTAACCACCCCTGCGGGCAGACCGGTTTTGGGGCCTTTAAAAGCCATTACGAGAATGCTGGAAGGGACCGGCTGGGCCAGATACCCCTTAAGTTTTTCCAATTCGTTTTTATTCATCCGGTGGGCTTCTTTCAGGAGCACCAATCGGTAAGTGGACATCACGGGAAAACTTCGGCAGGCATTGATGACTTTACTGGCCGTAGTCTCCGGGCCGTACATCACCTCCCGGTTGAATGCCGTCTCGGAAGAAGAAAGCACAACCCCGTCTTTGTCCAGTTCTTCGGTAATTTTATCAATAAAATACGTTTCTTCTCCGTGGAGATAATAAACGGGCGCAAATTTTTTCTGCCGGATTTCCTGGATTAGCAAGTGGTAAGACATGGTTACTTCAGATGTTGGTTGAAAAACTCCAGCGTATGGTTCAATACCTGAGTGAGGGGTTCGGTGGTTCCTGCAAAGGGATGTTTTGCGCCGAATGTATGGGTTCCGTTGGGTACAATCCGCATACGGGTATGGTTGGGGTCTCCGTAGATATTCAGATGTTCGGCTTCAAAAAATGGGATCGTTTCATCTTCCTGCCCATGAAGGAGAAGAAGCGGGCGGCGAAATGTCCGAGCGGCCTGAAGGACATTAAGTTTGTTGCGGGAATTTTTTTCAAGATCATCCAGAATCGGTAAACCCATTCGCAAAGTCTGTCCATTGCGGGAATTGACCACTTCGAAGTAGCCTCTTTTCCGCCATTTCTGGCGATCTTCTTTAGAAAAACGGTCAAAATTTGAAACCGAAGCCCAGGTGCATAGTGCAGATACCCGGTCTGAGCGGTTTGCCGCAATCAGGCTGACTCCGCCACCTCTGCTATGACCAATGAGGCCTAATTTGTGGTGGACATCTTTTCCGAAAAAATTGGTATGGGTAATAAGGTGAATCATTTCGAGCACCTCATTTACTTCGAGGCTGAAAGTGTTTTTTTCAAACTTATCCAGTTCGACTATGTCTTCTGAATTTTTCCCGATACCATTGTGGGAAAAGTTAAAGGCAAAAAAACTATACCCGTTTTGTGCGAAAAAATTGCCGGCATAGGGCACAAATCCCCAATCTTTAAAACCCTTAAATCCGTGAATATAGAGGATGGCAGGGCCTTCTCCCAGTGATTCTGCCCCGTAAAGCGTAATAGCCAGAGGGTTTCCTGTGGTAGTTGTATAGCTGAAATCCTGTGTCATATTTCAATGGAAATCAGCTACGAAGGTAGAGGTAATTATGATAATTATCCAGCATCAATGTGTGGGAAGGCTTTTTTCGAGTTCAGCGAATGATTGTTCGATCACTTCCCGGATTTTGCCGATCAACCGAGGAAGTAGCGGGAAATCTGAATGGGTTTTGATGATTTTTTCTACTTCCAGAATCGTCTCTTTGATTGAAGTTATCCCCATAAAAGCGACCGAGCTTTTGAGCTTATGTACGGTTCTTCCGAGTTCTTCATACGCCCCTTCATCGAGTTGAAGACTCATTTTTTCGAGCATTTCCGGGGTTGTTTCGAGAAATTTTTCGATGGTTTTCCGAATAATTGTCTCGTCTCCCCCTGATATTTGTTGAAGATAAGACAGGTCTGTATGTTGTTTGATAGGCATATTTTCGGGAGTCTTTTGACTTTCCTCCTCACGAGAGATTTTTGTACCATTTCCATTTACGTACAAAAAGTCTTTACCGGCGTCCAACTTTCTTTTTCCAGTTCGGGCGTGTTGTAAAATTTTGGTATAAAGAGTATCTATTTCAATGGGTTTTGATAAATAATCATTCATTCCTACGCGAAGGCATTCATCATCACTACCGGTGAAGGCATTCGCAGTAAGGGCAATAATGGGCACATCGCGAAGAGGCGGTTCCATCTGTTCACGAATATAACGAGTAGCTTCATATCCATTCATCTCCGGCATTTGGACATCCATGAGGATAAGGTCGTAATTTTTTGCACGCAGGTTTTCGATACATTCTTTTCCGTTGTTGGCGATTTGGATGTCAATTCCCCAGTCAGAAAGCAGCTTTTTGGTAACCATCTGGTTGAGGGGATTGTCTTCGACGAGCAGGATTTCTATTCCGGCAACCTTTGATTTATCAATCACGACATCCTGCTTGGGGCCTTCTTCCTGTAGTGTAAGGTCAAATCTAAGTTCGAAATCGAAAGCCGACCCAACTCCTACCATACTGGTAACATTGATGTTTCCGCCCTGAAGTTTCACCAGTTGTCTTACAATGGTAAGGCCCAGCCCCGTTCCTCCCTGACGGCGGTTGTCTTCGTTTTCGATTTGTTGGAAGCTTTCAAATATGACTTTCAGTTTATCCTGCGGGATACCGATACCGGTATCGGATACTTTAAAGTAAATTTTTGCGTCTTCTTTTGTTTGTTTTTTGAGCTTTGCCTCAATGGTTATTTCACCTTTGTGGGTAAACTTAACGGCATTTCCTACCAGGTTTAGCAGGATTTGGGTCAGGCGCACGTTGTCGCCCACAAGCCGATCCGGAATCCTCGGATCGAGGTTGAAAATCAGTTTCAGCCCTTTTCCATTGGCGCTGAGTTCCATCATATCCTCTACATGGTCAAAGACCTGGCGCAGGTTAAAACCATGATGACTAAAATCAATTTTCCCCGCTTCTATTTTGGACAGGTCAAGAATATCGTTGACCACAGCGAGTAAGGTTTCTCCGGCAGACTTGATGGCCTCCAGTTGCTCCCGTTGTGTGCTGCTAAGCGATGAGTCCAGCAAAATGGTAGTCAGCAGGAGGATCGGATTAAGAGGCGTGCGGATTTCATGGCTGGTTTTGGCGAGAAATTCCTGCCTCAGTTGAATGGCCCTTATATTGAGTTCGTTGGTTTGTTTCAGATCTTCGATCTGCTTGCGTTCGGTAATATCTTGAACCGAACCCACCAGTCTTTCCGGCTGGTTGTTATTGTCAGTTTGTGTTTTGCCCTGAAATACCGCGTGTTTGATTCGGTGATCGGAAAACAAAATGCGGTGGTCAACCTCAAAAGAGCCGCCGTCTTCAAAAACCTTTTTGAGTTTTCGGGCTACTTCTTCCTGATCTTCAGGGTGAACCGACACTAGATAGTCCTGAAGAGTTTTGAACTCTTCTCCCTGCTTTTTTTCGAAAATCTCATAGATAATCGGTGAGCAGGTCATCTCATTGGTATCTAAATTGATGTCCCAGTTGCCGATTTTGGCCAGTTGCTGCGCCTGATAAAGGTTTCTTTGCAGTTGGGTTCGCTCAATGGCATATCGGATTACCCGTGTGAGGTATTTAGGGGTAAGATCATCTTTGGATACAAAATCCTGTGCGCCGCTTTTTACGGCGCGCAGGCCGAGCTTTTCGTCATTTTGACTGGTAAGCACTACGATAGGGTACAGCGGAAATTCACTGTAAAAATTTTCAAAGGTATCAAACCCCATGGAATCCGGAAGGTTTAGATCCAGAAGAATGATGTCTGTTTTGGTCGTAAGAAGTGTTTCTCTTCCCTTTTTCAGCGTATCTGCCGTGACCAGATGATACCTTTGGTGGGTTACCTGTCGCAGATACTCATGAATCAGCCTTGCGTCGGCGGGATTATCTTCAATGAGCAGTATTCGTATTTTATTTTCCACTATAGTTTCTGTCTGGGAAGTTGAACAATACTAAACCAAAAATTCTCTATACTTTTAATAACCTCAAAAAAACGGTTTATATCCACCGGTTTGGTTATGTAACAGTTTGCGTGAAGGTCATAACTTTTCTGAATATCTTGTTCGGATTCGGAGTTGGTAAGAATAACCACAGGTATTACCCGCAATTTTTTGTCCTCCTTGATTTCTTTTAAGACTTCTCTTCCGTCTTTTCGGGGGAGATTCAAATCCAGAAATATCAGGTCAGGCACATCGGCATCTGCATATTTGCCCTGTCGGTTGAGGTAATGAATGGCAGCTTCTCCGTCGGGCACAACTGACAACTTCACATTTTCAAAGAATTTCGCTTCTTTCAGGGCTTCTTTTGTAAGCCTTACATCACCCGGATTATCCTCAACCAATAAAATATTCATAATAAGTAATAATAAAAAATGGCGTTTAAAATACAGGTATTAAGGCAAAAAACCGGGCGTATGCTCCTTGTAAACTTTGCCCTTTTCAATGAGCAAAAAAACTCTCAGAAATTACAAAACTTACATCATAGTATGATCAAAACTGCAAGATTATTGTAAAAAATCATACAGAATATTACGTGGCTGCTAACCTGCTTTTTCGTCGCTAAATGCATACTGCACATGATAAAGACCACTTTTGAAATTTTGCGAGGAAAATTATGGCTAAATCAAACAGCAAAACATAAAAACCCGCACGTGACAATTCGGTTCGAATGTAACAGCGGGATTCGTTTTTTATCTCAGAGAGTCCTATGACAAAAATCAGGCCGTTATAAGCACTTTTTGCAGCCTCAGTAAATCTTTTTGAAAAAAACAAAAACCACTGCCGGAAAGGCAGTGGTTTCGGAAATATTTCAAAACCTCTAAATTTTAGTCCCGATTCCCGCCAAAGATACGCAAGAGGAAAAGGAACAGGTTGATAAAATCAAGGTATAAGGTCAATGCGCCCATCAGCGCGATTTTTTTGGTTGTTTCAGACTCAGCGTCGGCATGCATACCGATCTCCATCAGTTTCTGAGTGTCATAAGCGGTAAGTCCGCAGAATATGACCACACCTGCAACCGATATGATAAAGTCAAACATGGATGAACCCATGAAAATATTCACGATCGAAGCGATGATAATACCGATCAGGCCCATATACAGGATGGTGCGAAACTTGCTCAGGTCAACCTTCGTTGTCAGCCCTATCAGTGCCATCGCGCCAAAAGTACCGGCTGTGATGAAAAAAGTCTGGGCGATCATACCCATCTGAAAAATCAGAAAGATGAAGGAAAGACTGATACCATTGATCAATGAATAGGTAGCAAAAGTAAGACTGGCTGCGGTAAAACTCATTTTATGAATACGCGCAGACAGGAAAAAAACGAAAATTAACGGAGCAAACATCACGATCCATCGCATAAATCCCGTCAGGAAAAAACTGATAAGTGCGGGACTTTGTGCTACGTACCATGCAGCCATACCGGTGATCAATAATCCTAAAGCCATGGTCGTGAATACCTGCCGCAGGAAAGCATTGGCCTCACCGGAAGCGATAAAGCTGTTTTTCCGTTGCTCACTTACCGGAGTATCAAAATAGTTTCTCATTTTATTAAATACTTTCTGTTGTGTTCTACGAATTTAGCCCTATATACGTAATTTCCAAAATTTCTGTTATAGGACTCCGATCACTGTTCGATACGTATAACTTTTTTTACAAGTTTTGTCCGGTTAGTTTCTACCGTGAGCATATATATCCCGGGGGCAAATCGCGGTAGCGGAATTTCTTTTTCAAGGGTACGACTGCCCGTCTGCGTAATCTGGGTATGATACACGACCCTCCCGACCGGATCGGTAATAAAGACCTTCACGGGGCTTTCCTCTGCCAACTCTGCATAGATACTCAGTGTCTGGCTGAAGGGGTTAGGGAATACGGAGACAAAATCTTTTTGCCCCTGGAAAAGGAAGTTGCGTACTTCGGAGTAACTGAACCCTCCGTCAAAATCCACCTGCCGGAGGCGATAAAAACTTTCTCCGGAAAAAGGGTTTTTGTCTCTATACTGATAATATTTTATCTGGTCGCTATTACCTGCTCCCGGCACTTCGGCCAACGCTTCCCATATATTCGCATCGAGGCTTCTTTCGATCACAAAATGGCTGTTGGAAAGCTCGGAGGCTGTAGCCCAGTCAAGCAAGGCATGATTGCCTTCGGGCGTTACAGTAAAACTGTAAAACTCAACCGGGAATCCGGTGCTGCTGCTGGCGGTTCCCACCCAAAATTCGCTGAAACTGCTAACCTCAAACTCCATATAATACCCTCCGGAGTGGCTGCCCGTGGTGATATTGGCGGGAGCAATATACGTCAACTGCCCGCTGCTATTGTCTGAAAAATCATCATTTTCCTGAATCGCGTCGTTGGCGGTAAATTTAAATATCCCCAAATCGGCAATGTCGTTGACCAAAGGATCGGCAAGGATCAGAGTGTTTAATTCCGCATGGGTAAGGTACAGCCGCACTTTTACGGGTCCGGAAGGTGTTTTCTCCGGACGAATTACCCAGCTCCGGTTGAGGACTTTGTTGTCGTCGTAGTTGCGAATGGCTCCGGTATAGAGATAGACATCGGCAGAGGTTTCTCCCAAGTCTTTTTGCTGTGGATTGATAGAGAGGAAAACTTCGCCGGTGGAAGATTCAAAATGTTTCCAGTCGCAGCCGCTTACCGAGGGATGAGTGATATTGGAAAGAGAGGTGAGGGCATGAACAGCGCCGGTGGAAGAAACGGGTTCTTCAATCAAAACAATCGAAGTGAAAGGCGCAAGGGTAATATCCGACCCGCTGCAATAGGCATTTCCGGCGTGGTCGAGGTAGTTTTTGTCGAGTGTAAAGGTTTTGGGCGAATGGGTATCGTTATATTCAAAGCGGGTCAGGTCTTCCATGGCGATCATCGTGACAGTGGCCTCCTGCAAGGTAACATTGTCCACCCACATCGCCTGGTCGCTTTCGCTGATTTTGAGTTCGAGCCGTCCTTTTGTGACCGTTTTGTTGGTATAGAAAAGATGCTGTTGTTCTATTCGTTCACTGTGAAAAGCGCGAATTCCTGTCGGCGATATGACCTTGTTTGTGGCTTTATCTTTCAGGTACAGGGTTGTAGTGCCAAAATCAGAAACGCCTTTTGCGCTATAGGAAAGCAGGTAATGGCGGTTAGCGGTAATCGGGCCGGTGAGGATTTTTGCCAGTGAGGTAGAATTTCCGGTAAAAGGATCAAAGGTGATCTGCATACTTTTTCCATCCATCTCAGGGGTCGAAGAAAGGAAAAGTTCACAATTATTTCCCGCACCACTTCCAAAACAGGTCCATCCGTTGAGGTTTGTATTGAAAGTGCCATTCGGAATAATATTTACTCCCGAAACCGCATCCACTTCAAACTCCGGATAATAAACCGGGCTGGCCAAAGAGTTGACATCGTAGCCGGATACAGCCTGCCATTTTTCAAAGGCAAATTCTTCCACAATTTCTTTCCCTGCCGGGAAAGTCGGATTCCACCTGCGGCGGTTGATCCAGTCAGGGTCCTGAGGGCTGATCAGGTAGTTTTTATTGATGATCCCAAAGTTGGAGACATCATTTTTGTAAGTAAATAAATCAATACATACCTCATCCGGGCTGAGACTCACAAAAACGTTTCCGGAAACATCACAACCGGTGATGGGGTAAGTGGGTTTTCCGTCATCGTGGCGTATGTATAACTGCCGGGGGGCAGCATAAACCGTATTTTCCACCACGTCTATATTTTGAGAGTTGTGAATGTAAATGCCTTTGTCGCCACACCAGGCGATGGTATTTTTTTTGATTAATACATTCAGCGAACGGTCATCCGTATAAATGCCTTCACCCACACGTTTGGTGGAATCGTCGGTACCGTAGCCATTCCCCTGAATATTGAGGATGATATTGTTGGTGATTTCTCTTCCGGTCTCAACGACGGTTCCGTTGCTCCAAGTATAAATTCCCGCGCCATCGTCTTTGCTGAGGCATCCATTTTTGATAATATTCCGGTTGACTTTGACCTGACTACCGAGGAAATAGATTCCATTATAACCGATATTTTCGATCAGGTTGTCTTCGATAAGTACATTATCCCCTTTCATGTGGATACCGAGGTATTCACCGTTTCCATTGCCTCCCAAGCCGGGGTCAACGGCAATGTTGCGGATGATGTTTTTCCGAATAAAAGAGTTATCACAGCCAATCAGGCGCGCACCATCGTTGTGGGTATCGTGGATATAGTTATTGTCAAAGATCATGGCTTCACAATCTTCGAAATAAACCCCGTCTTTACCGGTTTCACTGATGGTATTATTTTTAAAAACGATGCCGACGGTATGGGTAAAATAGACGGCAAGTTGGAGATAGCGGGTGAAATTGAGGTTTTCGACCGTGATATAGTCGCGATAACCGCTGTAAATGCCCATTTCGGCCACAGGTGCTTCAAAGACATGGGCATTGGGATTAATACCCGTCAAATACACCGAAAAAGTTTTTGTGCTGGCATTATAAGCCCATTCACCGTGGCGGTCGAGTGTCGCGGGGTGATTGAGGAGAAAATAGCCGTATCCGTCGAGTAGGGCACTGGTAGTACCTCCGTTGCCGAAAGTAAGGGTATTGCCGGCATGACCCACTACGGGCACCCGGTCAATAATCCAACGTCGTGTCCTTACCACCGCTTCGGCGCCGGTCCAGTTGGGCGATGCCGGAAGGCTCAGATCAGTGATACTTAGTTTACCCGCGTTGTCATCAATGGTGAGGTAGCCCCCGTTGGGAGCATCGGCGTTGGGATATCTGCCTTTGGGTAAAATCAGCGAATCCAGAAAAAGATTGGTGGGGTAGTCGGGGCAAACCGGACACTGCGCTTTCCAGATATTTCCGCCGGCATTGGTCCAGTTGATAACGGGGACAGATCCCTTAAACAAGGGAGCCGCTCCGGTTCCATAAGCCCCGAAATAAAGGCGTTTGGCAGCAGTTCCACCTTCGGTAATCAGAAGCGCACCGACAAAAGTGCTACCCCGTGCAAAAAAAATACTATCGCCGGGGAGGAAGGCACTCATGGCCAGGTTTACCCGGTCGAGGGAGGCCCAGGCTTGGGCAGGGGAAGTTCCGGTGTGGGTATCATTTCCACCATTACGGACGTAATAGTTGGTTGAAAATGAGACTTGTACAGAGAGCAAGGAGGCAATAAGAGTACAGAGAAGCTTAGGCATAGACATTACCCTGCAAATATAATCCAAAAATTGGAAAAAACAGACTCGGCAAGCGAAAACAAATGACGGACTGAAATCTCTGAAAAAATTCCCGGTTTATGAAAATTTGTCTATCTTTCGGCCCGGAATCAAACAGAGCATTTTTCCAAGATGAGAGAGATACAATTCAGAGAAGCATTACGTGAAGCCATGTCCGAAGAAATGCGCCGTGATGAGCGTGTTTATCTTATGGGAGAAGAAGTGGCTGAATATAACGGTGCCTACAAAGTCAGTCAGGGTATGCTGAAGGAATTCGGCCCCAAACGTGTGATTGACACGCCTATTTCGGAAATGGGTTTTGCCGGCATCGGTGTGGGATCGGCTATGCTGGGCCTTCGTCCGATTGTGGAATTTATGACCTTCAATTTTTCGCTGGTGGCGATTGATCAGGTGATCAACAACGCGGCGAAAATGTATCAGATGAGCGGGGGTCAATTTAATATTCCCATCGTGTTCCGTGGCCCCAGCGGTGCCGCGGGTCAACTGGCAGCGACCCACTCCCAGAGTTTTGAAAACTGGTTTGCCAACGTTCCCGGGCTGAAAGTGGTCAGCCCCAGCACACCTGCCGATGGCAAGGGCCTGCTGAAATCCGCCATCCGGGACCCTAATCCGGTTCTGGTTATGGAGTCCGAGGTGATGTATGGCGACAAAGGCCCTGTTCCCGAAGGTGAAGAATTCCTAATTCCATTGGATAAAGCGGACATCAAACGCCCCGGTAAAGATGTGACCATTATCTCTTTCGGTAAAATGGTACACGTAGCACTGGAAGCCTGTGCAGAACTGGCTAAAAGCGGAATCGAAGCCGAAATGATTGACCTTCGTTCGCTGCGCCCCATTGATTACGATACGGTCATTAATTCGGTGAAAAAAACCAATCGCTGTGTTGTTGTGGAAGAATCCTGGCCATTGGCCTCTATTTCCACGGAAATCGCTTATATCCTTCAGCGCAGGGCATTTGACTACCTCGATGCACCGGTAATCCGGGTTACGGGACGTGATACACCGCTTCCATATTCTTCGACGTTGGTGGATACTTTTATGCCTAATGCCAAACGCACCATTGAAGCTGTCAATCAGGTGCTTTACCGTTAGGGTTTTATTCACCCCGGCTTTCATCCAAGATTTGATTATCAAGAAATTAAATAAAAGGCTCTTCTTTTCGAAGGGCTTTTTTTGTTCGTGAAAAAATGTAATTTCCCGCAGAACTCACCCCAAACGAAATTTTCACGCGAAACGTGACTTCATCCGAAAGTCTAAGTCATAAAGATGCAGCCTACAGAATTCGCACGATTGGCACAGGATTATAAACAGCTTTCCGATGAATCGCTGATAGAAGCGATTAGGCAAACAGGTAAAACCGACCTGTTTGGCATATTATATGACCGATATTCCGATAAGGTATATCGCAAATGTTTAAGCTTCGTCAAGGATGAAGACATTGCACAGGATTTGGTACAGGAAATTCTGCTCAAAGTGTTCACCCAATTGTCGAAATTTAAAGGGAAAAGCCGTTTTTCAACCTGGCTGTATTCCATTACCTACAACTATTGTGTGGAGTATTACCGCAAACAAACCAAATATGCAACGAAAGACATAGAGGAAGGTCCGGATATATCCGATGTAACCGATGATGAAGAAACCCTGCTTCGCCTACGCGTAGATCAACTGAAAAAAGCGCTGGATCAGATCGCTCCGGAAGACAAGGTGATTCTTCTGATGAAATATCAGGATGATATCCCCATCAAAGAGTTAATGGAGTTATTTGATGCTTCGGAAAGTGCCGTGAAGATGCGACTTGCCCGCGCCCGTCAGCGCGTGCAGGCAATGGTGAAAGAAATGGATAAACGAGAAGAAAATGTATGAGTAACCCGTTTAAAAGTCTTGATCCCGAAAAAAAATTACCCGACTCTGTAAAAGATCAGACTATGGGAAATCTGTATGCAGCGAAAATGATTATGGACATCATAGATCTTTTTGTGGCAAAAGCAGGGACATCTGCCCACCTGCTCATAAGCCCAGGCTTTCAGGAAACCAAAGTTTTACCTGAAAATAAAATCGAAAACCAACTGGTTGAAAAAAGCCGGGACAACCCGGATATATCGTAAATTAATAAGACCTGTCGAAAAAAACTGCTGTTATGTCGTCACTGCTAGAAATTATTCAAAATGCTTTTAAAACTGTACTCGAACAAATGGTACAGGTTTTTCCCCGGCTGGTAGGCGCTCTTTTTTTACTCCTGATCGGGTGGATTCTTGCTCGAATTATCTCCAGTGTGGTAGCCAAACTTCTCACCCGGATCGGTATTGACCGACTCGCTGAAAAACTCAACAATACCGATTCCTTTCGGGAAATGAAACTTACCCTCCGACCGGTAAGCATTTTCAAAGGATTCCTCTACTGGATGATCCTGCTGATATTTATTCTCAGCGCTACGGAAACCCTCGGGTTAGACATCCTCACCCAGCAAATCAGCGGGCTGATTGATTATATACCGCAACTGGTAACGGCGCTGATTATTCTCGCCGTCGGCTTTTATATTTCGGATGCCATCAAATCCGCCGTAGCCAATACCTGCAAGTCGCTGGGCATTTCTGCCTGGAAGTTTATCAGTTCGTCCTTGTTTTATCTGCTTCTGCTGATTGTGTCGGTCACGGCACTCAGTCAGGCAGGCATTGATACCTCGGTTATTACTTCCAATTTTTCAATTATTCTCGGTGGGATCATTCTGGCCTTTGCGATTGCTTATGGTTTTGCGGCGCGAAATGTGCTTTCGAGTATTCTTACCTCCTTTTACAGCAAAAATAATTTTGAAATCGGTCAGATTATTGAGCTTGACGGGTATAAAGGTACCATTGTCAAATTAGATAATGTTTCTTTTACTCTCGATATGGGAGACCGACAGGTAATATTTCCGCTGAATCGTCTGCTGACCGATACTATCGTCATCCATCGGCAGAAAGAAAAAGAAATCATCCAATTCCTCAATGACTAAGCGGAAACCAGTAAACCATCTCTGATATGACAGGTTCGGTTGGCTTTTTCGGCGAGTCCGAGGTTGTGGGTTGCGATCATAAAAGCTACTCCGGTGGACTGTGCCAGATCAAAAATGATCCGGTAAAGTTCCTCACTGTTGTGGGTATCCAAATTGCCGGTAGGCTCATCGGCCAGAATTACCTGGGGTTTATTGATCAGGCTTCGGGCGATGGACACCCGCTGCTGTTCGCCTCCGGAAAGTTGCGAGGGTTTGTGGGTAAATCTCCCCTGCAAACCCAACTGCGTCAGCAAACCCTCCGCCCGGGTAATTACTTCCTGTCGCGGACTGCCGGAGATAAAAGCAGGCATACAGACATTCTCGATCGCCGTAAACTCCGGAAGCAAATGGTGAAACTGAAACACAAAACCGAGGGATTGGTTGCGAAACTGCGCCTTTTGCCTTTCGGTCATTTGGGTAATGTCTTTGTTTCGAAAAAACACCTTCCCGGAATCCGGGTCATCCAACGTACCGAGTATCTGAAGAAGGGTGCTTTTGCCCGCCCCGGAGGCTCCGATGAGAGCCACGACCTCGCCTTCTTCAAGGGAAATATCAATGCCTTTGAGTACCGAAACTTGTCCGTAGGATTTGTAGATTTTATCCGCTTTTAACATACCGCCCAATATACATAAAATAATGTCTTTCATGGAAACGGAAACCTCTTCCTCCCCCGAAAAAATCCTTCAAAACTATCGCCAGAAGCTCTGGCTGATGATCCTGATTTCTTCGGGTATAGACTTGTCCATTTTTATATTCGAAACACCACTCATCATCTCTTTTTGGGGTGCTTCACTGATTGTGGACGAAATAGTCGAATACGTAATTTCCTCCCTGATTGCCGGTACACGCCTGAAGTTGAAGCGCGGCTACAAGATTTTCGGGGTTCTTCCGCTCCCCGGACTGACCTCTCTCAGTACTCAGGCGCTGATTGAGTTGATCCGCTCGCACCGGAAACCAGAAAAAGTATTGGAAAAATTACAATCGTAAAACGACTCACCGGGTCGCCTCATTTTTCTCGATACCAGGCATTATAAACCTCCACAATCCGATCCATTTCATCGGGTTTGTATAACCCGTTTTCAATCTCTCGCATCAGTTCCGGGTAATCGGAAAAAGCCGCAGCCACACGTTTCCATTTGAAGGTAAAACTCACCTCATAAAGTCTGCCATCCGGTTTTTCGATCAATTCAAAATAAGAAGGCCCTTTGGCAAATGTAAGGATAGACCGCTGCTTATAAAAACGATAGAGGGAGGTCGGCCCGTGGATTCGTCGCCAGAGGAAAATTGTACTGTCGCTAAACACTCCCGAAAAATAATAAGGAGTGATTTTGGTGACGTAATGTTTATCCCCATACCCAAACCCCGCAATCCGGTCGGACTGATAAGTGGTTTTTACGCCGTATTGATCCAAAAACTGTATTCGCCGCTGATCCCGAAAATAATTTCCCGGAAAAATATACCCCCACGTAGTATCCCCTTTATAAGATAGGATATAATCACGGGCATCTTCCGGTATCTGGGCAGGTAATTTACCCGCCAAAATCACCATCGCTAAAAAGAAAAAATACAACCCATTAAGGAGGTATCCTTGACTTAGTCCTGCCATTAGAATAAATTAAACCCAAACCCGAAAAAAATCAAAAAATCTGATACTTTGAACCTCCCCGTGATTTTCCTTGCCTTTGCCAACGATAAATCGGACGAAACCCGCTTTCTGAGAAACCTGATCCACGAAAAAGAAAATATCCTCCGGCAGCTAACCTCCGCTTCAGCCGCCGGCCTCTGCGAACCCGTTGTGGTTGAAGATGCGTCAATCGAAGATATTCTGAATGTATTTCAAAATCCATCCTACCGCAACCGGATTGCTGTCTTTCATTTTGCCGGCCATGCCGGAGCGTTTCATCTTTGTATGCAAGCTGCCGATGGTAAAGTAGAACTGGCTCACGCGGGCGGACTTGCCGCCTTTCTCGGTATGCAACAAAACCTTCAACTTGTGTTTCTCAACGGCTGTTCTACCCAAAAACAAACCGATGAACTCCTCCAGGCCCGTGTAGGTGCTGTAATAACCACTTCACAAGCCATTGATGATGGCGTTGCTACGGATTTTTCGCAACGATTTTACCAGAGCCTGGGTACGGGAGACAGCATCTTTACTTCTTTTCAGGAAGCAGTGGCTGCCGCAAGGCTAAAAAAAGGCAATGATTTCCGTTCGTTTGTGATCGAAGAATCCGAAGCGGTTCCTGAACGTTTTCCCTGGGATTTTTATGTGCGCCAGGGGGCCGAATACATCCGGGACTGGAATCTCCCCGATGCGGCGGGAAACCCCCTGTTTGCCTTGCCTGCCCTTCCGGAAAAGGAGCTTCCCGAGGTGCCTTTTCGTTATCTGGAGTGGTTTCGTGAGGAAGACGCGGAAATATTCTTTGGACGAGCTTATCAAATACGAGAACTTTATGACCGGGTTAAAAACAAAAACACCCCACCGGTAATTCATCTCCACGGAAAGTCGGGCGTCGGAAAATCGTCCCTGCTTGCCGCCGGGCTTTTACCTCGCCTCGCGGCGGAATACCAGGTCGAATACATACGCCGGGATGAATCGCTGGGGTTGTTGCGCAGCCTGGAAAACGGACTGAAAACCGCTGAAAACCAAGCCGAAAAAGCCTGGCGAGATCGCGAAGAAAAAAATAAAAAACCGCTTTTGGTTGTCCTCGATCAAGTGGAAGAAATATTTACCCGACCATTGGGAGATCCTGAAGAAGAACTGGCCACGCTGACCGGTTTTATCAATCGGTTTTTTTACGGGAAAAATCCGCCTGCCGGCAAACTGATTTTGTCGTACCGAAAAGAATTTCTCGCCGAAATTGAAGAACATTTCCGCCAAATCCGGCTGGCGTATAGTCGTGTTTTTCTGGACAAACTTCGCCGAAACGATATTAGGGAAGCCGTGCTTGGACTTACTCGTTCGCCCCGAACCCAAAAGGCCTACGGACTTACAATTGCCCCGGCCAAAGCCGGGATGGCGGCCTTGCCGGAATTGATTGCCGATGACCTCCTCGAAGACCCGGAGTCTCCGGTTGCGCCGGTACTTCAGATTTTATTGTCCAATATGTGGAAAGTAGCCAACCAAAATCCTCCTCCGGTTTTCAGCCACGAGCTTTATCAACAAATGAAGCAGGAAGGTTTGTGGATGGATGATTTTCTCAACAACCGGCTAAAGGTTGTTAGGGAAAATAATCCTTCGGATTTTCGCTCAGGTCTTGCCCTCGACCTGCTTGCGTTTCACACAACCAATATGGGCACGGCTACCGCGAGGACGGCCGAGGAAATTTTCGCCGAATACCCGGAACAAAAAACCGCCGTTGAGACACTGCTTGCCCAACTCAAAGAACAATACCTGCTCATTGACCCCGAAAAAGAAAACCGAAGCACCCGTCTTGCACATGATACGCTGGCACCCATCGTAACGCGGTACTTTTCCGCTTCTACAGCTCCGGGACAGCAGGCGATCCGTGTGCTGCAAAACCGTATTTCCCTGAACTCCGATCCCCGCCAGATACAAGCTCTGCGACAGGAAGACCTGGATCTTATTGAGGAAGGCAAGCCGGGTATGCGAAGATTTTCCAATGATGAGAAACACCTCGTACTGGCTTCTCTCGCTTTGTACCCCGGAAAAAGTTCCCCAACACAACGATTTCGGTTTGCTTGTGAAGCTTATAGCCTAAAGGAAAATTACCTTAGCCGGCAGGCGATGATCACGGCCTGGCACTCCGGGGTATTTTCCCGAAAATGGAAAGAGGGAAATAAAAATTTTGCGACCTGCTCCCCCGAAGGAGAGTCCCTGCTGATTATAGACAACGACGGTAAGGCGGGAATTTTTGATTTGAAAGGGCAGCCCCTTCATCTTTTCCCCCCTACTACCGGTATGACCGAAGGCAAATTTTCTCCTGACGGGAAATATATTCTGTGTGTGGATCGAATGGAAAAAATTTCGCTCTGGAAAACAGACGGAACCCTTTTGGCAGAAATTCAAACCCAGGACAATACCGAAAACAGCCGCTACCAGCGGGCAAAAGTCGCCACCAAAATGCGCGCCATCGGAGCAGGAGAGGGCAACCTGCTGGATGTTGACTTTGATCGAAACAACAACCGAATATGGGTAATAACCCGTGAAGAAGGCATTCGAAGTTTTGAACTAAACGGAAAAGAAAACGGCAAGGCAGTAAAAAAGTTTGATGACGTGTATCTTGCCCAGGTTCTTCCTCCGGTCGAAAAAGCGCTTATCCTACTGGAAAGCGGTGAATTACTGCTCACCGACCTGAGCAAAGACACCTATGACAAAATCGGAGAAGTAGAGGAAAAAGTAACCGCTCTCGTAATGTCTCCGGATTATATGCAGGCAGCACTGATTGCGGGGATACAGGTATTTCGGGTGGATATAAACCAGCGACAACTTATCCGCCGTGATTTTACACAAAAGGTCACTGACTGGGCATTTTCTCCGGATAATCGCACGGTAATGGTTGCTTTCGCAGATGGCAGGGGAATCGTCACCGATGAAATGGGGCAGGAAGTCTATAAACTTTTTGACGATTCCGAACAGATCGGAAACCTGCTTTTTTTCCCCGGAGGCAAAGAAATGCTGGTGGTGGCAGACGGAGAAATTTATACCTATATCCCGGCAATTAACCATACCGATTTTTCGCAGGAGTATCGTTATCCCATCACACAATTGAGCTGGCATCCCTCGGGAAAACAGTTTTTGCTGGTGCAGGGAGAACTGGCTCATGTGATTTCGATGGAAGATTCTCGGGAAAATTTTGACTACCGAAGCGAAAGTGGCTGGATCGGTGCGGCAGCCTTTTTGCCCGAAGAAGAATCTTTGATTGTAGGGAAATCGGATGGCAGTATTGGGATTTTGAGCTATCGAAAAAATATTTCCCCGGTAGAGATTAAAGGCCTGGACACGGGTACTTTGCGAATGAAGCTAGAAGAAAAACTTTATGCCAATTCGGGATTACCTACACAAAAAGCGAACCTGGTTGAAATGCTGACCAAAGATGTTGCAGGACATATTGGAGAAGTGACTGCACTGGCCGTTTCACCTGATGGCAAAACCTTTGTCTCCGGTGCGGAAGATGGCTCGATGAAAATCCGTAATCGGCGCGGAGATATTCTCCGCAAAATCAGAGGATTTGCGCAAAACCGGGAAATACACAATCTGCTAAATGCAGGCCCGGAACTTTTTGTTCAACAGCAACAACAATCCTTTTCACCTCCGGCGGATATTTTTCAGGATTTACGAAAAGGGCGTTCGGAGGAGGATTTTCGAAGTGGGCATACGGGTCCGGTGCGTTCCCTTGCTTTTTCGCCCGGCGGCGAGGCGATTCTTTCCGCCTCCACCGATGGCACGGTGCGTATTTGGGATATTTCGGGGAAACAAACGCTTATGCTGGAAATCGCGCAAACGGCTGTCCATGCGGCCCAGTTTGCCGATACAGGTAAAAAAATTGTGGCCGGTGATGACGACGGTGTTTTGTCGTGTCGCACCTTAGAAGGGGTTATCGTATTTCAGATTCAGGCACACCGCGGATCGGTAAACCGGATCGCGCTTTCCTCCGATGAAAAACTCATTCTGACGGCGGGCAGCGATGGAAAAGTCGTAATTTGGAGCCTTCAAGGCGAAAAATACCTGGAATTAAACGGACATTCCTCTTCGGTTCAGGCAGCCGTATTTTCTCCCGACGGAAAATATGTACTGACCGGCTCAGCGGATAAAACCGTGAAGTTATGGCTAATCCATATCGGGGAGATGATGAATGTTTTTTTTGCCGTAGATATTTAAATGAGACACTACGTTTGTTGATAAAAAGTTGTAAATTTGGCCAGCACATAATATTGTTCTATGGTGTTAACAAAGGACATTATTCTTCAACTGCTAAAGAAACAACACCTCAAACTAACTAGCCTGGGGGTTAAAAGGATTGGTTTGTTTGGGTCATTTTCCCGTAATGAGGAAAGAGAAGACAGTGACATTGATCTTTTAGTGGAATTTCAACCTGAAGCAGAAAAATTCGACAACTTGATGGCACTAGGTTTTTTTCTGAATGATCTTTTCCCCGGCCGTAAGGTTGAGATTGCAACAGTAAGGGGATTAAGCCCTTATATAGGTACTAAAATTATTCAGGAAGTTATTTATGCCCAAATCGCCGCTTGATTTGCTGTATCATATACGCGATGAGTGTATTTTTATACAGTCTGTTAAACCAGGTGTTCTGGATTATGAAGTACTTATAAATGATGAGGTTTTAAAACGTGCATTAGTTAGAAGCCTTGAAATTATAGGAGAAGCTTCAAAAAAACTGGGACCCGATTTTCAGGCACAGTGGCCGGAGGTAGAGTGGCGGCAAATGGGCGGAATGCGAGATTTTTTGATTCATGTATATTTTGGTATTAATTACAGAATTGTATTGGATGTGATTGAAAATAAAATCCCGAATCTTTTATCAACAATTAACATTATAATTTCTCAAGAAGAGGCACAATAATTCGCTCATCCCCTTCCCGTGAAAAATCTTTCTCCCGAATCCCTCCTTCTGCGGTCTTTTGGTGTCCAAACCACAATCCTAAAACTGCTTCCGGGCGAACTTGATCTCAATTTTTTTGTTCGGGCTTCGGACAAAACCTCTTTTATCCTTAAAGTTTCTCATGTCGGAGAAAGCCGATCGGAACTGGATATGCAGAACCAGGCCATGTTGCATCTGAAGGATCATCCCTGTGAGTTGACGTTGCCCTGCGTTTTGCCCAATCTCGAAGGAGAATATATCTCTTCGATAAAAGATGAAGCGGGAAATGAACGTTTTGTAAGGCTTTTGACCTGGGTCGAGGGAAAAGTCTGGGCAAAAGTAACCCCCCATACTCCGGAATTGATTTACCACCTGGGCAAAAGCTGTGGTTCGCTTCTGACGGCTCTTAAAGATTTTGACCACGAGGCCGCTCACCGCTGGTATAAGTGGGATTTGGCAAATGTTCTCTGGATTGAACCATACCTCCCGTTGTTTAGGCAACCGGAGCAGCGCGAAATATTAGACTATTTCCTTAACCTCTACAAGACAAGGGTGTTGCCCGTGTTGTCTGATCTGAGAGAAAGTGTCAACCATAATGACGCCAACGATTACAATATCCTTGTAAGTGAAACCCATCCTGCGGAAGTTATCAGCCTGATTGATTTTGGAGATATGGTTTTTACCAAATCGGTATATGAACCTGCAATAACGGCCGCTTATGCGATGATGGATAAACCGGATCCGATTTCGGTCATTGCCGATTTAATAAAAGGGGTTAATGAAAAATTTCCGCTGACAGAATCCGAAATATCCGTTCTTTTTCCACTCGTTGCGGCACGTTTACTGATAACCGTAACCAACGCTGCCCTTAGTCGAAAAGATCATCCGGAAAATGCCTATTTGCTCATAAGTGAGAAACCCGCCTGGGAATTATTAGCGAAACTTCGGCACATTTCGCCAAACCTGATCACGTATATTTTGCGGGAAGCCTGTGGCTTTGAGCCCGTTTCGGACGCAAGTCACTTTCGTCAATGGATCGAAAATCAGACTTTTGCTCCGGTAGTTTCGGCAAAGTTGTCCTCTGAAAATATTCATGTTTTCGATTTCCATGCAGGTAGTACAGAATTGGGCAACAACCACACTTTTGAGTCGGCGGACTTATTTGACCGTCATCTACAACGATTGCTGGAAGATGTCGGAAAACCCATAGGAATTGGGAGATACAATGAAACAAGGCCTTTTTACACCACCGACAGCTATCTGTCGTTGGGAAATGAGGGACCGGTTTGGCGAACGGTTCATCTGGGGATAGACATATTTTTACCACCAGGAGAACCCGTAAAAGCCGTTTGGCCGGGGCGTGTTCACAGCTTTCGCGACAATTTGGCGGAAAGAGATTACGGCCCCACCTTGATTTTGGAACACCGACCGCAGGACGGCCCGGTATTTTTTACCCTTTATGGCCATTTGAGCAGGGAGTCTATGAAAAACTGGGAAGTGGGCAGAGTCGTGACCGCCGGTGAGGTTGTCGGGCAAATCGGCCCTCGTCCGGAAAACGGAAACTGGCCCCCCCATCTTCATTTTCAGGTGATGTTGGATTTATTGGGATACGAAGGCGATTTTCCCGGTGTCGTTTTTCCGCATCAGCAGGAAGTATGGAAGTCCCTCTGTCCCGATCCCAGTGTGCTACTGGGGTTGAATATGTCGCCAAAGGCAGAACTATCTACGGAAGCCCTTTTAGCGAGTCGCAGCAAAAACCTGGGCAAAAGCCTGAGTGTGTCGTATGACCTTCCGTTAAAAATCGTCAGAGGGTACAAACAATACCTTTACGACCATGAAGGCCGACGATATCTGGATACGGTCAATAACGTTCCTCATGTAGGACATCAACACCCGAGGATTGTGGCCGCAGCCCAAAGACAAACAGCAGTACTCAACACCAATACCCGGTATCTGCATGAGGAAATCGCCCGGTATGCTGAGGAGGTGCTGGCTACCCTCCCCCCTTCGCTGGAGGTTGTGCATTTTGTCAATTCAGGTAGTGAAGCCAACGAGTTGGCAATGCGGATGGCAAAAGCCTGGCGGGGAAATCGGGATATGATCGTAGTGGAAGTAGGATATCACGGAAATACGAATGCCTGCGTGGATATTAGCTCGTACAAATTTGACGGGAAAGGAGGAAAAGGTGCGCCGGACGGGGTACATGTAATGCCGATTCCAGACAGCTATCGTGGGTTGTACCGGGGCAAAGATACGGGATTGAACTATGCGGAGCATGTCGAAGGTATCCTCCGCCGGATGGCGGAGGCGGGAAAAAAACCTGCCGGATTTATCTGCGAAAGCATCCTGAGTTGCGGGGGACAGATTGTTTTGCCCGAAGGATATTTGAAAGAAGTTTATGAGAAAGTGCGGAATGCCGGAGGTATCTGTATTGCCGATGAAGTGCAGGTAGGTTTTGGCAGAGTAGGGGAAAAATTTTGGGCATTCGAACTTCAGGGAGTGGTCCCGGATATTGTGACAATGGGCAAACCCATTGGAAACGGCCACCCGCTCGGCGCGGTGGTTTGTACCCGTGCGGTGGCCGAAGCGTTTGCCAATGGCATGGAGTATTTTAATACCTTTGGAGGCAATCCGGTTTCCTGCTCCATTGGCCGGGAAGTGCTCGCCGTGATTCGGGAAGAAAACCTGCAACAACAGGCTCACGAGGTCGGGAAAAATTTATATGACGGACTCCTCGAACTTCAGTCCCGGCATCCGGTCATCGGCGATGTGCGGGGAATCGGTTTTTTTCAGGGGTTTGAATTGGTCAAAGACCGGGACTTACTCACGCCTGCCGCAGAACAGGCCGGGCACCTCGCCAACCGTATGCGCCGGATGGGTATATTGATGAGTACCGATGGCCCCTATCACAATGTCCTTAAAATCAAACCCCCGATGTGTTTTAGCCGGGAGAATGTCGTTTTTTTGTGTGAAACACTGGATAGAGTATTGAAAGAAGATTATTTTACTTTGGGGTAATATTTTTCCTTTCCGAAAATAATGTGCCGACAATTTTGTTTTTTTTGAGTGACCTTTCTTATTTGCAGCTGTCAGAAGAACGAAAAGAAACTTTTCACCTAAACCATAACTTATACATACCAAACATGGGACTTTTTAGTTTTGTCAAAAACGCGGGTGCCAGCCTGCTCGGGTTCAAAACCGATGCGCAAAAGCGCGAAGAGGCGGTAGCCAAAAAACAAGCGGTTATCAAGGAATTTGTAGCCAAATTTGGGTTGGGAATCGAAGACCTTTCCATCTCTTTTGCCGGAGAAGACGATGATACGGCCATTCTGGATGGATTTGCAAAAACACAGGCTGATAAAGAAAAACTCATTCTTGCCGTAGGCAATATTGAGGGTATCGCAACAGTTGATGACCGCATTAAGGTACAGTTGGTCGAAAAACCTGAGCCGCAGTCGGTATTTTACACGGTTGTAAAAGGCGACAGCCTTTCCAAAATCGCTAAAGCGCAGTATGGAAATGCAATGAAATACCCGGTGATCTTTGAGGCTAACAAGCCGATGCTTACCGATCCGGACAAAATCTACCCCGGTCAAGTATTGCGCATCCCGCCGCTGGAAGCATAAAAAAAAAATTCAACTAGTACATAAAAAAGGCTGTCAGTTTTGACAGCCTTTTTTTGTTAAAATTTATAGATAAAAGTATTCAAATAATACTTTTCTAATGCGCGTGAATGGCCGGAGCATGTTCATTTCGTCCCAGTTGTTTCAGCAGACGAAGGTGAGACTCCATGGCTTCTTTTAAATCTTTTTTCTGGTAATAAGGCACGCCAAATTCTTCCGCCGTTTTTTTCACAATTTTAGAAAGGGCACTGTAATGTACGTGGCAAACTTTGGGGAAGAGGTGGTGTTCAATCTGGAAATTTAATCCGCCGGCATACCAATTGAGGATACGATTGCCATTGGAGAAATTTGCGGTGGTTTCCAGTTGGTGGATCGCCCAAAGGTTTTCGATGGTTCCCTGGTCAGTCGGCGTAGGCATAGCCGTTTCTTCGACCACATGCGCCATTTGGAAAATAACCGCAAGGATCATCCCGGCAATATAATGCATGGTCACAAAGCCAATCAGGTATTGCCACCAGGTGATATCCAAAAACACGAGAGGAAGGACAGCTATGTAGGAGTAGTACAAAATTTTGGAGGCGATCAGTTTAATAAACTCCGGGACGGGGTTTTTAATCATATCCGTTTTACTGTACTGAATAAACTGCATAATATCTTTGTACGCCACCCATGTAAGCGTCATAAAGCCGTAAAAAAATACCGCATAATAATGCTGGAACCAGTGGATTTTATACCTTTTGGCTTCCGGAGAGAGGCGAATAATCACCCTTTCGCGAATGTCCTCGTCTAGTCCGGGGATATTGGTATAAGTGTGGTGCAGCACATTGTGTTGTACTTTCCAGTTGGTAGAGCAGCCGCCGATAAGGTCGAGGGCAAATCCGAAAATCTGGTTGACATATTTGTTGGAAGAGTAAGCTCCATGATTAGCATCATGCATGACGGAAAGGCCGATACCGGCGAGTCCCACACCCATTATGGCTGTAAGGATAAACATCAGCCAGGGGGAAAACGCATTCGTCATAATAAGCGCATAAGGGCCAAAGTACATGGCAAACATGGCAATGGTTTTGATGACCATCGTAGCGTTCGCATGGGGATTAATATTTCCTTCAAGGAAATAATCATCTACTCTTTTCCTTAAAACATGGAAAAACCTTTTCTTTTCGGTAATCGGAGGGATAAACTTAACTCGTTGATTCATATTGTGGTGTGTTAGAGGGCCTGATAAAGAACGTGCGGGAAAGATAAGGAAAGAATTGTAACAACCGAATGATGTTTAACTTTTGCTGGAAGGATTCTTAAGAAAAAATTACGAAACCACCTCCGGAATACCGTAAGGGCCGTCTTTCAGGAGGAGAATGGAAGGTGAATTTTTTCCACTTTTCAGGCAGGCATATTCGATCGCTTTCTCGATCATTATCCGCATAGAGGTTTTGGAATTGGCTTTTTCAGCGGCGGAAAGCATCGAAACACAGGGCGTACCGGGTAAGTATTCATACTCTTTTTCCGGAATCTCAAGCGCACAATAAAGGAGGTTTTCTTCTTTCCCCAAAATTTCAAACACTTTACACCACATCTGTACCTGCCATTGTTCTTGGATCAGTTTCCAGCCGGGTGTTAGTATCATAGACGTAAAGTTTTGCCTTCCGGTTGCATGAAGCAGGCGGATAGCCTCCTTATACCCGGCTCCCCCAATGGGATCCGGGTCGGTATGTCGGGCAACCAGTACCATTTGCCCACCGGGTTTTACTGCCCTTGCGGCCTCAATAGCAGCTTTTGCTGCCTGATAGTGATTGACCCCTACAAATCCGGCAGGGATAACCACAATATCATACAGGTGAGGAAGCGGAACCATAACATAGCTCCTGATTTTTTGTACGGCGGCCTGGTGGGCTGTTTGCAGGTTGCCCGCAAAGACACCCGTGATTCGCTTTTCGTTGTCAATTGTCACGTTCACCAGAAAATCACAGCCGGCCATTTGAGCGATTTCAAGGGCTTCGTCGTGGAGAGGGTTGCCATCGAGAATCATATCGGCAGCCTGAGCCGAACTCAGGAAGCGGGCACCGTGAAAGATATTAAGGGTTTCTTTTCCCACAATACCCGGACATACACCCTTTCTCCCTCCGGAAGCACCCGCCATAAAATGACTTTCTACCAGTCCGGTTACAATCTTGAGTTCGGCTCCCATATATAACCGGTTGATCATCACAACCGAACCCATCCGCGTTTTTCCCAGATAAGTCAGTTGTTCCGGCACATCGTATTCGTGGTTGACAACCGATACCTTGCTGAAACCCGACTCTTTGAGTCCCAGCATTTTTTCGATCTCATCCGGTTCCATGTTGCGGTGCGATCCCGCCCCGATAAGTACGGTAATGGCAGTTTCTTTAAATCCTCCGCGGATCAGGGCGCGAAGAATGTTAGGAATTAATCCATTTTCTCCCCGATAAGGTACCGGACGAGTGTGATCGGAAACTACGATTACCGCTTTTGAGAGCGAGTTCTCCGCTAATTTTTGTACAGCTAACGCGCTAAGCGATGGCGAATCCAAAGGATTGTCAAGGGCAGCCGGAATGGCCACAGCGCCTGTTAAGGGTGCCGGTGAATGTTTCATACCGGCTATTTCGGTCTGATCAGGTACAGCTACTTTGAGATGACCCGAACCATACTCAATGGGGATGATTTTCATTCTGCAAATATATAACGGGAATAGGTGAATATCACGATGATATGCTACGGCGGAAAGTGTCCCGAAACTTTGCCGTCTGCGCATTATTTTAGGCAGTTTAGCACAGGTCAATATCTACGGTACATAAGTTGGTGTAACTTATCCATTATTTGATTGTTAGCCATAAGTTATCATTGTTTCCTTATTGTAAGTTAATGTTTTCCCATTGTTAACTTATGGTTCGTTCCTATCCTTCATCATTCACCCCAAATAAATGATTTTCTCCTGATGTTATCAGTTAGTGAAGTATTTGAAGCTCTTAACGAATCTGGCATAAACTATTGCCATTGGAAAAGCACCGTCCGCCTGAAAGAATCCTTTCTTGGGCAGACGGATTTTGATCTGCTGGTGGATCGCAAAGATGCCCGGCTATTATACCAAATTCTCAATGAAGCCGGTTTTAAACGAAGGTTGGGAACCTCCAACAAGATTTATCCCGGAATGGAAGACTATCTGGGTTGGGATGAAACAACCGGAGTTATTCACCATTTCCACATACATTATGATCTCATTATCGGGAAAAAATTCCGGAAAAATATTGTCCTGCCTTTCACGCCTTCCGTGCTGGACGCTTCCATTGAGGATGAAATTTTTCCCATACGTACCATCATTCCGGAGCAGGAACTGATTATTTTCATCACCCGTATTGCGCTCAAAACGGATTTGACCCTCAAAAACCATGTCAAAAGGATTTTAGGCAGGGATATTTTCCCGAAAATGATCAGCAAAGAACTGGACTACCTGCTGAAAATCGTGAATCCAGAACTCTTTCGTAAGTGCATCCATGAATGGTTTGGCGATCATCCGGTCTATGAAGCCTTCGTAGAAAGTTACCGAAAAGGGCGACTGATGAAAGATTTTCTGAATCTGCGAAAAGATATCCTCAAGGGAATCGGCAGTTATACCCGTTATTCCAAAGCGAGTGTCGGTAAAATGGTTCAGATTAATGAAACGGCTGCCAAAGCCTCTGTAACCTGGGTAGCAGGAGGCGGCTGTATTTTGAGTTTTATCGGTTGTGATGGCTCCGGTAAATCCTCCACTGTTTCTACAGTGGAATCCTGGTTGTCGGGCAAACTGTCTGTCAAGCGTTTATACATGGGGCTGCCCCGGAAAAATCGCATCAACCAACTATTGATTCAGATGAATAAGTTTGCCGGGGCTACGAAAATAAAGGCGATCAAACGCGCAGTTAATGGCATGCAGCGGGTCAATATCGCCCGGTTTAAGTATCAATTATATATTCAGGCAAACCAGTTAAAAAATCAAGGGCATATTGTCATTTTTGACCGCTACCCGCTGAAAGCATTCTGGGAAATGCCGAAACCTATTGATGGCCCCCGCATGCCGGAAAATACCTGGTGGGGAAAACTCGAAAGGAGTTACCTGGAGAAAATCGGCGACCCCGACCACTTGTTTCTTATGTATGTCACCGAAGAAGAAAGTGTAAGGCGTAAACCGGAACACAGCCTGGAAAAAAACCGGGTGATGATCCGGGAAAAAATAGGAGCCATAGACACTTTTATCGAAAAGAAACTCGACTTCTGTCAGGTGATTGATACCGTCAGAGATCAGGGAGAGGTAATCACAGACGTAAAAAGAAGAATATGGAATTTACTCTGATTTTAATAAAACACCCACCAAAATTAACATAAATTGAATAATAATTAACTTTTTCATTATATTTGCATAACATTACTGGCGGGTATGTTAATTCATTTCCAGATTTTTTTCGATGAAACTAATTGAATTTCTTGGTTTGCCCGGAAGCGGAAAAACGACCCTTGTTCCATTCATAAATTCGGTAATGGCTAAAAATGGCCATACTGTTTTTAACCGACAGGATGTCCGACTTCTGCACGTATGTGGAGGGTATAAGAAGTTTCGTATTGTCCAAAAACTCCCTTCCTTTTTTACAAAGGCTTTGGTAAAGGTTTTTTTTAAACTTAATCACACCGAAAGTTTTTATACCGAAAAATTTATTGAAAAATACCCGGATCTGGTAGCTTATGTGCTTAAAACCTCTGCCAAAAACGGGGTCAATGAAAAAGTCCGGAAAAATAGCATTCGCTGGTTTTTAAGCCTCGGTGCAATTTATGAACTTGCACAGGAGATTATGCCTTCTAATGCCTATTTGCTGCTCGACGAGGGTTTCTGCCAAAAGGTGTTGAATTTATTCGTTTCGGTTCACAAGGATCCCAACCTCGACAAGGTGAAAAAATACCTTGAGATGATCCCTCAACCGGATACAATACTTTTTATCCAAACCGATCCTACCCTCGCATTTGACCGCATGAAGGTACGCGGTCGTGCAATTAAGCGGCTTTTTAATGCTAGTGACGATGAACTCAAAACATTTCTGGTCAATGCCAAAATAAGCATGGATTTTGTCACCCAACATCTAGGCAGCTCTCTCAGCCGTTTGGTTATTCTCGATAATACTCAGGAATTCGTTTCAGGTAAGGATACCATTTCCCGTAAACTCAATGATAGTTTTTCTACCCACCCGGTAGTTTCCTGAAAATATTTTTCCAATTACTTATAACAAAAAAGGCTGCCTTTAACAGACAGCCTTTTTTGTTATTCTCGTCGCTCTTAATTTTTCATGCTCCGTATGTGCCTGATCTGGCCATTGTCGGTGCGTACCACTACGGAGTAAATGCCCGGCGCAAGGTACGGTTGGATCCGTACCGGTTTACGAACCGACAGGTGTTTTTCCGAATAAACTACCTGTCCCAGTGGATTAAAGATGGTTATATCCATCCATTCCGCTCCAGTGATTTCAGCTTTTAGGAAAAATTCATCCTCAAAGGGATTGGGGTAAAGTACCAACTCGGGGGCAGTTTCAAGTTGTTGTATCGCTGCTTTTCGCGCACCACCACCGGAGGGTTGGTATTCGACAAAAATCTTAGGGGAGTTGGCGGGGGAAGCTTCATAAGCCGTGGCGGTGCGAACTCCGGTTCCGTCGAGGAAAATGACCAACGCACTGCTGGTGGTCCATCCGGGGCGATCCACAATTTCCTGCACCAC
>JANRJC010000009.1:0-70961 GCA_033764335.1 Bacteroidia bacterium | reverse complement strand
CTCCCTTGTCTTGATTTTTCGATGCTTTTTTCTGTATCTTTGACATAGGTCGGGATTTTGTAGGTTTGTTTTTTCGTCATCTCAAATGTACAAAAAACCGACCGACTTTTTTTTATCCCGATTCATGCAACAACGCCTCTTACTGATCCTTTTTTTTCTGATGAGTCCGATCGGAGTATTCATCCAATTGTTATTGGGTAAAAATAATATTGGCTTTTCTTCACTTATTTTAAATGGATTAGGCATTCTACTGATTGGGGGATTAGCTGTCATTGAATCAAAATCTTTAGAGAAAAAAATTCTGGAGACGGAGAAAATTGAGCAAATAGGTGAAAAGTAAACTACCCATAACACAGTGCATCCTCCATGCTTGTTGCGCTGCCCCAAGCCGCAAAACGTTATGTACCTCATATGACAACCAACTACTAGAATGACATTAAACATTAAAGATATTCAGCCCCTAAAAGGCCAAATGAGTTGTAATCTCTGGGAGAATTCGCATATCAATCTTCCTTTGACGCTTTATTATTCAATTGAAATTCCACTTCAATCATTTAATAGTGGACACGATTATGTTGGCCAGCCGACAAACACGTCAATTATCATTGAATGGGCGATTTTTAATGATGGACAAAACGGGCACCAGGAGCGAAATTGGAAAAATCTCGTTGGCAGACAGTTTAACTTATCCTATGACGATAAAACTGCTGAAGGCTCAATATACCTTGGATCTGAACATTGTCAATTCAATTCTCAGATAAACTTTCTATCACTTAATGGGACGACATTTGACATTGAATTAAAAATGTCAGTTGACTTCAACATCGAAACAGCCAATCTTGACAGAGACGGATTTGTGAAAATAAAAAATCAAGTTGACTACAATGGACTTCAAGTTTATCACACTCAATTACCAACTTTTCAAAAAGCAGACAACCCACTCGCATTAATTGAAAATTTCGTTGACTTGAGTGTTTACCAAACTGACTTGACCCGATTCAATAATCCAAAGGTTGACTGGAAACATCTTAAACCAAGACAATGAATACGGCATACAACAGCACATTTGAATGAAACTAATCGGAACATATCAAACTCGACAAGTATTTTGGTTTGACTATGATCAATTCCAACTTGACCAATTGCCCCAAAAAGATTGGTTGTGTCTTGCAACTTCTGACATTGATCCCAATGACCAGAAATTTGAAAAATTTGTTCGTCACTCAATTAACAATGGAATTTTGGAATTTAAAGGACATGGCGAATTCGGAGAAAAGCTGCACGACTTATTTGATGAAATCATGACCCAAATGGAAGTCATTGAAAATCACAAGCCGATTTCTGTAATGACGACTTGGCACAATGACGAAACTCTTGCAGACACATTTTGGGACTGTTTTTTCGTAACTTGTTTACCCGAAACAGCAGACTTAGGCAACATTTCAATAATTTGTACCGACATGAAAGGAAATAACAGAACCTACGAATTGAAGACAATACTTGAAAGATTTGAAAAAGGTTGGATACCTGAATAGACAATAAACAAAATCGTATGATCCCAGACTACCAATCCTTAATGCTTCCGTTACTTAAACTTGTTTCGGATGGATAAGATGAAAGTCTGGCAATCGAATTTCACGTAACAGACGAAGAAAGAAAAGAGCTTTTGGAACCTTATCACCAAACTTAACGAGCGACAAAAAATCAACGACACTAAACTTAAAAATGACCTATACCGAAACAGCACCTTCTGACAATCTCAAAGAACTCATTCATTCCTATTGGAAGTTTGAAATTTCTACCGATTTCAACGACGGTAAACCTTTCTTGTTTGAGGTAATGCCTGAAAATACGTTGTCTATTGTTTTCATAAATGTGCCTCATTTTAAAGGTGTAACTTGTTTAGGCGTGCAGGCAAAACGAATGAAACGGGAAATATTTCCCGGCTCCGTTTTTTTAGGTATTCGTTTTAATCCCTGGGTATGTATTGAGGGATTATTTGAAAATAAAGTAACAACGGCTAACCAGATTATAGAATTCCCCACATACCTCCATGAAATCTTTTCTGACATTAACCCCTATAACGTTTCGGCGGATTTTTCCAATTATCACTTGCTGGAAAAAGGACTGTTCAACCTTTGCAATCATTACAAAATAACCTCTGACCCCTTGGTAAAATACCTCTGTTTGCAATTGGAACAAGGAACTAAAATTAATGACTTTATAAAGGAGGTTCCTTTAAGCGTAAGACCTTTGCAAAAACATTTTAAAAAAGTAACAGGTATAACAATGGCTGAGTATAGAAATATCAACCGGCTACGCAATACGGTTATACTGATCTACACCCAGCAGGAAAAAATTACTAATGCCGCTTTTATAAACGGCTATACAGACCATTCTCATTTTATGAATTCGTTTAAAAAATTTATGGTCGGCACATCTTTAAAAAACTTTCTTATGCAAACGGAAACCATTAGGCATCAATTCTAAAATTGAACGCTTTTTTACACAGTACGTGAACTTTGGCACTCTTACTTTTGCAAAGAAACAATTAAACAAAGTAAGACAATGAAAAAAACGATACTAGCTTTCGCTTTTATACTTCTGAGTTTTGTCCATATTCAAGCGCAAAACGAAATCAATCCTCTTTCATTTATGGTTGGAAAATGGGAGGGAAGTGGTTGGATGATGACACGAGAAGGAAAACAATTTACAAACATTACAGAAAATGTAATGTGTAAACTAGATTGTGCAGTTTTGTCCGTAGAAGGTTTAGGTACAAAACTAGACTCTCTTACTAACAAACAAATAACGGTGCATGATGCTTTTGGTGTGATAGCAAAAGACCTAAAAAGCAATAAATGGGTAATGAGGGCCTATAAAAAAGAAGAAGTAATTGACGCCGAAATTGTGTTTGTTAGTGAAAAAGTAATCCGCTGGGAGTTACCGATCCCTAACAATGGAGGCACGATGCGATTTACTACCGATTTTGCAACTACCGACAAATGGAAAGGCACAGGCGAATACAGCAGAGACGGTAAAAATTGGATGATAATGATGCAAACGGAATTAACTAAATTAACTGACTAAACGTATTGGAAACAAGAAAAAGGGCGATATTTGGGAGTAAGGAATCAAATCATTAAACGATTTAACTATGACTGATAACAAAATAACCATTAAAGCAACGGTTTCAGCCGACAGGAAAAAAGTTTGGGACTGCTACACTTTGCCCGAACACATAACAAAATGGAATTTTGCTGACCCAAGCTGGCATTGCCCAAGTGCTTCAAACGACTTAAAAGTAGGTGGCCGATATGTAGCAAGAATGGAAGCCAGAGATGGAAGTTTTGGTTTTGATTTTGACGCCGTTTATACAGAAATCAATCATGGAGAAAGTTTTACATACGAATTTGGCGGTCGGTTTGCATCCGTGAATTTTAACGAACAAAACGGAGCTACCGAAGTAATTGTAAGTTTTGACCCCGAGACTGAAAACCCCATTGAAATGCAAAAAGAGGGTTGGCAAGCGATTCTCGATAACTTCAAAAATCATGTCGAAACTAATTGATGAATAAAACAAAGCGGAATTATAAAGTAATTGGGATACAGAGATTTTTTGAATGAAAGGTAGGAACCATCGGGTGTAATTCAAAATATCGCGCCTTCGGTCGGACGCCGAAAAGGCCCCTCCTTCCTGCGGTCGTCGGGGTGACGGCGGGGCCGTCCGAAAAATTCGCTTCTCCGTTGGAGAAGCGCGTTTTTGACAGCAAAGCAGTCATCCCGAACGAGCGATAGCGAGGAGGGACCTTTTTGGCGTCCGACCGAAGGCGTGACATTTTGAATTGCACCCCTTTTTGGAAACACTGGTGAACCATTCATTCCTGACCGATACCAACAAACGAGGATATTTACAGATGTACAACACAAAAAGAAATCATTTGATGACCTTGTAAATCTGAGCGAAAGGGGGGATATTGGGGGGAGAGTCAATAAGAAAATAAACGCAATGAGTGGCGTGTATATACGGATGTTACCTGCAAGCCTAAAAGACGACAACTTGAACTTAAGACAACAAATATTACTCTACTTTAAACCCAAAAAAATTGAGATTTTTCGGGACAAAACAATTTATGAATTGATTGGTATCAAAACATACAAAAAGTACCTGCCAACGACAGGGGACATCATGAGAAAAAGAATGAAAATTACGCAAATTAAGATTAGTAGAACCGATAAAATAAATGAGTTATATAAATACGAAAAAAAAACCAGAAATTACGAATGGCGACATATAATTGGTGTAATAATTTTTATTCTGTTAACCTTTATGCTTAATAAAAAATTGACCGTTTTTGACTGGGTTTTTCTTCCTATACTAAATTTGTTTGTAAACATATATCCGATTTTTTTGCAACGATATAACAGAATTAGAATAATCAAAGTTTTACAGAATAATGGAAAACCAAGCCCGTATGACAGTATTGATAGAAAGAAGCTTGACGAATGAAATTATCAGAAAAATAGAACGCCGAACTGCTAACAGCACCTACCCAAAAGTGGCGGTTCAGTGGTTAAATCAAGCTTTGTGTCCGCCTCCGGCGGATTTCTGCTTGGTTGACAGTGAAGTGCTTCTAAATCCCCGCCTGCGTGTAGCCGCAAACCGTTGTATGCAATTTGAAAAACGACAAGATTGACATGACAGTTCTAACTCCATTATTATATTACATTCTATTTTCAGTAGTGGTATCTCTGATCCTTAACTATGCGTTCAATAAGAACAAGGCAATGCAAAGGATAAAACGTGCGCATTGAGTGATTTCTGCTCAATACAATTTATTTCCCCCCAAACCACTCCCCTACTTTTGACAGGTCCACATTTCCTCCGGTGAAAATCATTCCCACCTTTTTGCCGGCAAATTTTTCCGGGTATCGGAGTACCGCTGCCAGCGGAACTACGCAGCTTGGCTCTACGACGATTTTCATTCGCTCATAGACGAGACGTAAGGCGGCTTTAATTTCGTCGTCATTTACCAGCAGGATTTCTCGGGCGTACTGGCTGATAATGCCAAAGGTTTTTTCGCTCAGTGTCGTCAACAGTCCGTCGGCGATGGTTTGTACGTACTCTGCCTTTTGTACCTTCTTGCTTTTGAGGCTCAAAAATGCGTCTGCCGCGCCTTCCGGCTCCCCTGCGTATATCTCCGCCTGCGGCAGGAGATAATGCGTGCTCAGACAGGTTCCGGAAAACAATCCGCCTCCTCCCACCGGGGCAATGACCACATCCAGCCCGTCGGTGTCTTCGATCAGTTCTTTGGCGCAGGTGGCCTGGCCGGTGATGACGCGGTAGTCGTCGTAAGGGTGTACAAACTCTGCACCGGTAGCCTCCACAATCTGTTGGAGGGTACTTTCACGTGCCGCCTGATTGGGGGCGCAGAAAGTAATTTCGGCTCCATATCCTCTCACCGCGTTGATTTTTACGGTGGGAGAATTTTCTGGCATGACGATGTAGGCTTTTGTGCCCAAGATTTTGGCGGCATAGGCAATGGCTTGGGCGTGGTTGCCGGAGGAGTGAGTGGCGATGCCGTTTTTAAGTTTTTCGGGAGAAAGACTCAGGGCAGCATTCATGCCGCCTCGTATCTTAAAGGCGCCTATCTTCTGAAAGTTTTCACACTTAAAATACAAAGCAGCACCCGTCATTTTATTGAGGGTGCTGCTGGTCAATATCGGTGTACGATGAATGTAAGGTATTATCCGCTGATGGGCTTCCTGAATCTGTTGTAAATTGGGGGTCATTTTGCGACAGGTTTAGATCTTGTTACAACAATTAACCGCCCAATATAAGCAAGTATTAATAATCTGTTTGCCGGGTTAGGCTGGCTATTTTGCTTTTAATGCAAAAATCTCATCCAACCCTTCCATTGCTGCGGTTAATCCTTCTTTGAAGCCCATTTCAATGGTGGTTTCAAGCTGGGCGAGATCGCTAAAAGTGATTTGGAATACGACTAAGGTCGCATCTTCGCCAGCGGTAAATGTGCTTTCCCATTTTGATTGGGGCATTTCTGGGTTGATGTTTCCGTCTGCATCGGCAAAAGCGTCTAAAGCTGAAAAGCCTTTCTGATTTTGGATGGTCAGGTATTTTGCCAAAGCCCAGTGTTCTCCGCCTTCGGGTCCCACCATAGCATAGTGCCAAAACCCACCTTCGGTAAAACTCATCGTTTTGGTGCGGGCCTTCCACGGACGGGGTGCCCACCATTGGTCGAGAATTTCACTTTGGGTAAATGCGCTCCAAACCAGGGGTAGTTCGGCGGCAAATTCTCTTTTTACGGTAATCGAGTGGTTTTCCCGGTTCACGGAAAAATCCATTAGTAAATTACTTTTTCCCGTCTTGGGGAGGGTCTCTTTGTTCAACATATTTTTGATTTTAATTGTTTCTGAGTGCATAGCCTACAATGGCTTGAAATACGTCTCGTTGGGTTTTCATATTATCTTATAAGCAACCAAGTAGTTGCAAATATAATGCAATTATTCGGTTGCGCAATTTTTTTTATATTTTTTTGTGCAGAGCGGCGACTTATCCTTATAAGGGCATTGCCGCTACGGGTGTGGCTTCATTTTACCCCTGTATCACAGTAGTAATTTCCCCGCGATAAAACCCGTCGTCCATGCCGCCTGAAAATTGTACCCGCCGGTGATGGCGTCTATATCAAGCACTTCCCCTGCAAAGTAGAGATTTTTGCAGACTTTGCTCTGCATAGTGTTGAGGTCCACATCGCTCAGACTGACGCCACCGCAGGTAACAAATTCTTCCTTAAAAGTGGTTTTCCCTTTTACCGAATAGATATCATTCGTCAATATTTCTACGAGTTTGTTGAGGGATCTTTGGCCAAGTTCTCCCCATTTTTGTTCATAAGAAAGGCTACTTTTCTCCAACAGATATGACCACAATCTTTCGGGCAATGCATAAGCCCGGAAATTGGCCAGATTTTTTTTCGGATGTTCCTGCATAATATTTATCAGCACATCCCGCACATAGTCATTATTTTTTTCATTCACCCAGTTTACCTGAATCTTAAACGTATAGTCCCTTTCAGCCAAAATTTTTGCTCCAAAAGCAGATAACTTTAGAACAGCCGGCCCGCTCATGCCCCAATGCGTAATCAGGAGGGGGCCGTCGGACTTTAGTTTTGTGCCCTGAATGCTCACCTGGGTTTGTTCGACGACAATACCCATCAGCCGGGTTACGGATTCTTCGGGCATATTGAAGGTAAATAAGGAAGGCACGGGGTTTTCGATCCGGTGGCCCATATTCTCCAGCCATTCGAGACCCTGTCTTTTGGGTGAGCCGCCGGTTGCGACGATCACCTTGTCAAAAATTTCTGAAGGTGCATCGCCAAAGGCCAGCAGCAGTTGTCCTCCTTCCGGCTGTATTCGGGTCACACCTGTGCCTGATTTTATTTTAATATTCAATCGCTTTGCCTCATTCAAAAAACAGTCAATGATGCTTTGTGAGTCTTGCGATACGGGAAATACACAATTATCTTCCTGAATCACTAGAGGCACACCCCGCGATTCAAACCACTCCATCGTGTGGCGGGTATTGAATACATGGAATGCTTTTTTGAGTTTGTTTCCTCCCCGTGGATAGGCCTTGCAGAGTTCGGAGACATCGGTACAGCCGTTAGTAACGTTACATCTTCCGCCGCCGGAGATTTTGACTTTGGCGAGGAGCTTTTGCGATTTTTCAAAAATGATTACCTCCGCCGCTGGAAAATTTTCTTTTACAGCAATAGCCGAGAAAAAACCTGCGGCACCTCCGCCAATGACTGCAACCTGCATGAATAAGCCCTTCTGAATTGAGCGGGGCAATCTCTTTAAAATAATCTTCTTTTCAAAAGCAATCCGCCGTTGACATCCGTATAAAGAATATTTGAGGTAAACGCTGATTGTCCTTTTTTTCCAAGACAACCATTTAGAGTTTTTGCTAATTGGGCATTATGAAAAAACTACTGGTACTATTTTCCTTTATGGTTTTTCTCGGAGTTAAGGTCAGTATAAAACACCCTTTGCTGACGGTGTATCTTGTCAGAGCAGATGCAACCGGAGTCGCGAACTGAATGAGTTACGGGTTACTGAGAATTTGTGAAATTTCTGCCTCACTCAGCCCGGTGAGGGTTGCCAGGGTTTCGATGGAAATACCCTGCGCGAATCCTTTTCTCACCACTTCGATTTTCCCTTCGATTTTTCCTTCTTCTCGTGCAAGATCGAGGGAGTTTTTGAGGTCCCGGTAGTATTTCAAGCTGTCTTCATAAAGCATAAGTTCCTCACGGGAAAACCGAGCAATCTCAGCAACTTCAAACAGTCGTTCGAAGATTTCTTCCCGGAGTTTTTCCGGGATGCGGTCCAACTTGTTGAGGTTTCGGAGTACATAGAGCCACTTATCAAAACGGGTTTTGAGCTGATCAATCGTTTTTCCGAATTTGGGCATTTCCAGATAAACGAAAGTGAGTTTGTCATAGAACACTTTGCAGGTCTCAATATCGGTCAGCTTGACATCGTAGCGATATTTGGCTTTATCGGCCTTGTCTTCCTCAAACACGAAATCCAGAATGGCAATAGTATAAACCGCTTTTAGCTCGTAATTCCAGTCTGCTTTTTTTGCCTGTTCGCGGATGGGGAAGGTGGAATAATACAATGCCCGGTCTTTAAAGAAATTCTGTTTGGACTTCTGTAATTCAACGATAAACTTTTCGCCATGCTCATTTTCGCAATAGAGGTCAAAAATGGCCCTTCGGTCGGCATCCTGCGACCCGATATGCTCATTTTTGAGATAGGTCAGGTCTTTGATGGGATCTTCCTGCCCTTTGAGTAGTTCGTTGAGAAAGTCAATGAGCAGATCCTTATTCGGTTCCTCCCCGAATAATTTCTTAAATCCAAAGTCAGTAAACGGATTTAGGTATTTCTCTCTAATTTCGCTCATAGCCACTTTTTCACTGTACAAATATACGCATTTCTAGCGTTTTTACTATCTGGAATTCTTTAATTGGATGGGTTTCAGCTTCCGCTTTATATTACTTTCACCGCAGAATTTGAAGCAATATTGCCCAGTCGTTTTCCGGATCCGAAGGTGCTTCACCCAAAGAAACTACGCTTCCTGCTACCACCTCTTTTACACTTCCGGATTGTAGCTCTCCTCCGCTGCGGGGATTATACCACTGCACAGAAAATGTGCCGGTTTGTCCCGCCAGATTGAGGGTGGCCATACCTCCGGATGAAAGATAAATAGCATACAGTTCGCCCTCTTTGGCAAATACATAATTTCCCTCTCCGCTTACTTTTTCATCGGCACTTTTCATTTCGTGGAAGGGAAGATGTTTTTGGAAAAAGTCCAACGCATATCGCGTATAATCCCACATCCTGTCGCGGGATCGCCAGTCTTCGCAACCGAGGTCGTTGTGAGGGTTGAGATAGCCAAAATACCACTCCACCCCTGCCCCACCGGCCATCAGATTGCCCCAAAGTACTTCTTTGCGCACGGCATCCTGGTTATTGTCGGAGCGGTCGTCGGGATCAAGGCCACGGTTTGCCGGGCCGATTTCATCAAGGCATACTACCCAGGGGTATCCAGCCTTTGCTGACTCGGTTACCCAGTGTTTAGTGTCTGTATGAGTATGTGCGGGATTGTGTACTTGTATGGAGGGGCCGTCCATATTGGGATTGCCGAGCAGGGGCGTAAACTGCGCGTGGCGCAGGCTGTCGTTGGAATGGGTATGAATGACAACGAGGTTATCCCAGGGGTCTGTGTTTTTCATATATGCCACCATCGCCTGTCTTTGTTCATGGCTTTGACCGTTGGGGGAAAAACTAGCGGGGCCGTTTTCTTCGCCCATATTCCAGGTTACGCCGCGATGATGCCCAAAGCGGGCGATAAGTTCGCGGTAGTAGAGTTTACGCTGAAGGCCGGTATCGCCATTGTCGAGAAGTTTTTCGTTTTCTGTTTCCTGTGTTACCACGTGGAGCATAAGGCCCCGATGATCCATGTGATCAAAGACCATTTCCCACTGGTCAAGTTTGCTGCAATCAAAACGGGTGCGTTCCTCGTAGCTCGTATAAGGCCATACGTCTTTTCCGTCGCCGCTGATATTCATGGTGAGAAAATAGACAGAATTCATGCCTTTGGAGGCGAGATAATTGAGTGCTCCGATGATATTTTTACCTTTTCCGCCTTGCCAGGTCGGGTCGCCTTCACGCCAGTCCTGCGCGTGAGGTTCGTAGCGGTGGAGTACATCGCGGGGATTGGCTTCGCCTTCACGGCCTGCGGCTATTTCGCCGCGGTAAGTGCCGTCGAAGTCGGTATAGGCAAGGAAGTTTTCGGGGCTGTCGGCTCCGCCTTTGAGGAAATACCGGCCTGAGCCAGCATATTGCAGGTAGTGGCCCGCCACACGGCGGATTTTACCTTCGTCGCCTTCGGCGGCGGGTTGGACTTTGACAAGTCCTTTCTGACCGTCGAAGGCGGTCGGTTTGCCTGCCTGCGGGTCGTCGGAGACGGCGATGTTTTCGCCCTGCCGGAAAGAGGTTTCGTAAGACCAGTCGCCCGGCGCATCGGGGCGGAAACGCACCTGCCAGACAGCACCGGTGCTGTCGCTGCTTTCGGCGGCATTGCCATCTGCTGCGTAAAAGCCGGGCACATCTATGGTTTTTTCTCCCAGCCTGAACCGCACGGTCAGGCGGTAGTTGAGGAAGGGATTGTCAGCAACCTGCTCGCCGGTCGGAGGGCCGTCAAAGGAAAGAGTAATTTTTTCCCATTGGCGGACTTCGTAAATAGGTTCTGAAGGCAGGCAGCCCGCAATAAAGGCAAACAGTACAATTGTTTTGAGGAAGGGGTAACGCATGGTAGGAAGGTTAATTTCTGAACCTTAATCTAAAAACAAATCGTCCAATACCAATACATTTTCTACCAGACCGATACTGTGAATATTGGAGTTTAAGCCATAAGTGGTGATCATTACGAGGCTTAGGCGCTTACGGGTTTGAGTAGCGTCGGCAAAAGTCCAGAGTTTTCGTTGTAAAACTTCCGATTGCTCTTTGTTAAGAGAAATTTCCCTGTTATGAAACTTTATCTCAAACACATTGATGACATTATCGGCACGGTCGAGCAACAAATCAATTTGAGCACCTCTTTTTTCGTCGGTTGCTTTCTGGTAAAAGGTGGAAGAAAGAGCATAAACACCACTGATTCCCAATGCCTTTTTAATGGATGAGATATGCTTAAGACAAATATTTTCAAAGGCATAACCGCTCCATGTTTTGTATTCCTGCGTTTGGCTAAGATGTTGCCAGGTGCCACTTCCTTCGTGTACCTTGTTTTCGATGAATTGCAGATAAAAAAGCGAATATTCATCTGTCAGTCGGTACAATTTATTTTTTTTTATTTTGCCAAATGGGTAGTAAGATGAAATAAAACCCGATTGCTCCAGTTCTTCCAACACTTTAGTAGTATTGCCGTTTTCAGGGATTTTTGCGGATTGAACGATTTTTTGCCTTGGTAATCCCTGTTTACTTGAAGAAAGTGCGCGTATGATCGAGATATGTTTTTCGGCGTTTTCAAATAGTGAAAAAAACATAAAACGAAACTCATCTCTAAGCAAACCCAAAGGTGCAAAACAAAGATCATCTATATTTTGGGTTGCACTTTTGTTGCCTTTAACTTCTTTCAGATAATGCGGAATCCCGCCAATAGCCATATAAAGTTGTACAATTTCGTAGTTTGTAAAGTTAAATTGCCTGCTTTGGAAGTATTTTTTTGTTTCCGACAATGTGAATGGACTCATAAAAATACGCCGGGTAATGCGGTTATAAAGGCCACCCGTATTGTTTACCAAGTTTTCAATCATCCAGGAAGCCGCAGAACCACAAATCACGACTACAACATTCTGGTTGACGGCCCAGCTATTCCAAAAAAATTCCAATCCTGTGAGGAAACCCGATTCATTTTTTGCTAACCACGGTAACTCGTCAAAGAAAATCACCTTTTTATTTTCCGATTCTCCCAGTTTCTTCTTCAAAACATAGGTCAACAGGATAAATGCATCCAGCCAGGATTTTGCTTTTTCAATCGGGATATCAGATTGCGCGTATTTTGCTAAAGTAAAATTAAAGTGGTCGAGTTGTTTTTCTGCCGGGGCATCCTGTAGGCCGGTAATTTCAAAAATCGTTTGTTCTTTATATACCGTTTTTATCAGAAATGTTTTTCCAACCCTGCGCCTGCCTATCACGGCCACCATCTCAGCTCCTGCCGATTGAAGGGCCGCGTGGAGAATGGATTTTTCTTTTTCCCGTCCAATAAGTGAAACTTCCATTGCAAAATTTTATTACTTCGAGCGAAAACGAATAAAAAATTAACACTTTCCGCCCGGAACAAGGCATATATTCGGACGAAAAGTGGGTATAATTTACCACTTTTTGCCCGGAAAGCAAAAAGGATGAGGCGAAAACCGGTTTCTATTCTTCTTCCTTACTCCAAAGCTGCCTTTCTGGCTATCTGATCAACCCATTTGAGTAAAGTCGGAATCGAAATTCTCCATCCATGTTCCTGAGATGCCTGCGAGAGGTGCCTGATCGTCAGACAAATAACAATACCCGTCCACAACTACGCAATCAAGCGATTCCTTCACAGCATTTAGTACAGCGAGAAGTGACGGCAAAATTAGGAGTGTATTGCACATCAAGGCAGGCGATCATAATGCTGGAGGGAAAGACTATTCTGCGCCAAAATAAGGAAAAAATTGCAATTTTGGCGCGAAATGAAGTGCATTCTGCGCCAAAAATTAGAAAATGGACATTATTTTTATATCATCTCCAGCAGTTTCCGGATGGTGTTCAGATTTCGCGCTGTCATGGATACGCCCTTGAATGTCTTGCCCATTTTTTCGACCAGCTTTGACCGCCCAATGCCTTCCGGAGCGTATAGGTAAAATACATTTTCTACGAGTTTATATTCTTCGGAGGCCGCCCTCAGCGACTCGAGGAATGCATAGTCTATCATCGGTGTTTTGTCGCAAAAGAAAAAATGAACGGTTTTTCCCTCCGTCGCGTGGTAGGGATTATTGGCCACCGATTTTTTAAAGTCTTCGCCACTGAGGATAAATATATCCGGACGAAAACCAAACCGCTCCTCAATCAGCAGCCCGATTTCATCCTTTGGTGTCGCAGGGCTTTGGAAAACGACATTCCCGCTTTGGATATAGGTTTTTACATTCAAAAAACCCTTCTCTTCCATGAGCCGGACAAGTTCCTTCATGGGAATAATATGGTTGCCGCCTACGTTTATTCCGCGGAGTAATGCGATCCAGGTTTTCATTCCATTATGCGTGTTTATACGGCTCATTGTTGTAAGCCAGTTGTCTTACATTTTCCAACACCCGTTTCATGTAAATTCTCCAAAAAGTTTGGGTAAACACCCAATTGAACGGGTAAAGCCAGAGAATGTCGGCATACTGGGTGTAAGTATATTCTATCAGAATCTTATTTGTTTCCAGTTCCGTCGTTTTCCATTCACCCACAAATTTTGAGAAACCCAACATCCACGATTTAAAATCACTCACCTCGATTTTCCAGTACTGATTTTCGATTCGCTCCAACACCTTGTCGAGTGAAGATTGGCCGCCTTTGAAGGTGGGTGATTTTGCTACAAATACTTTTTTCGTTGAACCGGGTTTACCCCAGTCCTCATCTTCGGTACAATGAGTAACTCTGGGCATAATCCCAAAACCAGTATGTATTTTGGAAACATCACACAACATCGGCGTCTTAAATGCCCGTTCCAAAGAGCAGTTATAAATGGTTTTAACGGTAACTTTTGTTGTCATGTGCGGTGAATATCAGGTGGGTAAAATTCCCGATAGTTACTCAACATTCCAATAGGCATACGAAAATGAATGATAATTGCGGATAAAATAGTTAAAACCCCGATCAGCAATATGCTGTATTGAATGCCCAATACATCGGCTGTTATGCCGGATATGATTGCCCCGATGGCATATCCCATGTCCCGCCAAAGACGGAATACACCTAAACTTTCGGCTCTTTGCTCGGGGTGGATATGCTGAGCAATTGTCGTCAAAAATGTGGGATATACTAAGGCTGTTCCAATACCCAATATCGCGGAAAGCAGGCCCAAGGCGTAAAAGTTCTTCGTCGAAATCAATAGTCCAATAGCAACACCCTGCAAAATCATTCCCCAGAATAACATTTTTTTTTTTGAGTATATATCCGATAGTTTGCCGGTCAGGAGTTGCCCGATGCCCCAAATCGCGGGGTATAGGGCTGTGATTATGCCGATATTTTGGTTGTCAAAACCGATCTGCATCAATAAAATCGGCAATAATCCCCAGATCATTCCATCGTTCAGGTTATTGACAAGTCCGGCTTGGGTGACAGAACTTAGGGTTTTGTCTTTGATCGTAGTCGTCCAGAATATGCCCTTAACTTTTTTGATTTTTGATGTCGGGGTTTCTTGTGTCACAAATGAGCTTGTATCTGCAACCCAAATTATTGACAATAATAACCCCAAAACGCTGATTATTATCCCGATATAAAAGGGATAAGGCCGGATGCCGTAATTTTCGGCGATAAAGCCCGTAAAAAACGCAACAACTCCGACTGCCAAATAGCCTGCAAATTCATTAATTCCCATCGCCAAACCTCTTTGTTTCTCGCCTACCAAGTCAATTTTCATTACCACGGTGCTGCTCCATGTAAGTCCCTGGCTGATGCCTAAGAGTATATTGGCAAAAATGATCAAGTTCCAACTGTCTGCATATATTATGAGAAAGGGAATCGGTAAGGCCAATATCCAACCCATAATCAGGAGGTTTTTGCGCCCTAATTTATTGGCTAAACGCCCGGAGAAATAGTTGGAGAGGGCTTTGGTGAAGCCAAATGCGACAATAAAGGAGAGAATCGCGAATTTGGATGACAACCCAAATTCTTCTTCGGCTAATTGAGGAAGGAGGGAACGTTCTAACCCCACCATTCCCCCCACAAAAGCATTGACAATGACTAATAGAGTAAATTGTCGCCAGTTTTCTTTTAACCCCGGTTTCCTTTCCATGTAGAAGTATCATTCTCCGCAAAGGAAGGAGCAGGAAAAAGGGAATCCTTTTACATTTGTTAAATAATCACCGGGAGCTTGCCCGAATTCGGCTTAAACTCACTTGTGTAATGCCGAGGTATGAAGCAATGTGCTTTAAAGGTACTCGCTGGAGGACATTCGGCATTTCGTTTAGCAGAGCCAGGTATCGTTCTTCGGCGGTATGGAACTGAATGCTTTCGACTCGGTTTACGGTGTCAACATAAGCAGCTTCAAAAATTTTTCGGAACAGTCGCTCAATATCGGGAAATGTATCGTAAAGCTTAAATAGAGCGGTCGAATGAATTGCGATCAACTCCGCATCTTCCAGAATTTCGATGGCTTTTTTTGAGGGCTGACCCGAAAAAAGGCTTTCGACCCGGGCAATAATATTGTTTTCAAATACAAAACACTCCGTTATGTCATTGCCATCTTTGTAATAATAAATTCGGGCAGCCCCTTTTTTTATAAAATAGACAGTCCGGCAAGTGTGTCCGACAGGTTGTAAATTTTTATTTTTTTTAATTTCGACCGGTGTACATATTTCTAAAATAGCGGAAACGGCCCTTTCGGAAAGAGGATTAAATTGTTTGAAATATGCTAAGAGAGTTTCCAATGTTTTTCTGCAAAATAATGAATGATCCTGCGACATTTTGAATTGAACCTATTTTATCCTTACTTTTGATTGGGCCCTCACCCTTTAAAAGCTAATGCAGGTGTCTTTACAATATCGGATAAGAAAAATTTCAGGATCATGAAGAAAATCGTTTTTGCCTCCGTTTTTTTTGTTCTTACAGGATGTTTTTCCGCAAAACTTATCCCTCCTACCCAGGGTGATGTTGAGCGGGTTCAGTCAAAATTTCCCAATTATTCATTGGCTGAATTAAGTGAGGGAAAAACCCTTTATGAACAACATTGCCGAAGTTGTCATGGGCTAAAAAAACCTTCCGCCCGTACCGAAGAAAAATGGGGGGAAATAGTGCCCAAAATGGCTGTAAAAGCGAATAAAAAATATCCGGATTCTCTGAATGCTGATTCTCAGGAGAAAATCCTGAAGTATCTCATCACGATGAGTTCAGCCCCCCGTGCGAAATAAAAGACAAATCTTATTGCCGGGTATGTTTTTGATTTTCAATCACCGCAACCGTTTCCACGGCATTTGGTCATAGACCTCTACGAGGTCGTAACCTTCGTCTCCGACGCAGGGGCTGAGGATCGCCAGGAGTTTGGCGTCGGTCGTGCCGGCATTGAAGGAGGCGTGTACTTTGTTGGCAGGGATAAATACGCTTTCGCCCGCAGAGAGGTATCGTTTTTCCTCTCCGACCCATTGTTCGATTTTGCCTTCAATGACATAGATCACTTCTTCCTGTAAAGGGTGTTTGTGGAAATTATGTCCCATGCCGGGCTTGATGTTTACTTCGATGACAACCAGTTGAGTGGCGTTGGTTTTTTCAGGGCCAGAAAGACGCAGCAGTATGCCCCAATCAAGGATTTCCTCTTTGCGCTCAGATTGTGTGATGAAGGTTTTGTTCATAGGTAAAGTTGTCTATTTCGTTGTCAATTGTTCTCGGGTACGAAGGTAGGCTGCAAGGTTGAGTATCTCCGTGTCTTTCAGGGGATTGAGCAGTCCCTCCGGCATCATCGAGTAAGGGGATTCCTCTCTCGACTGAATATCGGATTTGTTGAGGACTACGGCCTCCTGCCCTACCACGCGCAGCGTGAGTTGCCGCTCGTTTTCGGCGGTAATGTTCCCGCTGTAGGTGCGCCCATCGCGGGTGGTGATCACAACCATCTTGTAGTCGTCCTGAATTTCTCCGCTGGGGTCAAGCAGATTGCCCAGCAGGTAGTCCACGTTTTGCCGGTTGGAGCCGGTGAGGTCGGGGCCGATATTGCCGCCTTCTCCGTACATCTGATGGCAGACACCGCATACCTGCTGAAATATACGTTTGCCATCCGCCACATTGGCGGTGCTTATAGCTCTGTCAGAGAGGAGTTTTTTGTAACGGGAATAGGCGACTTCTTTGTCAGAGGAAAGTTCGTCCACGGGTCCCCAGGTTTCGACAAAACCATTTCCCACCACACGCCGCAACTGGCGGGCGGCATAGATAGGCACATCGGTTTTGGGAAGGGTATTATTTTTCAGGGCATTGGTAAGCATGCTTCCGTAGCGGGATCTTGAGGAAAGGGTGCGAATGGCCTCCTGCTTTTCCGCTGTTGTAAAGCTGGGGTAACGCTCCAGCAATTGTCTCCCCAAATCCTCCCGGTCATAGGCGGCAACGGCTTTGATGGCTTCGGTTCGTAAATAGCGATCATCCAGCAAAGCAGGCAAAAGCGCAGGAAGTTCGGGCCGCTGCCGGGTATAGAGGGTTTGAAGAGCCTTCACGCGATCTTCCGTGGGGGCCTTTGGGTTTTTCAATTTTTCCAATGCTCGCCGTGCGGCTTCTGTGTCTCCGAGGAGTTCCGAAATCTCCTGCGCAATGGCTGCGGAGTTTTTATCGGATTTCAGTTTATTATATACGGTGGTCCACTTTTCGGGGATAGAAATATCGGTTCGGCCTTCTAGTCCATCGCGCATGCCGCGAAGAAGGGAAGACTGGCCTCGGGGATTTTTTTCCAGCCAGGCGATTAGTGTTTCGGTCTGGTCGGCGTCCACAATCCGCCGGGCGATGTATTCGTTGACCAGTGGTATTTTGCTACTGCGGGTGAGTGCCAATGCCCGGGCAGGATCCTCGGCGGCCAGCGGTTCAAGGGCAAACCAAAGCATCAAGGGTATATTGTGGTCAGTGGCGTCTTCGGCGTGATGGAGCAGGTTTTCGGCGATTTCCCAGCGGGAATTGTTACCCAAACGTTGCAGGGCAGCGGCCAGGTACAGCCGCACCGCGGGGGAAGATTCGTCCTCCGCCATTTTTTCAAATTTTTCCAGAATTTCTGTGGAAGGGGAATGGTCTTCACAAAGCATCTGCACGGCCCATGCGCGTATATAAGGGTCTTTGTCGCTGAGGGCTGCGGTTTGTTCTTTTTCGGAAAAATTGCCGGTTACGGAAAGTGCCCACATGGCGCGAAGGCGCCAGTCTGCATTGTTATTTTTTAGGTAAATGTCCTGAAGTTTTTTGAGCGCTCCGACGGCCATTTTCCCTTTTTGTGCGCGGTTTTGCAAAATGAGCCTTGCCCTTCGGGCATGCCATTCGCTGTTGCGGGTCTGGAGGTCTGCGAGTTCTTCGTCGGTAAAGGTATTAAGGTCGTCGTATCGGCGGGGCCAGTTTTCGGCGAGGGAATTTTTCGGGGTAATGCGAAATATTCTTCCGGTTTCCTTATTGAGCACTTCTTTCCCGCAGATGTCGGCATCATGCCAGTCGAGTACATACAACCCTCCTTCGGGGCCGATCTCCATGCTGAAGCCTATCCACTGGGCATTGTTGGCGAGGAGGAAGTCGTCGCCGTGATGCCCGGCAAAACCGGAGCCGCGGGGTTCCAGCACGTCGGAGAGTACCGCGTGTTCGTGGATATTCGCCATAAAAATCCGGCCCTGATGTTCCGGGGGGAAAGCGTCGGACAAATAGATTCGCGCGCCTCCGTGTGCCGAGCGGTGGCGGTGATCGGCGATGGTCTGAATATCGCCATAGACGTAGGGGTTAAAATGACGGCCTCCCTGGCGCATATAGATTCCGCCGGGGATTACATGCCAGAGGTGGGGAATCACGCAAGCGGAAATAAACATCTGTCCTTTGGCGTCAAAGTCCACGCCCCAGGGATTGCTGAATCCATGAGCCACCACTTCAAAGCGGTCTTTGACAGGGTGATAACGCCATACGCCGCCATTAATTTCGGTTCCTTCGCCTTCAAGAATATCCTCGGGAAAGGGTTCTTTATGTCTGTAAATTTTGCCTTTGCCTTCGGGTTTGCGGATTTTGGAGGGCGTAGCAAAACCTTCGAGTCCATAGAGCCATCCGTCGGGTCCCCAATGGAGGCTGTTGAGGGTTTCGTGCCGGTCGAGAATGCCCCAGCCGGTGAGGCGCACTTCGATGTCAGCCATATCGGCGCGGTCATCGGCGTTGCGGTCGGGGACAAAGAGAAGGTTGGGCGGGGCACCGAGATAGAGTCCGTCAAACCCCACGGCAATCGCTGCCGGGAAAGGGATATCTTCGAGAAATATTTTTTTGCTGTCGGCTTTGCCGTCGTGGTCGGTATCTTCGAGAATTATGATCCGGCTGTCGCCAAAGTTGGAAAAACCCGTGCCACGGGTTTCGTAGTCGCGGTTTTCGGCGATCCAAAGACGACCACGGTCGTCCCAGCAGAAAGCCATCGGCTGAGTAATCATCGGCTCGGCTGCCCATACATTCACCTGAAATCCGTCCTGAATCGTCATGGTTTCCACGGCCTCTTGGGGTGTAAGAAACTTCGCTTCGCGCCCTTCCTGCTGGGCGATGCCCCATAGTGAAGTGGTGGAATACATGGACTCATTTCCAACAAAAATTCCCCACGCTTTGGTCATCTCTATATCGCTGAGGTCGCCGGTATAGGCTACGAGTTGATGCCGGATAATCTCGGTTTCATCTTTTTTAATACTCCAATCGCCCATACGTGCCCGAGCAGGGCCTATGCCCATCTGTCCATCCACCCGCCAGGTCTGGGGAAAACCCTCGTTTTCGGGATGGTCAAATACAGCAATATGGGCCAGGTTTTCGCGGCCTTCTACCTGCATACCTACGTCCACCCACATGGCGCGCTGGCCTTCGGCTTTTTCGTTTCGCTGGCGGGCGGCGTTGATTACTTCTCCCTTGATACCTTCTTGCCAGGGCATGCGGACAAACAAACCGCCGTAATCGTATTTTCCGATCGTAATATCGGTCTGTGCGGTACCGAGCCATTCCAACTCGATAAAAAACCGGCCACTATCCACGTGCATAGACCAGTTTTGGGTTTCGGTGAGCAGTACTTCCCCGGCCTCGCCGAGCATATCATATACGGTCTGCCATTTTACCTTAGTGCCTTCATTTTCGACCACCTGAGCCGAAACCCTGCGCCAGTAGTCTCCTTCCGGGTGATGAAAAAAATCGCGGCCATTTACCCGTGTAAAACCCCAGTATATACCCGTCTGATGTTTGTGGTGGCCGGGGCTGTATTCGGTGAGCAGGCCTTTGCCATCGGGAGCAACTATGGGGTGGAGATAGGGGCGAAAGTCAGGCTTCGCATTTTGCGTAAGGATGGGGGTTGTTTCGCCTGCGCGGAAAACCGCGATTGTACCCGCCGCCGTATCCTGCTGAATGTACAGGAGGGTTTGCGTGGAGGGGGAGGCAGTATTTTCTGAGGGGCTCTGCTTGCAACCATTACCCAAAATAAGTGTAGCAGAGAATAGTAGTAGGATAAAGTTTTTCACAGCAAAAGGATTGAATGAGGAAAAGAACCAGGCTGAATATAAAAGTTAATCCGCACAAAACCACAAATATGAAGTCATATTTTACACCTTCAGGCAGAAGAGTTATTCGCGATTTGTCGTTGGTTGCATACCCTTCGAATACCCTGAGTATAATTAATTTTGTCTTAAAAAAGCTTTGTCTTAAAGATAGATTTTTTTTACAAATTCCCGGTAGGTATTACCCACTGGCAGGGTTATGCCTGCGACACAGACCGTATCCTTATCCACAAATACAATTTTGTCGCGGTTTATAATGTAGGACTTGTGTATCTGAAAAAACGCCTCGGGAAGGGCTTGTAACGCTTCGCTTATGGATTCGCGGGCCAAAATTTTTTGATTTTCCAGATAATAGGTCATATAGTTTCCGTCTTTTTCCAAATACAAAATGTCATCAGTTTTTACCCGGTAAACCCGCGTACCACTTTTAATGAATAGGGGCTTTTTTTCGGGTAAGAGGGTTTCATTCCGGGGAGCTAATATCTTCAACATTGTCTGGGTAAATCGCTCCAGGCTAATGGGTTTGAGCAGGTAGTCCCTTGCTTCCACTTCATAGCTTTCCACTGCATACTCCGAATAGGCTGTGGTAAATACCACCCGGATATCTTTGCCGAGAATACGCGATAAAGCCATCCCGGACAAATAGGGCATATTGATGTCGAGGAAAACTAAATCTACATTTTCCTGAGTACAAAACTCCGCCGCTTTTAAACCGTTGCGGAAGGTTGCCGCCAGTTCAACCTGCGGAAAATGAATCAGGTAACTCCTGATCAGTTCAATGGCTCGGGGTTCGTCATCAACGATAATCGCTTTCATGCGTTCGGATTTGTAGTTTTACCGTAAATAACCCGTCTCTTTCTTCCACTTTGAAAGTATGCTGCCCGGGATATACAATACGCAGCCGCTCGGTTACAGACCGGATACCCGAACCGTTGGAGGAGTTTTTTTGCATCGCCGGGTATAGCGGATTTTTTAATTCAAAATACACTTCGTCCGGCTCAGTTATATTGATTTTCAGACGAAGGGTAGAATGTTTTTCGGGTTCTATTCCGTATTTAAAGGCATTTTCCAGAAAAGGAATAAAAATACCGGGTTCGATAAGTTGCTGATCATTCGCTCCTTCCACTTCCAGAATAAATGTAAGTTCGTCTTTATCAAACCGCAAAGCATTAAGGTCTGCAAAACTCTGGATAAATAGGATTTCCTTCCGTATCGGGACTTTTGGCTGGGAGGTTTCGTCCACTACATATCGCAAAAGGAAGGACAATTTATCAATCGCAGAGGCCAGTGCGGGATTGTTTTTTTGATCTACCATTGAAAGCAGATTATTAAGCACATTAAACAAAAAGTGGGGGTGAAGTTGGGAGCGCAGGAGGGCAAGCTCTGCGGTATTTTTTTGTAATAATACCTGCTGCCGTTGTTCTTCGGAATGTTTCCAGATTTTAAACAGACTATAGGCGATAGCCGCCATAAAATAAAAAAGCGACACACCCAACCACAAACCCGCAGGAAGCAGAGGTCCACCGGAAATCCGGTTCAGCCGGGCCATCACAAAATACCCGGCAAAAGACAGCAGAAAAATGCATACAACTCTGAATGCATTCTGAATGGACAACTTTTCCAGCTTTTGCAATTGATATACAACCGCATAAAACATTCCCGCAGAAAAAAAAATGCAGGTCAGCAGTTGAATCGCACTCCCCCGATCTCGGACGATATGGATGGTTTCCTCTCCATTTATTAGCTCAATTTCCTGAGAATGAATCGAAAACCCTGATACAATCAGCCATGCTGTGATGTACCAAAACAATAAGTGAATCACGATTTCCAACCCACGATTTTTCATCTCGCTAAGATAATACACACAGGTGAGCCTGCTTTCTGAGTTTGTAACTTAAAACCGGTAGGTTGTCACATTTAACATATATACCTCCCGTCACCCCTTATTTTTGAGCAAACAAATACGGAAGCCATGTCAAAAACTTTATTAATCTTCGCAGCGATTTTTATTCTTGGGGGAAAAAGTTATACGCAAATACCTTCTCTCGACATCGAAAATTATGTACAACAATACCTCAATCTGGACATATTTTCCGGGGTAGTATTGGTTGCGGAAAAAGGGATCCCTGTTTACCAGAAAGCATTCGGCCTTTCGGATCGGGAGAAAAACATTCCCAACACCCTCCACACCCAATTTATCATCGGAAGTATGAACAAAAGTTATACCCGGGTGGTGATTTTACAACTTATCGAAGAGGGCAAACTCACCTGGGATGATAAAATGATACAGCACCTGGATGGATTTACCCTTGTGGGTACCGATCAAATCACGATTCGTCATTTGCTCAATCACACATCCGGGTATGGAGATTATCACAGCCGAGCCTTTTTCGAGCTGCCTTTTGAGCAAAAAAATATCGCGACGATTACCAAAATTGCCCAAAGGATGGAACTGCTTTTTCCGCCGGGAGACGGGAATGAATATTCAAATACCGGATATGTATTGCTGGGAGCAATTATCGAAAAAGTCACCGGGAAAAGTTACGCCGAAAACGTAAAAACACGAATTATAATGCCTCTGGGATTAAAAAACACCTATGTAGAAAATGTAAAAACTATTCCGGAGCGATCCATCGGATATTTAAAAACACTGGAGGGGGTGGAAGATAATTTACACTTTCTGATGGAACCCAAACCCGACGGAGGTTTTTGGGCGACGGCAGAAGATGTGATGATATTTTACCGGAATTTTTTCTACGGCGACAAACTGATAAGCCCGGCGTCGCGAGAAAACGACGATTTTTTCCAGCAGATTCAGCCTGTGTATGAAATGCCGGGACGTGCAATACCGATAGCGGGCGGCTCCAATGGCAATAATACCGTCCATATTGAGATGCTTCAAAATCAGACAAGCATTGTCGTTCTGGCAAATATGGATGAACCTGTAGCTGAAAAAGTTGGTCTCGGCATTCTAAAGATTATCAATGGAAATACGCCCGAAACACCCACCTTGCCAGCGATACTAACCGTTCATAAAGCCTACATGGAAAAAGGGGTTGAATACGTAAAAGAAAACTTCGAGACACTTACCCGCAATTTCCACCCCTCCGATCCCAAAGACATTATTCTAAATAATCTCGGCTATTATTTTCTGCATAAAGGCAAAACCGCGGATGCACTGGCCATATTCCGGCTGAATACAGAACAGTTTCCCGAAGTAGCCAATTGCTGGGACAGCTATGGCGAGGCATTGGTGAAAGCCGGTGATAAAGCCGCTGCATTGGCTGCCTATCGGAAAGCCCTGGATATCCGCCCTGACCTACGTTCTGCGCAGGATGCGATAAAAGCGTTGAACGAATGAAAAAATATTTTTACTTTTGATCATGCTGTATTCTATCTTTTTGTTCACGCATTCGCTGTTTCGCTGGGTAGTCCTGGCGGGTTTGGTTTATGCCATTATTGTCGCCTTCCGCGGTTGGCGGGGTGATCAGGCATTTACACCTTCGCACAACCGGCTCCAAAAGATTGTCGTGCGTATAACCGAAATCCAGCTTTTGCTGGGGCTGGTGCTTTATTTTATCAGCCCGGTGATAAAATATTTTATGGATAATTTCGGAGAAGCCGTAAAAGATCAGGCGACAAGGTTTTTTGGGATGGAACACATTTCCATGATGATCATCGCCGTAACGATTGTAAGTATTACCTCCGCCGTAGCGAAGCGCAAGGCCACCGACCGGCAAAAATTTAAGGCAATTGCCATTGGCTTCACGATTGGGTTGGTGATCATATTGGTGATGATTCCCTGGCCTTTTTCGCCGATGGCGGCAAGGCCGTTTTGGCGAGGCTGGTAAAATGCTATTTGTAAACAGCATTTTTATACCTAAATTGCTGTTTACAAATAGCAAAAATGGAACAATTACGCATTCGATCTCATGCACAGGTGAGTAGGACGACCCTGAATTATCATCGGGATGAACTTAAAACTTATGACTGGAGTCTGCGACTGATGGGCATAAAAGGGGCAAGGGGTATAGGCAAAACCACCCTGATGCTCCAACATATCCGACAGACGCTGGGGTTGAGTGAGAAGGCGATTTACCTCAGCCTTGATGATATTTTTTTCACCGAAAATAAGCTAATTGATACTGCTCGCAGTTTTTACCAGCAGGGTTGTTTATTTTTTTTCCTGGATGAGGTTCATAAATATCCTCATTGGGCGACCGAGGTTAAAAACCTTTACGATACCTATCCCGATATACGGATTGTTTTTACGGGATCATCCATCCTTGAACTCACAAAAGCTAATGCGGATCTCAGTCGTAGGGCGATCATGTATCATCTTCAGGGTTTGTCCTTCCGCCAATACCTAGCATTGGCAGAGGGAATTTCTCTGCCACAGATAGAGTTTGTGGACATACTTGACCATGCCAATGAGATTATTAGTCAGCTACCTACCGATTTTCGCCCTTATGCCTATTTTCGTAAATACCTGGAAAATGGATACTACCCTTTTTTTACAGAGGGGGAAAACTGGTTTTATGACCGTCTTTCAGCAACAGTACGAGCTGTACTGGAAACAGACCTGATCAGTTTGCAACAGGTAGAAGTAAAAAATATCCGCAAGTTACAGCAGCTTCTCTATGTAATCGCAAGTTCACCTCCTTTTAAACCCAATATTCAGCAACTCAGTGAACGAACGGATATTTCGAGAAATACTTTGATCCATTATCTCCATTACCTGGAGCAGGCAGACCTCATTTCGCTGCTTTCTGCACCGGGACCGGGCCTGAGCCATCTTCAAAAACCCGAAAAAATATTTATTGAAAATACGAACCTAATCTATGCCTTTCAGCCCCAAAACCCTAATCTCGGTGCGATCAGAGAAACTTTTGTCCTAAACCAGTTGAAAACCCGCCACGAGGTGCATACGCCTTCATCTGGAGATTTTCAGGTGGACGGAAAATACCATCTGGAAGTGGGAGGCAAAAACAAAGGTGCAAAACAACTGACCGGCTTGCCCCATTCCTATGTGCTGGCGGACGATTTGGATTTTGCCGTAGGCAATAAAATACCCGTGTGGCTGCTGGGCCTTTTGTATTGAGCGGGAATTACCCCTCAATGCCTACAACAACAACATCTTACGGATCAACACAACCTGTCCCAGGTGGTAATAGCTATGTTCAATCATGCCCTCAATATTCTGGCGGTAATCGCCGTATTTGGGATCCACAAAGGGTTCGTTCAGTTTTTCATCCGGCATAATGTTTACCCGGAAGGCAAATTTTTCGGCATCACTCCACAATTTTTCCTTCAGGTTTTCCCAATCCTCCGTTGAGGTTATCGGCGGAAGGTCAAAACTGTACCTGTCCCTAATATCGAGCGATCCTCCTTCCAGTACATTTAAAATCCCCGCTATATAGTAGTCAATATGGAAGGTAAGCGCAGCAATGGTGTTGAAAGGGCCTACTTTTGTTGTCGCTTGTTTCCAGTCCAGATCTGATATCTGGGCTTTAAAATTTGTATTCGCAATCCAGGTTCCGTCCAGGATTACCTCCCGAAACCGATTGGCTATTTGTGTGGTTGTTTTCATTTGTCCGTAAAATTAGTGTGGGCGAAGTTTTTAACGCTATTTCAATTTTATCCCTTCTTTTGCTGCCCATTGGGAAATGTCCTGTTTATTAAGAGCGGCAGCCATAAGGTCAGGGAAAAGATCCGGCGTACAGGCGAATACCGGTATCCCGATGCTATGCAAAAATTCTGCGTTTGGGTGGTCATAATATGGTGCGCCTTCATCATTGAGTGCCAGAAGGCAAATCAGTTGAACCCCGCTATTGTGCAGTTGTACAAATCGGGATTTCATTTTTTCCTGATCCCCGCCTTCGTACAGATCTGTAATCAAAACCATTACGGTATCTAAAGGTCGGGAAATAATTTGTTGGCAATATCCCAATGCTTTATGTATATCGGTGCCGCCGCCCAGCTGTACGCCAAACAGCAACTCAACCGGGTCCTGAAGTTCATCGGTCAGGTCAACTACTGCGGTATCAAATACGACCATCTTTGTTTTCACCGAAGGTATGGAAGCCATCACCGCGGCAAAAATTCCCGAATAAATCACCGAGGTGCCCATAGATCCGCTTTGGTCTATGCAGAGAATTATATCTTTCAGCGACTTTCGCTTCCGGCCAAAGCCTATTCGGGTTTCGGGGATAATGGTTTTATAATCGGATTGATAATGTTTCAGGTTTTTTTTAATGGTCTCGGGCCAGTTGATTTCGTTGTGCCGGGGTCGTCTGTTTTTTAGGGTTTTACTTAAACTTCCTGCAATGGTTTGGTGGGTAGGGCCGGAGAGTTTCTGGATGAGTTCATCTACTACTTTTTTGATAACCAGCCTTGCCGTATTTTTTGTTTTTTCAGGGATCGCTTTTCCCAGCGTCATAAGGCTGGCGACAAGATGTACATCCGGTACGATAGCCTCCAGCATCTCCGGTTCGGTGAGCATGGCGGTGATGTTTAATCTTTTTAAAGCATCCTGTTGCATGATCCTGACCACCGTGTCGGGGAAATATTCTCGTATATCACCGAGCCATCGGGCTACATTGGGAGAAGATGAGCCGAGGCCGCCTTTGCGATCGGTATTATACAGGGCTTCTAGCGTCTTGTCAATACCGGTTTCGAGCTTGTTTAGATCTGATTCCAGCAAGTTATTTGTCTCTTTCCCTAAAATCAGCCTCCATTTTTTTATCACTTCGCTGTCTTCCATTCTTCCTGATTTAAAGTCGCAGCAATTTTTCAACGATAGGGATTACACGGTTTGCTCTTTGCTCATCTCCTTCCAGCCTTCCGGCTGTTGTCGGGGTCATGGATTTTCCATGTTTTACTTTTTCGCCAATTTTCCTACGCTCAATTACATTGAAACTGGAAAATGTTCTTCGCAACAACGGAACGAGTTCCTGGAAGGTTTCCTGCGGCAAAGCAGCTACCCAGCCATATACAATATTCCAAATATCGTCATCTAAAATCAGCAAATTACCGGTATCTTTCAAAAAACCCTCCAGCCAGTTTACGGCAAAATTGGGGTTTTGTCGGTCAGACAAGGCTTTACTAAAGGCGATATTGCTTGATTCGCGGGAGATATATCGGCTTTCATACAGAATCTTATGACATACTCCCTGAATCAGGGGTGCCGCCTGTTCGTTGTCAGCCATTATCCGGATCGTTTCTTGCCAGGCATTTTTATATTCATCCTTATTCAATAATCCGATGGTTTGGTGGATGCCGGATATTTTACCCATTATATGATGCGCCTGTTCTTCATCTATACCGGTGGCCGAAAGGGGCAAACCAATCAACATTCTATAAAATACCGCAGACAGGATCATTTCCACTGTATCCATATCCGTTTTTCGCACGTTGCCATATCTGCTTATATGTGCAAGCGGAATAATGGTGTCCATTAATTCTACGGTATCGTTGCTGGAGGCAGCAAGTGTGTCCAGCTTTTGCATAAGTGCTGCCACACCGTCGGGAAGTTCGGCGGGTAAGGCTTTTTCAAGTAAAGTCGAAATTTCGTTCAGCCGGGTGCATGTATCCGCCTGGTAGGTCAGGTATTTATTGCAGGCCATTTCGATACTGTTTCCCCAGGGAGCCTTTTCAATCAGGTTTATGTGCAATTCGGGTGTCCAGCATATTTCCCATTCTTCCTTAAAAGTGCCCTTTCCCCTTGTGGTTTTCGATTTACCGAGGGTAACATCCAGCGTGTTTAGTCTGTGAAGGAAAATACTTTTTTGTAAGTCAAAACCTTCGCGCAGGTCAAGGAAAAGAGGCTTTCGATCAGGGGAAAGTTTCAGGCGGAGGGTTTTTATTTGTTTCTCAAAATCCGTCAGCAGGGGAACCCGTGGCGTACCCTCGGGAATGGTTCCCATATCATGGCCTACAATCAACTCTTTCCAGACCAGCCGCATCAGGATTTCTTCGCCCATACACATCACAGCCTGAATGGACTCGTTGTATTCTTTGAGACCCGGCTTCGAAAAGTTTCGAATCTGCGTCAGTGCATGGGCCAGTCGGGTGGTTTCAATAATATGAGCCGAAGAAATTTCTATTTTATGGTTTCGGAAAACACGGGCTGTATGTGTCAACCATTCGACCCCGTGGTCATCTCTTCGGTTCCAGCAATGGGCATACCAGCCGGGAGATTGAATGCCTGCGCCATATCCGCTTTCATAACTCAGGCGTTCATTCGTCCAGGGAATCCATGTAGTCTCTATTTTGGTTTTGGGAAGGTTTTTTAGGATAATGTCGTCCTGTTTTTGAGGAGGCATTTCAAGTAGGGCAGGCACATGCCAGGCCCCGCATACGACGACAATGGTACTGTACATCTCGTGTTGGGCTGTACGTATGGCACGGCGCATAAAAGCTTCCCGCCTTTTTTCGTGTTCAGACTCATCCTCGGCATCGCCGACGGTTGAGCGCAGCGCAATCATGGCATCCGCTACGGCGAAGAACACTTCTTCGGGTTGTCGGGTAAGCTCAAATTGTTGTTCCCACCATTCTTCGGTATCCTCAAACCCGGCTATTTCGGCCAGATAGGAGAGCGGGTTTCTGCGAATCTGTCTGGGTATATTTTCTTTTGCCTCCTCCTTGTCTGGTTCGGGCTGGGCCAGCCGATGGGAAAGCGGCATATCTATAAACCGAACCGGAATATTTCTTTCTTGGGCAAATTTAAGGGCATTCCATTCGGGAGAATAGGTAGCAAACGGGTAAAAAACCGCCTTTTGCGGGTTGTCAGGGACGTAAGCCAAAAGAGCAACCGGTGGTTGCATGTCTTTATGACTGACCCAGGATAAAATACTTTCCCCCTCCGGCGGGCCTTCCACCAGGATTATATCCGGCTTGAGCGATTCCAGCGCTTTCATTACGTGAAAAGCAGAACCAGGACCATGATGCCGTATTCCCAAAACGTGTAATGACATAAGTGCTGATTAAATAATATCCCGGCAGGCTCTGTAAATATCCTTCCATCCGCTGCGTTGTTTCATCACGGTTTCCATATATTCCTGCATGACGATTTTGTCCTGTACAGGGTCTTTTACGATTGCCCCGATAATGCCGCTTGCCAGGTCATCGGCATGTACAGCCCCGTCACCAAAATGGTAGGCCAGGGACAAACCATTATTCATTACGGAAATCGCTTCCGCCGTACTCAGCGTTCCGGAGGGTGATTTTAATTTTGTTTTGCCATCGGCAGATACTCCGTTTCTCAACTCCCGGAAAATGGTAACAATTCGGCTTATTTCTTCTAGTATGGACTTTTCGACCGGAAGACTCATCGTTTTGCTGTATGCAGCGACACGCTGATTTACGATACTGACTTCTTCATCGAAGTTGTCAGGAACGGGAAGTATCACGGTATTAAACCTTCGTTTCAAGGCACTGCTTAATTCATTGACACCCTTGTCTCTATTATTGGCTGTCGCAATTATATTAAATCCCTGAATCGCCTGTACCTGTGTGTTTAGTTCCGGGATGGGCAGCATTTTTTCCGATAAAATGGTTATCAGGCTATCCTGAACGTCAGAACCGATACGGGTAAGTTCTTCTATTCTTGCGATTTTCCCCTCTTTCATCGCCCGCATCACGGGTGTTTCCACGATGGCATCAAGTGAAGGCCCTTCGGAGAGGAGTTTTGCATAATTCCATCCATAACGAACCGATTCCTCACCCGTACCTGCCGTACCCTGCACGATCAAATTTGAACTTCCGGAAATGGCTGCGGCAATATGCTCCGATACCCATGACTTGGCGGTTCCCGGCAAGCCGTAAAGCAGCAAGGCCCGGTCGGTGGTCAGGGTGGCAACCGCGATTTCCATCAAACGTCGGTTCCCGATGTATTTGGGGGTGATTTCAAATCCATTGGAAAGTTTTCCGCCCATCAGGTACAATACCACCGAATGCGGCGACATAAACCAGTTTTCCGGAATGTACTGTTTGTCCTGCTTTTTTATTTCTTCGATCTCATGAGCGTATTGTTGCTCGGCAGATTGGCGTAAAATGTTGGAACTCATTTTTTTTCACTTAAAATTAGTTGTTTCGTTTCTATCACCCGGATCATTTCATTCACCTGGTTTTTAAAGTAGCTGAATGAATAATTTTGATTTTCTATTTCCAGAAAAAATTGCATTCTGGATAAAATATGCTTCGGCACGTACAGGGCAAATTTTCTGTAAAATTGTACCTGAACCCGGTGGGGGTTTTTGCTCAGAAAATCAAGGATATTTACAGCCACTTCGTATTTCATTTCCCGATAACCCTCCGCCATCAGAAAAGTCGCAAGCTCGACCGGATGTGTTTTGGAAAAAGAAAGGTAAAAATCCGGCTTTTCCTGTTCGGAGAGAATTTCCAGTAATTCTATGGGTGCATTTTCCATTTCCTCTAACAGCCTTTTTGCCCATAAAGTGTGCGTAAACTTCTGCACCGCACTTACTACAAAATGGCTTAAATGCCTGAAGGCAGAGAGTTTTAACAGCCCTTGCAAAAGTTCGCCTTCCTCCATTTGTAAAGCCGCAGAAACTCGCGAAGGCCCCAGAAAATACAAAATCTGGAAACTCCACAACTCGCTGTCCGAAACGCCTTTAGTAGCGCTTATCTTTTCGATGCCCAGGGTAAAAACCGTTTCCGGTATTTGTGCATTCTTTTGAAAGTACAAAACCTTCTTTTTTGAAATGAGCAAATGCCTTTCTTCTTTGACCGAAACAATTTGCGACAGGGCAGCTAAAAGCTGCCGCTGAGTGGCCGTTCCTTCTATTTGTGCGAGAATTTCCGATGCCCGATATTTTACTTTCTGACTTTTGTCTTTTTGCAGGGAGAGTAGAAAATTTTCGTCCTCCGAGGTTGGGTTCAACCTCATTATATCTAGTAATTCCAGCCTGTTGGCTGCGTTTTCTCCCGGAAGTATTTTTTCCAGTAGCCTTACGGCTTCCCGTGGGTTTGTTTTTCGCTGTTCGAGTAAATATTTTTTTCGGATTTCCATCGAACCCAATTCCCAGTCTCCTTCCATTTCCGTAGGTTTGAGCAACGGCTCCCAATGTCTATTTAACGTACACAACCATCGCCCCGCTTCTCCACAGGCATTTATAAACGGAGAAGCCGTTTTGATGCGGCTCAATGCTTTATTGAGCACTGCCGGAACAAGATAAGGCTGAATGACCTTGTTTTTTCGATTGCAGACCGAGATAAAATACTCAAATAATATCTCGTCGTTGGTTGTCAGAAACATATTCAACCGCTGCATGTCCTGATCGGAAACCTCCTGCTCTTGTTCTTCAAAACAAGGGGAAATCTGTGTTTCCAATTTGCGGAGTGGCTGCCCGGCTTCATCCATCAAAAACAGCAGGTTTGCCTGCCGCAAAAAAGTGGACTCCTTTTCTTCCGTCTCCAGTTTTTGAAGCACCGGCAGATCAGGATCAATTGCGGGCATATACTTATCGGTACCGAGCAAGGCTGATTTTAACACTTCCGGGATATGGCTCATAAAAGGGAGTAGAATTTATGGTTTAGCCAGACAGCATGAATCTGTATTTTTTGATTTTCATAGATCCCAAAACACGAAAATTGTGCGGCCTTGCTGATTGCTAGAATGTTCCAGCACAGGTCCTCCGTATTTTTTATTGCAAAAATATCCTGGGTTTCATCCTGCAAAAACCAATTATCGGCTTCGAAAACAATTTTCATTTTTGACAGGACAAACGGAATATTCTTTTGAAAAGGGTTTTCGGAGAGGCGGGAGGAAATCAGGTTTACCATTTCGCTCAGACGGGTAACACCCGTCACCTCCTTAAAAGTCAACTTTTCCGGAGATTGCTGTCTGATAAGTGCGCGAAGTGGAAGAACCCCGGGATAAAAACATAATTCGCCCGAAAACACACTGCCTGAGGTAAACACATGTTGCGGAAGCTGATGGGCGGCATAAAAATACAAAAGCAAGCCTATACGGCTTGAATTTGCTCCATAAAGATAAATTTTTTCGGTGGTCAGGTTGTTTTCCGATTCTACGGTTTTACTCACAACCAGCCATTGATCGGCGACAGGTGGTTGTACCAGTACTTCTTCTTTCGGTATCGTCCAGCCAATTTGGATATCCAGTTCCTTCTGCCAATTTTCATCAAGGGTATTTTTGTTTTTATAAGCTTCACATAAAAAATAGATATTCGCCAGAAGCCGGGTAGTTTCCCGTTGCCAGCCTTCCTGATAGAAATTAATATCTGCTATTTTTTTGAGCCATGCGGCCAATCCGGTAGCTTGTGCGTCTATCATGCGGGCAATGATATTTTTCGAAAACTGATACGGATTCTGAGGAATCTGGGCAATTCCCGTCCGTACTACATCTTTAAGCCAAATGGATAATTCCTCTATACCCGCTTCCACTTTTTTTTCCCGCGCATCCACCCTTTTTTGTTGCGCTTTTTTGTCTATGGGCTTTTCTTCTTTGGGTGGATGTTGTACTTCTGATTTAGCTTCCCGTTTATTGATCCACTCCGCAACATGCGGGTCAAGCGTTTCCTTTGCGGTAAAAACATTTTTTTGATTACAAAAAAGGAGAAACAGTCCCAGCCCGTGTTTGCAGGGAAATTTTCGGCTGGGGCAGGAACACTTAAAAGCCAGATTTTGCAGGTCAATAATCGTTCTGTAAGGAGTGCTTCCACTTCCCTGACATTCGCCCCAGAGCGCTTTTTCGTGCATGCACTTTACCCCCCATTTGGAACTGACGGCCAGTTGCTGGCCTGCTTTTTTAGAAGACTCGTCAGGAGCTAACTTCAGTATTTGTTCCTGCGTGATTGGCATATACTGGTTTGGTTATTCTTAATCAAGGCAATTTACTATACTCAACAAAAAATGGTTGGGGAAAACTCAGCAGTTATTCATTTGCAAGCAAAATATCTATATTTTTTGGGAATTATAAACTTATTGGGATATGGGATCAAAAACGCAGAGAAGCACGGAGGAGCGAAGTCTCGGTGATTCGCTTCTTCCCCTGTGGTTTTTTTGATTGCCTAGTTTTGCAACTATTGCCTTACAAGGCTTAACTTTATAGTTGTAAACCGTTTACGCTAATACAAAACGCGCTATGGGAATTTTCTTTCCGGATCAACGATGGATCAGTGAAGGTGAGCCGGAACTCGGGGTGGGCATCGTCCGGCAAACGCTGAAGGGTCGTGTAGAGATTTTGTTTCCCATGTCAGGGCAAAAACGGCTTTACGCAGTGGGGAATGCGCCGCTGCGCAGGGTACTTTTTAAGCCGGGTGATACGGTCGTGGATGTGCATAAACGCTCCATGATCGTCGAAAAGGTGCAGCAAGAGGGGAATCTTTACCTCTATATCGGACAGGGGCGCTCTCTTTCGGAGGCGGAACTCGGGGATGTTTCGGTCAGGCACGGGGTGGATGACCGCCTTTTTCAGGGCGACGTGGATACTCCCGAAATATTTGCCTTACGCAGAAAAACGCTCCAATACGACCATAATCGGAGAATCTCCCCGGTCAGTGGATTTGTCGGCGGGCGCATTGATCTTATTCCCCATCAGTTGTACATCGCACACGAAGTGAGCCGGCGATATGCGCCCCGCGTCCTGCTTTCGGACGAGGTGGGGCTTGGAAAAACCATTGAGGCCTGCCTCATTCTCCATCGCCTGCTGCTGAGCGGCAGGGTTTCGAGGGTCTTGATTCTTGTCCCAGAGTCGCTGATCCACCAGTGGTTTGTCGAAATTCTCCGGCGCTTTAATCTGTGGTTCCATATCTTCGATGAAGAGCGTTGTGCTTCGGTTGAAGAGGGCGCTCCGGAGGCAAATCCCTTCCTGGCCAACCAACTCATTATATGCAGCACGGCTTTTCTGGCGGGTTCGGAAACACGGGCCATGCAAGCATTCGCAGCCGGCTGGGATATGTTGGTAGTGGACGAAGCTCACCACCTGGAATGGTCTGTGGAGAAGGTTAGCCCGGAATACGCGGTAGTGGATAAACTGAGTAAAGTGACAAAGGGATTACTGTTACTGACGGCTACCCCCGAACAGTTGGGATTGGAAAGTCATTTTGCCCGACTCAGGCTGCTTGACCCTGACCGATACCCTGATTTTGATATTTTTAAAAACGAGTCCCGTGACTATAAAAAAACCGCAGATATCGTCGAAGCGCTGCTTGCCGAAAAAAAAACGGCATCCATCACCTCGGGAGATGATTCTGCCCGCGACAACCTCATCGAAGATTTACTCGATCAGCACGGGCCGGGCCGGGTGATATTTCGAAATACCCGATCGGCAATGAGCGGTTTCCCTAAACGCAAAGCACGCCTGACTGCTCTTCCCGCAGCAGAGAACGATGATCCGAAAGTTGACTGGCTCATCGAAACGATGGAAACCCTTCACCCGGCCAAAGTACTGCTCATTTGTACAAGCAAAGAAAAAGTACTCGAATTGGAAAATGCCTTGCGGAAACGTGCCAGCCTGAAAGTGGGCGTTTTTCACGAAGATCTGACCATCGTACAAAGGGATCGAAATGCAGCCTGGTTTTCAGAGCCGACAGGAGCGCGATTGCTTCTGTGTTCGGAAATAGGAAGCGAAGGAAGAAATTTTCAATTTGCGCGGCATCTCGTTTTATTCGATTTGCCTTCTCACCCCGAGGTATTAGAACAGCGAATTGGGCGGCTGGATCGTATCGGCCAGTCAGAAGATATAGAAATTCACGTTCCTTATGTCTCGGGAAGTTCGGAGGAGGTGTTTGTCCGATGGTTTCATGAAGGTTTAAATGCCTTCGAAAAAAACCTTGAAGGCGGAAATCAGATGATGAATATATTTGGCGAGAGGCTACGCGACCTATCCGCAGCGCCCTCAGCGCCCGATGCCAGAAAACAACTTGAGGCGTTGATCGCCGATACGGCCCTTTTCCAGAAAAACCTCCTCATTACCCTGACAAATGGGCGGGATCGGTTGATCGAAATGAATTCTTTTCGCCCCAAAATCGCTGAAAAACTGGTGGCGCAGATCCGGGCCGAAGACCAAGATACAAGCCTGGAAACCTTTCTAACCGATGTATTTGAGCATTTTGGCGTCGAAATGGAGGACCTTGCTTCGAGAACCTATTTATTACATCCTCCCCAGACCGATATTGAGGCCTTTCCGTCCATTCCGGATGAGGGAATTTCGGTCACATTTGACCGGAAACGCGCCATTAGCAGGGAGGAAGTCAGTTTTCTAAGTTGGGATCACCCGATGGTAACCGGCGTTATGGACAGGATACAGACTTCCGGAACCGGGAGCACCAGCTATGGCGTGTTGCGAGGAAACGGCACGCCGGGCATTCTCCTGGAGGCAATATTTGTACTGGAAACGATGGGGGGACAAAACCTCGATGTGAACAGGTTTCTTCCCCGGACGCCCCTGCGGGTCGTGGTTGACCATGCAGGCAGGAAGGTAACGGATTTATACCCCGTCGAAACATTCGATCAGCAGTTGATCCCCGGGCAAATGGACGACCTGATGGACAATGAGGTCTTTATGGAAACGATTCTTCCCAACATGATCACCACCGCCACCCAAATCGCAGAAACCCTGGCAGCAGCAGAAATCACAGAAGGCCTCCAGCGAATACACTTCACCCTCGATCATGAAATCGCCCGACTTCAAACCTTGCAGCAGAAAAACAACAACATCCGGGCGGAAGAGATTCAACTCGCCGTTGAGGAGCAGGCAAACCTTGTCGCCTTCGTCAGCGATGCCCGCATCCGACTGGACGCACTACAAGTGATTAGGAAGGGGTAAGATAGGAGGACTAGATTATCGGAGAGTTAACCTAGATTGCAAGTATGAAATTTTTTAGGGAGATTTAATGCAACTGATTAAAGTCTGTATCTCCTCAAAACATCCCCATGAAAAAGCTCATTATCATCGGAATCTTTTTTCTGGCTGCGCTGAATCTACACAGCCAGGAGGCGCCCTTGTCCGTAGTCAGGGAGATTTCCGGAACCTATGACATTGTAAACTACTATGAGGTAATGAAAAACGGAGACCTGCCGGAAATGGCAGATTTGCATGTAAAAGCAGCATTTGCAGACTTTCAGGTATTATACATTCATAACCTCACCCACGGAGAATTATGGCGACACATTTCCCGCAAGGAAAACAGCATATACCGGCAAATGATGATTGAATTTATTCAATCCCATATAGAGGGGTGAGAAGAATCCGTTGGAAGATGAGTCCGGATATATTGAGACATTATCGTTTTTTCTTCATAGCCGGATTGGCGGTTAGTATCTCCGCTTGGGAGTGGAGATAGTCCTTGTCATTGGTCAGCAGTACCATATTTTTGTCTTGGCAAAGCCTTGCGATGTATTTGTCATTGAAATCAAGATGATCTATGTTTAGCATTGCACCAATCTCAGGTTTAGTACATATTTTATCCACTATTTCAAACAAAGGAAGCATATCTCCCTGTATAATCTGGTATATGTCCCGAAGTGCATTTTGTCCAGCAGTGCTGTTGCGATAAGGCTTAAAATCTAATGCACCAGATTTCCCTGAGCGCTTCAGGTGGTTACTATATTCAATTCGAAGGATTCGGTTCACAACCTCCGAAATAACGTTAAAACTCAATGCTCGTGGATTGTCCTGTTGTAGTAAAGCTTTGAAAACTTGGGAATAAGATTTTTCCCATGTATGCTTTCCAGTGGGCCAAAAGTTATATATAATCACATTGGCATCAAAAAATATAGTTCTCCCAACGAGTGATGAGATTTGAGAGATAGGATAGATAGTTGCCATTAATCAAGTCTTTTATTCACCCAGAATTTCGTTGATACTCCTTTCCATTGCTTCAGGGTCTTTGTAATAAAGTTTGGCAGTTTCCACTACTCGCCGAAGGGCGACCGCACCCGTAGCAGAAAGGCTGGTTACCGTCAAATATTTTTTAATATCGCTATTCGAGAAATCGCGGTATAACTGCCCTACAGCTGTATTTAGAAAAGCTGTGGTAAGAATTTCAACGTTAAGAAAAGAAATCTCTATCGGCTGCCGTGCCGATAGAGCATTACGGAGAATCTGAAACAATTTTTCTCCGTCTTCAGCTTCTACACAGTACGGAGAACCAACTATATTAAATACTTGAATTATTTGCTTTTCCATAAGGATACCTGTTAGAATATATTGTTAAGATCATTTTCTTCAGCAAGAAGATACGAAACGGGATCATTTGTACAAAATTGCAAGTTTACAACGGTGCCAGGAAAAGATGCTTCCATGATTACAGCCTTTTCACCAAAATCATCATATTGATAGAAACCATTGCTACTTACGATCTGGAGCTTTCCTTTGTTGTGATGAATAAAATCACGAAGCAGGGCTAGCCCTATACCACCACTTACGTTGCGTTTAGTAGTGTGCCGATCTCTTACCGCCCACCGGATAGCCTGGATCGAATTGAGGTTTTTATTAAAACGACGGTTGATTCGCTCTTTAAATCCAATACCTGTATCCGCGATAGTAAACTCGATTTTGTTTTTATTGGGATAAAACTGACCGCAAGTATAGATATGTTCTGTTTCACTGTGTATCTGAGCATTTACAAAAATTTCATAGATGGCTTCAACCATTTTTTCTTTTAAAGCAGGAGACATCTCAGGTAATTCTGTCCGTGCAAGTAACTCGCGAGTGACATAATAGTTAAAAAATTTACCATCCGCAGGTTTTAATTTCTGATACTGTATAGTTGTATGTTTTTTATCATGAACAGATGGATAACCATAGTAGGATAAAAAATTATTTCTCCTCAAAATATCTTCAACTGAGTTTTCAATATGATCGAATTTAAACGTATTAATATTTTTGCTGATTTTATCCAATACACTTCCTAATGCTGCCGCCATATTGGCTGCAAACCACCCTCTAATCGAAATAGGAATGATCTCAAAAAGATCATATTGGTGTAGTTCATAAAGTCGGGCAAGTTGAGTATAACTCTGCACTTCATTGTTTATATTACTCACTTCACTCATTCTAAATATCTTTCGGTTTTCTCCTTTCTCTCCTAAAAATACGAAAATTTATTTATCGTCTCCCCTACTCCTCCACCAGACTAATCGCAAATCCTCCGCCTTCGGCGAGGTGCAGGGTCAGCTTATCGCTGCTTCTCACTTTTTGTTTTTCGATCAGATAGGACTCCGGGCGGGTCTCCCAATGGGCGTCTTCGCCGTCCCGGTAAATGATGGCGTTATACTCTTTTTTCTTGTCCAGAAAGTCTAGCCGAAGGGTGGTTGTACGGGCGTGTTCATCGGTGATGCCGCCGACAAACCAGTTGTTTTTGCCCTTTTCTTTCCGGGCAATGGTGATATAATCGCCCGGCTCTGCTTCCAGTATTTTTGTGTCGTCCCAGTCCACCGGCACGTCCACGATAAACTGTAAGGCGTCGGGGTGTTTTTCGTAGTTTTCGGGAAGGTCGCCGGCCATCTGCAACGGGCTGTACATCGTCACATACAGTGCCAGTTGTTTGGCGAGGGTGGTGCGGACTTCCGTGGTGCGAGTACTGTCAAATTGATTTAATTTAAAATGAAACAACCCCGGCGTGAAGTCCATCGGCCCGCCCATAAGCCGGGTAAAGGGCAAAATGGTCTGATGCTCGGGTGTGATACCGAGGGTGGGCGCGTTATTAAATTCGTTGCCCCTTGCGGCTTCATTGGCGATCCAGTTGGGGTATGTGCGATGTAACCCGGTGGGGTGGGAAGGCTCATGTGCTTCCACCATAATCTTGTATCGGGCGGCTGTTTCGGCTACTCGGATGTAGTGATTGTTCATCCACTGGCCGTCGTGATGCTCACCTCTTGGGATGATTTTTCCTACATAACCGGTTTTGACGGTATTCATTCCGTGATCAATCATGTACTGAAAAGCAGTCTCCATCCTTCTTTCATAATTCGTGACCGAACCGGATGTCTCGTGGTGCATGATGATTTTTACGCCTTTTGTTTTTGCGTATGCAGTCAGTTGGTTTATATCGTAATCGGAATACGGACTGACAAAATCAAAAACTTCTTCTTTCCAGTTGCCAAACCAATCTTCCCAGCCCTGGTTCCAGCCTTCGACCAGTACGCCGTCAAAGCCGTATTTTGCGGCGAAATCAATGTATTTTTTTACGTTTTCGGTATAGGCGGCGTGTTTACCGCTGGCTTTGTCCCAGGTGCCTTTGCCGATATGCATTTCCCACCATACTCCGATAAATTTTTGGGGGTAGATCCAGTCAGTATCGGCAATCTTGGAGGGTTCGTTGAGGTTGAGGATTAGTTTGGAGGCGAGGATGTCTGCGGCATGGTCGCTGACGATGATCGTTCTCCAGGGGGTTTTTGCAGGCGTTTGGAGATAACCTTTATTGTCTATGGCATCGGGTACGAGGTGTGTTTGAAAAGTCAGGGAGGTTTTGTCCAACACCAGATTCAGGGTGCTATAATTGACCAGTGCCGCTTCGTGGATATTGATATACAATCCATCATCGGATTTCATCATCAAAGGTGTCTGAACAGCAGATGTACCTATAAGGGAAGTTAAGGCAATGTCTTTCTCTTTTGCGGCGGCGGCAAGAGCGTCTATTTCGCTGAGTTTTGTGGTATTGTAAAGGTATTCGTTGCTGTCGTAATCGCCCGGTATCCAGAAAGTTTTATGGTCGCCGGCTAAGACAAACTGGGTGTTTTCTTCAGCGATGACAAAATGGTTGAGTGAGGGCTGTTCGGGAAATTCGTATCGAAAACCTACACCCTCATTAAAAACCCTGAAAACTACACTCATCACGATTTCGGAATGGCGATCTTTTAGCCGGATTTTAAGCTCGCGGTAGTGATTGCGAATAATGGCAACTTCCCCCAAAACGGGTTCCCAGCTATTGTCCACAAGGGAGGAGTCTGCGGAGATAAGGGAAAATGAATTCAGTTCTACACGGGGTTTGTTTAACGAAAATCCCAGCCGGGAGGGTTTGATTACCTCCCGGGTTTTGTGGGAAATGGAATAGGTAATATTTCCGTCATCCGCAGAGCTTATTTGAAGTAAAACAGAATGATCCGGAGAATAGGTAATTATTTTCGATGATTGTGCATTGGTCAAAACCGGGTAAAAAATCCCCCAAAACAGTAACAGGAATAGATTTTTTTTCATTGTCATTTTTTGAGGCAAGGTATGGAAAAATGCAGGATAAACCATCTTTCATGCAAGTCATCTTTACGTAACTCAATTTTCGTTTTATGAACCCACGTCTCCCCCTATTGATGTGTTTGTTGTTTTTATTTGTTTTTTCGGCTGCTCAGGATCTCATTCGCAGCCGCCATACCAGTTATATGACCTATATTTTCCGGCTGGAAAATGAAGAAGCAAATCGTCTCTACAAAGGTGGAATAACAAACGTGGACGAATCTTTTTTTCATACCTTGCTGGACTCTTTTCCTACGGATTCGGGGCAATACAAACGTCCGCTGGCTACGGGGCATTATTTGTTTGCTCATGTACAGGATGCTGAGTTGAAGGTAGAATTATATTCCGAAGACCGGCTGGGCATTCAGTTGATCAATAATAAACAGGACTTTGGCCTCGTGATTCACGATTCCGTCGGCAATCCGATTCCGGATGCACGGGTATTTTTGAACAATCGAAAAATTCCCTTCTCCGCAGCCATGAAGCGTTACCAATTGGACAAAACGCATAAGGAAGGCTTGCTCCGGGTCGAGTATCAGGGGAATACCCGTTTTTTCCGCATTGACCATACGGGAAAAGGTGATCGGTCATTTTCCATTCGGAGACTTCACCTTTACGCGATCTACTATACCCCGGTGCGTTTTGTCTGGCTGCCCGTCCGGGCCATCATCCGCACGATCCGATGGCGAAACCCTCAGGGTTGGTTGCGCAAAGTCGTCGCCATTTTTGCCCCCTACTACAGGCCTGATCGGGGGATGGAAAAAGGTTATATGGTATTCAGCCAGCCGGTCTATCGCCCGGGGGATACCGTTTGTTTCAAAGCCTGGGTTGCCCACACGAAAGGCAGGCCTTTCCGCCGCCCGCTGGATGTCGTATTGAGAGGGCCGGGTTATAGCTCGGGCATTAACAAAATCCTGGAAACCCTTAAACCTGAACGAAAAGGCGCTTATGTCTTTGAATTTGTCCTCCATGACAGCCTGAAACTGACGCTGGATCAGAATTATACTATCGAACTTTACACCCCGCAATGGAATGAGGTGATGGAGGGGCAATTTAAGTTTGAGGACTACGAGCTGGCCGAAACCCATTATCTATTCCGAAGTGATATTGAGCAGCATAGCCCCGGGCGGTCTATGGCTTTTTATGCAAAAGGATATGACGCCAACGACCTCAACCTGCTCGATGCTGATTTGGATTTATACATATTTCCCCAACATATTGACCATATTGCTACGGACAGTCTTTTTCTACCCGATACACTCTGGCAACACCACCAGCGGCTGGATCCCCTCGGAGAAACTAAAATCCTTTTGCCCGACAGCCTGTTGCCCGACGCAAACCTCACCTATGAAGCCGTCGCTATTTTTACCAATTCCTCCAACGAACGCCACGAAGAAAAACGAAAACTCCGCTATCTGAACGAACTCACAAAACTCGAACTCAACCTCACCGCAGATACACTGAAAGGGGATTATCGGGTACAAACGGAGTCCGTCGTTCACAACGGACAACTATATGCCTTTTCCCCGGCAGGCGACACTCTGCTGAAAGAAAATATCTCACTGCCCCTCCGCATACCCGTCAATCCGCAATTCTACCGATATGTACTGACAGCCGACAGTCTGAGTACCGCAAAGAATATGGAGATAGAAAGTGCGGAGGTTTCCTGCTTTGCTTACCGCACAATAGATTCATTATTTGTGCAAATAGACAATCCACGCAGACTTCCGTTGTGGTATGCCCTTTACCGAAAAAACCAACGCCTTATACAAGGCACGGGAGATACCTGGAAGTTGGCCATGCCCGCCACCCGGAGCCAGAATTACTTCATTTCTCTTCAGTATATCTGGGCGGGAGAAATAAAAGAAGCAGAATACAAAGTCGGTTTTTCGGACAAGGCTTTGAAGGTAACTTTTGAGCAGCCCGCAACAATTTACCCCGGGCAGAAAACAGACATAAGCCTGCGCGTTACCGACGTGAAGGGAAAACCTGTACCTTTTGCCGACCTCACCGCATGGAGCATGACTTCCCAATTTAAAAATGCCGGCATGCCTGCGGTGCCCGACTTTAGCAAAACCTATCCCGATCGGAAAATGCTTCACAATTTTTCAGAAGCTGATCCGATGAACCATTTGTCCAAATACGCTTTTCCCCTCGATTATGAACGATGGAAGGCCCTCGCCAGCCTGGACAGCATCGCCTGGTTTCAGTTTTTGTATCCGGAGAATGGATTTTACCGCCACTCCGTCCCTACAAGAGACAATACGGCACAACTGGTTCCTTTTGTGGTGAAAGACGGTCGGCCATTGGATGTACACATGATTTTTTTGGATGAAAATTTAGTCTATTTCAGCGGAGTGACGGCACTTAACCGCTATACTTTCGCTGCCCAACCGGGTTATCACAATGTCCGCCTCCGCACGACCGAATACACCGTACAAATAGACAGCCTATTGCTTTTGCCGGGGCAAAAACAGATATTCTGCATAGAAGCCCAGCCGTTTAATCCACGGGCAAAGGTGAGTTTTACCGGAAAGAATCTTGTTCCTACCGAAATCTCTCTGCTCAGCCGAATGCTGATGCCCGTCCGAGGAGTGTCGGGTGGGATTCCTATGGCAATAGCCCAGGATGAGCGTTATCAGCTTTTACAAGCAAACACAAACAACTTGATTTTCGGCCCCTTTTATCCCCGAGAGTTTCAGTATATAACACAGACGGATACGGGGAAACATTGGGAGATATTTGAACCAGGATTTGACTACGAATTTTCTCCCCGTCGCATCAAAATGCGCAGCGTCAATATGCAGGACCGGATCGCCCGGCAACTGACCGAAAATCACAAACCACCCGTTTTTACCGATAGCCTTCTCACCGAGGCAGAGATTCGGGCTTTATGGGAATACCGAGTGGCAAAATCCGATCGGGACTATTATTATCAATATGTTTTCGACGAACCGACACAGACAACGGAGGGATATGGCAGGCTTCAGCTAGAAATCGGGCGAAGGGATTCACTTTTACAACAAATACTTTTTGATGTTAATGACCCCGATTTTATCCGTATCTATCCGGGAAACGAAAGGATATTTCATCAGTTAGCGCCGGGTGAATATATGCTCATCGGGCTGCGAACAGACAGCAGTTTTTTCCGCATCCGCAACCTCCACGTGCGAGTCAACGGACTGAATTACTATCACAGATTGAACCCCGGTATAGAGACATCGGGCAGTTTTGGTTCACAACTATTAAAACAGGTAAATGACCGCATTCGAAGCAAAAAAGCCCTCGAAACCCAAAAGCGGGAAATCAAACAAATATACCGCCCGGGTTTGGTCGCAACGTCCCGTCCCGCAGGGTTTAATCATTTTTTTTCAGGAAGAGTAAAAGATGCCGAATCGGGAGAATTTTTGGCAGGTGCCTCGGTTATCATTAAAGGAACTGCCGTCGGCACACTTACCGATTATAATGGCTATTTTGAATTGTATGGGCCGCAGGATGCCGTGCTGAGTGTTTCATATATCGGGTTTACTTCCGTAGAAATTCCCGCAGAAAATATAAGATCAGAGGATATCAGTCTTACCACTGAAGTGAATATGTTGGAAGAAGTCGTTGTGGTGGGGTATAGTGGAGGCATCCGAAAGAATCTTACTGGAAGTGTCGCTATTATTTCCACCACCCAGCAACTTGCCGGAAAAATTGCCGGGGTACAAGTGAATACACCCAACGACATACGCAAAGCCCCGTCTATTGATGCGGATAACCCTTCGCAACCGCTAACTGACGAAGCGAGCGACGCCCTCCATCCCGGCGACGCCGGGAATACCCTTCGCAGAAACTTCCGCGACCAGGCATTCTGGCAACCCCATTTGCTCACGGGAAGCGATGGCCGAGCTACCTTTACCACAACCTTCCCTGACGATGTGACGAAGTGGAAAACCTTTGCAATCGCCATGGGCCCCCACCGCCAAAGCGGCCAGGGACTCGGAGAAATCAAGGCCTATAAAAACCTTATGGCGCAGCTTTCCCTTCCGCGTTTTCTCGTGGAGGGAGACACCACTTTTGTCATCGGAAAAGTCCTCAATTATACCCCCGATACGGTTTCCGTTTCGACCCATTTTCAGGTGGAGGACAGCACCGCTATCCTGCGGCGGCGGCAGGTACTAACTTCGGTTTTGGATACCCTCCTGCTAATCGCTCCGGCGGATGACAGCCTTAGCATCACCTACAGTATGACGAGGGAGAATGGTTATTTTGATGGGGAAAAACGCACCATTCCTCTTTTCCCCCGAGGAACCGAAGAGACCCAGGGCATATTTTTGAGTCTGGATCGCGACACCAGTTTTAACCTCATTTCCAATCCCGAAATGACCGGTCTCACCATCCGCGCACAGGCAAGTCCCTTGCAGTTGCTCCTCGGTGAAATGGAACGCCTTCGCAACTACCGCTATCTGTGCAACGAACAAATCGCCTCTAAAATCAAGTCCCTCCTTTTAGAAGTAAAAGTACGCGAAATGTTGGGGGAAAAAATTAATATAGATCGCGACATCCTGAACATGATCAACAAACTCCAGCAAACACAAGACAGCGAGGGGCTTTGGGGATGGTGGGCGAATGGCAATTACACCCCCTGGATCAGCCGTCATGTGCTGGAAGCATTGTTAGCCGCTGAGACTGCGGGTTATCCCGTCAAGTTTAACCGCCAGGGAGCTATCAGCGAATTGGTTTATCAACTTGAAGGAAAAAATATTTCGCCCGACTATGTTATTCAAAACCTTTTCCTCCTGCATAAATTGGGCGGGAAAATAGATTTTTCTAAACATATAGACAGTCTCAGCAGAGACACAACCTTAACGCCGCTCGGCCAATTCCAACTCATTGAACTGAAACAGACTTTAGATTTGCCTTATTCTCTTGATACACTTTACGCACAACAAAACGAAACCCTTTTTGGCAACCTGTACTGGGGAAAAGTCAGCTTTCACCCTTACTACAACAACTATACAACCACCCTTACCGCTTATAGAATCCTGCGGGCAAAGGGAGGAGAAGATACACGCCTTCGCAAGATCAGAAACTATCTTTTCGAGCAAAAGCGCGAGGGTTATTGGGTGAATACCTACGCCGCCTCCACCATTCTCGAAACCATCCTGCCGGAAGTAATGGCCGAAAGCCCAGCGATCCAAGTGCCGCAACTTACACTCCGTGGAGCAGTGGATGCAGAAATCACGAAGTTTCCCTATGAGACAGACCTCCCGCCCGGGCAGCAGTTATCCATTGAAAAAAAGGGCACCACGCCCGTATATTTCAGCGCATTTCAGTCTTACTGGAACCCGATGCCGGAGGCAGTTTCCGGCGATTTTAGAGTGAGTAGCTGTTTTCTTACCGCCGAAGGCGATACCACAGAATCTTTGGAAGGAGGAAAACTCACCACCCTTCGCGTAAAAGTGGAGGTAAACAAGCTATCCGAATTTATGATGCTGGAAGTCCCGGTACCGGCGGGATGTTCCTATGTCGGAAAAACGCAAAACATTTGGCTAAACCCCGAAGTGCACCGCGAATATTTTCGCGACAGGGTGAGTATATTCTGCGAAAAAATGATTCCCGGAACCTATACTTTTGATGTAACACTGCTTCCCCGTTACGCGGGAGTTTACAGCCTGAACCCGGTGAGGATAGAACAGATGTATTTCCCGGTATTTTTTGGGCGGAATGAGTTGCGTAGTGTGGCGGTGGAATAAGGAATAATTGAAAAGAAAACCGCTTCACCCTGTAAAAAGGGCGAAGCGGTTTTTTATTAGTTACCGCCGCATTCACCTGCGGTGTAACTCGTTACCCCATTATTTTCAGCCATACAGGCATTGGAGTACGTTTCCCCATCACAACCACAAACCGGGCTGTAGTCAGCGGTACAGAGGCAGGTGAGGCATATTTTACTTTCGTCTATGCAGGGATTTAGGCATTCATCCTCACAGCCCGAAAAAGCCAGAGCAAAGAAGGTTACTGTGGCAAAAAAAATCGAAGATTTCAGGTACTTTTTCATAATTACTACTCCTTAGTGTTTGTTGTTATGCTTATGACGAGAGATCGGTCAGAGATGCTGCACGGAAATGGGGGAACGGATCGAGTGAATTGGGGATAAATAAATTCTCTCAGCCGGTTCATGCTCCCTTAAGCGTCTTCCGTATTCATTTTTCCTGCTTCAGTTAGAATTAGTTCATCCTTTGTTTTTCTGTATTCATGTTTGGTGAGTGAAATGCTTATAACTAACCGAAATGAAAAAAACCTTTAAAACGATCAAAATTATCGCAGTGGCAGGATTCCTTCTGCTGATAATAGACGCGCATTTATTTGCACAATATACATTTGACTGGATGCAGCCTTCCGGCAATTATTCTAAAACTTCGGTGATGAGTGTGGTTGACAATTCAAACAATCTGATCGTGACGGGGTACTGGCAAAATTATCAGACTTTTACCAGGAAATACGACCTGTCCGGCAGCCTTTTGTGGGAGGTGGCAGACTCATCGGGTCTTTCAGGGAAATATGAAAAGCCAAACTGGATAAACTGCGATTCAAACAATAATATCTTTGTTGTTGGAAACCGATATTCTTTTAGTGCTTCGACACAGTGGGATTATCCGGATGCCATTATTGCCATCAAATACAGCCCTTCAGGCGCGCTACAGTGGAGAAAAGAAATTCCCATTACTATTACGCTTACCTCGTTACACCGATTTAACACCAGCAGCCAGGTTGACAGTAAGGGCAATCTCTATATAGGTACTTCTATAGATAATCCCTCAGGCGCAGTCTTATACAAACTTGACGCCAATGGTAATCTGATTTTCACCGGTTCAAGTAATGTGAATTCACCCCAAAATTTTAGTTCTATGCGATTGAAAGGTGATAAAATCGTTATGGCTACAGGTAGCACGATCTCTAATATTGCACCGGTTTTTGTATGGGATACAACGGGAAGTTTATTGTGGACAGCAGCAGTAACAGGACGTGGTTCTGCCGATGCAGAGATAGATGAATCTCATCATGTGTATGTGTTAAGTCATTTATTGAATGAAGTATCACCTGCAAGTGGTGCTGATATGAATATTTCCAAGTTTGATTCAGCGGGGAACCCGCTATGGATTCGCGATTATGATTTTGGCGGCTATGAAATTCCCACCCGAATGGTTTATCTAAACAACCGACTAAGTATTATCGGATATGGTCCATCTTCCCCAAGCACAGCTTATTTTGATTGGAAAACATTGCAAACAGATACCTCGGGTACATTACTTTGGCATGCCATTTATGATGCCACCACATTTAATGACGAGCAACCCTATAATCTTGTAGCAAAACCTAATGGAGAGGTGATTGTAACTGGCAAAGGAGGGCCTTCTCCAGATCCTTTTAATCCATCTTTTATTCAGATGCCAATCGTTCAATATAGTAATACAGGAAGCCAATTGTGGTTAGATACGCCCAATATTTATGGTGGGTGGGGCCTCGCATGTACACTGGCAAGTGATTCTAGTTTATATATCATCAGTTCAAGTGATATGACAGTCTATCACTATAAAAATGTTTCGTTAGAAATTGAAAATGGTTTCCTTTTATCTCATTCTGTTACTGTATATCCTAATCCTTTTTCTTCTTTTACAACTTTAGAACTTAACCTAAAAGAAACAAAAGATGTATCTGTTACCATTATTGATGCTTCTGGAAAATCGGTAATGACGATTCTTCCACAAATGCTTCAAAAGGGATTAAATAATATAAACCTTGATTTGACAGAGTTGAGCAGCGGCGTATTTTTCTGTATCATCAAATCAAACGAAAATCTTCATACCATTAAGCTACTCAAAAATTAAAAGGCAGGGGAGCGGTTAAAAATCTGGACAATTGTGAGCCTCATCCTAAAATAGGCTGGCACAAAAAAACCCACAAAGACGCCCCCCTACCCTACCTAATAACTAAACCCCAACCTGCTCAGCCCTTGCTGAACTTCCTCGGCTGACATGAAAAGCTCCCAAAGTAAACCGGAACGGTGGTTTTCAATCATGGCGACAATCGGTCCCTGATCAATGGCCAGGTATCTTTGCGGATACCATTTTTCGGTAATACTAAAGGCGTCGTAAGGGCCGTATTCTCCCCAGACTTTCTCGCCCAATTCTTCATGTGCAAACCGCAAAACTTTCATCGAATGATCAGGTGAATAGGGAAAAGAAGACAAGGCTGCCGTAAGGCTGATCACACCCAGATCATTGGAGGGCTGGTGCGCGCTGTATCCATGCGGGGAATAACTTGCCGTCAAGCCCCAAAGATTTTCACCATATCCTTCGTATTTCAGCGGGTTTTCGATGCAATACTGGCGATCAATCAGAACATGGTTGACATTGTGGATCCAGTAATCGGCATACTGATCTTTGAGTTTTCGTGGGTCGAGACCGAGGAAAGAATAATGCGACCAAAACAACGGTCCTCCGTATTCCGGAGCACCGTTGTGCGAAAGATTCAGGTCGTACCCGTATTTTTTATGCCGGGTTACAATTTCTCCTTTTTTGGCCCAGCCTTCATGATAAGCCGCCGGTGATAGCGGATACGTGGGCGAAGACGCTCCCAATACATAAGCAATCAGGCACTCATTATAGCCGGTGATAGCAAAATTCATTTCCCAGCCAAATTGGGGGGACCAATGCCAGTAAAGCACGTTTTGCCCGTTTTGGTACCAACTCCATTCAATCTCCCGCCAAAGCTGATCCAAATCGGCGGCAAGCTGCTGTTCCTCCGGATTGCCCTTTGCAAAGTATTGCCGGGCACAGATAAGCCCTTGAGCCATATAGGCGGTTTCTACAATATCTCCGCCATCATCTTTCGGGCTGAAGGGTTTTGTTTTGCCGGTTTCTCCCTGTATCCAATGTGCCCAGGCTCCGTGGTAGCGGTCTGCTTTTTTGAGAAATTCAGCGATCTTTTGCATACGTTTTAGCCCTTCTTCCCGGCTGATAAAACCTCTTTCAATTCCCACGAGAATTGCCATTACGCCAAAACCGCCGCCGCCGGAAGTGATTACATTCTGATCATTTTCCGGGTAAACCCCATCCAGATGGATTCTTTCCCGGGCGAGACCCGAAGTGGGTTCTGCGCCTTTCCAGAAATATTGAAACGTTGACTCCTGAACCCGATCCAAAAGCTGTTCGTCGGTGAGTCTGGTTTCTTTTTCGGCAGGTTTGTCTTCTTTAATTGAAGTGCAGGAAAACAACGCTCCCAGAAAAAACAGGGCCGTTAATAGGTATATTTTCATTAGTATCCTGGATTTTGAGTTAATGTACCACTACTCAGGTCAATTTCGGTCTGAGGAATAGGAAATAATTCGTGTTTATTGGGGACAAAATTTTTGCCTAAAGCCTGCATGACCGAGGCTGCCCGTCCCTGGCGCAGCAGATCAAACCACCGGTGTTGTTCCATGGCTAGTTCTACCCGTCTTTCATGCCATATTTTTTCGCGAAGTTGGGCTTTGTCGGTGAGGGTAACATCGGGTAAAATAGACGCACTTGCCCCTCTGGCTCGCGCCCGCACCCGATTGAGGTAAAGCAAAGCATCGGCGGTATTTCCGTTTTCATTAGCGGCTTCTGCCGCAATGAGTAAAACATCGGCATACCTCATAATCCGGATATTGCCGGGTCCATTTCCATTTCCACCCGGATGCGTAGGAACCCAGGCTTTTTGGTTATATCGCTCATTGAGAATATTGGGATTGTCTTCTACCCGGGCTGAGCCATCAGGCAAAACTTCTCCCACATACAAAATGGTGGCTTCCCTTCTCGGATCGCCCGGCTCGTAACTGGCAACCAGATTGTCGGAGGGACGGTTGAAGCCCCAACCCAGGTTGGGGGTTCCGCGCACACCTTGTACTTCATTAAATTGAGAACCGCCGCCGCCGGTTTCGAGGGCTACCTGCTGTACTTCAAATAAAGATTCGGATGAATTTTCTCCTTCGCGGGTGAAGATTTTATTGTAATTGGCCAGGAGCTGATATTGACCGGAATTGATCACCTCTTTGGCATACTTTTCGGCGTTGACAAAATCGCCTTGAAACAAATAGACTTTAGCCAATAATCCTCGGGCTGCGCCTTTGGTGGCCCGCCCGAGATCGGTGGGATGGTATTGGGATTTTTCGGGTAAATCGGCAATCGCAGTTAATAAATCCTGCTCAATAAGGGCATAAATTTCTACGGTAGGAACTCTTTGCTGATTGTATTCATCCGAATTTAACGGGCGGGTGATCAGCGGGAGATCGCCAAACCATCGTACCAGTTTGAAATAATAATAGGCTCTGAGAAACTTGCACTCGGCCAATAGTTGCGATTTCAAATTTTCATCCATTTCGATAGCAGGAATGTTCTCAATGGCTAAATTGGCTCTGAAAATGCCTCGGTAATAGCCTGCCCAAACGGTGTTCACCGTTAAATTTCCTGCGTCAAAAGTAAAATTGTCAATTTCGTTGAGGAAACTGGCATCATTGGGGGTGCTGCCTTTGTCTGCATCGTCGGAAATAATATCCGTCAGGGCGATATAGCTAAATACATGGACATCCCAATCGCGCAGGTGGTTGTAAACCGCATTGGTAGCCCAGATCGCGTGTTGTTCCGTTTGGAAGAAATTGTCAGAGGTCAACTGCCCCAGGGGTTTTTTCTCCAGAAATTCCGAATTACAGGCACTCAGAAAGCTGATAAAAATCAGGACTGAGGTTATTTTGATACTTTTTATGAATAATTGATTTTTCATTGTCGGGCATTTAAAAGGGATTAGAAAGAGACATTAACTCCGGCGAGGTAGGTTTTGGCAATGGGATAAATGCCATTGTCTATACCCACACTAATCACCGATGAACTGGTAATCTCAGGCGTGTAGCCGCTATAAGAGGCACGAGTCCAGAGGTTGGTTCCGCTAAGATAAACTCTAAACTGACTGATATTCAACTTTTTAATGAATGACTCAGGAAGTGAATAGCCTATTTGGATATTTCTCATTCTAAAAAAAGAACCTGATTCAATAAACCGGTCGGACATTTCAAAATTGTGCCCTCCATTGGTAACTCGGGGTTCTGTATTGCTGGTTCCTTCTCCCGTCCACCGGTCGAGGAAAGTAGCCTCGAAGTTGGGGGTTCCAAACCGCGCCATTTTCTTGGAATTGATGATTTTATTTCCGCTGACGCCATTAAATTCTGCGACAAAATCAATGTTGAAAATCTCTATTCCTCCGTCAAATCCATAGATAAAATTGGGAATGGGGCTTCCTAAATAGGTGCGGTCTTCAGTGGTAATAACGCCATCCTGGTCAACATCTTTAAATCGCAGGTCGCCGGGGACTTCTTCACCCCGGGTGGGATAGGTTAAGAGGTCAGATTCATTTTGGAAAATACCTTCTACCTGATAGCCATAAAAAGCACCTATCGGCAACCCGACTACGGTTCGTGTGCCCAATTTCCCACCTACCCCCAGGCCTCCGCCAAAAATTTCTTCCTTGCCTCCGCCCAATTCCAATACTTCGTTATAGACCGTGGAGGCGATGCCCTGGATATGGTAACTGAGTTTTCCAATTTTATCCCTCCATGCCAAATTAAAATCCCAGCCCCGATTCATGACGGTTGCCGCATTAATAACGGGATTATTGGCCGCTCCCACATACGCAGGAATGGGCACGTCAATCAAAATATCCTGAGTAATGCGTCGGTAAAAGTCCACTTCCCCGACGAGTTTATCGTCCATAATTCCAAATTCAAATCCCAGGTCTGATTGGCTGGTTTCTTCCCATTTGATGCCGGGGTTGGCTAGGGTGATGATCGAAGCTCCATTATTGAGTTCTTCATTGGGGCCAAATACCGCGTTGAGGTTGGAAGTAACTACGGCGCGGCCTGCATAGGCACCGATTTTGTCATTACCGATTTTACCCCAACTCGCCCGTAATTTCAGCCGGGTAATCAATTTTTGATTTTGAAGGAAAGATTCCTCGGCAATATTCCACCCTGCGGCAAAGGAAGGGAAATAGCCGTATCGGTTTTCTCTTCCAAATCTTGACGACCCATCTGCCCGGAAAGTCGCCGTAAAAAGATAGCGATTGAGTAGGGTATAATTTGTGCGGAACAGGAAAGAAACCATGCTCCATTCAAAGGCATTGTTGAAATTGGTCTGACCCTCAATTTCACCGGCATTTAGGAATAAAAACTCATCCGTTTCTCCGGGGAAATTGAGCCGCTGTCCGCCTAAGTTCTCAAAACGAAATTGCTGGGCAGTCAAACCTCCCAAAACATTGAGGTGATGAGAATCCCAATCCTTATCAAAAGTCAGGGTGTTTTCCAGCAGTAAGCTATTGGACTGGTCAATAAAAACGGACAATCTGCTTTCCTGATTTTGCTGAAGGGGCGAAACATAAAAAACAGGCACGAAGTTTTTTCCCTGGTTTTGATTCAAATCCCATCCAAAGCTCGATTTAAAGAGGAAATTTTTGAGAAATTTAATGTCTATAAAAGCATTTCCCACGGTGCGAATGCCCTTCCCATGATTGTTGTTGTAAAACAAAACGGCTTCGGGATTTCCCACAGGGGCGTTGATCGTAGTATTAGAAAAATTGCCTAATGAATCCCTGACCGGAACCGTCGGGTCGGCCTGATAGGCATTGGAAACGATACCCGGACCAATTTCCTGCTGGGTAGCGATAAAAGAAACATTGTGGCCAAATTTGATAAAAGGAGTCAATTGATAGCCATTATTGATGCGCAGGGTCAGACGGTCAAAACCAGAACCTCTGAGAATACCTTCCTGGGAAAAATAATTGGCACTGACATGGTAGTCCATTGTCTCCGAAACACCTTGAGCAGAAAGCTGATAGGATCGGATCGGAGCAGTTCTATAGATTACATTTTGCCAATCCGTTCCTTCGCCAAACTCTTCAGGGTTATCGTAAGTAGGCAACCGGTTTTCATTAATCGCCACTTCGTTGGTGAGTTGGGCGTATTCCGCGCCATTGGCCAGAGGGATCATTCGGGTAATTTCCTGGTTGCCAAAGTAGCTGGTAAAATTAAACCGGGCAGAACCTGCCTTGCCTTTTTGAGTAGTAATAATAATCACGCCATTGGCTCCGCGCGAGCCATAAATAGCGGTAGAAGAAGCATCTTTGAGCACTTCGATGGATGAGATGTCATTGGGGTTCAGGAAGTTGATGTCGTCGAGCAGCATGCCATCCACCACAAAAAGCGGCGAAGCGTCATTGAGAGTTCCTGTACCCCGGATACGCAAGACGGCCCCCTGGCCAGGTTCTCCCGATCGAGGCGTGACAAGCAATCCTGCGACTTTTCCCTGTAAAGCTTGTTCGACCGAAGCCGTAGGGATTCGGGTGATGGCCGCAGATTTGACCGAAGAAATGGAACCCGTTAAATCACTTTTTCGCTGGGTGCCATAACCGACGATTACTACTTCTTCGAGCGATTTGATCGCAGGTTCTAGCGTGATATTGATCACGGCACGGCCTTCGACGGGAATGATTTGGTTTTGATAACCCAGATAAGAAACTAAAAGCGAGGCATTAGGGCCAGACAGGGTAATTGAATATTTTCCCTCCTCATTCGTGAAAACTCCTGCTGTATTCGCTTCTAATAAAGTGGCCCCTGCCATCGGCTCGCCTTCATTGTTGGTAACTGTACCGGTAACTTTAAAACCCTGGGCAAATCCCGCCATCTGAAATCCCATAACCAGGAAAGCGAATATTCCTATCCATTTTATCAGGCTGTTGGGGGTAATGGTCGTGTGGTTTGGTTTCATTTTTTGTAGTAGTTTTTTGTACATCAATGCGAAAAAAGTTTCTCGCAAAGCCGAAGGGGACTTTGCACAAAACGCGGAGGCATAACCTTAGCGTGAACAATGTCCCCTGTGGCTTCGCGAGCAACAAGCTATTTCTTCAGCACTTTACGATTGGCAACCAGTCCGTCTTCGCTGAATCCCGCCAGGATATACATCCCATTTTCGAGATCAGACATATCCAGGCGTTGGTTGGACTGGCGATTGAGTTCCACCGATTTTACTTTTTGGCCTAAAGCACTATAGACCTCAATTCGCACCAATTCTTCTGTATTTTCAAGGGATAACCAATCAGAAAAAGGATTGGGATAAACCTCAAGCTGTCTGATCGGAAGAAGATCGTCAATCCCTACAAAACTACAGCTTCCATTTCCAAAGACCAGTTGGTCAAAATAAGAGGTAACATCTGCTCCCGTTGCGTCAATAGTCAAGTCAAAGAATAAAGTCAGACGGGCAAACCGGGCATCAACCGGGGCGGCGGAAAAATCAAAAGAAAGTTCTTCCCATTCATTGACTTTGGTATTTGCAACGATAATTTCAATGGCGGAAGCACCTGTCTGAGAACCTTCCAACTTGACGGCAAAATTGCCGATATGGTTCATATACACCTTTGCTTTTACAACGGGGTTGCCACCAAAATCTATCGGAGCATCTAAATCGGCATACATCCCGGCAAATGGCAATGCGTCACTGGCTTTTACAAATTCGCCAACGGTTAAAGAGGTGTTGATTCCTCCCGGAGCGGGATTCGCCACCGATTTAAACTCGTATCCTTCTGTCTCCAAATGGCCATTGGCAAAATATTTAAAGTTGTCAATGGTCGTTTCGGGTGCTTCGTAATCAACTACACAGCCGGTATAATTTTTCCTAGCCCATCTCAGATTATCAATATAATAAACATCCTGCTGTGAAGGTAAAACCCCGGCATTAAAGAAAATGGCTACCTTATGATGGCTCTGACCTGCCAAAGCACTAAAATCAATGGTGTAGTCCTGCCATGAACCGGTAACGGAAATTGTAGTGTCAATTTCAACGGCAGACGAACTTCCGCCTTCCAGTTTAAACTTCATGGGAACGGCCACGGAAGACCAGATTTTGATGTGAAACTGGTTGTTGACAGACAAGTCAATATCCTGCCCGTAGTCCAGAACCAGTGCAGACCATTCGTCAAGCACGTCGGTATATTCGCCTACTTTGGTACTGGGGTTAGCAATCGAAACATCCGGGTTGTTGATTACTTCCAGCCTGTCCAGTCCTGCGCCATAAGTTACATTTCGCTGACATTCAAAATCGTCTGCGATATTGGCAATAGGAACAACACCTTCGCAAGGATCAACGGTACTTTCACCCTGAACCAGATTGTCGAAGTAGAAAGTACCGGAATTGCTGACTCCCGGATCAAAAAGGATATTCACCGCGTCAAAATCTGTGATTGCCGTAAAAGCCACAAAGTCAAAGGATAGGCTTTCCCAGCCTCCTGCGCCCGTCAACGGCCTTGTTACTTCTTTGATTCCCTGAGTGGGGCTTGACAATTGAAGGGTTACTTCTGCGGCTCCGGCAGGTGGCAACACCTGAAGATTGAGCTGAGTAAATTGGTTCAGGTCAATGCCCGAAATAAGAGCCGTAAGGGTCGAAAAACTGGATGAACCTTTGTTGTATGACCCTACATTGGAAGAACTATTGTCTCCGGTCATATCCGGGTTGGACACCAGACCATTGTAGGTTCCATGCACGGCGGCATCGCCATTGAGCGGCCCCCAGCTAAGTTTGGCGGTAGGTTCGAAGTCTTCAAATATCACTCCGGTCGGCGCAGGTTCACGGGTAATATCATCAATATAATAGATATCACCGGAAACGGCCGTTACTCCGGCATTGAAAAATATCGCCAGCCTTTTGTGGTTGGCTGCTGACTGACTGCTGAAATTGGCTTGGTACTCCACCCACTGATTGGTTACCGTTACGGGAACGAAAATTTCGGATGCGGGAGAAATACCGCCTTCCAGTTTGAATAATACCTGTCCAGTTTTGGGAGACCAGATTTTTGCTTTGAAAAGGTTATTTGTGCTCAGGTCAATCGCGTTTTCATAATCAATTACCAATGCAGACCATTCGTCCAGAGGGTCAATATATTGTCCAACAGCCGCGCTGGTATTGACGCCCGTAGGATCGGGGTTGGCTATTGCGGATAGGCTGTCCCAGCCCACGCCGTATGTCGCATTCCTCTGGCACTCAAAATCGTCGAGGATACCGGGATCGGGAACGGTTCCTGCACAGACTCCCGCCGGGTTGGCGATAAGATTATCAAAGAGATAGGTATCGCTGCTGGTTCCGTTTCCGGGATCAAAGAAGATGATAATTTTCGTCAGGGTAGTATAGCCGGAGGCCGCACTAAAATCGAAAGTATATTCTCTCCATACGTTTGCTTGGGGAATATTTTTGGTTACTTCGATTGCCTCTCCGGTTCCTTCCAGTTTAAGAATAAACTGAGTGGCTACGGGTGCATTGATCTGAATGCTAAACTGGTTATTGGTTGACAAATCCATCGGCGTGGCCAGGGTTGCCAAAAACAAACTGTAAGCATGTGCACCCGATTTGGTGTAAGATCCGACACTATCGCTGGCGTTTATCCCCAATTTGTCAGGGTTTTCAAATACGCCATTATAGACGCCATCTGCGGCATTCCAGCTAAGGGCTGCGCCACTTTCAAAATCTTCATAAGTGGTCTGGCTAAATCCTCCCAGGATTAAGCAGGCCATCAGGAGTGATAGTAAAGTCCGTTTCATTAGATAAATTGGTTAAGGAATAATTAATTTTTCCACCCGTGTATAATCGGGAGATTCTATTTTAAGGAAATACAAGCCGGAAGCAAACGTATTCGTTGGAATCCCGATTTGAAATTTCCCGATATTCATAAACTGATTTTCCTGAATGACGGATATCATTTCGCCTACACTATTTAATAACGTAATGCGAATAGACTGAGGGCGGAATAAGTCCATCACAAGAAAAGTCTGGTCGGCCGCCGGGTTGGGTTCAATGGAAATTTGCCAAATCGAAGCGGATAAGGGATCCCCGACGGGATCATTGTCCTTCACAAAGCCAATGGCATCCAATGCGGGCTGAATTTCCGGATTCTGCATAAATTTATCCCATAAAAGCCCGGTTCGGTGATTTTCAATCATGACCATAATGGGTCCCTGATCTATGGCCAGGTAGGATCTTGCAAACCAGTTTCTTTCAAGGTTAAAAGCATCGTAAAAACCCATCTCTCCCCAGAGTTTATCGCCCAATTCTCTGTAAAAATGGCGCAGCGCCGCCATCGAAGGGCCGGGTGTATAGGGCATCGAACTGAGGGCTGCCGTGGGGCTGATGGTCCCGTTGTCCCGGTTTGTCGCGGGTTCGTGTGCCAAATATCCATCCGGGTCATCGCTGGCTGTAAGCCCCCAACAGGTAGAATCATATCCGGCAAACCCTTTGGGATTTGTTATGGAGTAATTCCAATGGATCAGGCTGTGATTTTGGTTTCGGGTGAAATAGTTGGCATAGGCATCTTTGATTCCCCGTGGATCAAAACCGAGGTACGAATAATGGGCAAAAAACAGCGGCCCGCCATAGTCAGGCCCCAGAATGATCGGTAGCCCGTAAAATGTTTTGCCATTGGTATAGTTGCTATTTCCCGCCCAGCCGGTGTGGTACAGCGATGCAGGAATCGAATTCGTAGGAGAAGCAATGCCCAAAATATAGGTAATCATCACCTCATTGAAACCCCGGAGGGCAAAGTTAATCTGCCAGCCATTGTTGGGGGACCAATGCCAATAAAGCACATTGTTGGTGAGTTTCCGGTACCAGTTCCAATCCACGCCTTCCCATAGTTGCGTTGTTACCGTCCTTAAACTATCCTCTTCCGGGGTATTCTGGTCAAAATAGGAACGGGCAGTCAGCAACCCCTGAACCAAAAAAGCGGTTTCGACCAAATCTCCGCCATTGTCCAAGGTACTGAAGGGAATGACATTTCCGGTTGTGCCACTCATCCAGTGGGGCCATGCACCGTGAAACCGATCTGCGGTTTTCAGGTAGTTAAGGATCTTAAGTATCCGGTTTATGCCCTGGCTTCGGGTAATAAATCCCCTTTCGATGCCCACCAAAATAGCCATTATCCCAAATCCCGAACCTCCGCTCGTGACAAGATCTCCCGAATTATTTCGCTCTCGGGCCATACCGGAAGCGGGGTCGGCATAATCCCAGAAATACCGAAAAGTGGCTTCCTGAACCATCGTCATCAATTCTTCATCGGTCATGGTAAAAGTGGAGACATCCACCGGACTGGAGAGAGGAGAAGCGACACCCGCTACATTCACTGCGGATATTTGATATTTCAAGTTTAAATTTTGTCCCTGGTGGCCGGTAAAATCATTAAAGACAGAATCTTCCTCCGTCAAAAATTTTCGCAACTGATACGAGGCCCCATTGTCAACCGACTGATAGATAAAATATCCACCCAACTGTGGTTCTGTATTGGGTGTCCAGGTAAGCCTGACGTGGCTGTCGTATCCCCTAGCCTGTAAAGCAGCAGGTGTAGCAACCGGAAGCGCGGCGGTTGAGGAATTATAGGCTTTTACTTCGTCGAGATACAGCGTATGCGATTGGCCGTCGGCCTGATTTTGGCCTAAAATAACGGCCTTGATCATCGAAAAATTGATATTCGTCTGGTTGGGGTCATTGAGAAAAGTATCGGTAGGCACTTTAATTTCGGTCCAGCTTGCCTCGGGAATATCATCCGTAAAAAGGCTTAAAGCATATTTATTGGACTTGGTATTGCCGGGGGCACCTTCCAGATAGATTTTGGGCAAAAGGCTTTTTGTTATTCCCGAATCTGAATACACCCAAAACGACAAAGTATCTGTCTGGCTAATGTCCTGAAAAGGAAATCCGGGGGCGATAACCAACGCAAGCCAGTCGCCGCCGGCTTTGGAGGTCCAGGTGATTTCAAGGCTATTATCGCCCTGAAAGACCTTCTGCCCCAATTCAGTGGGAATTTTATCACCACTTGGACCCGCCTGTTTGATTTCACTTTGCCCTGATTTAAATGCAAGTCCGGAATCATAGTATCCCGGCGTATTGCTGTCGCGAAAGAAATACGTTGCCTGCGAAAAAAGAGTAAGCTCCGAAAAAAACAACAGGCTTAATCCAATAAATATTTTAATCAATTTTTGTATTTTCATTCAAGTAGTAGTTTTCGATTCCTATACAATTATATCAATAGGAACGGTACTACCTAGTGATACTACCTCACTACTAATACGCCATTTCAAAAATGGCTCTTATTTGAAGGGAAATGCGGGTTTTTAATATTTGATCAACAACTCCGTAAGGTTGTCTTCCGGCTTGAGCCCCATTTTTTTGCGGAGGCGATAGCGTTTATTCTCGATACCGCGCAAGGACATATTGAGCAGCGGGGCGATTTCTTTGGAGGGAAGATTGATGCGAAGGAATGCCGCCAGTTGCAGGTCGCCGGGGGTGAGTTCCGGATAATCTGCTTTCAGTCTTTTGAAAAACTGGTCATGTACCTGATTAAAATTGGTTTCAAAGACCTGCCAGTCATATTCATTGGTGATATTCCCGTCAATCAGGCGGAGGATTTGGCGATAGTATTTGTAGGGCAGGCTTTGGTCAAACTCGGCTCCGATTTTTTTTAACTCCCGCTTCATATCCAGAAGGATTTCGTTTTTCCTGACCAGGCTCATGGTAGAATTGGCCAGTTCCTGGCTTTTTCCTAAGACCTCCAATTGGAGTTTTTCATTCCGCGCCTCCATTAATTGGTGTTCGAGTTCTTGCTGTTTCAATCTTTCTTTCTCACGCCTGTGTTGTTCCAAACGATACGCCTGATATTGCCCCAGCAAAACAACTGTAGCCATGCTCAATATTACCCAGAGAATTTGTGCCCAGATTGTCTCATACCAGGCGGGCAAAATCGAAAACGAAAAGGTCGCCAGGTTTTCCGACCATTGATTTTGAACCCGAAAAGTATAGCTGCCCGGCGCCAGATTGCTATATTCTTTAAAATGTTCATTTCCCCATTCCGATAGGGTTTCATTAAATCCATCCAGCCGATACCGAAACCTCGAACTGTGTGAATAATCGGGATAAGTAAACGAAAAGCGGAGATAATTCTGGTTGTGTTTCAACTGAAGGGCCGGTTGGGTGAAAGTCAGGGGACTCATACAAAACCCGGAATCTTTTTCACTGACGAGGCAGACACGGGTAATCAGCGGGCGAATGGTCGTTGTGTAATTCCCGGTTTCCGGCTGATTTTTTTTATACAAGGCATAACCCGAATTAAGCCCCAGCAGATAATACTGGCTATCGAGGGCGATAATATTGGTAAAACTCGAAACCAGCGAAACGGAAACCTTTTTGACTTCTTTTTCCTTGATGAACTCCGCCATTCTTGGATAAACCTTAAACCACTCATCGTTTACCCCATTGATGAGGGAATATTGACCGGGTTCCAGCGGCTGGCCCATTATAGAGTCTATGGGCAAAAGCCCCTGGGTTGCGTAGTCAAAAGTGAAAAACTGATTGTCGGAGCGGATGACGATCTGATCGCCAAATTGGGTGATGTCCAGGTCAAATTCGGAAGGCAGCCCATCTTTTTTTGTGAAACTGCGAAGTGTTTGGATATGCGATTGTTGGGCGTCAATTTTGAGTCGGGAAAGCCCTTTATAGGGATTAAGTGCCCAGAGGAAACCCTCTTTGTCAAATAATATCTTCTGAATCGGATCACGCAATTCCGGTAAGCGATGGGAAAAACGCCAGGTGTTTTGTTGATCTTTCGCAAAAATAACCAGCCCGGTATAGGTGCATTGTATCAATTTGTCGGGGTGATCGGGCAGGCGAAGCATCATCCAGCCGCCCGTTATGGAGGACACTTTTTCCAATTTTCCCCGGTTAATCCGAAAAGTTCCCTCGTTGTGTCCACAGAATAACTGATTGTCCACCACTTTCAATTCCCATACCTGGCCTTGCGAACCGGGAAGAAAGGTGAAATTTTTTTGAGATTTATCCCCCCAGGGACGGTGATAGACGCCATGATTGGTTCCCAGATATAGTTGACCTTCAAATAGAACGGAGGCAAATACAGTTCCCAGGAAACCATCATTGTCGGGAAAAAAAATAAGCGGAGAATTGAGTTCAATCATGTCTATACCTTTGTCCAGCCCAAGCCATAAATTTTGCTGAACATCTTCCAGGACAGATAGTACCGTGTTGTTCTGAAGTCCCTTTTTTCGGTTTAAGTTCCATTTTAGTGAACCATCCGGATTGAGGATATAAACGCCATTGAGAATGGTACCAAAGGCATACGCCCCGGAAGATAGCTGGATCCCTTTGTTGAGTTGGTTTTCAAAAAACAGGCGATTGGCTGCTATCGCCCAGGGTTGTAACAAACCATTATCCCAGATAAAAAGACCATTGAGCGAGGTACCTATGATTAACCCGGAATCCTGATAGGGCAAAATCGCCACCACTTCCATTTGTGCCAGAGCCTCGCTTCCCGCCAGAAGGCGAAACCCTCCGTCCGGTAAAATTTCAAAAACACCTTTTCCCCGTACCTGTAAAAAATCCCTTCCTCTTACCGAATGAATAAACATAATGGTAAGCCCCTGAGGCGGTTTTATCACCGTAACTTCGCGATAATCATATTTGTAAATGGTTGAGAATGATTGCAATAATACATACTCCTCTTTAACCACAATGTTCCAGATTTCCTCGGAATGCGCCAGGTTATAATGCACATTTTCACTCAGAGAATGATACTGTAACTGGCTATTTTCATCTTGTGTCCAGTAACCAAATTCGCCGTAAGCGCCGGTGAAGATATTGCCTTTTGAATCAATGGCTACCGACCGGATAATTTGTTTATGAGGCAGGGTAAAGGTTTGCCATTCTGAGCCATCATAAAGAATCAAACCCTCATTATTGGCAAAATACATGAAGGAATGATCGTCCTGAGCGATCATCCAGGTATTATCCAGGGCCTTTTGTGAGGTTTGAGAGAAGCTAATGGTATGTGGAACTTCCTGAGAAAACACAGGAAAAGAAACCCAAAGCCCCCAAAAAGTGATAATATTGAACAAGCGATTCATTGACAATCCAGCTTACAAAAGTACAACCCAAATATAATCATTATGTAGCGAACTTGGTTTTGTCCCCGTTTTGCCCTCAAAAATGAAAGCTTGTAATAAATCCTGTGTCCCAATGGTCTAATCAATAAAACGCCTTGAGTAAACAACAACTGTTTAACGAAGTGTATGAGAAACATAAGGATAGAATTTATCGCTTGTGTTTTATCATGGTATATGATCGTTCTCAAATTGAGGATCTGTACCAAGAGGTGCTGATTAATATTTGGAAAGGGATTGATAATTTTCAGGAAAAATCAAAGATAGAAACCTGGATATACAGAATTGTTATGAATGCCTCGATTAACTTCAACTTAAAACAAAAGAAGCATAGAGAGACAACCGAATATGTTAATGAATTAAAAGAAACGACCTACCCGGAGAAAAACGAAATAGATGTTTTGATGGAAAAAATCAGTCTGCTTAAAAGCGCCGACAGAGCCATTGTCGGACTATATTTAGAGGGGTATCCGTACAAAGAAATTGCGGAAATTTTGGGAATGACAACTTCAAATGTAGGCGTAAAAATCAACAGAATTAAAGCCGAACTAAAATTACTTTGGAACAATAAAATTTAAACGATATGGATTTCAACGAATTAAGTGCGCAATGGCAACAAAAAAAACTGCCATCAACCCTGGATCAGGTGATGTTTGAAAAAATCACCCATTTCGAAGAGCAACTTAAAAAAGAAAACACCAAACTCTCTTACTGGTTGGCGGGCACGATTTACCTCACCGGGATGATTGCGCTGCCCTTTATCAAAAGTGAAACAGGCGTTTTTCCATTAATGGGGATCTGGTTTTTAGTCGGCATACAGACCATGCTGTTTTGGTTCAGACAAACCAATATCCACAAGTCCATGGCCGGCAACCCTGCCCGATTTGTGGAAGTCAAATTATCCAAACTCAAGTACAACCTTTTGGTAACAAACCTGTTTATGCCCATATATATGATTTTGCTGGGGATTTTCAGCAGTTTTTACATCAATCACATACTAGAAGGCGTAGATAGATATATCGTGATTTCCGGTATAGGCTTTACCTGGCTCTTTTATGCGATGATATTTTACATAACCTGGCGCAAGCAGTGGAAAAAAGATTCCGAAACCATTACCCCACAGATCATCGAGTTAGAAAAAATACAAGCAGACTTCAGGCAGAAGTGAGGGGTGCTGGGGGTTCCCCAACTATGCCATTGAGACTTGCCCTTCTGGACATATCTTCCCCGATACTAGTAAATCTAAGGAAAAGGGAGGATATTTGGTAAGTGGCAATAAGGAAATAAACGCAACGAGTAGCGACGAGTGTTATCTCTCATTAAAAATATGTTTACTAAGAATATATCCATCTTTTCAATAGTACTTTTGCTAACAACATCTGTTCAAGCCAACCCTAATGATTTTGAACTAGATGTTATTAGCTATCACTTGACAATTGAGCCTGATATTGAGAAAAAATACATTAGCGGTACGGTTGTCATTAAGTTTCAAATCGAAAATGATGCTAATTCTGTAGCATTTAAGTCTGGAAACCTTAGAATTGATAAGGTGACCGGGGACAATGTTGTAGGTTTTGAGAATAGGGACGGTAGTTTAATCATCAAACTATCGGAAAGAGAAGAAAAAGAAAACGAACTGACGATTGACTATCATGGAAATCCGACAAATGGGCTTTTGTTTGACACGGATCGCGGACAAACCTTTACAGTATATTCGACAAGCCAATGGATGATCTGCAATGATTCACCCGGAGATAAAGCCTTGTTTTATCTGGATATATCTGTTCCAGCGGATAAAGACTGTATTGCTAGTGGCGAGCTAGTGAGTCAGGTGCGAAAAAATGGTAAAATACAATATTCCTATCAACAGAATTATGAATCACCCACCTACACCTATGGATTTGCCATTGGCAATTTCAACCAAACAGAAGAAAAATCAGGAGAAGTACTACTAAGATACTACTCACGAGATTATACATCTGGCCAGCTTATGACCATCTTCAAGGAAACGCCCACGATGATTTCTTTTTTTGAAGAGAAATCCGGTGTGAAATATGATCAATCCAGGTACTCCCAAATACTCATTGGAAACCATTATCAAGAGATGTCAGGATATTCAACGTTGAAAGAAACCTACGGAGAGTTAGTATTGAAGGACAGCACTGAGACCAATTTGATTTCACATGAACTGGCTCATCAATGGTGGGGTAATCGAGTTACTTGTAAGAGTTGGAATCACTTTTGGCTTAACGAAGCAATGGCTACCTACCTGTCGGCAGCTTATAATGAATATCGCTTCGGCCGGGATAAGTATCAATCCGATATAGATTCTTACTATGAAGTATATAAAGCTGTAAAAAACCGAGGTAACGATAAGCCTCTGGTTTTTGCGAATTGGTCAAACCCATCAAGCGATGATCGAAACTTAGTCTATTTTAAAGGAGCTTATGTATTGCACCTATTAAGAGAGAAAATAGGGGATGAAATATTTTGGGACGCAATTAAATTTTATACTTCCAAATATTTTGGGGAGTCTGTTGAAACAACAGACTTTCAGAAAGCTTTGGAGGAATCATCAGGTGTTCAACTAGATGACTTTTTCAATGAGTGGATTTATAGAAAAGAGAGATAACATGGGCGCAAACCAAAATGTCGCCCGGTCAATATTTTGCCCCCGTGGACATATCTCTGCCCGATACTTGTAAGTCTGAGGGAAAGGGAGGATATTTGGGGAGATAAGGAAATACACGTTGTGGGTGGTGTGTATAGGGGTGTTGGCGGCCAATCAAAGCAGCAATACAGCAAAGAGATTAGAATGGATATTTTAACACATACATTATCTGGAACTGCGATAGGAACTGTTGTTTCAAGTTTTGCGAATTCAGGAGTCAAGAACAGACTGAAAATCATTTTGATTTCAGGGTTCGCAGGAGCTTTGCCTGATTTGGATGTGATAAGCTTATGGAGCGGATTTGATTCAACAATTGGGGATTTTTTTAATCTTTCCGTGAGCGGGAAAGATATATATTCAGCAAAATATTGGTATTCGCATCATGCATTCATGCATAGTGCATTTGCGGGGATATTCATTGCTGGATTTTTAGGATTAGTTAGCTACTTTATTGATTCAAAGTTTAAGGAATTAAAGAATAAGAGCTTTGTTGGTTCTTTAAATCAAAAACGAATTCTACTGATTGGTTTTCTACTTGGATTCTTCATACACTTGATTGAAGATATGCCAACACCCGCTTCGACTTGGGGAGGAGTTGATTTTTTCTGGCCTTCAAAGTCATACATAGGAGGGACTGGAGATATCTGGTGGTGGAATAATTACGACATATTTTTAATTGTTATTGGTGTCATTATTATAAACTTGATTCTACATCTGATTCAAAGATTTGTCCATTTTGATTTAAGGAAGTTTACTGTTGGAGTTTTTATTATCGGATTCTCTTTTGGAATCATTCAGATTAAAACAAGGGATTTTGATTTTGCCTATACTGGCAAGACAACAAGATATCAGGAATTTGAGACCAGGTCAAAACAGCTGCAAAAGGAGATATTAGGAGATAAAATATACCGAATGATGGAAAACTTTGACAATAAATTGAAAATATATTTTTAATGATTGCTGGCCACAACAACTAAGCTTCTCTGCGCAGCGCCCAGCCTGAAAACGCAGTTGCACGGGGCACAAACCCAAATGTCGCCCGGTCAATATTTTGCCCATCCGGACATATCTTTCCCCGATACTTGTAAATCAGAGGGAAAGGGAGGATATTTGGGGAGAGGGATAAGGAAATACACGCAACGAGTGGTGGATGTTAGTGGTAAGTTTATGAGACGACTATTCAGAATAATAATCATTGCGGTCATCGCGACAATAATAGTTGTATGCGGATACCTACCACATTATCCGTACGGACTTAGACCAATAATTCTTAACATTATCCAAGGGGCATACGCATCGACATTAGTGGTTTTAATATTTGAGTTTATTCAAGAATATCGACTTTATAAACGCTTAAATTTTTTGGATGGCGACTGGGAAGAGTTCGGTATCAAAGAAAGATTTTTAGCCGGACCAATTGCAAAAGGTAAAATCATTTATAACGGTGGTAATGCATTGACAATAGAGTTAACACACGACAATCGCAAATGGACAGGCGAAATAATCGTCAATAAAGACTATCCTCATATCGGGACAATTTCTTGGGCATATGTTCCCGACTCAGGACAAGCCCACGAATTTGGATTAAAGGAAATCATCATTCCGACCGAACGTAATAAAACAGACGAAAAATATCTTTACTTCTATCTTCTTCCCGTAAATCATTCCATGAATTTAATGGGCGAAGTTCGTGACAACAAAAAAATTGTTTTAAGTAGTTCGGACTATGGAATAGTTGTATGGCGGAAAGAAAAAACCAGCCACTAACATGGGTTTTGCGTTAGTGGGCGGACAGACAGTGCGAATAGAAACATTTGAGCAATCAATAAACATTGATGCTGGCAGACAATTTACGGTTTCAAAAGCCCACCAACACAAAGCCACAAACCGTTGTGATGCATTTTGACCTACCCAAAAATAATCCCTCAAAAATTTGGAAAATGTTATCTTTCGAGATAACTTTACCAAATGAATAGAAAGATAATCTTCTACGAAAACCATTTTATTGAATTTTACCAAAAACAAGACCCAAAAGTAAAAGAGAAAATTCAATACGTTTTTGAGATGATTAAACAGGTTGATCGCGTTCCCGAAAAGTTTTTAAAACATTTGACAGGAACCAATGGGCTTTACGAAATCCGAATTGAGTATCAATCGAACATTTACCGGATTTTCTGCTGTTTTGACGAAGGACAACTGGTCGTTCTTTTCAACGGATTTCAAAAAAAGACCCAAAAAACACCGCAAAAGCAAATTGATAAAGCAGAACAGTTAATGAAGGATTATTTTTTCAACAAAAAATAACGGATATGGAAAAGTATAAGAATATCAAAACATTTGACGAACTGATTGAACTTGAGCACGGGAAAATCGGGACTGAAAGCCGAAACAAATATGAAGAAGGCGCACAAATGTTCATTATTAGCGAAATGTTGAAAGCTGCACGTAAGGAAGCAAATTTGACACAGGAACAGCTAGCAGACAAGGCGGGAACAAAGAAAAGTTACATTTCCAAACTTGAAAATGGAAAAGGGAATATCCAACTCTCAACCTTAATTCGAATTTTCGAGCAGGGATTAAACCGTAGAATCGGACTGACTTTCCTCTAAACCGAATAAAAAACGACACCCCAACATTGCGCCCTGATCTGATGTATTCGCCCCGCAAAGCACACCTCTACAATTGAAGTTTTTGCACTTAACTTGCGGTCTGAATCTATCGAGGTATTGTAAACAGACTAAGCCGGCGCTATAAAAACAGATTACTCACCTCAGCAGTATTCAGTGCCCAATTCATATCATAGACTTCTTCAGCAGTTTCTGAATCAGTAATGATTTCTAACCCCTGAACTTCTGCTTTTAACTTTAGTAAGTCTCCGATCTTCAACTTCGCATTTAGCTTATTCAAAAAAGCCTCAACGACTGAAAGACTTAAATTTTGTGCAATCTGTCCCGCAAAACTCAACTCCAACCATACAATTTCACCTTTTTCAACATCGAGTACACCAAATACCATTCCCTTCGTAAGTGTTTGTTTGATTCTTACCTGATGTTGAACAGCCGTAGGATCATAAGCAATACCACCAGGAGAAATACGCATGGGAAACTTGCTGTTCATCCATCCTATTACCAGGTTTGGAGCTATAGCACCATTGGTATATGCGTTGCAAGTAAAACTGACATACTTCGCCTGCCGACTCTTCAATTGCTTAAGGTCAACCTCAATATACTCGGCGGTTCCAACCTTTTCAGGAATTCTCCGGATATCTCCACTGTGTTTACATCCCGCAATTACCAGTTGAGAGAATGAACAGAATTCAATTTTATTTTCATAAGCAACTATACAACTCAAATCCATATCCAGGTGCTGAGCCGGAAGCCCTTCTCCCCATTGCATAAACAATCTGACAATATCACCCTCAACCTTAAAGCGACTGCCCATTAAAGCGCCAGGTAAATCCTGAATATGCTCATTTCGGTCACCAATTGAAATCGGGATACTGAACAGCCCCTCGTCAATGAACATGGTCTTATTAGGGTTTTGTACTTTTTTCAGATTGCGTTTAATTACTTCCAGGCTCAAACCCTGTACAAGAGATTGCATATTTTTTAATTCGTCATCACTGTATAGGCGAAGTAGCTTATTGGCTGGAATCTTCTTGTTGGTTCCTCCAAGGGGCTTAACAGTTCTTGAGTTCTTCTTATCAAAATATACCTCCGCATACATGTTCAGCGTGAAGATCAATCGTGCAGGGACCTGATCCATCACTTCCTTAAAGTGTTTGATGGAAACATCTGGTCCAAACCACAGCATTGACGAGAATAATGATCTTGCGAATAACCCAGGCCTTTGCTTTAAAATAGCAAAGGTATTTTCTGCATCAGTTTTTACTTTATACTCATTCACTTTCCCTTGCCATACTTCATATCTTTCATTGTAAAAGACATCCAGTAATTCTGCCAGATTTTTAAATCCTTGCTGTTTACTATACTCCGCTAATCTCAATGCCCGGATTACCCGCACCCACATTCCTCTTTTAGGGTGCATATTCTCACATTGTTCAGATATACCCATGGTTAAGTTATTTATCCATGAAGCATATTGTTTGCACTCCGTTCGGCTGTACTTCAACTTTAATTCTGCCAATGACCTGATCTTGGTTTCTGTACTTTTATCAAGTTGCAGGTGCCGGTTTCTTGCATTCTTACTCAACCGGGTAGCAATTGTTTTGGGTTCTATGATTTGTAAGAATCCAGTGTGCTTGTACCACAAGTACCTAAGGATATCATTGGGTGTTTTGAAGAACTTGCCCGCTTGTTCAGCTTTATCTTGCGTTACAAGGGTATCAATGACAACCATTAAGGTTTCCTTCATTTTAACCTCTGCATTAACTGATACGCCATAATGAGCGATCAGAATCTTTAAATCATCTACCTGCGTAGCATCTAAGGCTACAGGGGATTCCAATAGATTAACCAAATAACGCTGAAGGTTCTCTTCAGTCCAGAGGTTTAGCACCTTCAATTTGTTTTGACCGGCTACATAGGTCAGCTTCTCAAATTCAAATTGAGAACCACAGAATGGACAACCATTATACCTTTCCAATGGAAAAGTATTGTCGGGAATAATATGCCCACAAGGCAATTTCGTTCCGTTGGCTAGCTGGAAAATGTTGGCAAACCAGGTAATGATATGGTCAAAAATAGATTCCTCTGTTGGGATGTTCCATTGTTTTACAAGAGGTGTCCAGTTCTTGTTTACGCCAGTAACCTCTTTCAGCAATTCGAACACTTCCAGTTTGGCTACAGGCGAAATGCTGTTTATTTTATGCAATAAACCTTCAGAGAAAGTGAAACCTAGTTTCGTACAATTTGCTAGTAGAACACTAGTCGTTTCATTTATTTTTGTTGTGCCATCATTTAATGCCCATTCAGGAGGGATTAAGATAGCATTTTTTCTAATAGCGATTTTAAGCAAATCTCTGTTCATAATTTTTAGCTTAGATGTAAAAAAATCAGGTAATCTTGTTTCTGGATTTTTGCTTCAAAATGTGGGGATATCCCCGGAAGTAAAAAACAATTGACCTGAATTGCATAAGGTAATCAACCAACTCTCAAAGACGGATTCGAACCGTATGTCCAATTTGTAGTAAGTTGGTTTTGACCTTAATCGTGAAGCAGGTGGGATTCGAACCCACGACCCGGGCGTCCTAAGCGCTGAAGTAAGCTTTCGTTGACCAAATAGGTAATGCTAAAGCAATTTTGGATTTGAACCAAAATCCGAAAGGATTTACCATGGGAGTATGCTAAAGTTGACCTCACTCTAAGGTGTTTGGTAATTTAAAAACTAACCTGCTCTAGGGTGCATTTCACGCTTTCGCGTTGATTGCTTATCTTGTAAAAAACGATTATGACACGCGAAGAATTCCTCCAATTAGCAGATTCGTATTGGCCGGAGCTGGAAGCCTTGCAGGCCAAGGGTGATTTTTATGCCTATGAA
>JANRJC010000039.1:0-29125 GCA_033764335.1 Bacteroidia bacterium | reverse complement strand
ATTACCCGCACACCCCATCAACCGCATTCACGAACTCCTGCCCTACAACTTTAAAGATGAAACAACCTCCGTCGAGCTGCCTCAATCTTTGACTCAGGAATAAATCTGCAGCAATACGCGGTTGCTTGGGCGGATACAATTCTACCCACTTATTATTACTTCCACACCTGAGGGCAACTACGAAAAGTGGGGTAAGGGACAATTCTATAAAATTGGTATCTGGGATTTGAAAATTATCCTGACCAACGCCAAATGGGCATTACTTGATAAATATCTCGAAATGCTTGTAGGTGCTTCTGGAGATCGTGCATTTGCTTTGGAATTCATGAATAAATGGCGGAAAAATCCAGAGGAAAAGAGTTGTGAAAAGAGATTTCTCCGTTTAACAATTTCACAAAAGGATAAGGTTGATGCACATTTTCAAAAATTTCGGGGTATATGGGCAAATCCAGATGAATGTACTGCCGCTGATGTTATTGAGGCTATTGAACAGGATAAAGTATGGTGCGATATCATTCAGGTGGATATGCCTGATTTCCCCTCCATTAATGATTCAAAAGAGATACATGAAGCGTACATAGCATTTACAAAAGGAGAAATGTTGTACAAAGAGGAAAAATTCACACAGGCGATTCCCCATCTTCTTAGGGCAACACAGCTTAGGCCAGGTTATCAGGAATATATTGGTCTTTTAGCCGATACTTATGCTGAAGATAAACAATGGGAACTCTCGTTGACATTTTACAATGAGCTTATTGGGCTTTTTCCAACTGATATTTTAGGATATATCCATCGCGCTATCTCGTTTTGGGAATTAGGGCGGAAAGAAGAAGCACTTTCAGATTTGAATAAAGCACTTTCCTTAGATCCCAAAAACGAGATCGCTTTAATTAATCAGATTAGCATTCTCCATTCGATGGGAAAATTAGAGGAGTCGTATGTATGTATTCAGAAAGCAATTGCCTTATTCCCAACAAATCCAATATTGTTAAGCATACTGAATCAGGTTGAAGCAAAAGCGATTTATGATGCTCCTAAAACTGCTGATGACCAACTAATGTTGGCCGCCTTATGGTTTCTTCGGGGAGACTTAAATAAAGCACTAATAGTGGTAAACAGGGTAATTAATTCTCATCCCGATAATTCAAAGGCATGGTATTATAGAGGGTGGTACAAACAACAGCAAGAAATGTGGATAGAATCAATACCTGATCTTCAGAAAGCCGTAGAATTAGATTTATGTGTTTCCGATTACTGGGATATACTGGCAATCTCGCTGGATGAACTGGGACAAAAAGATCAAGCCATGACTGCTTATAAAAAAGCATTGGATATTGATCCCAACTTTTGGCGAACTTGGTACAATTTAGGCGTTTTGCATATGGAGGCAGAAAGACTTGAAGAAGCCTTGATGTGTTATGAAAAAGCTTGCTCTCTTAATCCTGAATTTATTAATAGCTACGCAAATGCAGGCTTGGTTTCTTTCCAGTTAGGTGAGTTAGAAAAGGCTGCCAGTTATTACCAAAAGGCATTTGTGCTCGGTGATGATAATTGTTTAAATGATTGGTTCTTAGTGATTGAAAAACAAAAAACCAGAGATAAGGAATAGCGGGTGGACATATCCTTCGGGATAACATTAATCCATTTCTTATGCAAAATTCTTTTATCTCCGGGGGAATGATCCCCTCCGTTAATTTTCATTTGTGGGAACCCTGCAATATGCGTTGTGGTTTCTGTTTTGCCAGGTTTCAGGATGTGCGTTCGACGATTCTTCCTAAAGGTCATCTTCCTCGCGAGCAGGCGTTGGAAGTGGTCCGGGAACTGGCAGCTTATGGCTTTCGAAAGATTACCTTTGCAGGTGGCGAACCTACGCTTTGTCCGTGGCTTCACGAGTTGGTCGCTGAGGCAAAAAGTCGGGGAATGCTTACCATGATTGTAAGCAATGGTAGCAGACTTACCGAAGATTATTTGCGCTGCTTTGATGGAAACCTGGACTGGATGGTGTTGAGTGTGGATAGTCTTGATCCTGTGGCAAATACCCGTTCGGGGCGAATGGTTCCCGGTAGTACCGCATTTGACCGTGAAAATTATACCCGGTTGTGTCGGTTGATCCGTAAGGTCGGTCTTCAATTAAAAATCAACACAGTGGTTCATGCGGGCAACTGGTCAGAAAATCTGAAAGATTTTATTTTGGAGATTCGACCTGATCGTTGGAAAATTCTGCAAGTCTTGAGGGTGGATGGGCAAAATGATGCGGATTTTGCCCGTTTCCAGATTGCCGGGCAGCAGTTCGCAGATTTCTGCGAACGCAATCGTACAGATGCTAATGGAATTCCATTTGTCCCGGAAAACACGGAGGTTATTCAGGGCAGTTATGTAATGGTTGATCCCGCGGGTCGTTTTTTTGACGATACAAAAGGTTTTCACACTTACAGCGGACCGATATTAGCCTTGGGCGTGACTCAGGCACTTGGGGAGATTAACTTTGACGCGGATAAGTTTTGGGGTCGGGATGGAGGATATTATTTGCAGTAGTTTTGTGATGTATTGGCCTCCTTATCCCAAAAATCAAAAAAACTGTACACATATCTGTGATCTGTCCAGTTTTATGCCCAAAACTGGACAGACCACCTCTAAGTTTTGCCGTCAGGCAAGACCCACCTCAGTGGCCTTTTGGCTCGGAGAGGTCAAATGTTTGTAGCCAAGAGGCCCGTTTCCCCCTTTTTTAATTCAGGTGGCGCGTCTTCGCACGCTCTCTCAACCGGGGGTATTAGGAGGAGTAATATGATCTGAATTTGATTTGACCTATCGCAAAGTGTATCTTTGAAAGAAAAATTTATGCCTGCAAAGGATTTTTATCACGATATTGTACGGGGGGCTTTGGAGCAGGAGGGTTGGATAATTACTTCTGACCCCTATTATTTTTCAGTGGGTGAGGTGGATTTTTTTATTGACTTGGGCGCAGAGCAACTAATTGCAGCAGAGCGCGGGGTTGATAAAATCGCTATAGAAATAAAAGGATTTGCAGAATCTTCTCCGGTTCATGCCTTTCATGAAGCAGTAGGAAAATATATCAACTACCGGGCTGCCTTAGAAGAAAATGAAAGCGACAGGGTTTTGTATTTGGCAATTCCTAAGCTATCTTACGAGAACTTCTTCCAAAGACCCTTTGTTCAGAAAATGATTCAACTGGAAAAGATTAAGCTAATTGTTTATGAACCTGAAAAAAAAGCTATCATAAAATGGATTCAATAAAGCACTATCAGGAACTCATTGTGGCTCTTTTGGAAGAATATGCCTCAATCAAACCGGCTAATATGCCTGAGGTAGATCAGGAAGTCCTCGCTGATCGTGAACGCAATCATTTTGCGCTTATTCGTTTGGGATGGGCAAAAGGACAATTTGTCTATCACTGTGTTATGCATTTTGACATAATTGATGGAAAAATCTGGCTTCAGCAAAACTGGACGGATCAGGATGTTGCAGAAGAACTCATACAAAAAGGGGTAAAAAGAGAACATATCGTTCTCGGATTTGTCCCGCCCTACGCCAGGCAACATTCGGGTTTTGCCGCCTGAGGTTCCCGCTGTTTTCTCTAAAACCGGAGGTATTAGGCGTAATAATAATAAATTCATGGGCATCCCGCTCGATTCTCAGATTCCGGTTGGCCGTACAAAAGACAAACAAGTCTTCCTCTGTCCAAGCGCGGGATTGCGGTATGTCGAGGGTGAAAGTGTCCATAAGGCTAATATACGAATATTTTGTAGTGTTAAGACTCTGCTTAAAGCCTATTTGTCCAAAAAATCAAAAAAAATGGACATATATCCTTGTTGCGAAAAAAACTGGACATATATTTGGGATATGTCCAGTTTTGGGCATAAAAATGGACAGATATGGCGACAAAAAAATATGACCGGAACCTTCCTTTTAATGACTTGCCCCTGCTTCCCCCGCCAGAGGAATTGGAGAATGACCCTCAAATATTAAAGAAATTAGTATCGGCATCGAGGGCTTTGGCTTCTGTGAATGGAAATATTCTCAGGCTTCCTAATCCCTCTATGCTGGTCAATACGATTGCCCTTCAGGAAGCAAAAACCTCAACGGAAATTGAAAATATTTTCACTACAGAGGATGAACTTTATAAGGCGATTTCGGATAGTGCTAAGGAAGAACGGGCAGACCCGGCTACCAAAGAAGTTCTCCGTTATCGGGAGGCTTTGTGGGCGGGATATTACGATATCATATCCCACAGAGCGATTACTGCGGAATCAATCATAAAAATATTTCAGCAGGTAAAAGACACAAAAGCCGGAATTCGACCCCCTCAATCAAATGTGGTGATCAAAAGAGGTCAAAGCGAATTTCGTTCCGGTGAAATAATTTATACTCCCCCGCGAGGAACAGCAGTTATCGAAAATTTGATGGCGAATCTTATTGATTATCTGAATGATAACGAAAAATATCCGACAGATCCTATTCTGAAAATGTGTATTGCGCATTACCAGTTTGAAGCAATTCACCCCTTTCAAGATGGAAACGGGCGGACAGGTAGAATTTTGAACTTGCTTTATCTTATTCATTCCAACCTGCTTTCCCATCCCACCCTATATCTTTCAAAATATATTCTTGTCCACAAAGAAGATTATTATTACAATCTGGGAGGCGTTACGATGTGGAGGTCTTGGAAAAATTGGATTATGTATATGCTCGATGCGGTAGAAAAAACCGCCATCCTTACCAATAATCTGATTGAAGAAATTATCAGCCAGATGGAAGCTACGTTAACCCACGGTAAAAAATTGATAAAGTGGTATAATAAGGAAATAAATGAGGCGATTTTTAGCCAACCCTATATAAAACCTCCGGTGATTATTGATATTTTGGGAAAGTCTTCCCGTACAACCATCGTCAAGTATATGTCTCAACTGGTGGAAGCCAAAATCTTGACTCCCAAAAAAGATGGCGTGGAAATATATTTTTTGAATGACGATTTGTTGCGGATTTTACAGGGATAAAATAAAACACCTCCCCATGCAAACCCTAACCGAACTCATCTCTCTCCTTACGCTCGAAAAGACGGGTGAAAGAACTTTTGTCGGCCAAAATTACCGCACGCCCTGGAAACGGGTCTTTGGCGGTCAGGTGCTTGGCCAGGCGCTTTACGCGGCTTACCAGACGGTGCCGCCTGACCGCTTCGCGCATTCAATGCACGGATATTTTATCCTGGCAGGGGATATTGACGTGCCCATTACGTATGAGGTGGATTCCATCCGCGATGGGGGAAGTTTTTCGACGCGTAGGGTAGTGGCTTTGCAAAAAGGAAAGGCGATTTTTATTACCGCTGCCTCCTTTCAGGTGCGAGAACCGGAGAGTTTTGACCATCAGATTCCCATGCCGAATGTTCTGCCGCCAGAAGTGCTGCTGCCTGACTACCAACAAATCGAAAGCCTTAGGGAAACCGCCCCCGAATGGTACGCCCGCCTGACCATTATTCACCCCAATGCTATCGAATTTCGACCCGTGGAAAAGGTGGACCCCACCAATATGACACAAAACCGCCCCTACCGCCATGTATGGATTCGGGCGAGAGATAAAGTGGCCTCCGACCTGCCCCTTCAACACCAACTCCTGGCCTACGCATCCGACTACAATCTGCTGACAACGGCCACGCTTCCCCATCAGGATCAGCTTAATGTTTCGCGCCTTTTCCTTGCCAGTCTGGATCATGCTATCTGGTTTCACCGCGATTTTAAGATGGACGAATGGCTGCTTTACGCCACCGACAGCCCGAGCGCGTCTAATTCGCGAGGATTTTGCCGGGGAAGTATCTTCGACCAGCAGGGACGATTAGTGGCGTCTGTGGTGCAGGAGGGTTTGATAAGGCAGTAAACGAAACAAAAAAAGCTGCTTTAAAGCAGCTTTTTTGCGGTCCGGACGGGACTCGAACCCGCGACCCCGTGCGTGACAGGCACGTATTCTAACCAACTGAACTACCGAACCGTTGCAGGTTTCAATTGCGTTGCAAAGTTATGGGCTTTTTTCTTTTATGCAATAGAGAGATGAAAAAAATGTTAAGAAATCTAGTGCATGGGTTTATTTGGCTCTCCGATAATCAATACTTTGGGGGACTGACCCGGTGTGATGAAAACGGGATTAACCTCCGTAATACCCTCGTCGCCCCATTCGCCGGTTTGGGGATCAAACCACCGCCAGGGTAAACCTGCCGGAACCGTGGGAATGCTGATTTTTCCGCCTTCGTTGAGATAGGAAAGATAAAATTTACCCTCGATAGCCAATAAGGGGCGGTTATCTTCTGCCAAATCCCACCGTTTTTCCATGTCTGCAATATCATACCCTTCTAATGCTTTTGCCAAATAGCCCACATACCGGCTGCCTTCCATGTCGAGTGTTTCTTGCCAGGATTTGTTTTGACTTGCCCATACGCCCCAGCCTTCTTCGTCAGCAGTGACTTTCCATTGCCAGAGTCCGGCGGCCCCGTAAACCACGCCCATGGTTCCTCCGGACATCAATTGCATCCAGGCTTCTTCCCCCTGCCACCAACCGAGGCCGTTTTTACCGTCGTTCATGCCTTCGTAGGTAGGTTCTCCGTTGGCGGAGGCTTTGACGGGTTGGTTTTCGTACATGCGCGATACTTTGTGGTATAGATGTTCGCCGCTATGGCCGGTCTGCGCCCATTGGAAGTCCAGCCAGTTTTCGGCCTGCCAGGATTTGTTGTAGTGTTCGCAGTGTTTGAGCGGATTGTTGATGGCCCATTCGGCGATATAGTCATCACAGGGATTGTAGTGCAGGCCCGTAGGTTGGCGATAACAGTCCCATTTTTCCATCATTTCGCCGCTTTCTTTCACCCCCGGATCTTTGCCGCCATTGTCGCCTGCAAGGAGCCAGAAAGCGGGTTTGCTGCCGTAGCGGGCGAGCAGGTATTTGCAATAACGCACATATTCTTCCGGGTTGATGGTATTGCCCAGCACATCCAGTCCTTTCCACCCAAATCCGTGGAAAATGGGCTGATAGACAGGCGCGATTTCATGATCTAATAAAATATCGGTTAGGGAATCCAGATACTGAAAATAGGCAGGATTGAGTTGGTTGATATGGCCTTCGTGGAGGTCGGCAAATCCCCGCGTAAATCCCTGTGGTGTATTGCGGGCGTCAGGGCCTTCGGCTTTCATATCGGGCTGTACGCTCATCAGAAGGGCGGCATTAAAGCCTTTTTCCTGCCGGTTGGCCGCATAAATTTTTACCTGCTCGGCGGTCGCCCGAAAGGGGATAGACCAGGGCGTATCACCCACAAGCAAAAAAGTGGTTCCGTCGTGATGCACAACGTTTCTTTTTCCGGGCGACATTTTGAGCAGTCCGTGTTGGATAAAACGATTATTTCCGGCCGTTTTTACCGCTTGTATTTTACCCGTTTTGCCACCAAGCGAGGTATCTTTGGGGTCAGAGGTGTAAGTTTGCCATTGCCAGAGGGAGTGGTCGTCGGGCGAGGCAAAACGAATTTTCCAGGTATTTCCCCCATCCCAAAAACCGGGGCGTAAAAGTGTGTCCGCCGATTCATTGGTGAAAACGGCCCATAGCTCTACATCCGTATAGGGATTGGGGTAAGCCGTTTGGGTTTGGAGGGTGATTTCATACGTTTCCCACTGCGAGATCGGGTCAGGTGTGGTGCAGGAAAAAAGGAAAACGGGAATCAGCAGCAGGAGGATCGGGCGGGAAAAAGGGTTGGAGCAGGGCATAGGTTTGATTTTTTACCAAAATACGCTTTTCCCGCAAAATGAAAAACGGGCATCCAAAATCCGTCATCGGATGGTTGAATGCCCGAAAAGCCTGAACTTAGAACGAATTTCCCGATTATGCTTTCGCCAACTGTACGCTAATCATGAGTTTTACATCCTCTCCTACCAACAGCCCACCGGATTCGGTTACGGCGTTCCAGGTGAGGTTAAACTCTTTGCGGTTGATATTTCCGGTAATCTCAAAACCTGCTTTGCTGTTTCCCCACGGGTCTTTTACCGTTCCGTTGTAGTCCACGTCAAGCGTAACTTTTTTCGTGATATCGCGAATGGTAAGGTCGCCGGTGAGTTTGTAATCTCCGGAAGCATTTTTGCTCAATTTTCCGTTACTGAATACCAGGTGGGAATATTTTTCCGCAGAGAAAAAATCATCGGATTTCAGGTGGCCGTCGCGGTCTGCATTGTTGGTACTGATGCTGTTGACATCAATTTTGAAACTGATTTCCGCATCGCTGAAATCGTCCTGGTCGGCATATACTTCGCCTTCAAATTTGCTGAATGTGCCGGTAACGGTTGTGATAACCAGGTGTTTTACCTTAAAAGTGACTTCCGTATGGGCGGGGTCAATGGCCCATGCGGTTTTGTTGGATCCTTGTGCGTTTGACATAGTTTGAATTATTGATCTGTAAAATTTTAGATAACCGCACAAAGGTAGTGAAAAAAATTAATGTTTAAACATTAATTTTGGATTAAATTTATTTTTCGGCTATAATTTTCTTCCGAATCACTCCGACCGCAAACTCGCCGCCGGATTTTTTCGCACCGCCCGGATGGATTCGTAGCTGATTGTCAGCACCGCGATTATTACGGTGATCAACCCGGCGATAAAAAAAACATCCCAGGTGATGCTGATTTTGTATTCGTAGTCATTCAACCACTCCTGCATAAGGTACCAACCGACAGGAGCGGCAATCACCAGTGCGATTAAAACCAGTTTGAGGTAGTTGAAGGTAAGCATGCCAAACAGGTTGTTAAACGAGGCTCCCAAAACTTTGCGGATACTGATCTCTTTGCGGCGTTGTTCTACCATAAATGCCGAAAGGGCAAATAAACCCAGGCAGGCAATGATAACCGCTAAAACCGCAAAACTGGTGAAAATTCGCCCCGTTTGCTGCACATCTTCATACATTCGGGCATAACTTTCGTCCAAGAAAGTATATCGGATCGGCTGGTTGGGGGCAAATTCATCCCAAACTGCGGTAACTGACTGAAGGGCTGATTTCATATCTTCTGATTTGACCTTCACGGAAACAATCGAACCATAATTGTTTTTAATAAAACAGAGCGGACGGATTTCTCCTTTGAGTGACTCAAAATGAAAGTCCTCAACAACTCCTACGATCGTATAAACCTGCCAATTCTGTATCCGCACGCCAACAGGGTTTTCAAGCCCCAGTTCATGGGCCATTTTCTGATTGATAATAATTGCCTGGGAATCAGAGGACATTTCCTCCTCAAAATCTCTTCCATCTATGATTTTCATTCCCATCGTGGAAATATAATCCTCATCCACCTGCCATTTCTGCACGCCTACGGATTTATCTTCTTTTGATTTTCCTTCTTTCCAGAAAGGATTCTGGTCTCGTTTTGTTCCTTCCACCGGCAGAAAATCGCTAATGGTCACGTTTTGTACTTCCGGAAGTCGCTTTAGTTCGCTTTTGAATGAAATTTGTTTTGCCCCCAAAGTGTTGATTCCCTGAATCATTACTACCTGCTCTTTGTCATACCCTAGTTTGGTGTTGAGGATAAACTGCATTTGACGATAAATGACAAAAGTACCTATAATCAGAATGATGGAAATGGCAAACTGAAACACAACCATCGTACTTCTTATGCCACTACTTTTACTTCCACGGCTGAGGTTCCCTTTTAAAATTTCTATGGGCTTAAAACCTGACAGGTAAAATGATGGATAAATACCCGCCAACAGTCCAATTACTCCTGCACAAAGCAAGATGAAAGGTATGAGCCACCACTCGTTCCATGGGAAAATCATTGATTTGCCTGAAAGCCTATTAAACAGCGGCAAAACCAGACCTGCTAGCGCAATTCCCAACACAAAAGAAATCAGACTGTAGAGCATGGATTCTGTTAAAAACTGGCTGATCAGATGACTTTTGTAAGAGCCGAGGACTTTCCGTAACCCGACCTCTCGTGCCCGGTTGGCAGATTTGGCTGTTGACAAGTTGATAAAATTAATACAGGCGAGGAGGAGAATAAACAAGGCTACAACCCCAAACAGCCAGACAAAACGAATATCTCCAGTTTTTGCTATATCGTGCATTCCTGTCGATCGCAAATAGATATCGGGCACAGGCTGAAGGCGAAATTTTTGGTATTTCTCCACATCTGCCAGTGTTTGATCCCCGGTTTCTCTTAAATAACCTACATAATAAGTTTCTTTAATCGCATCCAATTTCTCCTCCAGGTCAAGCGGATTGGTTCCATCTACGAGTTGAACATATACGTTGTAATTCCATGCTCCCCAGGTTGTTTGTTCGCCTTCCCAAAACTCTTCCCCGGTTAGCGTAAGCAAAAAATCATAGTTTAAGTGAGAGTTTGAGGGAAAATTTTCCATTACTCCACCGATTTTAAAAGGGCGCGATACTTCCTCATTGAGAATAATGGTCTCTCCCACCGGGTTTTGACCCGGGAAGTATTTTTCCGCTTTATTTCTGGATATGACAATGGTATTGGGTTCTGCCAGTGCTGTTTCCTGGTTTCCATAGATCATGGGTATTTCCAATATTTCCAGCAAATTTTGGTCTGCATAGACAAATCCTTCTTCGTAAGTATTTTGCTCCTGATTTTCCCGCCTGAACTGATTGCCCCCGGCGAAAAAAAAGTCATAGGGAATGAGCCTGCCCGATTTTTCCACTTCGGGATAATCGTTTTTCATGATTTTGGCCATAGAAGCCGGAAAAGAAAGCCATTTTTCGTCGTGTTCTTCGTTTTTGAACTCATTATAGACCCGGTAGATATTGCCTTTGTTGGTATAAAATTGATCATAACTCAACTCGTCCCGCATATATAAAGCGATCAGAAAACAGGCGGTTATACCGAGAGTAAATCCGCCAATTTTGATGGCAGAATACATTTTGTTTCTAAGCAGATTTCTCCAGCCGATGAGGACATAGTTTTGAAACATGGCGTATTGATTTAAATTTCCGGTGATTGAATGTCTGATAGCAAATGGGCGGAGGTAATTGAATACCTGATACCAGTAGTTGATTTTTGCCCGAAAAGGGGACTGCTTTTCCAGTACTGAATAAAATTTTTCGTCAAGGTCGCCCAAAACCTCTTCTGCAAGTTCTGCTTTCAAAAACCAGCACAAAAACTTTTCTGCCAACGGTGGGGGCAAATTGTGGTTGGATTTTGTAGTGTTTTCCTTCGATTTCATGAGAGAATTTCCCAGTTAAGGTTGTCTGCTGCGAAATCGGGATATTGTTTCCATAGCGATAGTTTAAAATCGCGCGACGCTGCTAAGGCGCTTTGGCCCGAGGCTGTAATGGTATAAATCCGCTTTCGCCTGCCGCCGCGTTCTGCGGTCGAACTGCTCATTTCAGACTTCAAAAATCCTTTGTCTCCAAGTCTGCTCAAAGTAGAATGTACGGCACCAATAGACACCGGCCTTTCCGTCTGCGATTCAAATTCTTCGGCAATCTTAAAAGCGTATGCTTCTTCTCCCAGTATGCCTACGAGCAACAGGATGGTTTCCTCAAAATCGCCTAGTCGAGTCTCTTTCATTATGATACTAACTTGTAGAACAAATATAAACAGTCTTCTGATATATGTTCTACAAGTTAGAATGAACAAACAAAATGCGCAACTTTACCTGCTTCGTTGGCTGATTCGTCGTAAACGAATGTACGAAGTTGCCTGCGGTTGTATTTATTCTTTTAGGGAAAAGCAATTTTTTCATATATTTTTCCTCATGGAAAACCCTACCGTTTTAATTATTGATGACGAAAAGGACATCCGTAAGCTTCTGGCAAAGACGCTGGAATACGAGGAATACACGGTTTTTACGGCTGAAAATGCCAAAAATGGGCTTACTTTGCTTAAAAATCAGGATGTGGAGGTGGTCATCTGCGACGTAAAATTGCCTGGGGTAAGTGGCATTGACCTGATCGAACAGATTCGGGAGATTTCACCGGAAACGGAAATCATTAGCCTTACGGCTTACGGTAACATCCCCGACGGGATACAGGCGATGAAAAACGGGGCGTTTGACTATCTGGTGAAAGGCGATGACAATGACCGACTCATTCCGATTCTCCGCCAGGCGGCGGAAAAAGCGCGGCTGAAATTTCGAATCAAAACGCTCGAAGCCAGGATTTTACGAAAATACGGTTTCGATCAAATATTGGGTAAGTCTGGCCCGATTCTCTCCGCTGTCCACCTGGCGCAAAAAGTGTCTCCCTCCGATACAACCGTATTGCTGACCGGGCCGACGGGTACAGGGAAGGAGGTATTTGCCCATGCTATTCATGCGGGTAGCAAACGCAAAAACGGGCCTTTTGTCGCAATTAACTGCGGAGCCATCGCCCGTGATCTGCTCGAAAGCGAGATGTTTGGACACAAAGCGGGCGCATTTACGGGCGCGATTTCTCCGAAAAAAGGATTGTTTGAAGTGGCTTCCGGCGGAACCATTTTCCTCGACGAAATCGGCGAATTAAATATGGATCTTCAAGCGAAAATGCTGCGGGTACTGGAATCCGGAAGTTTTTTTAAGGTAGGTGAAACCCGCGAAACGCAGGTAAATGTCCGCATTATTGCCGCTACCAACCGCAACCTGGAGCAGGAATGTGAAGCTGGCAATTTTCGGGAAGATTTGTTTTACCGACTGTCCGTTTTCCAGATTCAACTTCCCTCTCTCAACGAACGAAAAGAAGATATTCCTCTTCTGGCAGAATTTTTTACCGCCGAATTTGCCACCAAAACTGGAAAAAGGATTAAAAATGTCTCCAGCGAATGGATTCAGGCATTAAAAAAACATAACTGGAAAGGAAATATCCGTGAACTTCGCAATGTGATCGAACGGGCCGTGATCCTTTGTGAAACGGACACGTTGACCCCGGACCTTCTTCCGATGGAATTTAATCATCAACATCCGGGAATTTCTTCGGGAATTTTTCGACTGGATGAAGTGGAAAAAAAACATATTCAGCAGGTACTGACCTTTACCGGCGGGAACAAAACCCGCGCAGCGGAGTTGCTGGGAATTGGCCTGACCACCCTTTATCGAAAGATTGAAGGTTACGGGATTTAACTATTTTCTCACCCTCCCATTTTGAAAAACCCTTCCATTTTGAAAGGGTTTAGGTGATCCTCATAATCAATGTGAAAAAATATTTCAGGGTTAAACATTTGATTTTCAATAATATGCGATCCGGCGGGGTTTTGTTTTCTCCGTCGGTATAGGTTTTGGCTGGGTTTGCCCGAGTCAGACCTTTAATCCATAAACCCATGATCTTTTTACTTCTTATCGCACTGGCAGTTTTCGGCTATCTGCTCTACGTAATCCTTTACCCTGAAAAATTCTAAAACCATGAGTACAGAAATTATCGGCATTCTTCTGATATTTTTTCTCTCTTTGGGCCTTGCCTGGCCTTTAGGAAAATACATCACTCGTGTTTTCCTGGGAAAAAAAGTCTGGACGGATTTTTTTGCGCCGCTGGAGCGGTTACTTTTCCGGCTTTCCGGCATTAATCCCGAAGAACCGCTTACCTGGAAACAAAATATACGGGCACTTTTGGGGATAAATGTGTTTTTCTTTCTGGTTGCTTTTTTAGGCCTTCTGCTTCAGGGTTATATGCCTTTCTGGAACCCGGCTGAAATTGGCAATCAGGAGATTAGCCTCGCTTTTAATACGGCGGTGAGTTTTACAACGAATACCAATCTTCAGCATTATTCCGGCGAAACCGGCGCTACTTATGTTTCTCAACTGCTGATTTTTTGCTGGCTCCAGTTTGTTAGCGCCGGTACGGGTATTGCCGCTTGTATTTTGTTGTTTTCGGGGCTAAAAAACCAAACCACGACTCCCGGAAATTTTTACCATCTTCTGGTGAAAAGTTGTACACGGATATTACTTCCGCCTTCCATTGTTTTAGCGGTGTTTCTGATGTTTAATGGCACAGTAGCTAATTTTGAGGGACAACAAACGGTCTTGACGTTGGAGGGCGAAACGGTACAGGTGGCAGGCGGCCCGGCGGCACCGATGGTAGCGATCAAACAATTAGGCACAAATGGCGGGGGTTTTTTCGGCCCAAACTCAGCACATCCGTTTGAAAACCCCAACTACCTCACCAATATCGCCGAAAATGTGGCGATCCTTCTCCTTCCGATGGCGCTGGTTTTTGCTTTTGGGTTTTACCTGGAACGCTCCAAAATGGCAGGACTGTTTTTAGGGGTAATGACCGTTTTGTTTGTGTTTTTTGGGGTGGTTTCGGTCAATGAGGAGGTTAAGGGCAATCCGGCTCTGGAAACGCTCGGAATTGCCGCCGACCAACCCAATATGGAGGGAAAAGAACTGCGTTTTGGGCCGGTGGCTTCCGCCTTTTGGGGTGTTTCCACCACTTCGACTTCCAATGGCTCGGTCAACTCCATGCACGACAGCCATACGCCGGTTTCTGGAGGAATTTTTATGCTCGATATGTTTATCAATGCGGTATATGGAGGAGTAGGGGTAGGGTTTATCAATTTTTTTGTTTTTGTGATTGTGGCGGTTTTTATCGCCGGGCAAATGATCGGGCGAACGCCGGATTTCCTAGGTAAAAAAATTGAATCAAAAGAAATCAAAATCGCAGCGCTGGTTGTGATTCTTCACCCACTGCTGATTCTGGCCGGTACGGCTATGTCAAGTGTTGGAATCACCCAAAATCCCGGCTACGAATGGCTAAATAACCCTTCTTTTCACGGCTTTTCGGAGATGTTGTATGAAAACACCTCTGCCGCCGCCAACAACGGATCCGGGTTTGAAGGTCTGAGAGACAATACCCCTTTCTGGAACATTCTGACAGGAATCCTTATGCTACTGGGCAGGTATTTACCGATTTGGGGACCGTTGGTAATTGTTGCTTCGCTTTCACAGAAACAATCCGTGCCCGAAACGGCCGGTTCGCTCCGCTCCGATGACCTTGCATTTGGTATTGTTTTGTTATCGGTAATCGTGATTGTCGCTGCTTTGTCCTTTTTCCCGGCTATGGCATTAGGGCCGTTGGCGGAATATTTTTCACTGTAAATCTTTAACAATGAAATCCCAACAAAATATACGTTTATTCACCCCTGACCTTTTAAGGCAGGCAGGGATAAATTCTTTCGGCAAACTGAAACCGCAGTTGATGATCAAAAACCCGGTGATGTTTACCGTGGAAATCAGTACGGTCATTATGATGATCGTCACCCTTTTTTCTTTTTTCAGCCAAAGTGACAACCTGGGCTCTGCGCCTTATAATCTGATGATTACCTTGTGGTTGTTTCTGACTGTACTCTTCGGGAATTTTGCCGAAGCCATTGCCGAAGCCCGCGGCAAAGCGCAGGCAGACTCCCTCCGCAAAACCCGGAAAGATACCCCCGCCAAACGAGTAAACTCACAGGGGGAAATCGAAGAAATTTCTGCTTCGGATCTGAAAAAAGGAGACCTGTTTCTGGCAGAAGCCGGAGATATTATCCCCGCCGACGGTGAAATTGTCGAAGGACTTGCCTCCATAGACGAGTCCGCCATCACCGGAGAATCCGCTCCTGTTATCCGTGAAGCCGAAACCGACCACAGCAGTGTAATAGGCGGTACAAAAGTGCTTTCAGATCAGATAAAGGTGCAGGTTACCACCCAACCCGGGGAAAGTTTTCTCGACAAAATGATCGCCCTGGTCGAAGGTGCAAACCGTCAGAAAACCCCCAATGAAATCGCACTGACCATCCTCCTGGCGGGTTTTACCCTTATTTTCCTAATCGTAACGGTCACGCTGAAACCTTTTGCCGATTACGTACAGATTCCGGTTTCGATTGCCGCGCTGGTTTCGCTTTTTGTATGTCTGATCCCCACCACCATCGGCGGTTTGCTTTCGGCTATTGGAATTGCCGGTATGGATCGGGCCTTACGCGCCAATATTATCGCCAAATCGGGAAAAGCGGTTGAAACGGCGGGCGATATAGACACACTTTTGCTCGACAAAACCGGTACCATTACCATTGGCAACCGAAAAGCCACCGGGTTTTTCCCCCTTCATGAAAAAGAGGAAGCCGAATTTATTCGCCTCTGTGTGCTCAGTTCGCTCGCCGATGCGACACCGGAAGGCAAATCCATTGTCGAACGAGCGGCGGAAAAAGGCATTACCGTAAACAAATCTCTCGTAACTCAGGCCGGATTTATCAAATTTACCGCCGAAACCCGAATGAGTGGAATAGACCTCGAAGACGGAAAACAAATACGGAAAGGGGCATGGGATGCCATTCGGAAATGGTCGGTAAACGAATCGGATTTCCCTGCGCTGGAAGAAAAGGTGAAAGAAATTTCCAACAATGGCGGAACACCTCTGGGCGTAGCCGTTGATCATCGGGTACTTGGCGTAATCCGACTGGAAGACATCATCAAACCCGGCATTCAGGAGCGGTTTGCGCGACTGCGAAAAATGGGCGTAAAAACCGTCATGGTAACCGGCGACAATCCGCTGACAGCGGCTTTTATTGCCCGGCAGGCCGGGGTGGACGATTGTATCGCAGAGGCAAAACCGGAGGATAAACTTGCCTATATCCGACAGGAACAAGCCCGTGGCAAACTCGTCGCCATGATGGGCGACGGCACTAATGACGCCCCCGCCTTGGCTCAGGCCGATGTGGGCGTTGCCATGAACAGCGGAACCCAGGCGGCCAAAGAAGCTTCCAATATGGTGGACCTTGACAGCGATCCCACCAAACTGCTGGAAGTCATCGAAATCGGCAAACAACTCCTCATCACACGGGGAAATGTCACCACTTTTTCCATTGCCAACGATGTCGCCAAATATTTTGCCATCGTACCCGCTTTATTCGGTGCGGCTATTCCCGGACTTAATACAATGAACATTATGAATCTGGCCACACCCGAGTCGGCGATACTTTCGGCAGTGATTTTTAACGCTGTGATTATCCCTTTCCTCATTCCGCTGGCTTTGCGCGGGGTTCGTTATCGCCCCGTCGGTGCGTCTGCCCTGCTTACCCGAAATCTTCTGATCTATGGACTCGGCGGGTTGGTTATCCCCTTTCTCGGAATTAAAGGAATAGATATACTGGTGAATTTTTTTGTCTAAATGCTAACTTTTGCAAAATGATCTTTTTAAGAAAAATACTGGTTCTGGGGTTTTCCTCCCTGCTGCTTTTCGGAGTAATATACCCCCTCTTGATTGTCACGATTGGGAAACTCGCCCCTTCTTATGCGGGTGGTTTGCCTATTTGGGAAGAAGGAAAACTTGTAGGTTTTGAAAACATCGGGCAGCCTTTTGTCAGTCCAGAATATTTTAACAGCCGCCCTTCCGCCGTCAATTATGATGCATCTTCTACCGGTGGGTCTAATCTGGGACCCACCAACCCCGACTTTCTCAGCCTTGTCAAAAACCGCATAGACACCCTTCTCGCCCATAACCCCGGCCTTGACGTGGGCGATATTCCGGTGGACATGGTAACGGCTTCCGGCTCCGGTCTCGACCCTCATATCAGCCAAAAAGGCGCATGGATTCAGGTCAATCGTATCGCACGAGTGCGCGAATTACCCCAGGAGCAATTAGTACAATTGGTGGAAACCCATACCGAAAAACCCTTGTGGGGTTTATTTGGCCCCGGCGATCGGGTAAATGTCCTTAAATTAAACCGGGCACTTGATCAACTTTCCCTTCAAAACTGAGGTTATGAAAAAATGCATATTTTCCCTGTTTATGATTCCTCTCGGGGTTTTGTCGCAGACAACGGAAGAATCGCCTTTTACGCTGAAAGGTTTTGTGGATGTTTATTATGCCTATGATTTCAGCCATCCGGAAAACCACATACGCCAGCCGTTTCTCTACAACCACAACCGGCACAACGAATTTAACCTAAACCTCGCCCTGCTAAGAGTTGCTCATTCGGAGGGTCGTTTCCGCACAAACCTGGCCTTTCAAGCCGGAACATACGCGCAAGACAATTACAGCGCGGAGGAAAATCTGCTGAAACACATTTTTGAAGCCAATGTGGGGGTCAGTCTGAATAAAACGCAGACCTTATGGCTGGACGCCGGTATTTTTCCTTCTCATATCGGTTTTGAAAGCGCCATTTCCTCGGACAACCTCACGCTTACCCGTTCGCTGCTGGCAGAAAATTCGCCTTACTACCTGAGCGGTGTGAAACTGACCGGAGAAGTAAGTAATTATTTGACTATCACAGCACTAGTGATAAATGGCTGGCAAAAAATTGCCCGAAATCCCGGCAACCAGACTCCCTCGTTTGGTACGCAGTTTCTGTTTCATCCCGGTGAAAAATTTCAGTTAAACTGGAGCACGTATCTGGGCAACGAACAGCCTGACTCGGCGGTTTTGTTTCGGTTTTTTAATAATTTTTATGCCAAATGGAAACCCGTAAACCGGTGGGAAATGATTGCGGGATTTGATATTGGCATTCAGCAAAACGAAACCAATAAATCTTTTGACAAAGTCTGGTACAGCCCGGTGTTGATCGCAAGGGTTCATCTGGCCGAAAAAACCTACCTGGCAGGGCGTTGGGAGTATTATTCGGATAAAAAAGGGGTAATCATCAACTACGGTGCACCGAGTTTTTTTCAGACAGGAGGTGTATCCCTTAACCTCGACTGGAAACTGACGGAAAAAGTAATGTTCCGAATCGAAGGCCGCCATTTATTTAGCCCCGTGGAAACATTTCCGAAACAGACATCCTTTACCCGGCGCAATTTTGTAATTGTCAATTCACTTGCCGCAAAATTCTGATTGTATGGCCGAAAATACTTCTGACCGTTTTCTTCACCTGATCCAAAACCGCCGTAAAGGGCGGTTGAAAGTCTATATCGGCATGATTGCCGGAGTAGGTAAAACCTACCGTATGCTTCAGGATGCCCATGAATTGCGGAAGGCAGGAGTAAATGTAAAAATCGGCTATATTGAACTCCATGATCGCAGGGAAACCCAGACGATGGCGGAAGGTTTGCCGGTCATCCCGCGAAAAAAAGTTTTTTATAAAGGGCGTGAACTTGAAGAAATGGACTTGGAAGCCATTTTGAATACCCGGCCCGATGTGGTATTGGTGGATGAACTTGCCCACACCAATATTCCCGGTTCCAAACATGAAAAACGCTGGCAGGATGTTCTCGAACTGATCACCAGCGGAATTAATGTGATTACGGCCTTTAATGTGCAGCACCTGGAAAGTATGGGAGAACGGGTGCAGGAAATCGCAGGAATAGAAGTGACCGAATGTATTCCCGATAAATTTCTGGAACACGCCGATGAGGTGGTAAATATTGACCTTCCCGCCGAAGACCTGATCAAACGACTTAAAGACGGAAAAATTTACCGGGGAGAGGCTATCGGGCGAGCATTAAACCATTTTTTCCAGCCGGAAAAAATCCTTCAGCTTCGCGATTTGGCGCTGCGACGAGTCGCCACGCAGGTAGAGCGAAAAATCCAGGACAGCCTGCCACCTTCTGGACGAATGCGACTGGATCGGTTTATGGCCTGTCTCAGTTCCAATTACGAAGGCGGAAAAAAAATCATCCGAAAAACCTCGACTTTGGCTCACCAGTATCAGGCACCCTGGTATGTCCTGTATATTCAGACTTCCCGCGAACATTTCGACCGCATAAATCCCGAAGAACAGCGCAACCTGCTGAAAAACATGAAATGGGCCACCGAACTCGGAGCAGAAGTAGTGCGAAAAAAAGGCGATGACATACCCGAACTCATATTTCAGGCGGCAGAGGAGTATCAAATCACTAATATCGTTTTGGGTAAACCCCATTTTAGCTTGTACCGACAGATTACCGGTCGGAATTATTTCGATAGATTACTTAAAAAACTGGAGGATAAGGAAATAGATGTCCTCCTGGTATTCTAAGATTATGAAGGTCAAAAATAAACTCTTCCTTTCCCTTATGTTTCTTTTCGGGGTAATCCTTCTTCTTGGAGGAATGGGTAGTTATTATTTGTACTGGCTGGCGGAAGATTCCCGTGCCATTATTCAGGATAACTACCGAAGCCTGATTTATATGCGAAAAATGGAAACGGCCCTCAATACGATGGCCGACCAAATTTTCCTTTTGGATTCGGATACCACCGTCTGGGCGGAAAACCGAGAACTTCTGGAGGAAAATTTCCTTCTTCAAAGCCAGAACGTCACCGAACCTAACGAAGAAGAGTTAACCCGGCAATTGGGAAAAAGCCTGGAGGAGCTAAAAGAGTTTTATGATTTGCCTGTTTCAGCAAAAAAGGCTCATTTTCGGCAAAATCAATACATTTTGATTTCCGACCTACGGCGCCAAATAGGCAATATTTACCTTATCAATGAGCAGACCATTCTCCGAAAAAATGCCACAGCCGGCGAAACCGCTGAAAAAGTAGTTTTTTACATGACGGTCGTCAGCGCAGGAAGCCTGATTGTCGGTTTGATTTTTATTATCGGTTTGCCCATTTATATCTCACGACCCTTGTCCGAATTTAACGATGCTATCCGGGAAGTTTCCCGCGGAAATTACCGGATTTCCCTCTCCCGCAGATCCAAAGATGAATTTGGCGAACTGGCCGAATCTTTTAATAAAATGGCCGCCAAACTCGATGAATACGAACACAGCAACCTTGCACAACTTCTCCGCGAGAAAAAACGACTTGATGCGGTCATTGATCAAATGGATGAGGTGATTTTAGGGCTTGATGACAAAAGACATATCATCTTTGCCAATCAACACTGCCTGAATCTATTAAATTATCCCAAAGAAAAACTGATGGGAAAATATGCGCCCGATGTAGCGATGAAAAATGAATTGATGAAAAATCTGATTGGCGATTTAGAAGAATATATTTCCTCCGAAGAAGATTCTGTGGAAAAGTCGCTGCGGATTGTGGAAGAAAAAAAGGAAAAAGTCTTTTCCAAAAACATCGTCGCCGTCACCGGGCAGCAAACTGGAGAAACGAGTGTTTCCACCATCGGATATTTGATTATCCTGACCGATATAACCGGCTTTACCGAAAAAGATAAAGCCAAAACCCATTTTATCGCCACCCTTTCCCATGAGTTAAAAACACCGGTTGCGGCCATTCAGATGGGAGTCAATCTGCTAAAAAATGAAAAAACCGGGCAGCTATCTCCCGATCAGATGGAAATGCTGGCTACCATCGGTGAAAACAACAACCGCATTCGCCGCATGATCAATGAAATTCTGGACATTTCCCGCATTGAAAGCGGGGTAATAGACGTATTGATTGCCGCTGAAAATCCCGAAGAACTCGTAAACCGCGCGATAGACGGGGTAAAAGTTTTTTTACAAGAAAAAAACATTCTTGTTCAAAAAACGGTTGAACCTGACCTTCCGGAAATCCACGTGGATGCACATAAAACCGTCTGGATTTTGAACAACTTCCTGACGAATGCCATTCGTTATTCTCCGCCCGGAGGCACAATTATTGTCTCGGCAAAAGTGCAGGGAAAAAAAGTTTATTTGTCGGTATCAGACAGCGGTCCGGGAATTCCTTTGGAAAACCAGCCGCAGATATTTCTGAAATTCACCCGGCTTTCTACCACCGAAAGCGGCGGTACAGGTTTGGGTCTCGCCATCTCCCGCGAATTTATCCGAGCCATGGGCGGCGACATTGGCGTGGATTCCCAACCCGGAGCCGGCGCAACCTTTTGGGTATTATGCCAATAACTCTGCATAAGGCAGGGCCTGCCAGTCGGCGACGGAACGAGTTTTCGAAGAAAAACTAATACCGACGGCAGTTACCGGCTGAGTGCCGTCGAGCCAGGCGGAGCCGTAGCGTTTTTCCCGGATTTGGGCTAAAGCCTCTGCGACTGGGGCGTCAAGTTTAAATTCCATGACATAAACACCGGCCTTACTATGAACCACGGTATCCACTCTTCCCTTTGATGTACTCACTTCCGATTGCGTGAGCAACCCCAGGCCCTGAAAGGTCAGGTGCAGCACGGCGTGGAAAAACCCTTCCCGTCTTTCTTCAAAAAGGGGATAAGGGATTGTGGCAAACAAGGTGTCAATAAGTTCCATGAGACGGGGCATATCCTGTGCATCTAACGCCTGGTGAAGGCTGGCATACAGTGGTTTGGTATCTAGGCTGCTGCCTTCCCGAAATTGGCCCAGCAGGTGCTGAAACATCGAATCCTTCACCTCGCGATTGGGATAGCCCAGGGTATAAACCTCCCAGTGGGTATCATACTTTTGAAGCGTCAGATACCCTGTCTGAAACATCAGACTGCGCCAGTCCATATTTTCCAATGTATAACTCTCAAATAACACGTCTCCGGCAGAAACCGGGGAGAGATTATATTGAAACTCTTTCCGAAGAAGTTTCAGCAAAAACGTTGGCGTTCCGGTATCCCACCAGTAATTGCGAAAGGTGCGGGATTTCATCAGGTTGAGGATCGAAAAAGGATTGTACAGGGTCTCATTTCCCCACCAGCGGTAGCCATTGTACCAGTGGCGGATGTCTTTGAGTGTCTCGCTCCGGTCTTTTTGATTTTCCTGTGCGATCCGATCAATTTCTTCGGTGAAATCAGTTTCCACTTCCGCCTGTGTATAGCCTACCAGCGTGGCGGAGAGCGGATTGAGCGTCAGATCTTCGAGGTGGTTGAGGTCTGAAAACAGCGATACTTTACTGAATTTGGACACACCCGTAATCAGCAAAAATCGAATAAAGGAATCACAGTCCTTGATGACGGAGAAAAAATTTTTCAGTACCGCCCGGTGAATTTCGGCTTGGGGCAAGTCTTCGATGTAATCCACTAGGGGTTTGTCGTATTCATCAATGAGTAGAACCAGTTTTTTTTGCCCGCTGCCTAGGGTTCTGACCAGTTCGCGGAAGCGCCCGGAAAGCCCTTTTTGGGTGAGAGAAAGGTCATAGGCTTCGGCGGCTTCTTCTACCAACCGCAACAAAGCCGCCTCTAGTCCAATGTCCTTATATCCGGCACTGCTAAACGAAAAATGCACTACCGGATGCGGTTCCCATTCGTATTCGATCTCGCGATCCACCCAAAGACCGGTAAACAATTCCCGCCGACCTTGAAACAGATATTTCAACGTCGAAAGCAACAACGACTTCCCAAATCGCCGTGGGCGGGATAGGAAAAAATATTTCCCACTTTGGATAAGTTCAAAGATTTGTTGGGTTTTGTCCACATACCAATAACCGCCTGTGCGTATTTCTCCAAAATCCTGAAGGCCAATCGGGTATTTTTTCATACAGCTAAGTTAGGAAAAATACCGATTAGAAACCGTAGGAAGACAAAAATACGCAACCAGCGATCACCAAAACTACTCGTCTTTTCCCTTCCCCAACCCGTGAAGGTTCTGCCCGATAAAGGTGTGGGGAAATTTTTCCATTCCGGGAAAACCAAGTTTGATGTCTTTTCCGCTGTAGGGGATATAGTCGGTTTTGAAAATATAATCCCAGATCGCCAGGGAAATTCCAAAATTAATCCCGTAGGGTTTGTCGGCGGGAATTTCGTAGGCATGGTGCCAGATATGCATTTCCGGACTGTTGAAAACCATTTTCATAAACCGCCCCAATGCAAATGCTCCTACAAAACCACCCCCCGCTATGGCCAACACATAAGAAATCCACATAGGTAAAGATGCCGCTTCCAAAGCTGCCGCATTGATTGAGGCAATCCATAGCCCTACAAGTCCACCCACAACTGCCCCGCTTACCTTGCCGCTTACGGTGATATTGGAGTGGTTGTAGTGTCCGATGGCGAGGGTGAAAATGTGGATGATAAAAAAGTCATTTAACCCGATGCCGATCAGTGCGAGGGGAATGTATTCAATGGAGCGATACACCACATTTTCCATCCAGTGATAACGGAGATGTGCCGCAAAACCCATTTGTTCGACCGAGTGATGTACTTTGTGAAATTCCCACAAAAACGAAACCCGATGCAGCAGTCGGTGTACCCACCACTGTACAAAGTCCCGTACCACAAAACCCAGCAGCAAATGTGTCCATACGGGCCAGGACTGCACTTTTACCGCAACCAGGTTGTTGATTCCCACCAGCGCCAGAAGGTCTTTGAAAAGGTTTACCACCACATCGGACGCTGCGTTGTAAATGATGAGCGAAAACAGGAAAAAATTAAAAAACATGTAGAAAAAATCCAGCCAGAAGTCTTTGCGGAACCGCGGCTGGGTTTCTCGCCAGGGTCTCAGCCATTCCAGTGCAAAAAAGAATAGCGAAACGACAATCAACCAGTAGAAATAATTGTGGACAGCCGGATGAGTGATCTCGTGCCACAAATACCCGGCGTAGCCGGTATAACCATTAATGAATATGTCCCAATATTTTTCCATCACTCCTACTTCTAACTTCTAACTTCTAACTTCGTAAATCGTACTTCAATCCCCAATCGGATACCATTCTTCCACCACCAGGTTTTTTCTTCGCCCTGCATCCGCGGGCGGGCCATAATGAGTGGCTAGGTAGGTGAGGATTTTTTCTTCGTTTTCTCCCAAATCCCAGAGTTTTTGGGTTTCCTGCATCCATCGGATCATATCTTTCCAGCCATCTTTGGTGGCCCGGTTTTGCAAAACCAGTTTGCTGGAATGGCACGCGGTGCAGGTTGCCTTCACCATCTTGTAATCACCTTCGGCGATAAAACCGGTGGCTACATCCAGCCCATTTTCTACCCGACCGTCGTCGGGCGGGGGAGTATAAACCTCGGCAGCTGCGGGCAGATTTTCCGCTTCCGAGGGCTGTAAAGACGTCGGATTTGCGAGGTAATAAAACAGGAAACCCATCAGGACAACTGCCAATGCCAGTAATCCAAATACCGGCACCATCAGCCGCAGGGTTTTATCTTCAGCGTTTTTCATTTCGGTTTAGTTTCAGGCTACTTTGATGGCGATGCGGTGGCAGGCATTGTTGAGATAACCCTCCGGATTCCATCCGGGGACGACCATCGGCTGGCCTTTGCCGTTGCTGTCAACGGCCCGTGCCCATACCTCGTAATAACCCTGCTGTGGAAACGTCAGCGTAACCTCAAACGGCTGCCAGGCAAGGCGGTTGCGCGGAGCCGAAAGCCGGGTTTCCTGCCACGTCGCTCCAAAATCTATCGAAACTTCCACCTTCTTAACCAAATTATCGCCCGCCCAGGATTTTCCCCTGATAGTCAGGCTTTTACCTATGGGCAGGATACCTCCTGATTTAGGGTAGGTGATCAGGGATTTCACGGGCATAGACTCAATGATGCACATGTCTTCGTCGGCCACTTCGGCTCCCGGTGCTACGGGTTTGCATGGCACCCGGTACGACTTACCGGTCATCTTGGCTCCGTCATGGACTTTGTTGCGGATGTCAATGCGCGTAAGCCATTTTCCCGAAACCGATGCCGGCCAACCGCCAATTACCAGCCGCAGGGGATATCCGTTCATCACCGGCAGGTCTTTGCCGTTGATCGCCCAGGCGATCAGAGACTCGTCTTCGAGGGCTTTGGCAATGGGTACTCCTCTCGAAATGACCACTTTCTCCGGGTCGCCGGATAGGTGGACGTCCTTGCCGTAATAACCGATGTAAACAGCGTCGGGTTTGATCCCTGCATCATTGAGCACATCTTTCAGCCTCACACCGGTCCATTCGGGACAACCCACGCCTCCGGTTGTCCACTGATTGCCGCCCGCCGGCGGGTTGAATTCCGAGCGGCCATTTCCCCCGCATTCAATGGTGAGCTGGTAGGTGTAGGATTTAAATTTTTGTTTTAATTCTGCGAGGGTATAGGTTTTTTCCTGTTTGACCGACTCCCCGCCAATGGTAAGGGTCCAGGTCGCCGGATTGATATTTTCCGGAATATTGCCATTGTTTCGGATAAACAATTTGTCCGCCGGAGTAACGAGGTCGTCCAGCAAGTGTGCCGGAGTTTCCACGTTCCAGGGTTTGTCGGAAAGTATGGTCAGCCCGGAATGTTTGCCTTTAATGGGAAAAGGGCCGTCGGGTTCCAAAAGACCAATGGGAATCAGCCCTTTCGGCATTTTGTCGGCAAATACGATAGGGGCTCCCCACACAGAACCCATGAGGGCGAGGGCGCTTTTGCTGAGAAATCCCCGCCGGGAAAAAGGTGTTTTATTTTGCACTTCGGTAGTAGTTAAACAGCGTTTTAGGTAAATATAAAAGATAATTTTTAGCTGTTTTGTAACAACGATCACAAAAAAAGGCGATCCCTTTTGGAATCGCCTGGAAAATAGCACAAACTGAGGATATTCTACCGATGCCATCCGGGCCGGAAATTTTCCAGCAGGTTGCCATCCGCATCAAAAAACAAAACTTCGTGTCCGTCCAATACTACTCCGTAAACCGTGGTTCCGTCTCGTTTGGTCACCGTGAAGGCTTTTTCGACGGTATCGGAGGGGTTGTTGGTGGTAAGATAATCGGCGATTGTCTGGGGCAGGTCGGCGACTTCAATTTCGGTGAAACTGGCGTGAGGACTATGCCCATGATGACGCCCGCGTCCTCTTTCACGCTCTGCGACCAGGTTTCCATCTTCGTCAAAAGCCAGAATTTCGCCAGAACTCAAACTCACCACATAAATCACGCTGCTGTCCCTGCGGGCAAGTTCCCCTGCACGAAGAATCACCGAAGCCGAATAATTTGCCGCCAGATAGTCAATGGCTCCCTGTGGCAAATCGGCCGGATCTATTGCCGAAATCTGGCGTCCGTTTCCATTGCAGGTCATCTCGGTGCTGTCGGTCTCCACCGAATACATCACCGTGCCGTCGGAAGCCGTAATTTTGGAAGCGGAAATGATGTTCTGTCCCGGAAGTGCCTGAGTTACCGCAGCGACTACTTCGGAAGGAAGCGCACTTACTTCGATCGTTTCTGCCTCACCGGAGAATAAATCGTCAATCGAAAGTGTCTCACTATTACATGCAGAAATCAAAACTGCCAGAGCAAGAAGCGAAAGATGAAAGAGTTGTTTGATCATAACAAGTTAAATTTGTGGGTGAAAAACAAAAACTTCACGCAATCGCTTTCCAAAGGGTTGGTCGGAAGTGAATAAAATATTTTTTTTCTTCCCCCACCAACCAAATACAAAAACCGGACGTGTTGTCGTAGAATTTTAAATCGGGGAATAAAACTTTGTCTGACTCAGAACTCAAAGAACTGATTGCCGCATGCCGGAAAGGCAACCGGGAAAGCCAGGAAAAGCTTTACCGGAAGCTCTACAATTATGCCATGAGTATATGCCTCCGATATTCGCGTGACCGGGAAGAGGCGAAAGAAATTGTGAACGACGGGTTCGTAAAAGTTTTTTCCCGAATGGAAAAATATTCCGACGATCTTTCTTTTCAGGGTTGGGTGCGGCGGATTATGATTAATTCGGCCATAGATTTTTACCGCAAAAACCAAAAACATTATCACTCGCTCGACATCGTTTATGCGAGCCATGTTTCGGTCAATGAGTCGGCGGTAAACAACCTTTCGGAGGAAGAAATCATGAGTTTGGTACAACAACTTGCCCCTTCTTACCGGATCGTCTTTAACCTCTATGTGATGGAGGGGTTTAAACATGAAGAAATTGCGCAGAAATTAAACATCAGTACCGGAACCAGCAAGTCCAATCTGGCCAAAGCGCGGATGAAACTTCAGATGATGCTGGAAGCCCTGTACGGAGAGAATTGTAGAAATTATGGATGATAAACAGTTTGACAGGTTGCTGAAAGGGAAACTGGAAAGTTTTCACGACACAGGCCCCGTGGACGAAGCCGGGATGGGAAATGTATTTTCACGGGTGGACGCCCTCAACAAGGGAAAACCCTGGTATCAGGTGTATAAACCCTATCTGGTAGCCGCAGGCGTCAGTCTGTTGGTAATCAGTTCGGCATTTGCTTTATGGCTCTATCAAAGGCAGGACGCCCGCATCGAAGCACTCGAAAAAGAAGTCGTTGTCCTGAAAGAAAATTCGACCCAAGACAAAACATCAAAAACAAACCTAAGTCCTGATCCCGTAAACGCTTTACCCGAAACTTCGCTAGATTTACCCGTCATTCACCCTCAAACTTACGCCTATCAGTCTGTTTATACTTCCGATTCTTCCCATAAGAAAAACAACGCCGACCGTTCGCAGACTGCATCGGTGGTATTTAATCAGGTAAGTCTGACAAAAGAAACCGCAAACCTCCGCAGCCTTCCGGTTGCGGATTATAGGTTGCAGCCTAATGCCCCGCTTTCGCTGCGGATTTCGGCGGCTTCTTTGCCCCCGCTTCCCGCTTCGCCGGAACTTTCGCCCGAAAAAACGGACATAACGTTTGCCTCTCGTCTGAGTGTCGGGATTGTGTCTTCCTTACTGAAGTCCACACCCGACATCGGGAAAGCGCAGGCAGGCCTGAGTCCGGGACTGGGGCTGGAGTTTCGTTTGTCCGACCATTTTCGGGTAAATGTTTCTTCCGGTTTTGTTCGCAGGCGTTATTCGGTGGAAAAACCGGAGCGTTTCCGCCCCCAACTTGGCCCTTATCCCCGGCTTCCCAACCTGAATGAAACCTCCGTTGCGGAGATACAGGTAGTCTCACGGATGGTCAGAGTTCCGGTAGAACTGACCTATTCCTTTGGCAATCCCGGCCAGCGTCTTCGCCCCTATACCGGCGCAGGCTTGGTGGGCAATATGCAATTTTCCCAAAACTTCAGCTACCGCCGTGGCGGAAACGACTTTCACCCCGGCGCACGGATTGACAAAAAAACCTTCGGATTTACCAGCATCATTTACCACGCCGGCGCCGAAATCGGCCTTCACGAAAACGTATCCGCCCGGCTGGGTTTATTTTACGAACAACCCCTGAAAGGTCAAGGCGCAGAACAGCGAAAATTCAGCACCGTAGGCCTGACCGCCTCGGTATGGTTTTCGGGGAGTTAGGGGGCGCCGGATGTTTGTAGCAAAACGGCGGCTCTCTTTTTTTTTCACCCCTTGTGGCGCGCTACGGCGCGTTTTTCGGCGGTAGCTAAAGCGACCGGTGTGCTTCTGCCCCGGCAGATTTTTTGCTCCGACTTAAGTCGGTACGAGCGGTAACGCGGCGTGCGGTTTCCGGTAGCTTTAGCTACCATTTTCAAATGCGCCGATGGCGCATCGCAAGTGAGAAAAAATTAAGGGGG
>JANRJC010000033.1:0-129370 GCA_033764335.1 Bacteroidia bacterium | reverse complement strand
GCAAAACTTCTGCCTTTTCCCCAATCCCGCGCAGAACTGGGTGAACGTGGAAATCCTTTCCGGCAATACCCAGACCCCCCATACCGTCGAACTGCTCACCCTCTATGGTGGCCTCGTGGACCGCAGGGATTTAGCAGCAGGGGAAACGATTACGGGACTTTCCCTAGCCCATCTCTCCGCAGGAATCTATCTGGTGAGGGTATTTTCCCCCGGCAAAAAAGGCGAAGTGTTGAAGTTGGTGAAAGAATAAATTTTTTGGAAATCATAAAGTAATTGGGACAATGAATCCCGGAGAATCACCGCCACTTCTCCCGAAAACCGAGGTCCAACGATAGGGTAAGCGCGATTTCCCGCGACTGTCCGGGAAGGGAGCCTCCGTTGCCGAAATAAGGCTGATAATGTCGGTACTCCTGCCTCAGCAGGTTATAAATTCCTCCTCCCAGATCGAGTCCGCGATATATCCAGCCTTTGTAGTGAAAAAAAACATTCACCAACAGGGTAGGGGAGGAGCGGACAAGGACACCTTGCGGAATACCGGGCTGGTCGGAGGGAAGGGAAAGTTCGTACCCCCATCGCCCGCCGATATAATTACCGGAGAGGTTGACGCTTAAATCTTTTCGGAGAAAATAGCATAAGTTCAAATTGAACCGGTGCCGGGCAAATGCGAGGTATTCTTTTTCGGAAATCAAGGTTCTTCCTGAAGGCAGAAGGCTGAAACTTCGCACGGAATTGGCGCGGGAAAATGTACCTCCTGCCGGGCTGTAAAAGCTATAACCTGCCGTAAGTCTCCCATGTTCAAACCGGTAATGTACGGTTGTTTCCAGTCCCTGTGTGCCAATAGACGGCCCGTTTCGATAAACCTCAAATCCGGCCTGTGGCCCCAACGTGCGGCGAATCAGGCTGTCCTGAAAAAAATCGTATTCAAGGGTGTTGCGGCGGGTGTTTCGGAACAAATTCAGGGTAAATGACCAGGCCGGCGTGGGTTTCCATTCAAGGGAAAATTCTCCTAACAAGGCGTTTTCCGGGCGGAGGTATTTGGAGTCAATGTCTATAACGGTGCTGTCTTTGTTGAATGCATAACCATTAAAATAGGAAAGCGCAAAGTTTCCGGCGGTGGGAATGCGCAAATAGTTACCCCCCACAAGACGAAAATCCCACTTTTGCCACGCCCGATGAAAACCCATACGGGCGGTAAGTAGTTTGCCAAAAACGTTATTGACCCCGAGGCGTATGCCGGGCGAAAAATCGAGTTGGGAACGCCGGATAAAACTTTCAAAAAAAACATCTCCCTGCCAGCCGCCAAAAACCCGGTTGTCATTGGACACCCAGGGGCGTTCCTGCACGCGGTTACTTCCCTGACCCCAAAGTTCGAGGCCGTAAAGGAGTTTTCCGGTTTCGGTCTTGTGATGGGTGGTGAGTAAAAAACTCAGTTGATTGCTGGAATGATTTCGCATCTGGCGAATCACCGAGTCGGGCAATCCGCGAAAACGGGAAAACTGAATGATACCGTTTAATTGGGGGGAAAGGGTGATTTTCGGAGAAATCTGCCAGTTGTGGGAAAGGGTCAGCAGGTTGTTTTGGATGCTGGGGTGAATGTTGGGGATACCTGCGCTGTCGAGTCGGGTCACGTCCGTAACATCATAATAGTCGCGCGCATATTGCAGCCGAAATTTTCCCAGACGGAAGTGAAATTGTGTAAATGCCGGGTCGAGGTCGGAATATCCGGCGAGGTTTACTTTTTTGCCGGTGATGTTATCCGGAGATTGGTAAGCAAAAATATCCCCGGCGCTTCGCTGTGCCCTTCCCCGAAAGATGGAAAAATTGACACTGGTATTTCGCCCGTTTTTGCCTACATAAATCCGCTGATTGCTGCGGTTTGCCCCGCCTTCCATTCGCCCTCCGGCATAACCGAGGGAAAAACCCGATTGGTCGGCTCCGTTGTAAGTATGAATGCGAATCACTCCCTGTTGGGCAAAAAGACCTTCGGTAATGGAGGAAGGCCCTTTGACAATTTCGATTTCTTTGATCATTTCTACCGGGAAATGGTTGCCGTAAGTAACCCCGCCGGTAAAGAGGTCGTTGACCATTTGCCCGTCCACTTCCACCCGGATTTTTCCTTCGGCCCAAGTGCCCCGAAACCCTGCGCCCAAACGGCCTTCTTCCCCCACAGCAAAAGCAAATCCCGGTACGAGGCGCAAGACATCCACGAGGTCTCTCGCCCCTGAGAGGCGGATTTCTTCCTCCGTAATCCGTATGCCTACATCCCAGTGAATCTCCGTCGAATCCGTCTGACACCACGCCCAAAGAGGCAAAAAAAGGAAGAGGCCGGAAAGGAAGAGGTTCCGCATAAAAAACGTTTTTTGTGTTTTACCAAGACGGTTGTTCCACCCCCAACGCTGTAGCGGCCAATCATTTAAAATCAAGACAGAGGAGTGCGTTTTAAGGTTTCCAGCAAAAATCCCCAGTATTTTTGAACGCTGCTGATCTGTACTTTTTCATCCGGGCTATGTGCACCCCGGATATTGGGGCCAAAGGAAATCATTTCCATCTGGGGGTAATTTTGCCCAAGAATTCCACATTCCAGACCGGCATGGCAGGCATATACGTGAGGGTCTGAATGGTAAAGTTCTTTGTACAGACTTCGCATAGTTGTAAGAATGGTCGAATGAGGATCAGGCGTCCAGCCGGGGTAAGCGCCCTCAAATTTTACCGAAGCCCCCGAAAGTTCAAAAGCACAGCGGATGGCCTCTGCCAAGTCCATTTTTTCAGAATTGACGGCACTCCGGGTAAGGCACATGAAGGTATAACTTCCGCCCTGAACCAGTACACGCGCCAGGTTATTGGAAGATTGTACCAGCCCCGGTATGTCGGGACTCATTCGGTAAATACCATTGGGGCAGGCGTAAAGGCTTCGTAGGATAAGCCGATGAAAATTTTCGCCCAGCACATAAGGTTGAGCGGGAATAGGCGTGACTTCAAGGGCTAAACCCGGGTCGGTGGTGTGGTATTCGTCTTTAAGAATGGCCTGCTGATCGGCCATAAATGTTTCAAAAGTGGCGATACTGTCTTTCTGTATGGCGATTTCGGCGAAAGATTCACGCGGGATGGCATTGCGAAGCCCGCCGCCGTTGATGCTGTGAATCTGTATGCCAAATTCCTCCGTAGCAAAATGCAGGAGGCGGTTCATCAGTTTGTTTGCGTTGCCTCTTCCGAGGTGGATTTCCATCCCGGAGTGTCCTCCGGTAAGTCCTTTAAGGCTGATCCTCAGCGAAGCAGAATAAGAAGGCGTTGCTTTTTCCTTGTAAACCCCGGTTGCGGTGACATCCACTCCCCCCGCGCAGCCGATGGTCAGTTCCTGATCGTCTTCGGTATCGAGGTTGAGCATGATTTTTCCCTTCAACAGCCCGCCTTTAAGTTTAAGCGCGCCGGTCATTCCGGTTTCTTCATCAATGGTAAACAGTGCTTCAATCGGCGGATGAACAATATCTTTGGAGGCGAGTATCGTCATAATAGATGCTACCCCAATGCCATTGTCTGCCCCGAGCGTAGTGCCTTCTGCTTTCACCCAGTCGTCGTCCACGTACATACGGATACCCTGAGTGGCGAAGTCAAAATCGGTGCCTTCATTCTTCTGGTGTACCATGTCGAGGTGGCTTTGAAGCACCACCGTCTGGCGGTTTTCCATGCCCGGACTTGCGGGTTTTTTGATGATGACATTGCCCACTTCGTCCACATAAGTAGGTAGTTTCAGTTTTTCACCGAAAGATTTTATAAACTGAATGACTTTTTCTTCCTTTTTGGAGGGGCGCGGAACTGCATTGAGATCTGCAAAATAGTTCCATAAAGGCAGGGGTTCGAGGTTTCTTATTTCCATATCATTGGGGTTTCCGGGTTTTCAAAGTTAGGGGAATGTGTTGCGGGAAACAAGAAAAGAATGCAAAATGGATACGAATGCCCAACGCAGATATACAATTACCTCTGCTCATATCCCCGAGGTTTTGACACGGTTGGTAAATGGGTGTTAACCCCCTTTTTTTCCCGGCGTATCAAGGAGAGAAAGCAGATTACACTTAATCCTTAAAGTCATGAAAAAGATATCCTTTCATAAAATCCTTCCGGCAGTGGCCGCAGTGGTGACCCTTTTATTTACTTCTTGTATCCGGGTGGACGGCCCCGCAGGTCCTCAAGGCCCTCCCGGACAGAATGGCAACGCCAATGTCATCAGCATTAACTACGAAGTATTTGAAAACAACTGGTACGACGTGGGGACACCGGGGCAGGACGATTATTTTCTTGCAGCGGATCTGGATGTGCCGGAAATCACGGCGGGCATCGTAAACTCCGGCCTGGTGCTGGTGTATTACCGTCCCGACAACCAGTCTCCGTGGTTTGCACTGCCTTATACCGTCATTTCCCACAACCCCGGTTATATGGAAAAACTGGACTTCATTTACGATGTAGCATTTGTCGGTTTGCAGAGCAAAGCCACCGACCGCAACGCCAGCGCATGGAACGGAACTTTCCGCCTCGTCATTGCCTCGGGCATCCCGGTAGGGAAAACAGCGATGGACTACAGCAACTACGAAGAAGTCGCCGCCATGCTGGGCCTGGACGAGGGCCATCAGATATACCGATAACGTTTAACTTTGCCATAGATTACCTTACAGCCGTCTCTTTGAGGCGGCTGTTTTGGGTTTGGGGGGGAGGGTTTGTTTATATAAATTGGAAATGCCTTACCTTACAAGAAAACAATGAAAAGGGTAGCACTAAAAACAAATAATTTGTAAATTAGCATAAACGTAAACTCTGAATAAGATGGTAGAGTTCAAAATACAGTTAGAAGAAAGCATTGTGCAGACTTTTGGCTACAAAGAAGTAGAGCAATATTTGCAGGACTTTGTAAAAAAAATGTTGCTGAGGGCAGCAGCACAGGATATTTTGGAGGATTTGAAAACGATAGATCTTCAAAATGACAAAGAATGGCAAGCGGCCCGGCACTTGGCTTGGCAACAAGAGAGACATAAGTATATTATTGCAAGATGATGGATTTTGTTATTGATACATTTTGGCACCAGAGATTATTGATAAAACAGAAATACTACTTGAGAAAATTGACCCTAAAGATATGGCTTATGTAGCCTTGGCAATGCAATTAGATTTGCCGCTTTTGACAAGAGATAACCCTTTGTACGAAGGACTAAGAAAACAGGGATTTCGAAAGGTAATACTTTTTGAAAACTTCTTGCGAACACTTTGACGAGACGAAAAAGGCAATATAGAACATTGCATTTGTGACGAGGTGGTCAGACATGCCAACGGACGATAAACCCCCGTTTCCCAAACTTTTCCGGCAACTTCATAAATCCTTCAAAAAACCTTTCTTATTTTGCAGAAAATTATTCTGCAAATGTTGAAACTATCTTTTATATCCGTTGTTCTTGCGCTTATGGCCGGATTTTTTTCCGACTGTAAACCTACCGAACCTACTCAAACGCCCCAAGTGATTGAGTCGGAAAAACTCAGTTTCCGGGTGGACACGGTCGTCTCGGGCCTGAAAGTGCCCTGGGGAATGGCTTTCCTGCCTAATGGGGACATTCTTTTTACCGAAAGAAAAGGCGACCTCTTCCTGATTCACGACGGAAAACTCAACCCCGAACCTATTGGCGGTGTACCAGAGGTAAAAGCTAAAGGACAAGGAGGACTCTTTGACCTTGAACTTCATCCCAAATATGCCGAAAACGGATGGATTTATCTGTCCTATTCCTCGCCCGCTGAAAGCGGCGACGGCTCTAATACGGCCTTTATGCGCGCCCGCCTCAAAGATCATAAACTGGTGGACCAACAGGTTATCTTTAAGGCAAAACCCGACTATGAAACCAATCACCACTACGGCGCTCGTATGGAGTTTGACCAAGAGGGTTATCTTTATCTGTCCGTAGGCGACCGTGGGGGAACCAATATGGTGCAGGATCTGACCAACCACCGGGGGAAAATCTTGCGCCTCAATGACGACGGAACCGTGCCCTCCGATAATCCTTTTGTCGGCGTGCCGGGTGCCATGCCCGAAACCTTCAGTTGGGGCCACCGCAACCCGCAAGGCCTCACGATGAACCCCACCACCGGCGAAATCTGGGAAACGGAACACGGTCCCCGCGGCGGTGATGAACTAAACATCATCCGCAAAGGCAACAACTACGGCTGGCCGACCATCACCTACGGCATCAACTACGACGGAACCATTATCACCAAAGACACAGTGAAAGAGGGAATGGAGCAGCCGGTGATCTTCTGGCGTCCTTCTATTGCGCCCTGTGGAATGGACTTCGTGACGAGTGATAAATACCCCGGCTGGGAAGGCAATATCCTTGTCGGCTCGATGAGTTTCCGTTATCTGGAAAGGGTAGAACTCGACGGCGATAAAGTCGTACATCAGGAAAAACTGCTGGAAAATATCGGAAGGGTTCGTTTCGTTAGTGAAGCACCGGACGGTTATATTTATGCGGCTATCGAAGGGCCGGGTATGATTATAAGGTTGATTCCTCAGTAAAAATCGCTAAATATTAAAGGGTTTAGAAATGAAACTAAGTCTGTCATTTGTTGTATTTGCTGCCGTTTTCGGCTTGGGTATGGCGGGGGGCGAATGGGAAAAAAGCAAATCGCGGGGAAAGGTGGTATTCGAAAGCTATTGCGTAGCTTGCCATCTGGGGTCGGGGCAGGGCATTGTGGGAGCTTTTCCTCCTTTGGCCAAATCAGATTACCTCATGGCAGATACGGAACGAGCCGTTCGAGGCATTAAATATGGCCTCAGCGGAGAGATCGTGGTCAATGGCGTAAAGTACAACAACTATATGGCCGAGATGGGACTCAGTGATCAGGAAATCGCCGATGTAATGAATTATATTCTCAACAGTTGGGGCAATAAGTCTAAAAAAATGATTACGGCGGAGTTTGTGAAGGCGGTAAAGGAGTAAGGTTATACTTAAATCTCGCTTGCTATCTGCGCTATAGTCATCGTTAATATATTTTCAAGGTGTAGCCGGATGTTTTTCTCCTTTGAGGACACATTATCTTTAATTGAAATTACATACGGTTTGGTATTAAGGGGTATTGTTGTGTCGGAATCTTCGTCTGGCAAAAGTCCTTTGTACTCCAAAAATGCGCCTATGGCAATGACACTATCATCGTAACCGAAGTGATGTATGGTAATGCCCAACTCGTATTTCTTTTCTTCAAACCCAATCCCGAATTTCAAATACGACTTCGGCAATGCTCTGTTGAAAAAATAGTTGTGTTTTTGCGCATAACCAACGATTTGTTCATAATAATAATGTTGTTTTTTCTCGTCGTCAGGTCTTCCACTTCCAATATAGAAAGATACACTGTTATCAAATTCCTTTTCCAGTCTGTCTTTATATTCATTGAGAAACTTGTTGCAATACTCAAATACTTGTAACCGGTTATCTGCAAGATTTTTTTTGTATTGTAATTGTTTTTCCTGCTGCTTTTTTAGCACCTTTTGTTTAAAAATACGGGTTACCTCATTTAATGAAGTAATACTTACTTCTTTGATATTCAGGGCTTCCTCAATGTTTCGCTTTTGAATTTCTGCAAAATAGGTAACCAAATTTTGAGGATTATCACTATCGGCTTCTTCCAAAGCCTGAATATACTTCACTTTAGCCTCTTCTCTTAAAACGGTTATCGGGAAAAAGTTGCTTTTTATCAATATCAGACTTGCCAGCAGCCTTACAACTCTCCCATTCCCGTCTTGAAAGGGGTGAATAGTTGTAAATGCATGATGGAACCAAGCCGCAATTATGAGAGGATTTATATTTTGTTCGGAAAGTTCCTTGTAAATCTCAATCAATCTATCCATTTCCGCTTCCACATGTTCCGGTGGACAATATAAAACAACGGTTCCATCCTCTCTTGTAGGGTTGTTTTCTCTTTCCTTAAACCTTCCTTTGATGAGCGGTATTTTGGTTTTATTTCCAAACGGGTCTCTACCTTCTGCAAACTCCTGATGCCTTGTCGTAAGTTGATGCAACGCACAGATGAAACTTTTGGTTAAAGGTCTATTTTCCTTTACGACATCAAATATAAAATCAATTGCATCTAAATGGTCTTGTAGATGATTAAAGAGAGTTTGTTTAGGAATATTCGTATCTCCGTGGCTTACCAATGAAGAAATAAAACCTTCATTGATAAGGGTTTCGGTGACTCCCTTGTCAATGTCATACATTCGTTCTACGATACCCGTTTCTATGGCGTGTCTTCTTTTCAATCTGCCAATAAATTCCTCATATTCCCTTGAATTTGCCTGCAAAATCTCTCTACGATCAAACCAAGACGGTGCGATTTCATCTAAAATTGATGTATCACAAATTTTCCAACTATCTGAAAACGAAATATATTTCCAAAGTCTTATCATCTTAATCATTGTTTAGCGGCTAACGTAGGCACTCCCGAATGTGGCGCGAAGCTGTACCACTAAAATGGCTACAAAATCAGATTAAGGTCGAACTCAAAACCTTCCAGCACATTTTCTCCGGAGAGAATCTTGTCAAAACCCGAAACCAGGCTGATGCTGCCGTTTGCGCGGTAAATCCATGTCTGGTAGTTTTCCGGATCAATAAGCCAGGCGAGTTGGCAGCCATTTTCAATCCATTCCACCATTTTGTCTTTCAGGATGGGCAAGGCGTCGGACTCCGATCGGAGTTCAATCACAAAGTCTGGGCAAAGGGGCGGAAATTTTTTCTGTTCTTCCGGAGATAATTTTTCCCAACGCTCTTTTTGCAGCCATGCTGCGTCGGGTGCTTTCATGGCTCCATTGGGCAAGCGGAATCCTCCACTGGAATCAAATACTTTTCCTTGTTTTTTCTTTCGGTTCCAGAAAGTTAATTCAGCGACAATATCGCTGTTACGATGGCTGGTTATTCCTCCGGCAGGTGACATAATGATAATTTGACCGTTGGCGTTTCGTTCAATCATCTTGTCGCGATTGGCCAGGCAGAAATCGTACAGTTCATCGTCCGTCCAGGTCCAGGTAGAAGGTATATCAAGTATGATTGTCTCCATAAAGGCTAAATTACAAAAATTCCCGGATTTTTCTCATCTTTGCGTTAGATTCTGCCGATGGAATGCAGGTCGTAAACACATAGGCTGATGCGAATTTTATTGACATTGCTGATCATTTTGCGGGCGGTTGTAACTTTTGCCCAATTGCCCGAAAAGGCCCCGCGTCCCGGGGATATTGTGGTGATTCCTCCGGGTAAATATTCGCAAAAACTTGAAATCAACTATCAGGGTACGCCCGAAAAATGGATTACGCTTATCGGTAAAGATGTAACACTGTCGGGTATCGAAATCAACGGGGCCAGTTATATCAAGTTGTCGGGCTTCCATCTCTCGGGCTCACATTCCAACGGATTGCAAATTTACAACTACGCACATCATGTGATTGTGGATGGGATAAAAGTGGACAGTGCCGATCACAACGGAATCAAAATCACCGGTTTTGCCCATGATATTGTCATCAAAAATGCCCATGTCTCTACTTCTGGAATTGACAATATCACCTGCCACAACTCCGTATTTGGCCCTGCAGGCAGTAAGATCGCCTTTATCAACTGTCGTTCCGTCCGCTCTCGGGGCGAGCAGGGGTTTGATATTACTTCGGGTAGCGAAATCCTTTTGGAAAATTGCAGTTCCGAACACAACGGCGAAGGCCCCATCAATATCGGCCACGGAGTAAAACAGGTGGTCGTGCGCAATTTTATTGCCGAAGATGAGTGGAACGGCCCCAAGGTCAAGTTTGCCGAGGGCGTGCGCTTTGAGGGCGGTTCTTTCAACGAAAAACTTAGGCTCGTTTCTCAGGCAACCAATGAAGGGCAGGGAATGGGCACGACTCAGATTACCGTAGTCGGCAACCCCTTTCCCGAAATCAAAAACAAAGTCGAAGCGGATATACATCTGCTGGAAAAAGCACCGGCAACTGCGACCTGGGAGCGCGAATTACAAGACCTTGCCGCCGGCAATTTCCTGGGACTTCCCGACATCCAGTACACCATTCCCCTCAAAAACCAGTTTTGGGATGTGATGATGGGCATGTACGACTATTGGGTAGAGTGGTGGCGGTGAAGGAGGGGGAATAAGCCCCCAAAAATGATTACGGCGGAGTTTGGGAAGACGGTAAGGAAGTAAACTTATTTTCGATTCCGTTAAAAATCCTTGTTTAATGATGTAAATCGTATGCCGAGGGTCGGTAAAACCACCCACAAAACGAGGCTCAGCCACGCAGCCCAAAACCCGGGGCCTGTGCCCAGTATTTTCTTAAACACCGCGCCTGTAAGTCCCATCAGGGCCGATAAGTCGAGTTTCATTAGAATCAGGATGCGGGAAAGATCCACCGGGTTGAAAACAGAAGCACCCAGTGCAAATCTTTCCAGCGGATAATCGCTGTACAAGGCCATGATGATCAGCAGGATACCGTCATAAATGACAGCAAAAAACAGCCACACCAGAATCGCCACGCCAAATCCTTTGATTCTGTTTTCAAACCGAAGTGCCACCAGAAAGGCCAGACCCGAGAAGATAAAAGAAAGGAATACACCTGCCAAAACCAGGGTAAGGTAATTGCCCATTTGCCCCGAACCGATCAGTCCGTAAAACAGGAAGGGAATGCCTAAACCTACTATCAGACTCAGCGAAAGAGAGGCAGCAATACCCAGATATTGCCCCAGAAATATATGGGCGCGGGGAATGGGCTGTGCAAGCAATAACTCGCTGAATTCACGAGAGTTGTAATAATACATCACCCCAAACAGCGTGGCGATCAGGGGCACGAGCAGCAGCACCACATTCATCATACTAATGATAACTTTGGAGGGGTCACTACTGACCAGAAACAACCCGGTAACCAGTACCAGATAAAACCCGCAGTAGATAAACAGCCATCGGCTGCGTATCAGGTCAAAAAAGCTGTATGTCAATATTTTGTACATAATTGTGGGGTAACAGGTTCTGACTGTAAAAGGGCGGCAATGGCGCTTTCAATATCGGGTGTGCCGTATCGCGACCGCAATTCTTCGGGTGTACCGCGAAAGCAGATATCGCCTTCGAGGAGAAAAACAATTTCATCGGCGATTTCTTCTACAAATCCCATGATGTGCGAAGTGATAAGGATAGTTTTGCCTTTTTCTTTCTCCTGATGGATCATTTGTTTTAATTTCAGCATCGCCACAGGATCAAGCCCGGAAGTGGGTTCGTCGAGAATCAGGCAGGAGCTGTCGTACATAAAAGCGAGTACCAGATTGACCTTTTGGCGGGTTCCGCCGGAGAGGTTTCCCAACCGCTGGGAAAGAAAGGGTTTTAACCCGAGGTGCTCGATCAGGGCCTGGTCGCCCGCGGGCCGTGGACGGAGGTTTTTTACCATCTCAATCACTTCCTGCACGGTGAGGTTTTCGGGAAAACGGGCAATCTGCGGCAAATAGTCAATCTGGTCGCGGTAATTCCACTGGCGATGAATGTTTTTCCCGTTAAACAAAATCTCTCCTTTGTCGGGAATTACCATACCGAGGATGCTTTTGATCAGCGTGGTTTTTCCCGAGCCATTGGGGCCGAGAATGGCAAATATGCCGGGCTGGGTAAGGCGGAGGCTGACCGATTTCAGCACCGTATTTTTACCAAAAGTTTTATGTAGGTTTTGTATGGAAATCATCGTCTTGGGATAAAAGAAAAGGGTTTAGGAAAAGATTATCGGCTTCATCCGCGGGGTCGGGTCAAACACATCTGCGGGTGTAAAAACGGGGCTGATTTTTTCGGTAAAATTGACAAGATCCACAAACAGGCTTCTCAGCAATACAATGGCCTCCGGAGTTCTGTCGGTGATAAAACTAAAGAGTTTTACCGGGCGAAAGGGCACATCGCCAATACCGTTGCGGTTGAGGTCATAACCGTTGTATTCGCTCCAGTAATTCCTGCCAAAATCGTTTTCACTCATTTTGGTCTGTACTGCAAGGTCAAAGGTATTGGCCGTGAAGTTGTTGTCGGTGATGAAGTTTTGGGCGCAGCCTCCGCCGATTTTCATGGCCCAGCCGTTTTGCAAAAATTCGTTGTTTGAGTATTCTATCCGGGCCGATCCTTCGACATAAATGCCTACGGTATTGGAGAAAAATCTATTACAGGAAATTTCGGCGTCGTAGATTTCTTTTAGCAGAAGGCCATACGAGGCCGCGCCCCAGTTCTCCCGGAAATGATTTTGCAGCATCTGAATTTTTTTGGAATACATCACCGCCACCCCGGCACCATTTTCTGCGAATTCATTTTCGGCATATACATCGTCATTGGAAAACATAAAATGCAGGCCGTAGCGGAGATTTTTGAAACTCCGATTTTCCCGAACAGCACTCTGATCCACAAATTCGAGGTAAATGCCGTCGCGATGGCCGCTCACCTGATTGTGGGTTACGGTTATGTGTTGGCAATACCACAGATGGATACCATTGCCGGAAGACATTTCTTCTTTGGCATTTCCCGTAAGTATATTTCCGGTTACAGTTCCGTTTTGGGCGTGCTCGAGGTAAATACCAAAAAAGGTATTTTCCAGCCGGTTGTTGAGGATGCGAAAGTTCCTGGCCTTTTTTATTCTTATACCGGCCCGGTCTTCCACATAACTGGTTCCTACGTTTTTGAGTGTAAGACCTTCAATCGTCACCCCGTCTGCGGTGATAGTAAGAATTTCTCCCATATTAGTTGCATCAATGACCGGCTGGTTTTCTCCGATGAGGGTCAGCGGCTTGCCGAGAAGGATATTTCCTTCCAGATATAGTCCGCTTTTGATGTGGAGGGTATCCCCGGCTTCTGCGGCTTCAACGGCGGCTTTGATTTCTTTGAAAGCACAGCCGGAAGGGCAAACCGTAAGGGTAGCTCCGGTGGCGGTAAGCCCGGCAAGGAGAAGGAGAATATGGACAAATATCCGGTACATATTAGTGATGGGTAGGGTTGATTTTTTCCGAAACCTGTGTCCATGTATAAACCTCGCCTCCGTGTTCATCCTTCAGCCTCCGGGCCTCAGCGGGGTCTGAAAAGGCGGAAAGATTGGCGCCCATCGGGCTGGGAAGGGCATCTGAAATGAGGAATGTGCCGGTTTCCGCCGCAATGAGGCTGCCGGGTTGGGCATAATCTGAGACCAGGACAAAAGCATATTCTTCCTTTGAAACCTGCTGATATCCGGCCATACATTCGATGGAATCAAAAAGATAGACTTTGCCTTTTGCCGTGACAATCTGGGAGGCGTGTTGGTTGTCCATGATGGTCATTTTGCAAAACTGGCAGGCATCCATTCCATACTGAATTTCTTTTGGCGCCGGGGTACATGCCATCCAAAGCATGATGCACCCATAAAAGATGCGGGTTCTCATTTTGGTAAAGATTTAGGTTTCAGCCACCCTGCCAGACCTGCAAAAATCACCGACAGCCCGGCCAGCCATCCGCTGGTGTGTGGATAAGACTGAGCCGTGAAATTGATGATTTGTTTGGTGCCCAGCAGCGGTGGCTGAAAGGATGCACCGGGAATTTTGATCGGGGCAGTGGCTTCGAGGCTGTGTCCATAGTCGTATTCCCATAGATAGAAGTCGTATATACCCGCTATTGCAAGCACAATAAAAATCACCGCCCATGTCAGAAACAGCCACCTGCGATTGACAGCCGCAGCTACGAGAGCAAATGCGATCAGGCCGCCTACTACCCAGGGGAAGTATTTCAACTCCGGAATGGAATCGGGCTCGATCTTTTTCATCCCTACGTAGTGATTGAGGATGTTGACATTCTGCAATGTGCCCGGGCTATCGCCGCCCAGTTTATTGATCCAGATATACATGGTAATGCCGGTGGGATATTGCGGAGCAATAAGGGTGATCCTCCACATGGGGAAAACAAACAGCGTCGTCAGACTCAGCGCTGCCAGGATCATAAATATTCTCGGTAAATTTTTCATGAGGTTTTAGATATCAGATTCTTCGCCTAACCCCCATTTCAACTCAGTATTGGCTCCTGCGGGGGAAATACGTATGTAACCTTGCATTTCCTGATGAAGGGCCGAGCAAAAGTCTGAGCAATAGAAAGGAAATACTCCTTCTAGTTTCGGTTCCCACAGAAGCGTTTCGGTCTGTCCAGGCATAATCAGCAATTCGGCATTATTGGCACCCATGACGGCAAAGCCGTGTGGCACGTCAAAATCCTGCTCGAGATTGGTTACGTGGAAAAATACCTTATCCCCCACTTTTACTCCTTCGATATTGTCAGGAGAGAAATGCGAACGAATAGTGGTCATATACACGTGTACATTGTTGCCTTCTCTTACGACTTTGGTCTCTTTTTCGCCCAGTGCGCGATAGGGGTGCTGGTTTTCTTCGAGAGGATAAATCTTTTTGGATTTGGGTACGATCCTGTCGGCAGAAATTCCCTGCGCGTAGTGGGGTTCGCCCATGGTAGGGAAGTCAAGAAGGAGTTTGATTTTATCGCCGGAGATGTCGTATAACTGCGCTGCCTGTGCGAGTTCGGGGCCTGTGGGCAGATACCGGTCTTTGGTGATTTTGTTGAGAGCAACCATGTATTTTCCCTGGGGTTTGCGGGAGTCTCCGCCGGGGATCATCAGGTGACCGACCGAATAATAACAGGGTGCGCGGTCGAGCACTTCCCAAGTGCCCACTTTCCATTTGACGATTTCGGAGGAAATGAAGAACGTCGTATAGGCATTGCCGTTGTTGTCAAATTCGGTGTGCAGCGGGCCAAGGCCAGGTTCTTTTACCACACCGCCTACCACTTCTTCAAATTTGAGTACAGGCACACCTTCGATTTCTTTTTCAAAGGCTTTATTTTCGATAGCCGCCTGCATTTTGGTGAAGGAGTGTACCGTAAGGTCGGCGGAGAGTTTGCCATTGCCTACGATATATTCACCGGTGGGATCAACGTCCACGCCGTGGGGCGATTTGGGGGTAGGAAGGAAATAAACGAGGCCGGGGCATTCGGAAGGAATCAGCACTTTGACCGATTTTTCCATCGTAGAGGTAGCGATATGCGTTTTTTCATCATAGACGTTGTGGGCATAATTGGCGGGAATTTCGTGTGCTTTTCCCTGCGCTACATATTCTTCGGCTTTTTTCCAATTAACTGCCGCAATGAAGTCTTTGTCATTTTGGGACGCAGCTACCTCCAGCAGAGTGTTTTTCTGCTCGGTATTGTAAGAGGTGAAGAATGTCCATCCGTGTGATTTTCCTTTTCCGGAGTGGGCGAGGTCGTAGTCAAAAGCGGGGAGGAGCACTTGGAAGGCAATGTTCATTCGGCCATCTTCGGCTACCTTGATAAAGGTCAGTGTACCTTTAAAGTTTTCGGCGTAGGAATTGATCGCCACGTCTTTTTGTGGGTAAGGCACACTGAAACGGGTTCCCGCGACCACATATTCGGTATTTTCGGTGGTGAAGGGCGAACTGTGGTTGCCGCCGCTGTTGGGGATTTCGATGATTTCTGTGGTTTCAAATACACTGAGATCCACACGGGCTACCCGTGGGGTATTGTTGCCATTAATAAAAATCCACCGCCCGTCGGTTTCTCCATTAGTCTGCGATAGTTCCGGGTGGTGGCTATCGTCCCAGGGCACAAAACCGAAGGAAGTGTTGAGCAGCGGTTTGGTTTCTTCGTTAAAACCATACCCTTTTTCGGCATCCACCGAAAAAACCGGGATGACTTTCAGCAACCGGCCCGAGGGAAGCCCGTGTACCGAAATCTGGCCGCTAAAACCTCCCGACATAAAGGCATAATATTCGTCGTACTGCCCGGGCGCAACATATACAGCCGAGGCGGCATCGCCGGTTATCACGCCGGTCGGGGTCTGGCCTCCAGGCTTTCCACAGCCAGTGATGACTGACAGGCCGATAAAAGCCATCAAAAGGGCCACCAATTGGGAGTGATCAGATCTTTCTTTCATAGTTTTAGATATTGGGATGTATGAGTTGAGAAAATATTCTTAACAAGATTAAAAAACCTTTTTATCTTTTATTCAAAACAATTATACCCACTATTAAAGGGAAATGATAAAAATCACTGATCAGAAAGATTTTCGTAAATATGGCCTTATTGTACAAATTGGGCAATATTTTTTAAAACCCGTATGATTGTTTTTGAAAAATTTGTTCGAATGGATTTCCTTATAAAAGATTTTTTTGTCTTTTATAGAAACGTTTTTTTATTTGCATTATCAATTCGAATCTATGTTTTCCAAATCTTGTAAATATGCCATTCGCGCCGTGCTCTATCTGGCTACCCGTCTGTCGGAAGGAGAAAAAATAGGGGCAAAATCGCTGGGGGAATTGCTGAAGGTTCCCACTCCTTTTTTAGCCAAAATTTTACAGGATTTGTCGCGAAAGGGTTTAATATCTTCGACAAAAGGCCCTGGCGGTGGGTTTTTTCTCAGTGAAGAAAATCAAAATGTAACGCTTGAGCAGATCATCGAGTGTGTGGACGGCCCCGAAGTCATGCACGGCTGTGTATTGGGTTTTTCTACCTGCTCTTCAGCCAATCCCTGCCCGCTGCATGTACAGGCTTTTGCTTACCGTGAAGGCCTCCGGTATCAGTTGGCGCACCAGACCGTAAGGGAACTTGCGCTACGCATCAACCGCGAAAAAATCAAACTCTGATTCTCTTGTCCCCAATATGTTATCATACATTTAAAACAATGAAAAAGATCATTTTTGTAGTTATCTCGGCATTATGGATGGCGGCCTGTGGTGGTGGCGATTCAGCCTCTTCGGAAACGCAAAAGCCCGACCTGCTCAAAAAAGCAGAAACACCCGTTGATGATGGAAAAGGCATCGGTGAAGTCAAACATGTCGAACTCAACGACCCGCTGGATGAGGCCATGGTCAAACGGGGAAACTCGATTTATGATATGAAGTGTGCTGCCTGCCATAAACTTACCAACCAGCGCGTAGTAGGCCCCGGCTGGGCGGGTGTTACTTCGCGTCGTAAACCCGAATGGATTATGAACATGACTACCAATGTGGAAGTCATGCTCGAAAAAGACCCGGCGGCCCGCGCCATGCTCAAAGAATGTCTGGTACAAATGCCCAACCAGAATCTGTCTATCGGAGATGCCCGCGATGTGCTGGAATTTATGTACGCCAATGACGCCCAACCCAAATAATCCTCCCGAAGCAGGCACGTATGCTTCGCGCTGGTTGTTTACGGCGGTGCTGAATTTTTTCTTCGCGGGTTGCTTGGGCGCACTGCTTCGTTATGCGTTTGTGAGCGAAGTTCCGGGGCTTAATTTCCGCAACGTCATGCACGGGCATTCTCATGTGGCCATGCTCGGCTGGCTTTACATGGCGCTTTTTGCGCTATTGGTAAGGACATTCATCCCTGAAAAAGAAAAAACCTATAACCGGCTGTTCTGGATGACACAGGTGAGTATTGCGGGGATGCTGGTATCTTTTCCGGTTCAGGGATACGGACCGGTGTCCATCGCCTTTTCCACGCTTCATATCATTTTGTCGTATGTGTTTGCGGTGCGTTTTTTCCGGGATATAAAACGGGAAAGAACGCAGGGCAGGCTCTCGGTTCGTCTGGTGAAAGCTTCCCTGTGGTTTATGTTAGTTTCAACCCTGGGGCTTTGGGGTATGGGACCGGTCATGGCACTGGATATGAAAGGGTCGGTATGGTATCATGTGGCGGTGCAGTTTTACCTTCATTTTCAGTTTAATGGCTGGTTTTTATTTGCGGTTCTGGCGTTGTGGTTTCGGATGAGGGAAGCCTATTCGAAGGAAACAACGATCAGCCGGTTGTTTTTCGCGCTGTTGGTGGTGTCATGTCTGCTTACCTTCTCGCTGGTGTTGGTGTGGGCGAATACCTCACCAGCCTTTCTGGTGGTCAATGGCCTGGGGGTGATAATGCAACTGGCCGCGCTGGTTTTGTTGGGAATAATGATGCGGGAGGATTGGCCGCAGGTTGCCTCACGGCTAAGCCGGGTCAGCCGCTGGCTGATTGCTGTGGCGCTGATCAGTTTTGCCGTAAAAATTGCGCTTCAGGCGCTGGTGGTCATTCCTGCCGTAGCGACCATCGCCTTTACGATACGCAACTATGTGATCGGGTTTATCCACCTGATCATGTTGGGAGCAATTTCGCATTTTATATGGGGGTATAGTGCGGAAAAAAACCTAATTGACCTTCGGTCATGGGGAAGCAAAACCGGCCTGGTTTTGTTTTTTGTGGGATTCGCAGGCAGTGAAATTTTATTGTTTTTGCAGGGCACTATGTTTTGGGCCGCAAAGGGTTTTTTGCCTGGGTATTACGAGATATTATTTGGGTTTTCGGTACTGATGCCTTTGGGGGTTGGAGGGATAGCGGGAAGCAGAAAATTTTACCTACAAAAGCAACCGTAAGTCAAATTCAAAACCTTCCAACACATTTTCTCCGGAGAGAACTTGGTCAAAACCCGAAACCAGGCTGATACTGCCGTTTGCGCGGTAAATCCATGTCTGATAGTTTTCCGGGTCAATCAGCCATGCGAGTTGGCAGCCATTTTCAATCCATTCCACCATTTTGTCTTTCAGGGTGGGCAATGCGTCGGACTCCGATCGGAGTTCAATCACAAAGTCTGGACAAAGGGGTGGAAATTTTTTCTGTTCTTCAGGAGATAATTTTTCCCAACGCTCTTTTTGCAGCCATGCTGCGTCGGGTGCTTTCATGGCTCCATTGGGTAGGCGAAATCCTCCGCTGGAATCAAATACTTTTCCTTGTTTTTGCTTTCGATTCCAAGAACCTAACTCGGCTACTATTTCACTTTTCCAACTACTGGTTATTCCTCCGGCAGGTGACATAATGATAATTTGACCGTTGGCATTTCGTTCAATCATCTTGTCGCGATTGGCCAGGCAGAAATCGTACAGTTCATCGTCCGTCCAGGTCCATGTAGAAGGTATATCAAGTATGATTGTCTCCATAAAGGCTAAATTACAAAAATCCCCAGATTTTTCTCATCTTTGGGCTAGATTCTGCCGATGTGATGATGGGCATGTACGACTATTGGGTAGAGTGGTGGCGGTGAATACGATGAAGGATTATGAAAAAATACGTTTTTTTTAGTTTCCTTTTCTTTTACGCTTCGGTTTTATTCGCCCAATCCGTCTCCCTCCTCACTTGGAATATCCGCGACTTGGGCCGCACCAAAGACGACGCCGAAATCGCTGCGATCGTCTCCGTCCTCCGCAACCATGACCTTGTCGCTATTCAGGAAGTGGTTGCCAAAGACCCCGCCGGTGCGCAGGCCGTAGCTAAAATTGCCGACCTGCTCAATCGCACCGGCACAAAATGGGACTACATTATCTCCGACCCTTCCGTCAGCCCGTCGCCGCAAATGAGCGAACGATACGCCTTCCTCTGGAAAACCGCCAAAATAAAACGCCTCAACGATCCCTTCCCTGACCGCCTTCTCGAAGGCAAATGTGTGCGTCCGCCCTATATCGGAAAATTTCAAATCGTAAAATCCGGCAAAACCTTTTTCCTCGTCAATGTTCACGCCCGCCGTTTTGACCAGGGACCGGAGGAAGAAATCCAGTATTTTTCGCAGTACCCCGAACGCCTCAAAACCGCCTCTGTCATCATCGCCGGCGACTTCAACCTTGACGAAAAACACCGGGTATGGCAGGCACTTTACGACCAGGGTTTTCATTCCGCACTTTCGGCCAGCCCCACGACCTTGAAACAAACCTGCACAGCCGAAGGCCACTACCTGAACTATTCGATTGACAATATCTATTTTCCCGCGGCCCTGTTTCGCCTCGTGCGCGCCGGGCGCGAAGACTTCGTCAAAACCTGCGAAAACCTCGAAACCGCCCGCGGCATCTCCGACCACCTGCCGGTGTATGTGGAGGTGGAGTAGGGGGGATTTCGAGATAGATTTTTTGCGAAAAGTACCAAAATGTGGTACCTTTTGCATAAAATAATGCTTATCGAAATAGGATAACCGGGTATTATATTCCCCTCATGAAAACGACGCTCACTCCCCTTCACTTCAAAAAACTAATCCTCGGATTTTGGGGATTGTATTTTGTACTGGTGTTTGCCAGTAATCTTACCGATGGCCTCCGGGCTACGGGTTTTCTCGAAAAGTCCATCGCTTTTGCCTCCGGCAATTATGACCTCGTGGCGCGGGTAACGGCCATTTATAGCACTCCCGCCTGGCTCGTGGCCCTCATGTTTGTGGGTTTGCTGGTATGGGAACTGCTGGCAGGCATATTATTTTTTCGCGCATGGCGCTGGCAGAATGATCCGGCACGGGCGCGTTCGGGTAGCCTGACCGCATTTACTTTCAGCATCGCGCTCTGGTGTGCATTTATCCTGGCCGATGAGTTTTTTATCGCTTTTGAAGTTGGCAATCTTGAGAGTACGCATATACGGCTGCTGGTCGCCGAAGTGGTGTGTCTGCTGGCCGTGGATAGTATCGCAAATACGGTGTCATGAAACTTTCAACTCCGCTCCAAATCGCTGCTTTTATTGTCCTGACCGGGGTGATCCTCTGGTTTGGCAAACTTTTCCTCATCCCGATCGCTTATGCCTTCCTCACGGCTTTGGTGCTGTATCCGATGTGCAAATACCTTGAATCGAAGGGATTTGGCCGCTCCTTGTCCATTGCCCTGCCGATTCTGATGGTGTGCCTGTTGTTTGGGGGACTGGTGGCTTTGTTGAGTTATGAAATGGCCATCATCAGCGGGAAATGGCCGCTGCTTCAACAGCAGTTTGGCCCCTTTCTCGACAAACTTCACGCCCAACTCAACCGCGAATTTGGCTGGACGACGGAAGAACAAATCAACTGGGCACGAAAGAATCTCGAAACATTGAGCCAGAACACGGGCATATTTATGCAGGAAACGGCAAAAGCCGCATTTGAAGCATTGTTTAACCTGATCATCATCCCTATTTACGTGTCGCTCCTGCTCGTCTATCGCGGGCGACTGGTGCGGTTCCTCACCGAAATGATGCCGGAGGCCCATCGCCTGCGATTGCCCGCCATTTTGAATGACACGGTAAAAGTGTTTTCTCGCTTTATTCGCGGCATGGTGGTGGTTTACCTTACGGTCGGCCTGCTCAATTCGCTCGGACTTTGGATGATCGGCGTGGAAAACCCGTTTTTATACGGAATGTTTACCTCCATTATGACCATTATTCCCTACTTTGGCATCATCATTAGTGCATTGTTGCCCGTGATGTTGAGCTGGCTGCAAACCGGTTCGCTCTGGCAGCCTTTGGGAGTGGTGATTGTATTTGCGGTGGTACAGTACCTTGAAGCCAACCTGATTTTCCCCTACGTGGTGGGCCGGTATGTCAACCTCAACACCCTTGCTGCTATTGTCGCCATTTTTCTGGGCGCATTATTCTGGGGAGTCGCCGGCATGATACTTTTTTTACCCTTTTTGGCCGTCTTCCGCATCTTCGCCGACCACTTCCCCGAACTAAAACCCCTGAGCGGATTGTTGGGGAATTGAGGGGGGAAATATCCAGCAAAAATGTTACTTTGTGGAAAAAAAGTCCCAATAAAACAGTAACATTGGGAGAGAAATACCATTCACTCAAAGACTTGATTCATATATGCCATTAAATATACAATACCTGGAAAACGAAATTATTGATGACAAATGAGCGACATTAAATTATTTGAAAGCAAAAAAGTCCGTACTTATTGGGATGAGGAAAGGGAAATCTGGTATTTCTCCGTAATAGATGTTGTTGAAATTTTAACCAATAGCTCTAACCCTAGAGATTATTGGTTTAAAATGAAAAAAAGAGTGAAAACCGAAGATGGGCTTGAACTGTCGACAATTTGTCGACAGTTCAAAATGGAAGCATCAGATGGCAAAATGAGAGAAACGGATGTTGCCGATACACAATCTTTACTTCGTATCATTCAATCCATTCCATCACCTAATGCAGAACCATTTAAACAATGGCTGGCAAAGGTGGGATATGAAAGAATGCAAGAAATTGCAGACCCCGAACAAAGCATAGAGAGAGCCAGAGAAAATTGGCAAAAGCTGGGCAGAAGCGAAAAGTGGATTCAACAGCGAATGACCGGCCAGGAAACTCGCAATAAATTGACGGATTATTGGAAAGAAAATGGCGTTCAAAAATCTGATGAATTTGCTTTTTTAACCAATATCATACATCAAGAATGGGCGGGGCTGACTGTGAAAAAACACAAAGAATTAAAAGGGCTTAAATCGCAGAATTTAAGAGATCACATGAGCGAGGCGGAACTAATTTTTACTGCTTTAGCCGAACTTTCAACACGTCAAATCGCCGAAACGGAAAAGGCAAAAGGTATAAAAGAAAACGCTATTGCGGGAAAGAAAGGTGGAAAAATTGCAAAGGATGCAAGATTGGCATTAGAACAAAAAACGGGGAAAAAAGTGATAACAAATGAAAACTTCTTGCCGCCACCAAAGAATAAGAAAAAACTAGATAAATAAACGAACTTTTCATAAACCTTTTACTTCACCCCATCACCGCCAACATTCCCACGACGGGCATTCCCAGCGCGGTTTCTCCGGAGAGGCTCACCTGTTGTAGGGCTTCTTCTTGCGAAATGCCTTTGGTCAATATGCGCCAGGCGATTGGGTCGGGGATAGATACTTCGCAGTCGGGTTTGATTTCGGAGGTATCGGTCAGCGTCCATTTTCCGCTTACCCGCACCAGGTCGCAGCGATAACCTACGCTCGGCACCACAAAGCGAATGACTGTATGATTATCTGCCTGTATTTCGCGGTAATGGTGGGGCAGTGCTCGAAAGGAGGTCTCTAAAAACGGAAAGTAATATTCCGATTCAAGCAAGATTTGCTCCTTTCCCACAGCCCGCCTGATTTGCTGCTGATGGTGCCATTTTTCGGTGTATTCTCTTGCGATATGAAACCGGTTGGTAGAAATATCTTCCCCTGCCCAGGCTACGGAAAATATCGCGTCTGCCTCAGAATCAAGGGTCTGGAGGTGTTCGTAGTACATTTTTCCCGTAATTTCCAGCAAGTCGGTGAGTACCTGCGGACTGATACGACGGGCGGCTTTTACCCAGTCGGCGTTGAGCCGGTTGAGGAAGGAAACGAGGTCTGCGTAGGAATGGATTTCTCCCGGCGATTCTCCAAAATATTTGTCGCGGGACGAAGAAATGCCCCGAATATTTCCGTCAAGCAGGTGTGCTGCCACGTCTTTTATCTTCCATTGTGGGGCCAGGGTCTGTTTTTCCCAGTCTTCGGGAAGGAGGGAGCGAAGGAGTTCAATGAGCAAACGATCTATTTCGGGAAAAAGGGAAAGGGTCATTAGGAAAAATCTATTATCTTCATTTTTATGAACAATCCTTCTTACGCACCGCTCCTTTTTGTGTTGGGACTGCTGCTGACAAACTGCACTTCCCAACCTACCGCTACCGACAAAACGCCGGAGAAGGGCGAACCCTTCCCCTCCGAACTGGTAAACTTCACGCCCTACACCGGTAATCCCGTTTTCTCCGGAACAGGCGCAGATACCTGGGACGAAAATATCCGCGAACGAGGCTGGATCATGCGCGAGGCAGATGGCTGGCATATGTGGTACACGGGCTACCGCAATGGCCCCGACGAAAAAATGACCCTCGGTTATGCTACCTCACCTGACGGACTCACCTGGACGCGGTTTTCAGACTCCCCCATTTTCGATACCAACTGGACAGAAGATATGATGGTAGTCAAATGGGATAACACCTTTTATATGTTTGCCGAAGGCCTCAACGATATTGCCCACCTGCTCACCTCCACCGACAAAATTCACTGGGAAGACCGAGGCTCTTTGGATGTACGTCAGACCAATGGGCAACCCCTCAGCCCGGGGCCTTATGGTACGCCTACGGCTTTGCGGGTGGACAGCCTCTGGTATCTCCTCTACGAGCGCGGCGATCTCGGAATCTGGCTCGCCACATCTCCCGACCTTATCGTATGGACCAATGTACAGGACGATCCGATACTCGAAATGGGTCCCGAACCTTATGACAAATATGGCCTTGCCGTCAACCAGGTGGTGGAATACAAAGGGCGTTATTATGCCTATTTTCACGGCACTTCAACGGAAGACTGGAGCCTTTGGTCCACCAATGTAGCTATGTCAGAAGATTTGATCCATTGGCAAAAATACCCCGGCAATCCGATTTCAGAGGACAATAAGTCCAGTGGAATACTGGTTCACGATGGTACGCAGTACCTGCTTTACACGATGCACGAAAAGGTGCAGGTTCACTACCCGACCGATTCGGCCTACCAATCAGCGACCGACCCGTCGGATTCGAGGTAGGTTTCGGGGTTTTTCCATTCGTGTCCGAGTTTGTCGGCCAGGGCTTCTTCGTCGAGTTCGATCCCGAGTCCGGGGCCGGTGGGCAGTGGAATATGGCCATTTTCCACTTTAAAGGCTTCTTTCAAATAACCTTCGCCCAGCGTTACCTGTTCCTGACACAGGAAGTTGGGAATACTCGCGGCGAGTTGAAGCCCTGCGGCGAGTGAAATCGGCCCCAGCGGATTGTGGGGCGCGACGGCGGCGTAGTAAGCCTCCGCCATTCCGGCAATCAGTCGCCCCTCAAAAATCCCGCCTGCATGGCAGAGGTCAGGTTGCAGGATACTGGCAGCTCCTTTTTCGAGGATTTCGCGAAATCCCCACTTGGTGAAAATGCGTTCGCCCGTGGCGATGGGGATATGGGTTTCTTTGGCGAGTTCGGCCATGACGTCCACGTTCTGGCAGTTGACGGGTTCTTCAATAAAAAAGGGCTGATAAGGTTCCAGCGCGTGGATGAGCAGTGCAGCATTTTGCGGGCTGATGGCCCCGTGAAAGTCAATGCCGATGTCGCCGTCTTTGCCTGCGGCTTCGCGCAGGAGGGCGAAGGCCTCGGTGGCTTCTTCCACAAATTTCTGGGAGGCGACAATGCCCGATTGGGTGGCGTTTTTGACGCTGGTTTTGAAAGCGGTAAAACCTTTGGCTTTTGCCTCTTTTATCGTCTCGGGTGTGCGTGCATGGGCATATACGCGAATGCGCTGGCGCGTAGGGCCTCCGAGCAATTCGTAGATCGGCACACCGAGCGCCTTGCCTTTGATGTCCCAAAGTGCCTGTTCGATCCCGCTGAGGGCACTGGTGAGGATGGGGCCGCCGCGATAAAAAGTATGGCGGTAAATGGCCTGCCAGTGGTGCATAATGTGCCGAGGGTCTTTGCCAATGAGGTAAGGTGCAATCTCCTGAACGGCGGCAGCGCAGGTATCGGCGCGGCCTTCGGTGATGGGTTCTCCGAGGCCGGTGATGCCCTGGTCGGTATGGATTTTCAGGAAAAGAAAGCGGGGTTTGACCTTAAAGGTTTCGAGTTTGGTGATTTTGATTTCGGCTTTTTTCGGATGGGAGACCGACGGGTCAGAATCAGCGGCGTGGAGGCCGTAGAGGCCGGCAGTAGTAGCCGCAGCGGAGGCAAAAACCTTTTTAAAAAAATTGCGGCGGGAGCGGGCGGAATTTTCGTTGAGGGTCATAATCAGAGAAGTTGAGTTAGTAGTCGAAATTGTATGGAAAGAATTTGGTAAAAAATACAGCAATTTCTGGTAAATCAATAGCCCCAATCCCGGATAATAATTCCTATTATAGCAATATCATTTCTGAAGTTATGCAAAAACTATCTACTCTACTCACCTCGATTGTCGTCCTTTTTGTTGTTTCAGGATGTGAAATTTCTTCCGAAGACAATCCCCCACAAGCCCTAACCTATCTGAACATCAGCGGCATCTATCCTCATCTCGCAGCATTTAACCAGCCCGAGGATACTGCGCTGCGAAAAAATCATCGTGAGGGTGGCATCGGCGTGGTCGTACCCTGGGCGGGAAAACTTTGGTATCTCACCTATCCTCCCCATCAGCGCACCGGTTCTAATGACAAATTGTACATGGTGGATGAGAATCTGAATCTTACCATTCGTCCGGAAAGCCTGGGAGGCACGCATGCCAATCGTCTCATTCACCGGGAGAGCAACCAATTGTTTATGGGTTATTATGCCATTGATTCTTTGGGGAATGTGCGTACCGCCGATCCGCAGCAACTCGAAGGCCGTATGACTGCCACTACCCGGCACCTGACCGATCCGGCAAATAAAGTATTTTACTACGATATGGAGGGCATGGTCTATGAAATGGACGTGCATACGCTTTCGGTCAATCGCCTGTTTGAAAAACCTGTTCCCGGCTGGCATGGAAAAGGTGCTTACGTCGGACAGGGGCGTTTGATTGTGGCAAACAATGGCGAACATCAGGGGCACTCAATGGCTTATTCCAAATTGCAGGTAGGCGGAGAATCTCAAACACCGGAAGAAGCGGGCGTATTGGCGGAATGGGACGGAAAAGAATGGCGGATCATTGAGCGGAAACAGTTTACGGACGTTACCGGTCCCGGAGGCATATCGGGGAACAACGCTGAAACGGACCCGGTATGGAGCATGGGCTGGGACAAAAGATCGGTGATTCTCAAGTTGTTAGACCAGGGTGAATGGTACACCTACCGCCTGCCCAAAGCAAGCCATACATTTGACCCGCGCCACGGCTGGTTTACAGAGTGGCCGCGTATCCGTGAGATTGCGCCCGACCGCATGATGATGGTGATGCACGGTTCCCTGTTTCATTTTCCGAAGACCTTTTCCCGCTCAAACAGTGGCGGTATATCGCCTATTGCTACTCATCTGCGATATATACCCGACTTTTGTCACTGGAACGGAAAAATTATACTCGCGGCAGATGACGCTTCGAGTATGGAAAATCCTATCGTAGGGCAGGCACAATCCAACGGAAGACCTTTCTGCTACCTGGCTGCGCATCACTTCGGAAGCGGATTGTGAAGCGACCGCGTATTTCCATTACTATACCCCTCGTGTTTTTGAGGCTGAGGAAAAACAGCTATTTGCGGGGCTGGCAGACATCGGAGAGTCGGGTTCTTCGGTTTTGATCCGCCCTGCGGGACACAACCGCAGTTTGCAGGTTTTGGCGGGTGGAGAAGCCGGAAAATATGTAGAAGTGATTTTAAATGAAAGCGGGACGGATATCGTATTTGAGGAGCCGGCGGAAAACCGATCTGCGGAAGTATGGAAAATGGCGGCAACGGACAAAAACCCCTTTGAAACAGATGCCGCTTCCGTGATTCTTACCGATCATAAGGGGAACAGATATCGCCTTCCGAAAGGGCCGGAGATGTACGCCCCCCTCACGGGTTATACCCGGACTATGCGCGAGGTGCAATCCGAGCGGTATCTCGCCAATATTTACGGTATGTTTTATGAAGTACCCCGAGCCGAAGGCGCGGGCAATCACGTGCCTGATTTTTCGAAAATGAAACCGGTAAGCCGCCACGACAAAATGATTCAGGACTATTGTTCCTGGCGAGGGTTATTGGTGTTTGCCGGCGTAAAACCCCATGCACCCGAAGACGGACATATATTTACCGGAGCCGGAACAGGGTTGTGGTTTGGTGCTGTGGACGATTTGTGGAAGTTTGGCAAACCCACAGGGGTGGGAGGCCCGTGGAAAGATACGGAAGTGGCAAAAGACAAAGTTTCCGACCCCTATTTGATGACAGGATTTGAGCGGAAGCGTGTGGCACTTTCCCACAATTTGAACGAAGCCGTGCGAATGACGCTGGAAGTAGCCATTGCCCCTGAAGAATGGCGGGTTTATAATGTGCTGGAAGTCCCGGCGGGTTTGCCCCTAAATTATACATTTCCGGAAGGATTTCACGCTTACTGGGTCAGAGTCAGGGCAGACCAAAACTGCAAGGCGACGGCCATATTTACCTACGAATGACCGGATGGACGGTAGAAGCGGTGAAAAAACTATAACAGTGAGATTGAGTGCTCTTCCTATACCTGAAAAATTATTTGATTCAGGTAAAAATATTATCTTAATACTTGAAATTAAGTTTTATTGTTTTCCATTAACTCCCCTACACTTTTACTTATGAAAGGCGAAAATTATTACATTCTCGTGCGAGCTGATAATAATCCTGTACTTGGAATTAAAAACCAGAAAATAGGTGTTGTAACGGCCAGCTATACGGTGGACTTTTCTGGAGCGAAGGAAAAAGTTGCCGAACTTTTTTCTGATTCTGGCTCAACCAACTTTTTACTATTTGATAATGATGGGCCATTTTTGACTACACGCGATGGGAAAGCGAATGTTGCCTGGGCGGCTTTAAAAAATCAGGGGAAATATCTGCATATGATGTTTATCCCTAAAGATAAAATTTCGATTACTCCGGATGCTCCGTTTACTACTCAGCCCAAACAATTGCCTTTTACTTCGTATCCGGAAGGAACGCTGGTCAACAGTATAAGCGAGGACGTAGGTTGGAGCCAATATCTAAATCTTGAAACCTCCGACAAATTGTATCAGAAAGTGGTCGCTCCACAGGAGTTTATCACCCGAAACGATGAGACGGTGATTAATGTGCAGGTGGACGATGATCCCGTGATTAAGGAGGGAAGCCAAAATTTTATGAATCGGTTTCCCGGGAGAAGTCTGTGGGTGAAGTGGGATAAAGAAATGGAGAAGTTTGTGTACGTACAAGGCGATCAGTCAATTCTTTTTGGTACAGTTGACCGGATACGAGTGCATGGGCATGGTTCACCGACCACTATCGGCGGATTTGAAGCCCGGGACCTCGCAAAAAAACTGAGCGAGGATTTGCTTATTCCGCGAGGTATCAGTAGTGTAAGGCGAATCCGTCTGAAAGCATGCGAGTTGAGCGAAGGCTATGTAAAGGATTTCTGGGACGCATTGAGTACACTCGGCATTAAAACACAAGGAATAAAAGCAAATTCGGTAAGCAGTTATACCACAGCAGACGGGAAGAGCGCTGTATCTGTTCTCACCCCCAGCGCAGATGTATTTGTCAAAAATGCCAAGGTAAAAACCATCTATGCATTTCCTGGCCCGAATGACTCGTCAGAACCAATCATCGTAAAAGGAGATGTTTTGGCAAGCGATGGAAAAGAGTTTGATATACCGGGTGCAAGTAGTTTTTTCATAAGATCGCAAGCCATTTTGGATAATCCTGCTCTGGTAGCGGCAACCTATCTTTTGGCTACAGAATATATCAATAATATGACTGATGAAACCTGGCAGGCCATTGTGAATGGAAAGACGATTCTGCAAGATCCCAGAAAATCGGTGCGTTTCAATTTTACCTCAATAGCCAGCACCGAGCCTGCATATCTCTTAATGAATGGGGGAAAAGAAACAAATCCCCACGCTTATATCCTACAGGCTTGTCCGCTTTTTGATAGGACTGGCAACCCCCTTCAGGAAAACCATCCCAGTTATATTGATATTCCCGCTGTCCCCGAGAGTGTGATGGATGAGGAACCGTTTCTATTTACCTCACCCATGCGGGGCGGATCGCTGGTTGTTACCCAACACCCTTCGGATCCTAACTTGTTGAGGGTATATCACGACAGTCGCCCCAATTCGGCCATTCTCTACCGAGACAAAGGGGTTATTATGGCAGTAGAGCAGAACGATTATAAATTTACCGAGGCACAGAAGGATTTACTGGGAGAACCCACGGCTACGGTTTTTATGGTGTATGACGATAATCAAAAACAATGGAAAATAATTAAGCAGGATAACCTATTTTGGGATAGGGAGTTTTGGGGGCGCGGTCCCGACGGTAAACCTACTGCGGCAGATGTTAAGGAGTTTACCCCGGAAAGTTTTCAGTCACAGGGGTTACACGACCGGTTTTTTAATGAGCTTTATACCAGCCAAAATGCCCTGTTGGATATGGTAACTACGTACAAAAACCGGGGATATACCCTTGATGATATACAGGCCCGTCAGGAGGCACAAAAGAAGGGCACTTCTCCGACTCCCGCAGTTTGGGAAAAACTCACCGAAGACCTCAAGGATGCGAGAGAAGATTTTTACAGAAAATACCTCAGACAAATAAACGCTCAGTTATCTCAACTCGATCCCAATATTGCTGATCAAGCCACTATTTACGAGCGGTTCGTAAAAAACAAAGCTCAGGAACAAGCAAAGGCGCAGGGAGAAACGGGTATTCTGAATAACCTAACCGATAAAATTGACCGGTTTAAACAATATAATGCAAACGAGGTAGTAGGCGGCCTAAACCCCGCTCAGCAATGGGAAAGGAAAAAACTAGAACTTGCCAAAACAAATGGAACCAAATCCATAAACGAGGTTGCAATGAATAATGCAGAAATCACTGCCCTCCTGGCGAGCCTCGGCGCAGAAGGCCTGGTCAAATCTAATCAGGAAAAATTAAAGGGGGGTACAAGGTGGATGCCTTTACTGGAAACCCTTGAGGGAAAAGAAGGGCAGCGGGAAATACAAATGATGAACGTTGACAAACCCGAAGTGCTGGTAAAAGTTCCGGTAAACGAGGAAAGTTTGTGGGAGTTTCGGGAGTTTGTCAATGAAAAACTCGGCACTTTCAATCGCGGATATTATATCGAAGATAGTGATACGCTCAAGCTAAATAATCTCAGCGAAGTAGATCCCGTTGATGGCCTTAATGCGGCACTTACGTTTCAGACGCTTTTTTCTTTTTTTCGTGCCCATGAAAAAGAAAATATAGATTCTCCGCTTTCCTCTGACATGAAAAAAGCACTGGAGGCACATGTTTATCTCAATCTGATTCAGGTAGGTCATGGCACCTTAATGGATGCAACCAAAGTCGTACAACTGGTGCGTGCTGCGGTATCGGGAGAAGAACTGGTAGCAGGAGAAGGGCTTTCTACTTTTTCCAAAGCATTCTCACGGGTAGCGGGTGAAGGTTTGGGAACAGCATTTATGGCCGGTAATGTGGTATTGGACATTTACCAGCTTGCCCATGCCGAAGATACTTCCGAGAAAATTCTTTTGGGAACCCAAACCGCTTTTGATGGCGCGAGTTTGGTCACCGGGGTAGCGGGTATATCTATGGGACTGCTGGCCGAAGCGGGAACCTCTTTCGCCCTTGCTTCTACCGTCCTCGGTGGTGCCGGAGTAATTCTGGGAGGGCTGGCCATTGGTTTTACGGCACTGGCACAGGCGTTCAACGGCGTAGCCGCAGAGGCCGAACAAATCCTCGGTACCTTTGAGAACATGTATGATAATTGGGAAAAAGCCGTTCCGGCAGGAGGGGTAAGTTATGACTCCACGCACGATGCACTAAGCCCTTTGCCCGGTATTGTCATACAAAAAATTGACCTGCGCTCGGGTATTACTACTTTCAGTAGTCAGAAAGTATATCGCACGATAGATAAAACGGCGGCTTTTCCAAGCATTGACTATCAGAATAGCTTTAGCGTAAGAAAAGTATGGGGTTTTCAGGATAATGCCACCTTTCAGCACAAAGAGTCAAAAATTCTGATACTACCTGCCGAACCCGATTCGGTTTTTGATTACTGGTATGTGATTTTGGCTTGCGCCCATAATCGGATCAAATCCTACAAAGGATATGATAAAGTCAAAATCTTGAACCAGAAAGAAAGTTTTACCTTCGAATTTTATTATTGGCCGAGCGAATGGGTAATCCGCGACCTTAAACAATACTACCTCGATTCTACCATTAGCATTATTCTTGACACTACCACTCATCAATTAATTGTACCTAATCTGGATAATGTCTCCCAATACAAAGGACATATTACGTATCAAATTTATGGACGGGGAGGTGAACCGGTAATTACCCTCAACTCCGGAGTCAGTATCGAACTTTATCCGTCAACGGATGAAACCAAAGAAACTACTACCTGGGTATTGGATGCCACGAATCTCAGTACTGATAGCCCTCAGCTTAGCCAAAATAAGTTGATACTGGACGGGATTTCGATTAGTATTCACGATCCACAATATGCCCAGATTCTTATTATCAAAAAAAACGGAGAAGTATCAGAAATCGAAAATCTTTCCACCCAGAGTCCCAGCGAAAAAATTACCTCGGAGGATGCTTCGAAATACAAGCTGGCGGGGAAATCTATCGAACAATATCTTGCCGATCTGGCCAAAGCACATAAGCTGTTGGGGAAATATGTCGTCGTGGAAAATTATACTATTCCGGGTACGCAGATTACAACCCGTGCCTATTACGAAAATAAGGAGGATGGAAGCGGCAAATTCCTTTATACTCATACCTCCGACACGGATCTGACCCGCGAAGCTGTTCTTCGAGCAGTGGATGTGAAAAATATATATTTTCAAAATGGAAACGCGGTGTGGCTTACCGACTATGATAGCCTGGCTCCTAAAGAAAAGTATGCATTCTTGTTTGAGCAGTCGAGCCAATTGGTGGAAATACAGCCACGTGCTACGGGTGTGACGGCTATTCAGGAAGTAGTATCATCCAACCGGGGCAATTTTTTCTTTTCTTACTATTTACAGGAAAACACTTCCCTTTTTACCGCTTTGCGAGGAGATACTGTATTAACCGACAAGTTGAAAAAATCGGGAAAACTCGCGGGTACACTGCTGGATGAAGTCAAAACAATTCTTCCAGCAGGGAGTGCAAACAATAATCCGGCTTTTGATAACCTTACGGCCACACTCGTGCAGCCCGTCTCGGATACCTTTATTACGGTTGAGTCGGTGGATGCGAGTGGCAACATTCAGCGAATCTGGTACAGAACGACAGACTATCAAATCATTGCCTTCAATTTTACGGACGCTGCCGTAAATGATGTGATGCTCCTGAACTGGCAGAAAATCGAAGGGCAGGAGGATGAGATTTTCTTCTTTTACAGCCGACAACAGCAAACCCTTTATCGCCAGACCGGTCCGGCTACCGGTAACAACCGCGCCACTTCAAAACCTGCTACCGCGCTACCTATCGCGCACTTGGCTAAAATCGTGAGAGACGGCAATTTTATGCTGGCTTTTACCACGGATGGCCTGGTATTTCAAATAGATACCGATGGCTATAAAAACCTGATTGGCGTAAACCAGACTTGGTTACAGAATCACCCTAACTGGTGGAATGCATTACCCGGCCTGGCCGAAGAAAACCCCGAAACCCGGCCTACGATCTCACTTCTTGGACTTACCAATGCGGACGGAAAAACGCTGGCAGCCTGGTTTGATCTGGCCTACGCACAAGTCGTTATTGTTCCCGAAGCTCATATAGATGCTCAACTAACTTATCTGGGGATTGCAGAGCAGGTGCAAGGGGCATGGTTTTGGGATACTCAGAGTGGGAAAATTTACTGGCAACCTATATCTACTTTCAGTAAACTTCAGGACGCATTTGGAACAGGAACTCAGCTAACAGCGGGAATCTTAGAACCCTCCCTTTCCTATCTGTCTGATCTGTATATTCAGAATGCCCGAATAGCCGGAGGAAGACTGGTTGTGCGAACCAAAGAGGGTTTGCAACTTACTGTGGATGACAAAGGGCAGGCAAACATTCTTTCCGTAGATGAGACCTGGAGCAACGCCCATGCCCGTACCCTGCTGGCAGATATGAAAACCCTTGCGGATCAGTATGCACACGGCGAAGTGATCGGTTTGGTCAAATCACAGACCGATGGAAGTTTAGTCACGACTTCCTGGTATCATATTTCAACTCAAAAACAAATAACTCCGCCCGACATAGAAGCAAAGGGATTGCAGTATCTGGGCGGTTACCCGTTGACCCATACATTCTATTTTGTAAGCCCGCAGAATCATAATTTATATAGCTACCAGAATCAGGAATTGGCAGTCATGATCGGATTTTTTCAGATTCATCGGTTTGACGACGCCCTTTTTCTTAGTAGCGCTAAGGGCGAGAAACTGGAAAACCTTCCCTTACTTGACGGGTGTAATGATCTGAGTTTTTCAGGAGGCCTGGCATCAGATCTTTTTCAATTGACCATAAATCAAGATACATGGAATCATTATCAGGCTTTTCGGATTTCCTGCAATGAATACCTCTCAAAAACCACGGCGATTTACCTTCCTTTTGTGGAAGCTTCCGGGCTGGAACTTTTGGTGATACAAGATGACCTTATGCTTATCAATACCGGGCAAACCTCAAAAACGATCCTATTGGCTGGAGCTAGGCTTATGAGTGATCCGGATAGCCTCGTTCTCCATTTCAAAAGTGTGCCGGGAGGGGCGGATAAGAGTCTGTCAATTGGTAAAATAAAGGATTTTCTTGAAAGTAATCCTCAACCCGGAGCTACTTTGGATACCATACTTTCGGCTCCTATCGTTTTGGTCCCCATTTCGCTCTCACCCGCACACTTGGGAAAAAGCGATGTGACTTTCCCCCTGCCGATGACCTTCTATTCAAACGAAGTATCCTTTAACTACAGAGGCGGTAAAGTCATGTTAAGCTCTACTCTTGACGGGAAAGGACAGATATACGTGGACGATATGATCAGCCTCACCATCACCCGCCCCGATGGAAGTCGGGTAAGTTATAGCTTTGATTATAGCCATGGCAATTGTGGGAGAATTATTCCGGAACCACCAGTGGATATTTCCACTAAGTTTCAGGTGGGCATCAATACTGTAAAGATTCAACTTATTGATCTGTATTATAATTCACAAGGTAGCTCGCCGTTTTATTTGGTTCCGGAATAAAACGGAAGCCTTTTTTTGCAATATTTGCCCCAACTGAAAAAATCCACTATGCACTTCCTTAAAATCCTGTTTCCGCTCTGTCTTTTAACAGCTTGTATTTCTTACCCTCAATCGCCTCAGTTGCTTACTTCGGAAGTGCTGAAAATCGAGCCGCTGACAAGCGGGGTATTTGTCCATATTTCCTACCTCGAAAGCCCGCAATTTGGCCATGTTCCCTGCAACGGCATGGTCTATGTCCGGGGGAAAGAGGCGGTTATTTTTGATACACCGATAGACAGTGCCAGCTCCGAAAAACTGATTGAATGGGTGGAAAAAGGACTGGAAAAACGCATCAAAGCGGTGGTAATCAACCACTTTCACGACGATTGCCTCGGCGGACTGGAGGTTTTTCATGCGCATGGGATTGCTTCCTATGCGCACCAACTGACCATTGACCTTGCCCGGGAAACAGGAAAAACTTCGCTGCCACAAAATGGCTTTGAGCAGTCCCTTACCCTGAAATGCGGCGGTGGCACGATCGAAAACCGTTATTTTGGCGAAGGCCATACCCGCGACAACATCGTTTCCTATCTTCCCGCCGAAAAAGCACTTTTTGGCGGCTGCCTCATCAAGTCCCTAAACGCCGGAAAAGGTTATCTCGGCGACGCCAATACCGCCGAATGGCCGGCGACCGTGGATAAGATCAAACAAACCTACCCGGAAATAAAATTTGTCGTGCCCGGACACGGAGCCGCCGGCAACGTCGAACTACTGGATTTTACAGCAAAACTTTTCCGGGAGGAGAAATGAGGGGAGCTACTATGTCCTTCAACAACTGCCCTAATCACGCGATTGGGCGGGAGAGGGCGCAATTAATCGGTTTGTATTTTCCTGGTATCCCCATTTTTCCCTATCTTTCCTCATGTCAATTTCCCAACCTGCGACAATAACGATCCTTACGGAAACCCTTCCCAATGGGCTTTCCTTCAATATGGTCAAGGTTGACGGCGGGAACTTTCTTTTAGAGGACAAAATCGAAACTTATATCAGTACTTTTTATATGGGGCAATACCTTGTAACACAAGCCCTGTGGGAGGCTGTGATGGGATCGAAGCCCTCGCAATTTAAAGGACATGAATGTCCAGTGGAGTTTTGGTTACAGGATCATTGTCAGGAATTTTTTGTCAAACTCAATCAAATGATAAGGTTAAAAGAAAATAGCGTCTATCGTCTTCCGACAAAGGCAGAGTGGGAATATGCAGCTCGCGGAGGGGTCTTCAGATCATCATATAATAGTTTTGCAGGAAGTAGCCTACTTGATAAGGTGGGATGGTTTGATAAAAATAGCCATAACGAAACCCAGCCGGTTGGTTTACTAGCCCCAAATGAGTTGGGGCTTTTTGATATGAGCGGAAACGTATTTGAAAAATGTGGCGTTCTCTGTGGTGGCGCCTGGTTTCTCAGTGAGGATTACAGTCGCGTTGGCTATAGTCATAATCCGGGACTTCGTCCAATAGAATGGGGCTTCCGCCTCGCCAAAACAGCTTTGTAGCAAAAACTCCCTTTCTATTCGTCCTTCATTCGTGCATTCGTGGTTGTAATGAATTTCGTCAATCGTGAAATCGCGCCGAATACCCATTGAGGAATACGCCCCCTTCCCGATTTTCAAAATAACAACAACTTTTTCTGTTGAAAATGCGGGGAAATGGTTATTTTTTGTCGCTTCGTCGTAATATAGCCTTATGTCCGAATCTGATATCCTCCAAAAATTGAAAGCCTGTCTCCATCAGGTGCCTGTGCCCTCCAAAGAAACACATCTGCCGATTGATCTGCATTTGCAGCGGTTTATGGTCCCTGCCCGGGATAACCGCCCGGTTTATCATATCGAAGCGGGCGAGCTAATTGCCCTTAATCTCTCCGGACTGGGGTTGGATGACACGATTTTCACCCACCTGAAACAATTTCCCCACCTGCGGGCGCTTAATCTAATGGATAATTCTCTCCAAAAGATTAATTTCCCCGAAACTCTGGCACAAATCGAATACCTCGATCTGAGCAATATGCAGGCACTCCGGGAACTGCATTTTTCCTCCCTCCTTACGCGACTCAAACGGCTGGATATCAGCGCCTCCGGACTGGAAACCCTGACCTTCTGCGACGGTTTTTCTTCCCTTGAAATAGTCCAGCTTCAGGGAAATAAACTCTCCACGCTCGAACTTCCTTCGGGTCTCACCAGCCTTCGCTACCTCGACCTGAAAGGCAATCAACTACAGTCCTTTGCTTCCAGGGGGGAATGCCCTGCTTTGTGGACTTTGTATCTGGACGAGAATAAGCTTTCAAAACTTCACAAGGATTTTCTGACACCTTTCCCCAATCTGGGAAGGTTGAGGCTGGAGGGCAATCCACTTCAATCCATACTGAGAAATATCAGCGAAGATTCAGCAAAGACACTTGCTGCTATCCAACGATATACTGTGGATCTGGAGGGTGGTACTGATCTGGATCGTGAATGTAAAGTGCTGCTGCTCGGCAATGGAAATGTCGGAAAAAGTTGTCTGGTCAAACGGCTGGTGTACAACAAGTTTGAAAAAGAATGGCACTCTACCCACGCCATATCGCTGGAACAGTTTCCGCCGGCGGATAAAAGCGTAGTAGCTAATACTCCGGCTCCGGAGGAAGCATGGAAGACCGTAGATCCCTATCTGCTAAACCTCTGGGATTTTGGCGGACAGGACATTTATCACGCTACCCACCGCTTGTTTATGCAGGAAAATGCAGTGTATCTCCTGCTGTGGGATGTAAAGACAGAATCTGAGGATTTTACCTACCGGAAAGAGCAGCGGGAGGAAAGAAAATACGAAAACCATAAACTAAAATACTGGCTTTCTTATGCCAAATCACTGGGCAAAAACAGCCCGGTAATCGTCGTGCAGACCAAAACTGGAAAAGACCAGAAGCAGGAACCTCCCGGTAATGTGAGAAACGAATTTACCCCCGTATTTTCCCGGCTGGAATTTCTTCACGTGGAGTCTGCCGAAGAAGATTGGAAAACCAATGGAGACAACCGCCTGATCAGGGAAATCAGAGATGCCGTACAGGATATAAAAAAGAACGATGAATTAGCCACTTATTGGGCAACTATCCGCCAGGAAATCCGAAACCTCCAAAAAACCGGTAAAAAGCGGTTGGAACTGATAGACTTTTACCAACTGGCTAAGGCGGTAGTAGAACCTATGGATGTGTTGGACTGGCTCACCCAAAGCGGGGTGGTTTTTTATAAACAGGGATTGTTTAACGACGAAATCATCCTCGACCAGGGCTGGGCGATTGAAAAGGTTTATACCCTTTTTGACAGGGAAAACATATACTACTCCTTTCTGGAAAGAGAAAATGGAACTTTTTCCGGCAAAGACCTCGAGAAATGCTGGAAGGAAAACTCCGAAGCCGAGCGGGAATTGTTTGTAAGTTTTATGCTTTCCTGCGAATTGTGTTTTGAGACGACCCAAGAAGACAAAGAACGTTATCATACCCCTTTTGCAGCGCGCACCTTTATCGCTCCGCAACTATTGCCGCCAAAAGAGGATTCACACGAACTGATATGGAAAGGGAAGGAAACGCTTTATATCCGTCTGGAACACGAATTTCTCCATTACGGGGTGATCCAGAGTTTTATCGTAAGGGTGCAGAAGTGGGGAAATTTCAGGAAAATTTGGAAAACGGGTATTCTGCTGGAAGATGAAACTCAGATGGCTCAGGTGGAAGCAGGGAAGGATGTGGTAATGGTGAAAGTAACCCGAGGTTCGGAAAAGCTGCTCGCCAAAATACGAAGAGAACTGGCGGATGTGCAGGGCGATAAGGTAACGGTTTTGGCTGGTTACGACGGTGAAAATTTTGCCCCGCTTTCAGACATCGAAGAACTATTGACACGGGGGAATAATCAGGAGATAAAATGTACCAATGGGCAATTTATTCCGATAGCGGGTTTCCGCCCATTTTTTAGCAAAATGTTGCATCTGCATAAGAAGGAGGATGTTTTTGTCGAAGGAATGTTGCCGTCAGATTCCAAAGAAGTTGACGAAAAACCCCCGGAAAGAAAACCCTTTGTTATGCCGGAGAAAGGATTGCCAAAGGTCTATTTTTCTTATGCCTGGGGTGATCCGGATGATACGGGGCAGAGCAAGGAGGATCTTGTAACGGCGATGTATGAGGCACTTGAAACAGAAAAAAATTACCAACTTTTAAGGGATAAAAAAGATATAAACTACGGTGATCTGATTAGTGCTTTTATGAAAGCATTGGGCGAAGGTGATTTGATTGTTGTGTTTATTTCGGATAAATATATTCGATCGGAATATTGTATGTATGAACTGTATGAAATAGCCCGAAACAGTAATTTCGACAGAGAAAAGTTCCGAAAACGAATCTTACCGGTGAGAGTAGAGTCATTGGCTTTGAATGACATTGATATTCTGGAAGAATATTACGGGCATTGGGAAAAAGAGTGTTCAAAATGGAAAGATTTTATCAAACGCCGAATAGATAGAGGGAATATTTCTGAAGCCCAAAGCAAACGTTTAATCATTTATACAAATATAGAGCAAAAACTCGGAGACCTGATTGATTGGTTACAGGACATAAATGCTTCTACCTACAAACTCCTCTCTCAAGACGACTATAAAATCGTCAAAGAAGCCATTGAAAAAAGATTATCCGGTGAACAGTAAACCTTCTGCCTGTGAAACCCTATCTGATATTTTCTCATATCCCCCATTCTTCCATGATCCCGGTTACAGGGAGTGGAAAAGGTTTACAGGATTATTTTATCGGACAATACCCTGTAACCCAGGCACTCTGGGAGGCCGTAGGTGTAGAAAATCCTTCTCGGTTTCAAGGATCCGCCCGCCCGGTGGAAATGGTAAGCTGGTATGATGCAGTGGAGTTTTGTAACCGTCTGAGTGAAATCTGCGGGTTGGAACCCGTATATCAGGTAGATAAAACAATAAAAGACCCCAATAATCAAAATGGTTTTGACGACCTTAAATGGCTGGTTATCCGAAAACAAAATGCAAACGGCTATCGGCTTCCGACCGAGGCGGAGTGGGAGTTTGCTGCACGTGGGGGAATCTATGGCTCCGGTTTTGAATTTTCGGGAAGTTTACAGTTGGATAAAGTCGGTTGGTACGACGAGAACAGTCATCGTGAAACCCAGCCAGTGGGTTTGTTTGCCCCCAACGAACTGAGGTTATACGATATAAGTGGCAATGTCTGGGAGTGGTGTTTTGGCTGGTATGGCAAAAAGTCGGAGATTCAAACAGGAGGGCCCGAATCAGGCCATGGCCGTGTGCTCCGCGGGGGTGGCTGGCACAGCAGCGCATCCCACTGCCGCGTTGCCAATCGCAGCCGCAGCCACCCGGACCGCCGCCGCGGCAATTTTGGCATTCGCCTCTCCAAGACGGCATTGTAAGGAGTATTATTATAGGCTAATTGGTCGCCCTCCAATGATTCACATTGTAATACGTCTTAGTGCGTTGCGTAGATCGAAATCAATATATTGACGTTTTCTCCAAAACATCTCCCGATTTTTTCTAACTTGATAAAATGAAACCGCCAAACAATACATACACCATTCATCAGGAAAAACTCAAGGACGGGGTTTCCTTTAATATGGTTTTTGTGGAAGGCGACAGGTTTATTATGGGAGATGATGAAGTAGAAGGATATTTGTTGAAACCCAAACCCGCTCATGAAGTGGAATTAAGGAGCTATTATATCGGTCAATTTCCTGTAACACAGGCTTTGTGGGAGGCTGTAATGAGAAAAAGGCCCTCTGAATTTATCGGCCCTGATCGGCCGGTAGAAATGGTTTCCTGGAAAAATTGCCAGGAGTTTTTATCAAGAATCAATCAACAATTAGGGTTGACGGGTATTCGTGCCTATCGGTTACCGACAGAATCAGAGTGGGAATTTGCCGCACGGGGAGGTATTTATAGATCTGAGCATATTTTTGCCGGAAGTAGCCGACTTGAAAAAGCAGGATGGTTTCGCGAAAACAGCCATAGCGAAACCCAACCCGGCGGTTTACTCGCCCCCAATGAGCTTGGGCTTTATGATATGAGCGGAAATGTTCTGGAGTGGTGTGAAGATTGGTTTGATGAAAACTATTACCGGGAATGTTATCAGACAGGTGTGGTAAGTAATCCAAAATGTACGAAAAAAGGCGATTTCCGTGTGCTCCGCGGTGGTAGCTGGTACCACGTCGAGTCCTACTGCCGCATTGCCAATCGCTTCCGCAACTTCTCGTACCGGCCCATGGGCATAATTGGCTTTCGCCTCTCCAGGACGGCGTTGTAGGGAGGGTTTAGTTTTTGGGGTTTTTACCTTATTACCTTTTGCAAAGCGTGGGTAAAAAAAAATCTGCGATTTAGGTTTTGAGAAGGTCATCCGTTGACTCTACAAGATTTTTTGTATTTTACATCCTGCAAAAATCCGACAAAAACTTACTAAAACACATCATGGCTGACCGCAAGCTGAAATGGGACAACCCATCCGCAGAAAAGGCCTATCCTTCGCGCACCAATCACCTCCTGGCGATTGGGATAAATGCTTACGAACATGTAGGGCATTTGGGGAATTGTGTGGCGGATACGCAGGCACTGGTCAGTGTGCTGACGGAAAAGTATCAGTTTGAACCTGCACAGATAACCACCCTTTACGACCACCAGGCAACACGGGCAGCCATTCTCGATACCCTCGATGGTTTGTCCCGGCGGCTTACGGCCCGCGACAATCTCCTGATCTATTTTGCCGGGCACGGGTATTACGGCGAACACGTCAAAAAAGGATATCTTGTCCCGGTTGACGGCAAGGTCGAAAGCATATCTTCCCTGATCTACAACTCGCAGATTCGCGACTATACCCACGGCATGCCCGTACATCATTTGTTTCTGGTTGTGGATAGCTGTTTTTCCGGTGAACTTATCCTCCGGAGCGCCCATGAACAGGACAAAACCGGCGGGGAAATTTTTGCCCAGCGGGTTGATGCTTTCCCTTCGCGCTGGGGGCTGGCCGCAGGGCGCATCGAAGCGGTGTCTGACGGGTTGATCGGCGACCATTCGCCATTTGCCAAAAGCCTGATCACTTTTCTGGAAAAAAATCCCGCCGATATTTTTCCCGCCTCCGAACTCGTACAACACGTCAAAAAAATCACCACCTACAACGCCAGCCAGACACCCGTCGGCGGGGTACTGCAAAATGCCGGTGATCAGGGGGGAGAGTTTGTCTTCCGGAAAAAGGGGGTAAAAACCGTTTACCAGCCCCGCGAAAAAGAAACCACCCCAAAGCGGGAAGCCGAAACTACATCGCTGAGTTCTGCCCAGACACAAACCATCAGTGCAGTTACCTCCCCAAAACCGAAAATCTATTTCTCCTATGCCGGGGAAACAGATGGAACTGAAAAAGGACGCAGCGCGATTGTTGATGCCCTCTACCAGACGCTGGAAAAGGAAAATTTTATCGTGATCCGCGACAAAATGAACCTAGAATACGGCGGTCTGATCAGCAATTTTATGGAGAAGATTGGGCGCGGCGAATTGATCGTGGTTTTTATTTCCGATCAATTCCTTCGCTCCGCATACTGCATGCACGAGCTGTACGAAATCGCCCGCAACAACAAGTGGGAGAAGGAACTTTTTTCGCGCAGGATTCTGCCCGTTCGCCTCGAACCCCTCAAACTCGACGATCCTGCTTCACTGGAACCCTATTTTGAATACTGGGAGCAGGAGGTCGTAAAATGGCACACATTCATCAAAAAGCGTATGGAAAAAGGCAATGTGAGCCGTGCCCAGCAGGAACGATATATGATGGTGCGGGAGATTAGTCAGCAGTTTGGCGATCTGGCAGACTGGCTGGAAGACATCCATGCGATGACTTTGCCCCTGCTCTCGGAAAATGACTTTCAGCGGGTAAAGGAAACGATTTTGAAGCGGGTTGGGGAGTCGCCGTAGATTTTTATGAAGACTAAAGAAAGAGAGTAATTAAAAGGTTTATAGGTTTACCACAAACATAAGTTTGTGATAAGAAAGAGCCTAGTTTATAATATTATTTCGCTGAAAGTATGTATGTTATATATTTTAAAACTATTTCTTCGATGGACGATAAATAGACACAGCCTCTTTGGTGACTCTGTGCAATAGCACCCCCCTTTTCCAGCTTAAACACTTTCACTTATCTAATCCTTAAGCTAATTTTAAGGATTTTAGCAAAATATACACCCTCCGTTCTTTCCACTTTCGTACTATGGCACAGTTACCTGATCCCTACCTAGGGATACTAAAATGTTTCTTGCACGTGAACGGTTTATACTCTAAAAGACTTCTAAACTTCATTAAAGACAGTTATGGCAAATGAAGAACATATTGATATTTTAAATCAAGGCGTTTCAAATTGGAATAAATGGAGGCGAGAAAATAGACATGTAAAGCCAGACCTTGTTGATGCAAATCTTGAAAATATGAACCTTGCCTTTATAAATCTAATGAATGCAAGGCTTGAACGTGCTAAATTATGTTTTGCAAATCTTAATCGAGCACATTTGGAGGGTGCATCTTTTAATAATGCAAATCTTAAAGGTGCTATTCTGTATAAGGCTCACTTTTTAGGTGCCACATTTAAACATACGAATCTTTCAAATACAATTCTTCGACGTACCCTACTTGAGAATATTAACTTTGAAGGAGCAAACTTAGAATGTGCTAGCATTGAATATGCAAACCTTGCAAACTCAAACTTTCGAGGTGCTATTCTTATTGGTGCTTATTTTGAAGGGGCAAACCTCGAAGGGGCAAACTTTGAAGATGCAAATCTTGAAGAGGCTGATCTTGAGAACGCTCATCTTGGGAATACTAACCTAGTACGTGCTAAACTCTTAAACAGTATCCTTCGTGGTGCATATCTCTGTGATGCAGATCTTTTGGGGGCAGATATGCGGAGGGCAGACCTTCGAGGCGCCAATCTAACGGGAGCTGATTTACGTGATGCTAACCTTATTTTCGCACTCATTCGAGGTGCAAACTTCCAAGATGTTAACCTGCAAGGAGCAAAATTATTGCGTACTTACTTCCGCCAGAAGTTAAATTCTATTAAAAAATGAACTAGGTTTTTCCTGATAATATGAAATTTAAAATTAGTACTTGATCTTTAGAAGACGCTTATCATCCTTTAATAGGTTACTGACGAGTCTATTGCAGATCAGAACGTTTTTAGATTTTTAGGCTCTACACGTTTGCGAAATGGGCTGAGCCATACTAATATACAAACCAATCGTATATCTTCAATACTCTGGAGAATATCAAACAGATACTTTTTCTGCCTCCGCGTCATAAATCAATATCTTCGTTTCGTCAACTTCTTCCTTAAAATACGGGTTTCGCAGACCGGGATACCACACCAAATCTACCGGATGCCTCAAAAGTTTTTCTGCCTGATCTTTAAATGCAAAAAAGTAGTTAATCGAAGTTAAACCGGGTAACATCGAATGATCCAGTTCATACAAAATATCTATATCTGAATCTGTGCGAAACTCCGAAGTTAAAACAGAGCCAAACACCCACAACTTGCTGAAATGATACTTCCTGCAAAGCTTTTTAATCTCTTCAATATGTGGCTGTATTTCTGCAATCATGTGGTTAAATATACGATTTTTTGCAAAAAAAATCACGCACGAGAGCGTAGTAAAAAATCCGTTTCGTTTATTTCGATTATTTTGTATATTTGAGAAATAAGAAATGAGGTGACAACAGATTATGAATTTATCTTTTCATTACGCCAGCGAGCCATTTCTCCCGACAATAGAAGATGTAAAGCTGGCACAGGAAACCAGCCGAAAGATTGCGGCGCATATGCAACCCAAGGAGGTGATGAACCTTCGTATATGGGATCAGCAAGGAAGTGCGGCAGATATCCAACTTCCCGCATCTATCGTTCGTCTTCTACTGGATATGCTGGAGCAGGTGGCGAATGGAAATGCTATATCTCTTCTCCCATTGCAGGCGGAATTGACAACTCAGCAGGCCGCTGATATACTCAATGTATCACGTCCTTTCCTTGTAAAACTTCTTGACGAAGGAGAAATCCCTTCGCGTAAAGTAGGCAGTCATCGAAGGGTAAAAGCCCGCGATATTCTAGCCTACAAACAGGATATCTACACCAAGAGAAATCAGGTTTTGGATAACCTTACCTCGGAAGCACAGGAACTGAACTGGGGGTATGAGTGATGAGGTATTTCACAGCGGTATTAGATGCCAGCGTCCTTTTTTCTGCCCCACTTCGAGATCTTTTGATGCGATTAGCGGCAAGGGATCTGTATAAGCCTAAATGGACAGAGTTGATTCATATTGAGTGGATGTCGGCTATTCTTAAAAGACGTCCAGATATAAATCAGAAACAAGTTGAACGTACACGCGAGCAAATGGATGCTTTTGTTCTTGATGCAATTGTGACAGATTTTGAAGCATTAATTCCTGGCTTGAACTTACCTGATCCTAATGATCGGCACGTATTAGCTGCCGCCATTAAAGGACAAGCAGATATTATCATAACGAATAATCTTAAAGATTTTCCTTCCGGGGTTTTATCTCTTTACAATATTCAGGCTAAACATCCGGATACATTTATCTTTGAGTTAATGGAGTTAGCGGGACCAGAGGTATTAATTACTATGAGAATTCATAGATCAAAACTTCAGAATCCCCCTAAGACACCTGAGGAGTATTTGGCTACGATGGAAAAACAAGGTCTCGTTCAAACGGTAGGTTTTGTGAAAAAATTCAAGGATTTGATATGAACCCCACCTTCCACCTCACCTCCTTTGGCCAGTCGCCTGCCTGCATCTGCCACTTTTTGCCCTGCCTGACCATTTTTATTTCCCGCAAAATCTGATCTCCGGGCAGACACAGCCAGCCGCTGGCTTGTTTGCCGCTGCCGTAAACGGATAGTTCGATATTCGTCCAGTCCATCTGGTCGGTGGATTGAGCTACCTGTATTTTGGGTAAAATGGTTCCCGATTTCACTAAAATAATGGCCTCAATTTCTCCTACGGCGATGGTATGCCAGCCCTTGCTGTACGTTTTCCCGGTTTGGTAGTCCACCCATTCTCCGCCGGGAAGATAGACGGCTCGTTCTGTTTTCCCTTCCTCAAAAATCGGCGCAACCATCATGTTTTCGCCAAACAAATAGGCATTTTCGACTTCCCATGCGCCGGGGTCTTCGGGGTATTCGACAAATAAAGCCCTAACCATCGGCAACCCTTTTTCCGAAGCGATTTTTGACTGGGCATACACGTAGGGCATCAACTGGTACTTCATTTCAACTACTTTGCGGAAATAGTTCTGAAAATCGTCGCCATAGTCCCACGGTTCTTTGGGCGGCTGCCCGTGGCAGCGTGTGTGTGAGGACAAAACCCCAAATGGCAGCCACCGCCGGTAGAGGTTTTCGGGTGTGCGTTTGGTAAATCCGCCGATGTCGTGGCTCCAGAAGGTAAAGCCCGACACCCCGAGCGAAAGCCCGCCGCGCAACTGCGCCTCCATGCCCATATCCGAACTTTCGGCGTCGCCGCCCCAATGCAGCGGGTAACGCTGACTGCCCGCCCAGGCACTGCGCGCCCAGATGATGGGTTCGCCGTTGATCTCCTTTGTCAGGTTGGATACGGTCTGGTTGTAGCGCAGCGGGTAGAGGTTGTGTTCGTAAAAACCGGTTCGGCCATTGGCGTAGAGGCCGTTGTAGGGTGCCGCTTCGCCAAAATCCACCTTGATCACAGAAACGCCCATTTTGAGCAAATCGCCGATTTTCTGGCTGTACCAGTCCACTGTCTCCGGATTGGTAAAATCGAGCACGGCGTCTTCAAAGGGAATATTGCCCTTTGCGTTTCTGACGTGGAGGCCCTTTTGGATGATTTCGGGGAAAAGTTTGTTTTGCGGCACAAAATAAGGCAATTGCCACAGACAGGTGCGGAAACCGTCGGCTTTCAGGTCGGCGATCATTTTTTGTGGATCTTCAAAACGGCTTTTGGCAAATTCGTAATCACAACGCCAGTCAGTCTCAAACCAGCCGGTATCAAAATGCAGGACATCGGTGGGGATTTTATTTGCCCGCAATTTCGCTGCTACATTTCTCCCGTCGGCTTCTGAAAAATAGGTAATCCGGCTCATCCACAGGCCAAAAGACCAGAGCGGAGGCATGGGCGCTTTTCCGGTGAGATCGGTGTAGGCATCGAGAATGTCTTTGGGTTGGCCGAGAAAGACAAACAAGTCCAGCGACTCATCGCCGATCAGGAGTTTGTTGGTAGCGCCGTAGGTATTGCCAAAATCGCAGGTAATAGGGGATGAGGTATGCATAAACATTCCGTAACCCCGGCTGCTGAGGAAAAAAGGAATGGGTTTGTACATACCGGGCGTCTCGACGCCGTTGGGGTCGCAGGTATAGAGGTTAACCTTCTGGCCGTATTTATTGAGGTTGGTAAAAGATTCGCCGCAGCCAAAGATTTTTTCGTCGGGCGAAAGTTCGAATACCGCCCCGACGCTGCGGGAGTAATCCGCCGCGCGGCGCACAAAAGCAAAAGGCATATTGGCACAAAACCCTGCATTGTCGCTGCTGTGGCGGGTTTTGGTGAGTAAAGTTCCCGTGGCGTCGTAAAACTCCACTGCCCAGGGTTTTTGCCTCACGATCACTTTGCCGTGGGGGCTGGTGTATTGATGTCCACGGGGAATGGCGGTATAAACCCAGTCCTGAATGCGGTTTTGGGGTTCGCCCACCAGCATGAGCGAAGGTTCATTTTTTGAGATGACCGTGCCCGTATTCATCTGCAAACGCACTGTGCGGCTGTCAACAAATTGCAGCGAAAAAGGCATAATGGGGTCTTCTTCGTATTCGGTGGCGGGGAATTCATTTTGCTGCATGGGGCGGAAGCCGTGCTGGGTGAAGTTGAAGGCATGAGCCGGGGTGTAACGCATTCGCTGCCAGTTTATCCGCCCTTCCCCCGTGGCAGGATTAAAAGAGACGAGACTATCGGTAAAAAAGTAGGTATTGAGATAATCCTTAAAATCGGGGCTGAGATCCACGGGTTCGTTCATCAGCAGTTGCTGATTTTGCGCCGGGGCGATTGCCAGCAGGAAAAACACACCCAAAAAAGAAATCACCGGTTTTAGTCTGAAAAAAGCCATGAGGAGTAGGATTAGTAGTCATTCAAAAAATTATGCCCCAATTTAAACGGAAAAATGGAAATCTTAGGAATCGGGAATCAGGAGTTAGGGATAAAACATTTTGAATGCTAAAAAAATAGCGGCAAATTTATAGACATTGAACCTAAACAAGAAAATGCTAACAATTGACAATTATTTAGACAACCATTACATACACCGAAGCAACTGGTTAAGGGCAGCAGTTTTGGGAGCAAACGATGGCATAATATCTATTTCAAGTCTTGCCATAGGTGTCGCTGCTGCAAGTACAACCAGAGAACCGATTGTTTTAGCAACAGTTGCAGGACTCGTTGCAGGTGCATTATCAATGGCAGCAGGAGAATATGTTTCAGTAAGTTCTCAAACTGACACCGAAAAAGCAGACATTGAAAGAGAAATAAAAGAGCTTAAAGAAATGCCGGAAGAAGAGTTAAAAATGTTAGCTCAAATCTACGAAAAGAGAGGACTGAAAAAAGAAACTGCCATGCAAGTAGCTATTGAATTGACCGCAAAAGACGCATTAGGAGCACACGTGAGAGACGAATTGGGCGTAAACGAGATAAGTCAAGCAAACCCCATTCAAGCAGCCTTAGCATCCGGAGCTGCTTTTACGGTAGGGGGTATTTTGCCACTTTTAGTAATCCTTTTTGCACCCGTTAAAGGTATGGAGTATTGGCTTTACAGCTTCACAATTATTTTTCTTATTATTTTAGGTACAATAGCCGCAAAAACAGGGGGTTCAAGTGTAAAAAAAGCTATTGTAAGGATTACTATATGGGGAACAGTTGCGATGGGTTTATCTGCATTGGTAGGCTATATCTTCGGCGTTCGAGTGTAACTTTAAATTAAAAATATCCATATTTTTCACCACCAAAGTCCACCTATTATGCAGAACTCCGCCACAACAAAACAAGCCAACAACCTAATATTTCTGGGTTTGATTTTATTCTTATTGGGATTAGCGATCGGGCTGTTTGTTCAAAATATGGCAAACCCTCGTATGGCTCTTTCGGCTCATCTGGAAGGCGTGATGAATGGAATGTTTTTAATGATACTGGGACTTATTTGGAATCGGTTAATGATTTCAGCGACCTTGTTGAAAGTGACATTCTGGTTGGTGGTTTATGGAACGTTTGCGAACCTGGCAGCAGTAGTGATTGCCGCTATTACGGGTTTTGGCGGTATGATGCCGATTGCGGGAGGCCAAGCCGGCACAGGAATAGCCGAAGGATTAATTTCGTTTTTCCTGCTATCGCTTTCCTTGTGTATGATTGCGGTTTGTTTTCTTGTATTGTTAGGCTTCTACCAATACATGAAACAATCTCCATCGGCGTAGTTTTAAAAAACCTCCCACACCCTGACCTCGCCCAGAAGGCCCGAAGGCAGAAGTTGCCCGTCGGCGCGATAAAAGGGCATGGTGGTAAAGGTGATTTTTTCCGGGGTGTCGGGTTGGGCGTCTCCGATCAGCCGGTTGGCCCAGACGTTGGTTACGGCAATTTTCAGTTCGTTTGACCCGGTTTTTACGGCATCGGTAATATCCATTTTAAACGGGGTTTTCCATAAAATCCCGAGGTTTTGGTCGTTTACAGTGATTTCTGCCAGGTCTTTTACGGCTCCCAGGTCGAGGATGATCCGACTGCCTTCTTTTTTCGTTTTCAGATCAAATGTCTGGCTGTAGGTGGCCGTTCCGGAAAAATATTTGATTCCCGGTACTTCGTTTTCGGTCCAGGAAGCAAGTGCGGGAAAGGTGGCTTGTGCCGGTGCGCCGCGGCCATTCGGAAAGCTGACCTGCCAGGGGCCGGAAAGGGTCGCCCGTTCCTCAACGGTTGTCTCCGGCAGCGTAAAACTTTGCTGATCGGTTTTTTCGGCGAAGACGATAAATACGGCTTCCCAGGGGTCAAATTCCAGTGGGATGACTGTGCGCCCTCCTTCGATTTTCCAGGAAACTTTTTCGACTTTTCCCGTTTCGGGATGCCATAATTCGGGGACTTTACCACTGACTCGGAAACTGATTTCGGCGCTGTTGTCTTCCGAACTGCGGCTGTCCAGCCAGTAGATGTCGCTAAAAGACGTTTTGCGATGAACAGAAAGGATTTCCGCTTGGGGATCGCCAAAAATAACGTCTTTTTCTACTCCCTGCGCCTTTAGAACTTCTTCGGCGGTTTGGGAAGATACATTTTTGTGACTCCGGATTTCGGTTATGATTTTTTGAACTTCTGTCGGATCATCCGCGAGGGTAGGGGATTTTTCGGGCAGGGTTCCACTCACTTTTGCGCCTGCGTCCAGCAGTTGTTTTAATTTCTTCAATACGGGTAAAGTCATTTCTCGGGCACTTTCATGCAGTACCAGGACACTGTACAAACCTCCACCGGGAGTGGTGATTTTTCCGTTTTCAAATTTTACAACATCCATCAACGCACGGGCATTGACAAAGTCGTATTCATAACCCTGAATTTGGGGCAGCGATTCCCGGAATGCCCAAGTGAGGTTGGTATTTTCTCCGTAATAAACGAGGGCATCGGCGACGAACTGCCCCTGTTGCAGCAGATAACAACTGCGCGCCAGATAATCTATCCAGGGGCGGGCTTGTTCTGCCCAGGTCTCCTGCCGGGTAAAATACTGCCCAAAGGGCCCGAGCGAAAAGCCGGGCATTTTGTCGTCGAGCGGCTGATGGACGGAAGTATGAATCACAAAACGGTTAAGGCCGGAAGCCATTTCGAGGTCAGCTGTGCGTTTGAGTTTTTCGGGGGTATGGATAAAAGGACGTCCAACCGAAGTCATGGATTCGGCGGCGACAAATCGTTTTCCGTAAACGTGCGCAACAGAGGCAGACTCACGTATATCGGCCTCGCTGCGCACTTCCTCACTGTCGCCGCCTGCAAGGCTGCCGGGGGTCCACATAGCCGCCATGGGAATGTCGGCGTTGCGTTTGACATCCATCCCATCGGCGAGGTAAATGCGTTTGTTTTCGTGGGATTCGGTGTAGCGTTTCATGCCGCGTTTGTGCAGTTCTTCACCGATTACATCGTAGTGGTTTTCGGCAATCATTTCTCCGATCGTTTTTCGGAAATCCCAGAGAAATCTTTCGCTGGCTTCGCGACTTTCCACGATCCTGCCGGTAAGTACCGGAATCCACGGGATAATATTGTAACCCCTGCGTGTTTCAAATGCTTCCGGAAAACTTTTTGTCCAGGTCATGTGCCCGGCTTCGTAGCTGTCGAGAATCACATACTGGAGGCCTTTTTCGCCCATTACGCCACCTGTAGCATCCCGATACAGGTCGAGGTAATGATTAATGTATTTTCGCACGGCATCGGGGTCGAGCTTATCTACTTCCAGCCCCGTGGCCTCGGGAGAGGCTGGGTGATTTTGACGACCGGTAAGCGAATAGCCCAACCGCAGGATTACCCAGTTGCCTTCGGGAGCCTCCCATTTCAGTGAACCGTCGGGCTGCATCCTATCGGTCAGGTCTAAAATCTGTGGTTTGGCAATGGCATCTGCTCCCGGTGCAAGATAGCTGGCAGTAGTTTCTGTCCAGGGAGAAAATCCCGCTTTGTCCTCAAACTGGTCAATGCGGTCGGTAGAATAAAGCACAAATTCTGCGACATTAATTCCATCGGGTTTGGCCGGCTCCATCGGTATTCCCAGCATGGCTATAAAGGGATTAAAAGGAGGGGGAAGCGTCTCCCAAGCCATTCGCCAGTATTTCGCAGAGGTAGGGGCAAAACTGACCGTATTTTGCGGAACCGTGCTTCCCGATACTTTGGCGATTTCTCTGAAATTTACTCCGTCATCACTTACCCGAAGGCTTCGGTTTTCGGGATTACCGTTAAATTCGCCTAAAGGACTTGTATTTGCCCCCACAACCGAAAAAGCTTTAAAGGTTTGAGGAGAGGGAAATTCGTATTGAATCCACATATCTTCGCCTACTGCCCGGGGAGGTAAAAAAATGCTTTTATGCAGATCGCCGTCGGTCAGGTCTTTCAGGGTAAAACTACCACCGCTGGCGCGTACTTTAGGATTTAAGACGGAGAGAGGCACTTCCTGTTCGGGGTAAGCCACTACCCGTGCATCCGCATAAAACACGGGTTTTTCTCCCACAAAGGCACCGGAAAAGCCCCCTTCCTGTAAGGGAATATTCTGGAATTTTCCGACTATATCCGAAGGTCGCGGCAATTTCCCTTCAAAAGTCTGTCCGCCTTTTACACGGGTTTCGGTCCAGACATATTTTTTCATGGCGTCTGCGGGTTCTACCCAAGGGCCGCCGGTTACACTCCAGCCAGGTGAGCCTGCGATGGTCATTTCCATGCCTTTTTCCACCGCCAGATCGGCCGTAAATTTAAAAGCAGCTTTCCACTCCGGGGTCATAAAAACCAGCTTTTTTTCTGTAACGGGAGGTGTGAAAAGATTTGCATCAAAATTGTGAAATCCGCCTATGCCGATACGTTCCATCCATTCAAGGTCTTTTTGGATACCGTTTTGGGTGACGTTTCCATTCATCCAATGCCACCAGACCCTCGGGCGGGCTTCGTTGGGTGGATTATTAAAATTTGCCAGCAATTCATTTTTCTCTTTCAGAATTGCGGAGGAGGAGGGAGAACTGCAATTCCCGTTGATCAGCAGAATAGCAGTAAGCGTCAGTAGTAGGTTCCTTTTCATCCCTTGAATAGTAGTGGAAAGTTTATACTAATATAAAGACGGGCCTCAATAGAACGAGGCTTCGTAATAATACAGCAAACGCGGCAATGAAACAAATCATCTTATAAACCCCGCAAAACTATGTTTTGGGGGCTTTAAGAAAAGTTTTTACTTCTTCGGCAAAACAGGCAAAACTCCGGGATTTTTTGGAGAGGATATCTATAACACCTGGTTTCACGGCTAATGATTTTGCGGTTTTCTGCATAGAATTGCCATCATTGCGTTTTCCATAAACGAGTTTTTTAACCTCGCCTCGTGTTTTCGATTCTGCACTGTTGGCCGCAAGTTGTGGGTCATGAAGATATAATAGCCAATAATCTATTGCCTGTATGGGAATAAAAATCACTACCTTATCCGAGGGAATCTTGGTGGATAATTTCTCCTGAATCATTTTTCTTTCCTTATTCCATAAAGGCATCTCTTTTTCAGTCTCCTGCTGATCCAGATCAATCCCGGCAATAAAAAGATCTTCTTTATTCCTCAATAAAGAAGTTTCCGAAAATACCTCCAGTTTGGCTAATACACGCGCACGGTTCGAGGGTTTAGGGATATTCAGATTTGACTTACGCCAGATGTATTTGTCTCCTCCTATTTGACGAAGAATCTCCGGAATAAACCCCAACTCTGCATAACCTTCTGCCAAAAGCGTATAGCGAATCTCAGTCATTGGGGACGCCGTTTAAAATTCCGGATAACCATTTTTCGCCCAAAAGGGTTTCCCATCCCGTTGACGATTCGCCTGTAGCTGCCTGATAATTTTCTTCCTGAATCTCCAGAATTTCCGTTTTCAAATTTCGAATGACACTATGCCCATCCTCCCTGTCAAATACCCAAACTGTCGAAGGGTCGGGTTCAAAATGATCAAGTACTACGGGACTGTGGGAGGTGAGAATAATACGAATTCCCTTGTCCTCCGCCAGACGCCGGAGATAGTCCAGCAGTTGACTAATTCGCTTTGGATGGATACCGTTTTCGGGTTCTTCGATCAGCAGGATTTTGGGAGGATTGGGCTGGTGTACTAACGAAAGAAACGTCAGAAAATATTTTACCCCTTCCGAAACCTCCTCCACCGAAAAATCAGACCCGTTTGAATCAAAAAATTTGAGTGTGAGTTTATTATCCTTATCCAACGGGGTTCGCACATTTTCTATATCTCCCAGACTCCACTTCAGGTCTTCCAGTATCGCTTTATAAAGGGTGGGGTGGTTTTGGTCGAGGTAAAAAAGAAAAGGTACCAGATTGGAACCATCGGCATTCAACTGATCGGTAAATTTGGCCTCTCTTTCTCTTAAAAACTGACGAGAAAAAAAGTAGTGAATGCGGATGGGGGCGAAGTTTTTTTTGAGAGATTCATAAATAAAGCTAAAATCCTTCCAAGAGGGATGTGGGTGGCCAAGAGGGTCACTTTTCCCTATTGGAGAAACGGGATTATCAAGATTATCAAAATATTCGACCCCAAAAGTGCTATATGAATCATAAGTATAATCTCGGGGGAATAATTCTTTAAAAGTAAACGGCCCTTCAAAACAATTAATCTGAAACCGCGAAAAATTTGTTTTCAACCACTCCGGATCCGTGAGTTTTAAATCTGAATCAAATTCTGGTTTCGGCACACCGGCAATTTCCACAAACTCGGGATTCTGCGTTTTTCCGGGTCGAAAGGTTACGGCATAAATCCAGGTTTCTCCGTTTTCAGATCCTTCTACCCCCAATGTCACCCAGTCGCCGGTTCGGTTAAAGGAAAGCCGTTGTGCCCAGGTGGAAGTGAACTCCACGTTTTCCTCCGAAAAAAAGCTTCCCAATACTTCAAAGGCCCGTAGCAAATTACTTTTGCCGGAATTGTTGGGACCGATAAGCAAGTTTAGATCCTTCAGGGAAATAATGGCTGAAGGAATGCTGAGAAAGTTTTTGAGAAAAAGTCTTTGGATCATATCCGACGATTTGTTCAAAAATAAACAAAAATCGAAACAAAATAGTATCATTCGGAGACTTTAACGTATAGGGGCAACTCCGTGGTTCTCGGTGTCTCTCTGTGGTTCCCGTCCGACGCAATCAAAAAAACCACCGAGATGGATCTTACGGGCTTAGGCATGATTTATCCCCCTACACAATCTTCCTCCGGATCGCCTTGCTTACGGCTTCGCCCATGCTGCGGACGTGAAGTTTTTCATAAATTTTTCGGATGTGGGCGTCCACCGTGTGAAAACTGATGTCCAACTTCGCGGCGATCATTTTATAACTCAGCCCTTCCACCAGCAAGGACAACACTTCCTTTTCCCGCACGGAAAGCTGGAAATCTTCGGTTTCGGGAGGGGTAGTTTGGTTTACCCGAAATTTTTCCAGCACTCTTGCCGCTACGGAAGGAGTCATGGGCGATCCGCCCTGGTGTACATCGCGGATCGCCTGAATGATGGCATCGTTGCCGGAGTTTTTTAAGATATAACCGGAAGCTCCGGCGTAAATGGCTTCGAAAATCCTCTCCTCATCCTCAAATACTGTCTGCATCAGGATTCGTTGTGCGGGAAAATGTGCTTTTATTTGCCTTACGGCTTCAATCCCGTCCATGCCTCCCGGCATCGAAATATCCATAACCAGCACATGTGCTGCTGCTTTTTCCACCCTTGCCATCAAATCTCGTGTATCCGGCCAAACAGAAACACATAGCATATCCGATTGGGCGTCTATCAGCAATTCCAGCATCTGCCTTACAGCAGGGTGATCGTCAAAAGCAGCTACACGTATTTTGGACATAAAGTAAAGCAGAGAAGTCTTTGCCTAACTCCCCTTTTTTGTTTCAATACTAACCTCTAACTGCCATACTATCAATCCCGAATCTTCGTAAGCGTAAGATTTGGGGAAATAATCAATTATTTCCATAAGCTTTATCCAAAAATAAATAGCGGGCGTCGTCTTTGGTTTTTATTGCTCGCGATTCCACATCAATGATCATTACATCGGGGTTGGGATCGTTTTTTTGAGCGGCGGGCCAGTTGGGTAGATTTGCTCCGTTTGGATTACCATGGATAACAAAGTTGGCAAAATAGCTCAGCATGGTTTCCGACACTTTATAATCGTCTTCCGTCCAGGCATAGTCCGTCACCAGGTGCAAATTTCCCATACAGTATTCGATCTCACAGGCATGGGGTGCCCCGATGGGTTCGGGCATGGGGGGAGTACTGGCGTCTCTTCTGACCGTTCCTCCGGCAAGGCCCGGCATAGATTGCTGGTCGGCGAGTGGCGGGCGCAGTTTGCTGTAAAGGTAACGGTAAACCGGCTGGTCGCTATTTTTACGGTGAAGATCAAACCACTTCCAGGTGCTGTACGCAATAAACCGATCCGAGGCGAGAGCCGTCGCGGAGTATTCGATTTCTTTGTCAGAGTCGTGAGGATAGAGTTTTAATACTTCTGCAAAATCTTTGGGATAGGCTTCTTTTACCTTTTTTACGTAGTTTTCTTCATTGTAAGGCAAACCCTGCATAAAGGCCATTCCGGGTATTTCGGCGGAATTCCAGCCTAGAAGAAGGGGTACCATTGCCTGTTGTTTTGCCTCGAAAATTTCCGGTAGGGATTTAGGGTAAAAATATCCGTCAAGCACGGTCGGAAAACCAAACCGCCGGGACTCCTGATAGACTTCAAAAAGGTCTTTGGTACTTAATGCACGAAGTTGGGCGAGGGTGGGATAACCCGCTTTTTGGGCAAATTCAAGTCCGGTTTTTTCGGCCTCTGCTAAGGGAACCGGAGCGAGGGTGGGGTTAATGCCCGCACCGCTTTCACCGATTGCTCCGGCAATCAGATTTTTGGATAAAGGCGAGGCCATCTGCGCACTCACCGAAATAGAACCCGCGGACTCTCCGGCGATGGTTACTTTTTTCGGGTCGCCGCCAAAAGCAGCAATATTCCGCTGCACCCACTGAAGCGCGGCGTGTTGATCCAGCAATCCATAGTTACCCGAGGCTTTATAGGGCGATTCGGCGCTCAGTTCGGGGTGGGCAAAAAAGCCAAAAACATTCAATCGGTAATTGACGGTAACGGCGACAATTCCTTTTTTGGCCATGCTTTCTCCGTCGTAGCGGGGTTCGGCCCCATCACCGGCGACAAAACCACCCCCGTAGAAATAGACCAGCACCGGCAGGTTTTTAGTATTACGGTTGGCCGGTGTCCATACATTCAGGTAAAGGCAATCTTCGCTCAGACCCTCGGAACGGCTTTTCATATCGCCAAAAACAATGCCCTGCACGGCTCGGGGGCCAAATTTTTTGGTTTGACGTACCCCTGTCCAGTTTTCAAGCGGTTGAGGTGCTTTCCAGCGAAGTTCACCTATCGGAGGTTTCGCAAAGGGGATCCCTCGATAAAACTGCATACCCGTTTGGGTATCATAGTCCCCTTCGATGATTCCGTTTTCGATTTTGGTCTGAACCGGCAGATAGTTATTGGTTTGAGTATAGGCTGTATAAACGAAAAAGAGGTACAAGCCCATAAAAAGGTAGATTTTGATCATTGTTTAAGGCGTTAATAGTAGTTATTCGAATTAATGATTGATTTATTACAGGGGATCTGTTAAACCTCGGGTATTGCGGTAAAGGTCGGCCATTTTCACGATGCCGCCTAAGGTGCGAATCTCAAACTCGCCGTCAAGGCCGATAATGGTCTGCATTTCCCATATAGCGTTGTCTTTTTTGTAAAAAGTATTGACAACCGGATAAAGCTGGGAAATGAGGATATATTCCCGGAAAGAAGGAATCTGCTGGTAATACATAAATTTTGCGCCCCGGTCATAGGCTTCCGAAGACTCCGAAAGCACTTCGGCGATGAGCATAGGGTTGGTTATGGCATTCGGATCGTCTTTGCTAAATTCAACTTCGCCACAGACCACAGATGCCTCTGGATAAAGAAAACGATTGGAAGTTTCGATCCGAATCCGAGCATCGCCGTTGAAAATAGTGCATCCTTTTGATCGTCCTCGAAGGTTTAACTCGGTGACAATATTGCCCCCCAAAATGCTGTGATTAGGCGTCCCTCCGGCCATTGCAAAAATCTCCCCGTTGTGAAACTCATGCCGGGTTTCGGCTTCTTTTTCGAAGCTAAGGTATTCTTTGATGTTGTAGGTTGCCAGTGCTTTTTCGCCCATGATATCCTGCTTTGTCGCAAGATACAAAAATCACCGGTTATTTCCACCCATGACTACTTTCTTCACGGTACTTCCCCCTCCCTGCTCAATCTTTAGCAGATAAACACCTGCGTTCAGAGGAGGCAGATTTAAAGTGATTTTCGTTTCGGAGAATGTCCATTGATGGATTCTTTTTCCATGTATATCCAAAAGGGTAAGAGAGGAGGGCGACGATAAAGGCAGCTCGACGGTTAGGATATCCTCCGCGGGGTTGGGGTAAAAATTCACTTCCAGCGAAGAAAGTTCCTCTATATCCACCCCGGCAAAGCGGGGGAGTCGCCATACACCGCCATTTTCGGTCAGTGCCCAGACATACCAGGGTGAAACCTGGACTTTGCGGATATCGCTTACCGGGAGGTTGCCCGAAAGGCTTTCCCAAGTGTTATTTCCCGATTCGAGTAGCCATACGCCATTGTTTGTGGCGGCGAGCAGAGAATCTCCGGCGGGCAGAAAGTAGCGCACGACCTCCCCGGATAAACCGCCGTTTACATCCGTCCAGCTTGCTCCGTCGTCATTTGATACTTTTACGCCCCCGCCGATCATACCCAGGTATAATTTATTCTGCCAGGAAGCAATTGCCGTAGCACCAAAAAACTGGTCGTCAATTTTTTCGGCTACCGTTGCCCAAAAGGTAGCGGAGGGCAGATCCCATTTCCGGATTTTGCTAAACGAATTTGTAGCACTCGTAATCACACAATACAAGTCCCCTTTATGAACAATCATGGAGGGAAGGTAATCGTCAAATGACCAGCCAAAAAGCCCGGTACTAAAATCCGATATTTTTTGCCCCAAATTGTTAGTGATAAAGGCGGCAGGTGTACCGCCATAAGATCCATAAATGATCAGGCTATCGCCTTTTGTTAGGAAAGAGGCATTAGGGGAAATATCAAAAATCCGGTCGAGGGAGGTCGCCCAGGTATTTCCCTGATCGGTGGAGAGATAGGTATCCAGAACGCCAAAAATATTCTCTACGCCCATGATATAATTCCCCCCCATCTTTATCACACTGAAGAATCTGAGATCATTGGAAATATTTGCCGGATTTTTAACCGTCCACTGAGAACCAAGGTCCGAGGTGGTAAGAAATTTGCCGGCTTCATTGGGGGTTGAAAATAGAAAACTATGGGTAGCCAGGGCGAGGGTATTTTCAAGGTAAATATCGTTGACAAGAAGGCCATTTATGCCTTCCAGTCCCTGTTCCGCCCATAATAAAAAGGCTGGAGAAGTGGAGTATAACCCTTCAAAGCGGCTCAGAAACACTTTTCCGCTGTGGTAATACATCAGATGGGTGTTCCCTCCGCTTGAGAGGTTGGTATCCGCCTTTTTCCACCCGGAGTCGCCGGGTTTCCAGCGAGCGACCAGAAGATCAATATTACCGCCGTTTTGCCCCCAGATATAGGTTCCGTCAAATACCGTCCATTGGGGACTGAAGGTGTTATTATAAGTAGGCGTTTTTACGGTGTCGGTGGTCATTTGCAACCAGTTTGCACCGCCGTCCACGGAACGCCAGACGTGTTTGTTTAATGCGAAGAGGGTGTCGTTGATATCCAGTACCCCTGCGACAAAAGTATTGGCAGGCATTCCTCCGGCACTGAAATTCCAGGTTTGTCCCAGATCATCGGAGCGGTAAAGCCCCGCCTGTGCTCCTAGTGTATTAAAACTGTAAGCAAACAGGCTGTTTCCCGCTGCGTAAGTATCGTTAAATAAACTATTATTGATTTTCCGAGCCGTCCAGGTTTGGCCGCCATCTTGAGTAAAATACAGGCTGTCTGTAGTATATCCCCTAATAAATACACTGTTTCCCACTTGCTGAAAGTCAGATCGCCCAAAGCCGTCCTGGCGGAGGTAACTGCCCTTCCGCGAAAGTGCCCAAGTCACGCCACCATCGGTACTGGTATATATCCCTTTGTCGCGAATACAGGCAAAATAGGTGTTTCCTGAAGCAAAGAGGGAAGTGATGTCCCCGGAAGGTATTCCACGTGAATGTTCTTTGTAAGTAAGCCCTCCATCGGAGGTTTTGTAGATTCCGGCGCCTGTACCGACCAGCAAATCGCTGCCAGACTGCCATACACTGCGAATTTCGCCGCCAAACGGGCCTACCGACGACCAGTTGGGCTGGGCAATAAGTGTAACAATCAGGAAAAGGAAAATGCCAAAGACCAGGGAAATTTTTTTCATAAGTAAAAGGATAAAAAAAAACTGTAAGGGTTATCAAATCTCCAACTTCCAATCGCGACTTTCAATTACGATTATTCGGGAGGAAAAGAATTTATACATAATAGAACGGAATTATAAACTTATTGGGATATAAGATCAAACCTACCTGTCTAAGCAGAGAGACGCCTCGGTGATTCTCTGCTTCCTCGGTGGTTTTTTGATTGCGTAGGATTTAAACCATCTGCCCGGCAGACAGGCACACGAATAAAAGACGAATAAAGGTACATTTCAGACAGAGTTTCGTTATTAAAAGATAATCCCTTTCTCTATGAAAAAGCTGCTTTTTGTCCTGCCTTTGTTTGTCCCTATATTTCTGGCAACCACCTGCCAGATAGACGAAAATTGCCCGGAAAATGCACACAACGGGCTGACGATCCGCAACGAGTCGGATGCAAGGATTCGCTACAATTTTTACTGGAATTACCCCGACACGACCATCGGAGAGTGGGATGTCAGCCGTGAGGGAACTGCCGGCCTGTCTTCCGGAGAAGAGTTTACACGAGGTGCCGGCCTCGGCTCCTGCTGGGAATCCGTACTCATAGACGGGAAAAAAGAATGGGTCTATATTTTCAATGCCGACACCATCGAAAGTCTTGATTGGGAGGTCGTCAGACAAACCGGTCGCGGCCTCATCGAAAGGCGGGAAATAGACCTGGAATACCTGTCAAAAAATGATTTTATTATCACGGTGCAATAACGGCTTTTCCCAGACAGGAAATCATTTACTCCTTGATAAACCTGCCGGTAAAGTTGTTGCCCCGATGATCGGAAACATTGATGATATAGATGCCGGGAGAAAGGTTCTCAATAGAGAGAAAAGATTCCTGCTGCCGGGTGTTTCGCACCAATGCCCCCGTCGCGTTGTATATCCTGACGATTTGCGGTAAACGCCCATCAGGAAGGTCGAATTGGATCTGTTCCTGTGAGGGATTGGGGTAGATTCGGAGATTCTCTGCGTGTAGGTCTTCATCAATAGCCGTAGCACCGCCAAATTTCCATACATCCTTCACGACGGCAAAACCGAGCGCGTCGTGGTTTTTCAGGTCGGTGCTGTCAAAGGGGAAATAGTCATTTTCACCCAGATAAGCTTCGGTAATTTCTGCAAAATACTCCAGTGCGTTGTTTTTGGCGTAAGCGGGCTGGTTAAAAGGGGCATTGCCATTGCCCGGGTTGTAGGGCACGGAGTTATAAATTCCGGCGGACATGGCTGCGTTATAGGCATCAATGATGGGCTGATAGTTGACCCCTAATACCCGGTCATTGTAACCGTGAGCGAGTTCATGCATGATGACCATCGGCTGATTTTGTCGCGACCAGTTGACGAAATTAGTGATATTGGTAATTTCTACTGCTCGGGCTTTGGCCGGATTATAACCATTTTGGATCAACCAGTTGACATCGTAATGATACCAGGCCGAACCCGTAGTAAGTGCCCATTCCATAAAAATCGGAACCTTGCGGAGGGAATCCAAAATTTCCGGGGCAAGGCCAAACTGGGTAATCTCCTGTAAAAGTGTATCGAGGTAATTAACCGCATTTTGTGTGGCGGTGGCATGTTGGCTAATGGCCTGGTCATTTACCAGAACATTAAAGCCATGAAGGCTGTAATTGGTAAAACCAGTTACGGTCAATTGCGCCTGAATGGTGGGTGCTGTAAAAAGAAAACAAAAAAGCAGGAGGTAGAAACGTTTCATAAGAAAGTGGCTAGAGTGTTTGGTTTGTCAAAATTAGCCAAAATTTCACGTTTTTACCTCCCGAAAATTCGTGGTGTGTCGCTATATATTTCCTAATGTCGAATGACCAACTTCTGGATGCCCGTTTTTTCACCCGAAACCACTCTCAGTAAATAAGTACCCGAAGGCAAAGTGGAAAGAGAAAGCATGTATTCCGTAGAAAAAAACGTATCGTTAAAGACTATTTTTCCGCTTAAATCAAAGAGGGAAATTTCTGTGTTTTCTTTGGCAAAAATTTCGGAGGTCACGATTGTTTTTTCATTTGCGGGATTCGGGTAAACCGAAAAGTTGAGCTTTTTTTCCGGGTCTATTGCGGTGAAAGTGGTGAATAAGGAGTCGTAAAATTCGGTGACATTATCTATTACGAGGTTAAGGGCGATTTCCTGGTTGACCGATGTTTCGGTGACGGTGGTGGTTACACTTGAAGACGCGCCGGGGAAAGGCACTTTATTGACTGTAATAGGGGAAAAATAACCTGCCGAGGTTTCTCCGTTTGCAGTGGTTTTGAGCAGAATACCCGTCCAGTCGCCGAAAAAAGTATAAGAATACGCCCCCAGAAAGGTACAACTCCCATCCGCGTTAAAAAGCGGCTCTATCTGGTTATAGAATGCCGGAGCAATTATTTGTAAATAAGAATATGCAAATTTCACATTCCCGTTTGCGGTTAATCCCATTCCCTGGTCGCTGTTACCCGTCGTGATCAGCATTTCCCCGGAAGGATGGATATTAAAAACACAATCTGAAATCGAGAAACTGGTGGTATAAGCATTGCCGGAAAGCGCATTTCCCTGCGGGTCAAGATCCAGGTAACCAAATAAAGTTGCGGTTTCCGGGCGGTTAATCATCAAACGGATGTTTCCATTGTCGAGAATGGCAATTTTTCTTGCCGCATTGCCCTGAACCGCCGTACCCACTAGTTTTGACCATAATACTTCGCCCGCACTATTGGTTTTTACTACCAGGGGACCATAAAAACTGGAGCCGGTATTGTTAATGCCACAAAAAAACAAATCCCCATTGTCCGCAGCGGCAACTTCGTAAAATTTCATGGCGCTGCTTCCGCCTAATATGTTTTCATATTTTTTCTGCCATTCGACGGTACCGTTATTGCTCAGTTTTATCACCAGGGGATCGTAGTTCAGATTCGGCTTTTGGAAGTCAAACGCCACAACAACCCCTCCGTCAGAAGTCGTTGTGAGGCAATGAGGGTAGATATCCTCTTCGGAAAAACTTTTTACCCATAACAAATTCCCCGCTGAGTCTGTTTTTGCCACAAAGGAGGTGTCGGCACTAGTCTGTCCGGTTAAAAAATATTCGTTAATTCCGTTAAATGCCACCTCTCGCGGATAAGAATCGTTCGGGGATGCCCCTTGCCTGAAAACTTTTTTCACCCACAGCGGCTTGCCGAGTGTATCGGTTTTGATAAAATACCCGGGAAAAGCAAAAATCAGGATTTCCCCGGTGGGCAGTTCTTCAAAATCATTGGGTATTAGGAAGGAAGAAGGAGGATTAAAAGGGTAGTTGCCGTAAGCCCGGATGAAGGTCTGTTGCGCGGTAAGTGCCGAGACAAACACGCTCCAGAGGGTCAGTGAGAGAATGATTTTTTTCAAAGCAATTTTTCCCGAAAGGTAGGCGCATCGGGCAGGAACTTCAATCCCGAAATATCGGGAGCTTATTTCGTAAATCGCACTTCTTATCTTCGATATTCCCATTCCCAGACATCGCCGTCTTCCGGGTCGTTGACAATGCCGATATAGACAAAACCGTTTTTTTCCAGCACACGAGTTGAAAAGTTGGGGTTGGGAAGTGTGCGGGCGGTGATGCGAATGTTCGGATCCGTTGCGAGCGATTTTTCGACGAGGATGCGGCACATTTGCGTGGCGATTCCTTTATTCTGAAAAGGTTCAAAAGTGCCGTAGGCAATCTCTACGGTATTGTTTACCGGCGCGCCTTTGAAGGCGGCACTGCCTACGAGTTCTCCCTCAAGAGCCGCATAATAGCCAATCCACGGCGGCTGATAGCCGACTTTTTGGAAAAACTCAATCGTCATAGGAAGCCATTCACGGGTTAGCGGATTTTCCTGAAAGCTTTTATTATCCTCAAGTTTTTCCTGAATGGGTAGGAGTTCCATTCGCTTTGCTGATTTATTTGTGAAAACCGGAGATAAATATACTCATTTTTTTCAATCTCGAAGGTTATTCGGGGTGTCATTCGACGAAAGAAAGGCTGAATAGCCCTAGATGAATAGCCCTCCATGAATAGCCCTCCGCTTTAGCGGAGGGGAGAGGTGGCTAATTTTTTTGCATCCGCACCCATTCCTGGGTGGAGCCGTTATTGGGGTTTTCGCTGGGGTCATTGGTTCCCCAGGTAGTTCCCTGGCGATTGATCCAGTAGTAACTGTGAGTGGTGGGGAGTTCGACAGCGCGGGAGTCGTAGGGGTTGGTATAGGTCTGGACGCCGCCGAGGTTTTCGCGAAACTGTTGGTTGTTGCGGTCTTGCGACTGATTGCGCTGATCCGTTACCTGCTGCCAGTTTTGTTGTGACCATTCGCGGTATTGCCGGGCGGCTTCGCCGTAGGCGGTGGAGTTTTGCAGGTTTTGCTGCATAATGCCCCGCATGCCGAAGGCAGCGCCGTTGGTGGCAGCGACTTGCCCGGCGACCTGTGGGAGCCACGAGGCGTAAGAGGCCCACTGGTTGTTTTGGGATGCCGCACAAGTGGCAATCATCGTGCACATATCATAACTGGGAGCGACGCTACAGGTAGCCTGCCCGCGACAGGGCACGCCGTTTACGCTATAGGTATAGTCGAAGGTATAGGCATACTGACAGCCCGCCACCGGTGTGCCTTGGCGCGGCTGGCTGAGTTGGAGGTTTGTATAACCCGCTGCCATCAGTCTTTCATACAAATACTGCGCGGGAGGATAGTTGAGCGGCAGGCCGGAATTCCCCACCATGATGGTAACGGCCGCATTGTCCGGGGCGACAAGCACCACGGCAAACTGCCCGTCTTCCATAACCCGCCAGCCGGGGGGGAGGGCATACGAAAAAAACTGTCCCTGCCGGATGCTGAGTTGACTGCCCCCGGTATTTCGGGAAGAAGATGCGGATGGATCAAAGGTATTCATATCGTCAGAGAGGGAATCGGTGTAACTATTTTCCGGATAATTGGAGGAAGTTGTCGAAGAACAACCCATAAGTACCCAAATTGCAGGAATGAATAAAAGATAAGTTTTCATTGTCCCAATTTAGTATGCGTATTCTCCTGCTTCAATCCCGAATATTCGGGAAGCGCTTACGGTCAATCCCGCAAAAAAAAGCTGTACCTTTCCTTTTGGGAAAATAAACCTACTTTATCACAATGAAAAGTTACGTAACCCTTTGTCTTTCAACAATTTTTACTATTTCTTCCTTCGCTCAAAGCTGGAGTGAGATAGGTAGCGGAGCCAATGCACTGAATGCGAACAGCATCATCAGCGCACTTTATGCAGATGCTTCAGGTAATGTCTATGCTGCCGGGGGTTTTACCAATAGCTCCGGTAAATATTATGTCGCCAAATGGAACGGTACAACTTGGAGTGAGTTGGGAAGTGGGGCCAATGCACTGAATGCCAATTCCAACATTCAGGCGATTACGGTTGATGCAGCGAACAATGTCTATGCTGCCGGGGGTTTTACGAATGGAGCCGGTGAGTACTATGTTGCAAAGTGGAATGGAACCTCTTGGGCAGAGTTGGGAAGCGGCAGCAATGCGTTACATGCCAATAACTATATTTATTCCCTCCTCGCAGATTCTGCGGGGAATTTGTACGCCACGGGTGTTTTTTCGAAAAGTGCAGGAAGAGGTTATGTGGCAAAATGGAACGGTACAACCTGGGCTGAACTCGGGGCAGGCGGTAATGAACTGAATCAGGATGGATTTTCGCTTTCCCTTACGGCGGACAAACAGGGAAATATCTATGCGAGCGGTTTCAGGGATGCCAACCTAAAAGGGCAGGTGTTCCAATGGAATGGAACCGCTTGGAGCCAGTTGGGCACCGGTAACACCGCTCTGAATGCCAATAATATAGTCTATTCCATGGCCACAGATACCGCGGGAAATGTCTATGCTGCCGGGCAATTTACCGACGCATCGGGAACCTGGTATGTGGCTAAATGGGATGGCACAACCTGGAGTCCTTTAGGTACAGGCCCTAACGCCCTTAATGCAGGTTTTCAGAGCAGTACGATTAACGTCATTACCATTGATCCAGCCGGTTATGTATATGCCGCTGGGATTTTCAAAAACAGTACCTTACATGCTTACGTGGCAAAATGGAACGGTACAAACTGGAGTGAACTGGGGACCGGCACTGCTGCACTAAACGCCGGTAATGAAATTAATAGCCTTGTCTCCGATGTATATGGAAATTTGTATGCAGGCGGCATTTTCGCCAACGCCAGCGGAAAACAATACGTAGCCAAATGGAACGGTGGAGTAACAGATATGGAGGTTTCCGATGTCGTCCTGTTTGACATTTATCCTAATCCCTCCCCGGGTCATTTTTTACTCCACGTTGCATCAGGCAGCGGGGAAATGGTTATTTTAAACTCGCTGGGACAGATTATCGAAACCCGATCCTTCCGGGGATTAAATGAATTAGAGGTGGAAATCGCCGAAAAAGGTATCTATTTCATCCAAGTCAGAAGCGGAAATAAATACACAACCCGGAAAATTATAGTCGGACAATAACCGCGATCATCGGTTTCATCTGAGAAATCCGTATATTTACTTTATGACACAGGAATGGATCAAAACCATCATGGCTTCGCCGGAAATGCCCCGGCTGCTGGAGACCCTTCAGGCAGAATGGGAGGCCGAACAGGCGCATCGCCATGCCTTCTGGGCAGAAGTGGATGAAAATCGGAAAGCCGAATTTATTTTAGGGGAAATCGTCTATCATTCGCCGGTTTATGGCAGGCACTGGATGGTGTCAACGAATATTATTCGTTTTCTTGTACCTTATGTGTATAACCACAAATTAGGTAAAGTCGCTGTCGAAAAAGTAATGATCCGCCTGACGCGCAACGATTACGAGCCGGATATTTGTTTCTGGAATAGTGAAAAGGCGCATGAGTTTGGTTTAAAACAGTCGGCGTTTCCGGCTCCCGATTTTATTGTCGAAATTCTTTCTGACACTACCCGCGAGCGGGATCGGGGGATAAAATTTGAAGATTATGCTCTTCACGGAGTCTCCGAATACTGGATCATTGACCCCGATGCCACGACCATCGAGCAGTATCTCATTGAAGGCAATAGCTATACACTGGCGGTCAAAGTCAATAGCGGCAAAATCAAGTCTCATGCAATCCATGGATTTGAAATGGCCGTGGAAGATGTTTTCAAGTGGGAAGAGTAAACACCTCTGAACAGCCATCGGCTATGATCCGTTTTATTCAAGGATTATTTATAACCCTTATGATTTTTTGCCCGGCAGTTGCCAGCCTGGCGCAAGATCATTCTCCCTCATTTCAGGTCATTGCTTTTTATACAGCCAAAAATGATCAGGCTCATATCAGTTTTGTCCATGAGGCAAATAAATGGTTTGCGGAGATGGCCGGTAAATATCATTTTAAATATGATTCTACGGATAATTGGAATAATCTAAATGCAGAATTTCTTTCGCAGTATCAGGTAATTATTTTTCTCGATACCCGACCCGATTCTGTCGGGCAGAGAATTGCTTTTAAACAGTATATGGAAAACGGTGGCTCGTGGATGGGGTTTCACTTTTCCGGATTTGCACTTACACCATCTGCCTATCCCCAAAACTGGGACTGGTATCATAATGATTTTTTAGGAGCGGGGCAGTACCGTAGTAATACCTGGCGACCTACTTCGGCGGTTTTGAAAATTGAAGACAAAAAACATCCTTCGACCCGACGCCTGCCCGCCACATTTCAATCTTCTCCCAGTGAATGGTATCGCTGGGAAAATGATTTGCAAAAAAATCCGGACATCCATATTCTTCTATCTATTCATCCCACAAGTTTTCCTCTCGGAACGGGTCCCAAACCCCACGAAATCTGGCATAAGGGTTATTATCCTGTAGCCTGGACCAACAAACGCTACAAAATGATTTATTTTAATATGGGCCATAACGATATGGACTATGAAACAGGATCTAACCGTACCCTTTCCTCAACTTTCGGAAATAAGTATCAGGACAAACTGATTTTGGATGCTTTGTTATGGCTGGGTAAAAAGAAAACAAAACAATAAGTCATTTTCTGTAAACCGTCATCCTAAAAACTCCCTAAAATTTCAGCTACCGTAAAAATTCGCCTGATTTTCTACGGTTGACCATAGAAAATCGGGCGAATTTTTACGGTAGTTGTTTCCCCATTCACTCTGTCTCCCACAATTTCTGCACATAAGCGAGCGCGGAGTCAGAATATTTTCCGCCGGATTGGGCAATGATTGCCTGCATCTCCCGAATCTGGACCGCTATACGGGTTTCGGGGTGTTTGGCAAGAATCATTGCCCATGCTTTTTCAAAGTCTTCCCTCACTTCTTCGGTTTCGTAATCGTAAGAAGGCGTATTGTCCACTCCTCCAAGCAGCGTAATGCCCATCCATTTGGCATGTTCGTGGACGATACTGCTCATCACAAAACGGGGGTAAGCGGTTTCAAATTTCTCCCAGGCAATGGCTCGGGTCGCATATTCTTCCAGGGGAATGACCAATCCGCCATCACTCATAGAGGGTTTGTGAAAATCTTCCAGATCGAGTTGTATGTATTCTTTCAGGGAAGGCGAAACCTTATTGAGAAAAAAATCTGCCAGTTTTTGCCGGTTGACTACAGGGAAAATCATGCCTTCGGCAGTAGCGAGGGAAAAACCGTTTTTTGCGAGGGAGGCGGTGATAGGATTGGCGTTCATGTCGTATTTTTCCCGATAGACGGCTTCGTAATCTTCATCTTTCCATTGAATCTGCTCGGTGAGGCTGTAAAACAGCCCATCCATTTCCATTTTAGTCATAAAATTCTGAAGCAGGATGTAAGTCGCATCGGCAAGGGCGGGATCGGCGTCGCGTAGTTTTTCCTGAACATAAGTCCAGGCTTTTTCGCCGGAAGCCAGGTCGGCAGCAGGTAAACTTTTCAAATGAGCGGTAAACTTTGTGAGTCTGCCGAGGTCGGGCGATTTTTCGGCGGGACCGACATATACCGGCAGCAAACCGCCGCCAAAAATATAACCGGTTGCCGGTTGGGTTTGGTTGGTTATGACTTTATAATAAGGCTCCTGGTAATAAATACCGCGTAGTTCCATCGTATCGCGGAAATTGCTCACTTCGCCCATTCCGGTGACAAAGTCTCCTTCGTTGACATAAGCAACGACTTCCGTAGTCTGGCCGGGTTCTTTACGCAGGCGAAGTTTGTCCACTTTTACCGCAAAAAGAGTCATTACGGGTCTGCCCGCAAGGTCGTCGGTTGCCGGAGATTCGGTGGTTTGCGTTTCTGCTTCAGCGGTATCCGCCTGACGGCAGGCCGGGCTTCCCAAAACAAATAACAGAGCAAAAATTAACAAAAAAGGAATTCGCATTATAGGGTGGTTTTGGGCGAATTTACCATTTTTTCGGTGTACACAAAAGCTAAAAGACAGGGGGAGAATTATTCGCGGATTCGAGCGATAGCCGCCCGGAGGGAGATTTCAACCCCTGCGCCCGGCGCGGTGGTTAGTTGGAATTTTGCGCCGATCATATCGGCTCTCCGCTGCATATTTCCGAGGCCGTTGCCGGGGTAAGCTCCGGGGATAAAACCTTTTCCATTGTCACGGATTTCGAGGACAAGCTGTTTGTGCAAAAGATGAAGTTTGATTTTTACCTCGGTTGCGGCTGCATGTTTGAGGATATTGTGCAAAACTTCTTTGTAGATGAGCATAAAATTTTTGCGTACGGGCATGGAAAGGCGAAGCTGTTCCATCTCCGGATCAAACAGATATTCCACTGAAATACCGCCGGAAACCAGCAGGTCATTTCCTACCTGCCGCATTCTTGCGGTGATTTTTTCCCCCTGATCGTATTTAGGATTTATCGCCCAGATAATGTCGCCCATGTTTTGAAGGGTTTTCCCGGTGATACTGCGAATATTTTCGAGCACGAGGCGCGACTTTTCGGGATGGTCGTCGAGAAACTTTCCGGCAAGTTCACTGCCCATAGCGATGCTGCCGAGGGCGGAGCCCACTTCGTCGTGAAGATCGCTGGCAATATCCATGCGGATAGCCTGCTGTTTTTGGTGTTGATATAAACGATAACGATAAAAGGCAAACATACTCCCGGATAGGAGTAAAACCATGCTCACAATAAAAGGCAGGGAAAACCAGAAAGGGGGGCGAACGGTAAGTTCCAACAAAACTTTTTCCTGAAAAGTTTCTCCGTTTTTGGCTGCAACTCTTACTTCCAACTGATGGTCTCCCGGACGCAGGCGGGAGATCAGAATTTCGCCTTCTCGTGAAAGTGTCTGCCATATTTGTTCGTCTCCACCTAATCGGTATTGAAGATCGAAATTTGCTCCATCGTGCAGTTGCAGTGCGCTTATTCGGGCAGAAAAGTAGTCCCGGTATCCTATGGAGAGCGGTTGAAGGAGGGATTGAGGATGGCCATTTACCGAAAACTCTGCCAGATAGGGGATCGGGGGTTCATGGATATGGTTTAACTCTTCCAGGTTTAATACCTTCCAATAATTTTGACCGGCGATAAGAACGGTGTGATCGTCTAAAGCCCTTCCGGCCATCCAGGGCGCATTATCCGTAACAACTGCCGAAAAACGGCCAAGTGTTTTATCAAAAATGGCCATACCCGCCACCGAAGATACAAGGATTTCACAAACATTGACCGGCAAAACCGATAATAATACATTTCCTCTGGGAACGGGAAATTTATAGCTATGAACCCCTTCTTCGGTGATTTGATTAAGCCCATTGCGGGTAGCTACCCATAGCGTATGGGTTTCGTCAAATGCGATATCCAAAATGTCGTCGGAGGACAATCCCTGTTTTTGGTTAGGGAAATGGTGATAAGGAATAAATTTTCCTCCGCCAAACGTTTGGTCAAATAACCAGTGGTAAAGCCCGCGTGAGGTCGCGACCCAGTATCCGCCTTCTTCGTCTCGGATTATTTTTCGCACCAGGCTGTTCTGAAGACAGGTATCACATCCGGAGGGCTGATAATACATCTGAATAATCGCAGAATGTGGGTCAATGACTATTGCCCCGTACCCCAAAGCTCCCGTGACAATCACCGGTTTTCCGCCAATCGTATCTTCATAAATATCCCGAATTTGCAAAAAATTAAAAGGATAAGGTTCGGTACCAAACCGTGCATCATAGTGTCGTAGCGGGGGAAAAGGTCGGATATGTTTTTTTTTCGGATCATAAAAAAATAGCCCGCTTTCGGTTCCCATCAGCCATCCAAAAGAAGGCGTATAGGTCAGTGCGGTTATCTGAAGCAATTGATTATTCCAGGTAAAGGAATTAAGCGTAAAATCTCCATTTTCTTTTTCCTGCTCATAGATTCCTCGGGAAGAAAAAATGACGGGTTGCCCATCGGGCGATACCCCTGCCCCAAAGATCAGCTTACTGTTTTCGGCAGGCAGGAGTAATCCCGTAGTTGTGTGGTCGGATTTGGGGGAAAAGCAAAACAAACCGGTATTGGTTCCCAGCCAGATTTTCTGCTCTTTGTCGGTAAAAATGGCCAAAACCCGCTCCAGTGGAAGTGTTTTTCCTCCTTGTTGAAACAATTTTATTGCAGAAAGTTTTCCGGTCAAAGGCTGGTATTCAAAAAGCCCCTGGCTGTGGCCCCCGGCTAGGATTCTTCCGTCAGGAAGAGCGATAAGACTTTCCACTTCATCGGGAAGCGGGATTTTTCCGATTGTACCGTCTCCATCTTTTTTCCAGCGGGTAATGCCCATTTGCCAGCCTCCGGCATAGGCGTAGGTTTCGTCCAAAGCCATACAGACATAAGTCTGATCACCGGGATAAACCGGAGCTTGAGCCAACCCCGAAACCTGCTCCCCTGTACCGGGATCAAAAAGGAAAGTTTGGTGATTGTTGAGAAAAGAAACCAGAATCCGGTCAGGCGCAATTTTTTTCATAAAGTGAATCCATCCCGGTCCCGGTACATGGCTGGGCGCAGCATGGGAAGGGTGAAGGGGGAATTTGCCTTTCCAGGAAGAAAACTGAAAAGTTTTTTTGTGAAGAAAAACTACCGGAGCCAACTCTCCGCTGAGGAGCAGATAGTCCTCATCAAAGTCAATGAGGCTGCGGAGGCGATTGACGGGCAGGGTAGAAACATCTCCCGGGTGGTGGTAAAACACTCGGGTGCGTTCGCCTTCGGCCCGGCGGAAGTCCAGACGAGTAAGCCCTCCGTCGAGGGTAGCAATCCAAAGTACCCCTTCCCGGTCTTCGGCAAGTGCGGTAATATAATTGCCGGAAATCGGATCTAATCCTTCCCCGGAAAAATAATTGCGGAACATACGCCCGTCAAAACAACTAAGGCCATTTTCGGTACCGATCCACAAAAACCCCCGGCTGTCCTGTAGAAGACAACGGATTTTGGCGTCGGGCAAACCGTCCTCGACCGAAAAATGCTTGGCAGGCAGGAATAGTACCTGTCCACAAAGCAAGGTCCTTCCTGCCACGATCCCCCAGTACACAACCAGTATAAACACGCGCATGGATTCAGATTCTTCTCCAATTTCGGTATTTCGGGAGAATTATGGAACGAAATCCCCAACTAATCGGAAGGTATATTTTTCCTTCAAAGTACGTATTTGACAAATAAATCCTCCATGAGTTTTTCCGGATTATCGCAGAGTCCCGGATGGACTTTGGAGCTTTGAATGACCGTGCTGCGCACCGCCGTGAGCCAGCGAAACCGGCTGGCCTGATCCAGTTGAGCGACAGGCCCTCCCTCGGGGTCGCCGGAGGAGATAAGTTCCCAGGTTTTAAGGTATTCCTCAATTTCTTCGCGATCGAGCAAAGGGGCAAACGCAGCGGTTTTCTCCGGGTTGAGATGATATTTGACCCGGAGGTATTTTTTTCTTTTACAGAAGAGAATCACCCCGACATTAAGAAATTCTTCGCGCTCGACTTTCGGTACGAGGCGAATAAAGGCATATTCAAAAACCTGTTTTTCGGACATCGGCGGCCTCACGGGTTAATCGGTCAATATTACTAAGTTTTGTGGTTAAAAACGCTACATAGACTTCTTTTCGATCCTGAGGAGAATAGCCGTCTTCTTCCAGCCATTCGTCAGGCACGACATCAACGATGCCTCGGAGGGTTTCTTTCGTGATCAAACGTTTGATTTCTTCTTTAGCCTCTTCCAGCATGGTGGCCCGTATCATCAGCACATGGTCTTTGATGGCGGGAAAGGGTTTTTGTGCGTACTCCGGCCATTTTTCCCAGGTATGGTGAAAATAAAGGCTGGCACCGTGATCAATGAGCCATAATTCTTTGTTCCAGTTGAGCATATTGGTATTGCGCCAGGTGCGATCCACATTGGTAATGAGGCTGTCAAGGAGAACTACTTTTGAAGCGGTAAGCGCATCGGCTACGGATACGAGCGGGTCGTAGGTAATTGCACCGGAGAGGTAATGCAAGCCAAGGTTGAGGCCCGTGCTGAACTTCAGCAGATCTTGGATTTCTTCGTCGGGTTCGGCGGTGCTGAATGAAACATCCAGGTTCATAAAGACCAGTTCGGGTACTTTCAAACCCAAAGCGCGGGCGAGTTCGCCGCCGATGAGTTCCGCCACCAGTGCTTTTTTTCCCTGTCCCGCTCCCCGAAATTTCATCACATAAAGGAAATCGTCATCCGCTTCGACAATCGCTGGCAGTGATCCTCCTTCCCGGAGCGGCGTTACATACCGGGTGACATTTACTGTTCGTATTTCAGGGGGTCTTGGTGCCATGCGTATCCATAAATAAAGGAGGAAAAATCATCGCAATAAATCACTTTTAATAGGAATGTTTACTCAGTTTAAATGCCAGCGAGGTTTTTACCGTATTCCATTCGCTGTTTAATATCGAAAAAACAACGGTATCCCTATAGTTGCCCCTGCTGTCAATCAGATGATTTCGCAGCACGCCATCTTGTTTTGCGCCGAGCGAAGCGATGGCATTTCGCGAAGGCGTATTGTGCCAATGGGTTCTGAATTCAACGGCAATACATTCCAGCGTTTCAAAAGCATGTTGCAGGAGCAGGTATTTACATTCTTTGTTTACCCCGGTTTTCTGGTAAGATTGGGCGTACCAGGTGCTGCCGATTTCGAGCCTTTTGGTAGCTGCATCCACATTCATATACCGGGTAGAACCGATGACTTTCCCCGTATTTTTTTCTATTACGGCAAAGGGGAGTGATTTTTCATTTTCATATTCCTTCAGGGCCTTCAAAACATAACTTTCCGTATTGGCCGCATCGGGTACGGAAGTGTACCACAATTCCCAGAGGTTTCCGTCTTTTGCTGCTTCAATGAGGCCTGCGATATGCTCCGTTTCCAGTGGTTCCAGGTGAACAAAATTTCCGGAAAGCGTGATTTTATTTAACCATTTACTCATATGTTACGGTTTCAGTATCTATGGACAAATGAACGTGTTGGTTCGGGTACATTCATGGAGTGGGGTTATTTCTTTCAAAGTTAGGGAAGGAAACATCAGAAAGAGTTACTAACTTTAAAAATAAAAAACAAAATATGTGGATAGAAGAGCTTACTCTGGATAATATCAAATGTTTTGAAAAACAAACTATCAGGTTGGGAAGCTCAAAAACCGCCTACCCCTGGGTAACTTTTCTGGGCGAAAACGGCACGGGTAAAAGCACAGTGTTACAAACACTTGCTTTACTTCTCGCAGGACCTGAAGGGGCGACTCAGTTGATTAAACCCCTTGGCTGGCTAAAGCAAGAAAACCGACCCGGCAAAATGACAACTCGGTTGCATCAAGGTACCAACGATCCCGGCGTTTATAGAGGAGAACTTAAAGAGCGAAAAGTATTTCAATATACTTTCTATATCACAGGTGAAGAAAGATTGACTATTAACAATAAGGTATTTACCGAACCAGTAATCACCGAAGATACTAACAGTAAAATTATCCCCTGGCTCAGAGAGAATGCTTTGCTGCCCAAGGGCAAAGGTTGGTTTGGTGCCGGATATGGAGCATTCCGCAGACTTACCCGCAATAATCGTATTCTGGTTCCCTCCTTACAACAGCCGCTTCGTTACACCAATTTTTACAGTCAGTTTAGAGAGGAAGAAGCACTGGAAGCCTTTGAAACTTGGCTAGTGTATCTAGATTATAAGATTTCAAAATCAGATGGCAAGGATGAGTTAGCAACCCGGCAGCAAGCGTGGGGAATAGAAGCAATTAATAAGTTATTACCGGAGGGCAACCGGTTTGACAGCATTGACAGCAACGGTCGGATATGGTTTATAACGGGAAATACCAAAGTTAGTACCATTGCGCTTTCAGATGGATTTCGGAGTATTATGGCGATGGCAGGGGATTTGGTATGGCGACTCATTGAAGCCTTTCCCGACAGCAGTAATCCTTTGGAAGAAGAGGGGGTAGTACTAATAGATGAACTTGATATTCATCTTCACCCTACCTGGCAGCGGAATATTGCAGGACTGTTGCGGCAAACTTTTCCTTGTTTGCAGTTTATAATGGCTACGCATAGCCCGTTGGTGGCAGCCAGTGCCGGAGAAGATGCCGTTACCTATCGCTTTTACAGAGAGGGAAATCAGATAGAGGTTGAATCAATCAAAAACATTCATCTTATGAGTGTGGATAAAATTCTTAAAAGTGATGCCTTTGGCCTGGTTTCAGCATTTTCTCCTGAAACACAGGCAAAAATTGACCGATATTATTCTCTTAAAAGAAAATCTAAATTGACGGACAAGGAGAAACAAGAAATACAACTTACGCTGCCATTTGTAGAAGGGGCTTTGGGCTATGGAGTGGCGGAATCCGAAATGGAAAAAAGTATGGAGACTTTCATTAAGGAAAACTGGAAATGATTAAGGTAAGTCGAAGGCAAAAACCTCTTATTCTAGCAAATAAAGAGACCGAATGGAAAAAGGCATATATGGATGCTCGTGACAAATATTCCACAAACCCTTCTAAGGAGAATAAAACAAAAGTTCAGGCAGCAGAATCAAAATATAACCAAAAGAAAATCAAGTCGGAGCTAAGGTTAATGTTTTTAGATAAATGTGCCTATTGTGAAAGCAGTATTTCACATATAGATTATGGACATATTGAACATTTCAGACCTAAATCCAAATTCCCTGAATTGTGTTTTGAATGGGAAAATCTCCTCCTTGCCTGTGGCATTTGTAATAGTACTGCCTACAAAGGGGATAAATTTCCGGAACATGATGAGGGTGGCCCCTTCGTTAATCCTGTATCTGATAATCCTGACGAGTTTTTTAATTTCGAGTTTGATCCCCAAACGGGAACGGCTAATGTAACCCCCAAAAACATTCAGGCGATAACTACAGAAAAAGAACTCGGGCTAAACCGTCCGGAACTCGTATCGGTTAGGAGTAAAACTGTCCGCATGATGGCTTTTATTGCTTTGAAAGCAAAGGAGGGTGATGAAGATGCTGCCACCGAATTTCGAAAATACTGCCAACCAGACTATATGTATTCTGCTTTTGCAAAAACACTAGCGGAGCGTTTTCAATTGTAAACGCGGCACTATCCCACCTTCACCTGCCGTGAAAAGTAAAATCCATGGACCAGAAACAGCAGTGCCGGAGCAACAATCACCCAAAACCATACCGTGCCCAGGGCATTGGGGGCCATGATAAAAAAGACGACCATACTCAACCCCGCGATGAGTCCTCCGACTTTTTCCCATTTCAGGGCCAGAATCAGTCCGGCAAGTATCCCGCCCGGAAAAAAGATCAGGCTGACGATCTCCCGGTTGTTGTTGAAGTTTTGCGGCTCGTCGCCAAAGATATGCCCGCCGATCATAAAGAGTAGAAAGGCGATACTCAGGATGCCCCATACTCTCGCCGACCAGCGAATGATTTGGGGGGTTGAAATAGATTTTTCCATATTGCTCTTATTTAATAATTCCTACATAACTTCTTTCAATTCAATGGTTTTCACATTATCCTCCGGATTTCGGTCAATCAGTTTGTTGATCGGGTCAATGCCTGCTTTTTCGGGTTTGGCTCCGACTTCGATCTCGAAGTGGTTTTCTTTTCCCGTAATCCGGTGTTTTTGCAGGTAAAGCAGGGTGTCTTTTCCGGCAGATGTTTTTCCAAATACGCCTATGTCCATCCGATCATTGACGGGGATTTCGGTTTCGTTGCCCAGGCTGTCTGCGCGGTATTTGATGGTTTCGATGTCAAGGGAAACCTTGTATTTTCCGTCGGGGAGGGATTCGTAGGTCGCTGTTTTGGTGCGGTTTTCAAACAGCGTAATGGTCTCAAACATATCGGTAATCACGTATTGCAGGCTGTCGGGGGTGACCTTCCGGAAATAGTCCAGCAATATGTCCGAAGTTACATACCGATCCTCGCGCCATGCCCAGTCGTTGACGTAACGGTGAAGGGCTGCATTTACGCTGTCCTCCGAAATATAGTCCTGCAAAGCATACATGACGAGCGAACCCTTGCGGTAGTGGATATATCCCTGGGCTTCGACGAGTTCGAGGGGCATTTCTTTTTTGGTTTCGGCGGCTCGCCCGCGGAGGTAGCGGTCAAGTTCGTGTTTGAGAAATTTCTGCATCATCTCGGGCGGATATTTTTCTTTCATCACCATCAGCGCCGAATACTGCGACATGGTCTCTGAAAGCATGGCATTGCCTTTTACTTGCGCTTCGGTCACCTGGTGTCCCCACCACTGATGCGCCATCTCGTGGGCCGTTACGTAATAGGCCATGTCCACATCGTCTTCTTTTATGTCCATGATAAATCCGATTCCTTCGGAGAAGGGAACGGTATTGGCGTAAGACTGCGCAAATGTAGCGTAACGCGGAAACTCCAGAATACGCATCTGACGGAACTGATAGGGGCTGAAATGTTCGGAAAAATAGGTCAGCGAATGTTTCATGCCTTCCATCATCCGATTGAGATTGTACTCGTGACCTTTATGGTAATAAATCTCCAAATTAACCGGGCCGACACCGGGAAGTTCAAAGACCTCGCGCTGCACTTCATAACGGGCAGAAAGCATGGAATAAAAATTAAACATCGGAGCGTCCATTTTGTAATGGAAATAGCGACGGTCGCCTTCCTTCCACTCTTTTTGCAAATAACCCGGCGCAATGGCAATCTGGTCTTCCGAAGTACTCATTTTGATCTCAAAACGAATATGATCGGCGTCATCTCCGACGAGGTTGATTTTCTGCCCGATCGGATCGTTGCGGTCGCGCATCCGCTCTTTTTTGGGCAAGCCTTCGTCTTCTCTGTCTTTGTCCTCCTCCATTTCAAAAGCGGGATCATAACCTAGCGAGGGGAAATAGGTATTGTTGAAAAAGGTTCCGTTAAATACTACATTCGTATTGGAGCCGCCCTCTACAAATCCCTTTGTGCGAAACTCTCCCCGGAAATCCATACGCAGGCTGTCCCCGGGTGCCAGCGGCGGGGTAAGTTCATAGACAAAATATTTGTATTTCTCATAAGACTCCGAAATGACCGTTTTCACCGCAGGCAGCGAATCCACACGGCTGAATGTCAGTTCGCGGATCGTCATGCCTGTCTCCGGTGAATGCTGGATGTGGATTTTTGCGACAGGCGTTTCGTTTTTATTTTTCAAAATATAAAACCCCTTCACATCAAAATCGCGCTCGTAAGGAAAAATATCCACTTCCAGACTCGTTTCTACGATGCGCGGCTGGGGGATATCCTGGTATTTTTTTAACTCTTTTTCATACCCTGCCCGCATTTTTTTATCATCGTCCGAATTGCGGTATTCGTTGAGCACATTGGTATTGTAATAAATATAACACCCCGAAGCCGTAAACAACAATAATGCTACGGTGGTAAAAACAATCACCGGACGGGAAAAACGCAGACTCGCCAGTTTGACCCTAGTCTTCAAAATTGCATCTGTACCCCTGATCGCAAAGACTACGCTCAGGGCAAAAAGCACCAGTGCAAATCCTATCCAATACACCGAAATCCACGAAAAGGGAGAAACAAAATGTCCATAGCTGTTCATGTCGGAGAATGTGCCCAAGTCCATCGCCCCAAACCGAAACATAATATGCTCCAGCCCCATTTCAGGGAAAAGGAAAAACACAAACATAAAAAACAGGATAATCAGCGAATGGCCGAGGTATTTTTGATTGGCTACTACCTGAATAAAAAAGGCCAACAAGGTAAACAGGAGAATAAATATCAGCTTGTCTGTATAGAGATCGGAGAGGTAAACCGGCAATTCGAAGTCATAATATCCTTTGCCCGCCTGAATTAATATACCGGTTATCAGCAACAGGGTCAACAAAACGATGCTCACATACATAAACCCCAGAAACTTAGCCGCAAGCCCCACAAAATTGGGAACCGGAAGGGTGTCGTAAATCTGATCCATTTTCAGGTCCCGCTCCCGCCAGATCAGTTCGCCCGTATAAAAAACAATCAGAATTACAAAAAACAGATTAAACTCACTCAGCAATTCCAGCACCGAATAGGTGGTCGGATAGACGTCGGTTCCGTACATGGTATTAAATTCAAACGAATTGATCACCAGCAGGATGATGCCCATCAAAGTAATGGCGATAAAAGGGATCGAATAAATAATTTCCGCGAAATACAACCGCGCCAGACTGAACACCCGGTTTAGATTCGTGGAAAAACCTTCAGTAATATTCGGTTTCACGAGGGAAATATGTCGGGAAACCGGAATTAATTCCAGCGTTTCTTCGGTTTTTACCGCCTTTTTTCGATTTTTCCCGGCTACCTTATAATTAAAAAACCGATAGGTCAGCGTATAGGCTATTGTCGCTACGGCCAACCAGATAATTCGATTCCACAACACGAGTCCTGAGAGAGAATACAGTTGCGTGTTTTGCTCCGATACCGTCCAGTACTGGGAAGTAATTGAAAGAAGGTTTATACCCACGGGATCCAGCAGTGCCGCAACTACGCGGTTGTCCATTTCTTGGCTGATATTGGTTCCAATCATGTAAAAAGTCAGCAGCCCCACGCCCTGCACAAATACAAACAACAATTTTTTACTCAAAGCTCCACCCATAAAAAACAGCGAACCGGAGATCAGCACATTTGGAATGATAAACAGGAAAAAAGGTTGAAAAAAATGCCATAGATGAAAGGGGAGAAATTTTTCTTCATCCAGCCAGGGCATCAGCGTACCAATCATATATCCCATCGGCAAAGCCAGAAACACAAACAACACCGTAATCATAGATCCGGCAAAACGGCCCGCGAGATAATCACTTTTCCGTATAGGGCTGGTAAAAATCATGGGGAAGGTGAGATGTTCAAAGTCCCGCAACACGGGCACACCCATAATCGCCGAACAGATAAAAAATCCGGGGATCGCGGTGAGTATCACCATTCCAAAACTCAGCACCGTAGGGGCATTTTCTTTTACCAGGCCTGTACCGCCGCCGACGGTAAGATTTTCCCAGGCAATAGCGCCAAAGGCCAGTAAAAACATCAGTCCAAAATAAATATAGGTTGCCGGCCTGCGAAACCGGTAGAATAATTCGAATCGGAGAATTTCAGTAAACATAACTATGGGTATAAAGTAAAACAGCCATCACTAAGCGGTCTGTTGAACACCGCCAAAAATATGAGAGAAATACACGTGTTCGAGGTCAGGTTCTATGGCGCGGAAAGTCTCGCCGGGATTGGCTTCGGCCAGCACGTCCAACTGAATTTTGCCTGCGGGCATAAGCTGGTCGGAGATGACGGTATAGTTATTTCGGTAATTTTCCAGTTCGTCGCGATCTATAATCACCCGCCAGATTTTGCCGTTGAGTTTTTGTACCGCTTCGGCGGGGTGGCCGGTCATGAGGATTTCCCCTTTGTTGATGATGGCCATATCGGTGCAGAGTTTGGTTACATCTTCGACGATATGAGTGGAGAGGATGACAACCGCGTTTTCGCCGAGTTCGCTGAGGAGGTTATGGAATCGGTTTCTTTCGGCGGGATCGAGGCCGGCGGTGGGTTCGTCCACGATGATGAGACTGGGATTGGAAAGCAGCGCCTGCGCGATGCCAAAACGCTGGCGCATACCGCCGGAGTAGCCGCCGAGTTTCTTTTTGCGGTCGTTGTAGAGATTGGTTTTAAGGAGAAGTTGTTCGACCAGATCTTTGCGTTCGTCTTTCCGCGTTACGCCTTTGAGCACCGCGAGGTGATCAAGGAGCGCTTCGGCGCTCACTTTAGGATAGACGCCAAATTCCTGCGGCAGGTAGCCCAGGATTTTGCGGACTTCGTCCTTTTGTTTTAGGACATCAATATTTCCCAGCGAGACCTCTCCCGAGTCAGGTTCCTGAAGCGTAGCGAGGATACGCATAAGCGTGGACTTCCCGGCACCATTGGGGCCGAGGAGGCCGTACATGCCCGTAGGGATGGTGAGATTTATTCCTTTGAGCGCCTGTACGCCGTTGGGATAGGTTTGGGTAAGATTTGAGATGACCAGATTCATATATTGAGATAATTAAGCAGCGCGTAATTCCGTAATAAGATGAAAAACAAGCAATTAAAGTTGTCAAAACCCGCGATAAGACGATGAAATCGGGAGATAAATTACGGTTTTTCGTGGTTTTCTCTGCAAGACAAGCAGAAAGACAGATGAAGTAGGAGGAATAGTCGGCGTGTTGAAACGCTTTTCAGGCTCCCCCGTTGCTTATGCGACTTAAAATTGTAATTTAGAAACCGGATGGATTATTAAAGGAAATAATTGAATCATGAAAACAGAACATCCGCTATAAAATACAAACCCCCTAATAAATTGATTATCAGGGGGTTATTACTATAAGTTGTGGCGCAGGGGGGAATCGAACCCCCGACCTTAGGGTTATGAATCCTACGCTCTAACCGTCTGAGCTACCGCGCCGAAATCGAGTGCAAATATAAGGGGTATTCCGGTTTTCTAAAAGTTTTTTTGTCTATGTTCGTTTCATGTCGAAAGTTTTTTTGCTGTAACCCTTGTTTTACGCTTTCCGTAAATCTCCCTTGTCTGCTGCTCTTTGTTTTTTTGTCTCGCCGAATGGCTCTTCATTCCGCCTCCCAATCTCCGATTGGAACCCCGGTTTCCCCCGCCATTCCCCTGAGATAAACTCAAAACAAAATGCAAAACGCCGCTTCCAAAAGCCTCAGCATTCCCCCCTCCGCTACTCCGCTTGTCAATCTTTTCGCTTATATCCGCGACCTTTTTACTAATACCCGGCCCTCGCTCCGCTTTGACTCTGATCCGCATTCGCCCTTCTGGCCCCTCGCTCAACTCGCCGCTCTCGCCGACCAGCCGCCTCTATCCGCTTCTCTCACCTGCCAGTGGAAAGACACGGCACAGCCGATTCTTAAAATCCAACGGGTTGAAAATCAGACTTTTGAACAAAATTCCGAAAGGATTCGCATCTTCGACGAACTTTTCCTCCAGGTCAACGACAAACCTTTAGAAGAAGTCCAACATCTGAGTTTTCCTCCCGAACTCGATGCCTGGGTGTCCGTGTCTCTGCATGAGGGCCGCGTGCAGTTGGAAAAACGCACCACCGCCAACGATTTTTCCTCTGCCCTTAATCTTACTTACGACGCCTTACACGACCTTTTTTATACCCTCCAATCTCAACCCGACCGACAAATCTGCCTCTCTTTTGGGCTTATATCGGGAAAAATCGGGGGCGAAGTTTATCAAAACTTTTTGTTTCATATTCCCCTCAAAATCACCCTCAAACGTCAGATGATCTCGCTCGAAGCGGATACGCTGGCTCATGTTATCTCCTGCGAAGAGTCTTTTTCCGACCTGCTCGACCTCCACTTTTCCCGCGAGACGGAAGAAAAAGTACAGGAGCGCAAACTGCGTATCCTCCGCGAAGTGGACAATTTTAATAGCCAAAGTCGCGAATTTAGTTTTGAGCCTGACTACCTGCGGGGAAGTTTTTACGAGTCTGCGGTGAAAATTGCCGAGGTTTTTTCACGGGTGAATGATCGGTTTTTTACGGAAGGGAAACTCAATTTTGATCTGCCTGAAAATACCGGGGACGAAGAAATTACGTTATCCTTTTCCCCCGTCATCCATGTGAGAAACCTCGCCACAGGAGTTGTGATCGCCCGCGACGCCGATAAAATCATTGCCCGTATCAACGAATTGGGAACTCGGGGAGAAAATGAATCCATTCCCGATTTTTTCAAAAAACTTTTCAGCCTCCGCAAACCCGGAAACCCGCTGCGCATCGCTTACCGGACGGAGGATAAGTCCGCAGGGTTTTCTCCCCAAATTTCGGAAACTCTGCCCGAAAGATTTCTTTTTCCGCTTCCCTACAACGACGAACAACTCAGCATCGCCCAACAACTCCTCCGCCAGGACGCAGTAACCGTACAAGGCCCTCCCGGAACCGGTAAAAGCCATACCATTGCCAATCTGGCTTCCCATTTTGTGGCAGAGGGAAAATCCATTCTTATCGTCTCCAAAAACGCCAAGGCATTGGAAGTCATTAAAGGAAAACTTCCCCCTGCCATTCGTCCTCTCGCCGTAGCCCTGCTTGACGGCAACCAAAATCACGAAGAACTCAAACACGCCATTGATGCGGTAAAAAATCACCTCAACCAAATCTACGACCCCGCCGAAACCGCAAAGATGGAAGCCGAGTTGTCAAACCTCGAAAAAAATTACAAACAATTACGTCAGACTTTTGCCGACCAAATCCGCCAGAATCAGCGACAAGGCAGCCTCTACGATCCGCGTAGCAGGCAGTTGGCTACAAATACTGCCACACGGTGGGCGGAAATATGGGACAAACTCGACCGGGAAAATGTGCCGATTCGGGATGTGGTTTTGTATGATCAGGATACCCAAACACTGGCCGAAGAAATCTTCCGGCTGGCACAGCGATTACCCCAAGCCGACCTGACACTGGCCGCAGTAAAATTGCCCGAAGAAACCCTTTTTCCCGACCTGGCCCACGCAGAAAAAATCCATACGGAATGGCAAAAAATAAAGGCGAAAGTGGATATGACGGCATATACAGAAGTGGAAACCCATCTGTTGGAAAATGAATTTCTCCTTCTGCTCCTGGAGATGTATGAAGGATGGCGGGAAATAGCCCCCTGGCAGGAAATTCTCCGCAAATCCGGGCGGGATATTGAAGAACTGACTTACGTATTTGCCCGCTACCGCGACCTCCGCGAAGAGGCAGAAAACGCACACTCCAGCCTCCTCGCCTGGAAGGTGTCGGGCCTTCCTGAAGCAGACCCCGACCAAATGCTCGAATCGCTGCAAAAACTTTTGGAAAAATGGGGCGATTCGGACAAACTCAGCCTTTTACAGAAAAAATTCCTCCCCGAAAACCAACGCGTTTTCCTCGCTGCAACAGTCAATGGCCGGGAGGTTCGGGGAAAAGAAGATTTGCAGGTAATCGAAAACCTGCTCCGCCAGCAATCCCGCCTGAAAAAACTGACCATAGTGTTAAACAATGCAATCGCTTTTTCCGGTAAAAAAATTGCGGAAAATGAAGCTCTGAACACTTTTGACGAATGGGAAACCTTTCTTTTCCATCTGCAAAAACTGACTGCATTTAATCAAAAACTGCAAAACCGTCAACTTCCCACGTTGGACCTTCGCAGCGAAAAAGTAGCCGAACAATGGGCATTTCTGCGGGGATTGCAAGATTTTTTCCAGCACGAGCAGTTACAGGCAGAATGGAAAAACCTTATTCAGCCCCTCTTGCCCTTTATTTCCCAACATGCGGCGATACAAAAATTAACCGAACACTGGGCGGCGGGAAATTTTACCGGTGTGGAAAAGGTGATGGAAGAAATCACACAACTTCGGGAGAAGATTCACCAGACAAACCAACTGCTGGAAGAGCGGGAAAAACTGGAAAAAGTATTGCCCCGAACGATAGCAGAACTAACAGACAAAAGAGGATCAGCGTGGACATTGGACGAGTGGGAATACGGAATATTTATCAAAAAACTCGAATCCTTCCTCTCCGAAACCCTCGAAATGCTGGGCAATCCCAACGATATATTTGTACAATTGCAGGAAAACCAGAAGCAGCAGGAAACCCTTATCTGTGACCTCGTAGCCGTCAAAACCTGGCAACACAAACAGGCTTCGGTCACCGACCCGCAGAAAGCCGCCCTTTCCGCCTGGCGCAATGACCTGATCAATATTGGCAAAGGCCACGGCAAAAATACCGAGCGCAATAGGACCTCCGCCATTGCCAATATGCAACTTGCGCGTGAAGTAGTGCCGATATGGATTATGCAGCAGGAGACGGCCATTTCTTTTTTTCCCGACCCCCAGCCCGGGCAATTTGACCTGCTCATCGTGGACGAAGCCAGCCAGTGTGATATCAGCATGCTCAACCTGATTTTCCGCTGTAAAAAATGTATAATTGTCGGTGACGAAAATCAGACCTCCGTCGCCACACAAGCGCGTTTGTTTCCGATCGAACGCACCAACCAGCTATTGGATCGTTATCTGATACACCACCCCTTTAAACAGCAGTTTAACATCAACAACCGCAGCACCAGCATTTACAGCCTGAGCGGAGTCATTTACCCCAATATCATCAGCCTGAGGGAGCATTTCCGTTGCCGGCCAGAGCTTATCGGTTTTTCCAACCAATACGTTTATGATTCCCATATCATCCCGTTGCGAACGGTGAGCAACAGCGTCTATGGTTCCGCAACGGAAGTTCATTACGTCGAAGACGATCCGCAGGACGAGCGCAAACCTGCCCTTGTCAAAGCGGCGGTACAACTCATTGCCAGCCTCGTGGAAGATGTACAGGCAGGCCATTTGCCCAAAATTCCGACCGTAGGCATCCTTTGCCTCGACTCTTCCAACGAAAGCCACCGCGAATTGCTGATCCGCGAGTTGGGACGACATCCCCTGATAAAAACCGTAGCCGATGAACTGGAATTGCTGATAGGAACCTCCCGCGAGTTTCAGGGAGACGAACGCGACATCATGCTACTGACGACTACCGCGAGCCACAAATTTGCCGCCGGTGGCGATATACGCGCCCCACGGGCGGTGATGGGCGAGGAAATGCTGCGGATTTACAATGTGGCAGCCAGCAGGGCACGGGACAAAGCCATTCTCCTTCATAGCATCCATCCCGAAGCCGTAGCAAAAATGAATCCCGAATGTTTCCGCAAAAGACTGATAGACTATTTTGAGCAAAACAGCAGAAGCAGCGGAGAAAAAACACTTTCCCCGAAGAAACACCCCGCTAAAGGAACCTGTACCGAAGAACTCTACGAATGGGCCGTGGACGCCGGATGGGCGGATTACCTGTTCCCACAGTACAAAATCGGCCCTTATTCGATTGACCTGGCAATCCTTCGGGAGGGATTAAAAATTGCCCTTTTTATTGATGGCGCAACCGAAAACGATAGCGATATTGAAAAAGCACAGCAATTAGTGCTGGAGCGTGCAGGCTGGTTGTGCCTGAGAGTACAGACCCTTCAGTGGTTTTGTAGCCGGGGCGAGATCAAAAACCGTTTGTCGGAAATGATGGGATAAAAAAACCTAATCGGCTCAAAATTTTATTATATTTGAGCCGATTGGGTAAAATAATCGGCTCATGAATTACAACTGGCAACAGGCAGACTGGCCCCATTTTCGTTATAATCTTTCCGAAGAAGAGGATAGATTGTATGCCTTGACCGAAAAAGGGGGACGGGTAAAAGGATTGTTTACGGCTTTACCGGTCGAATCGCAGGAAGAAGTTTTGCTGGATATAATGGTAACCGAAGCGATGAAAACCTCCGGGATTGAAGGCGAGTTTCTCAGCCGGGAAGATGTCATTTCCTCCATACGGAATAATCTGGGGATAGACCGGTTGTTACACCCGGTTAAAGATCAGCGAGCAGAAGGGGTAGGTGAGTTAATGACAAATATACGAAGAACTTATCGCGATCCGCTGACAAAGGAAACCTTATTTGCCTGGCATACAATGATCATGCGGGGAAGCCGGGGTATAAACGCGGGAGCGTGGCGTACACATACGGAGCCGATGCAGGTGATTTCGGGAGCCTTGGGAAGAGAAAAAATCCATTTTGAAGCCCCGCCGTCCGACCGTGTGCCGGAGGAAATGCATCGTTTTATTGACTGGTTTAACGATACCGGGCCGGGTGGTAGCCGAGCGATTACCAAACCGGTAGTGCGATCTGCAATTGCCCATCTATATTTTGAAAGTATTCATCCCTTTGAAGATGGTAATGGGCGAATGGGAAGAGCAATTTCCGAAAAAGCCTTGGCACAGGGACTGGGATACCCGGTTTTATTAAGCCTTTCCGGAGCAATAGAATCCAATAAAAAAACCTATTATGAAGCACTGATGGTCGCGCAGCGTTCCAATGAAATTACGCACTGGATTCGTTATTTTGTAGGAACAACTTATGACGCTCAAAAGCAGGCAGAATTACAGATTAATTTTGTGGTACAAAAAACCCGTTTTTTTGATCGGTTTAAAGACCAGTTGAATGATCGCCAGCTACGAGTGATTCAGCGAATGTTGGAAGCCGGGCCTGCCGGATTTGAAGGCGGAATGAATACGCGGAAATATACGGCCATTGCCAAAACCTCCAAAGCTACCGCTACACGGGACTTACAGAGTTTAGTGGAGAAAAATATATTTCTCCCCACCGGAGCCGGGCGAAATACAAAATACGAGTTGTTATGGGTTAGCGGTTGACCCGCTACATCCACGCCCGAGGGTCGGACTCGGCTTTGTAGAGCGCATAATCCCGAAGTTTACGGGCAAGTTGGAAGTCTATGTATTGAAGGGAAACATTGCCGGCGGCGGTGTAAAGGTCCACAGACGCGAGCGCATGTTTGCGCTGGAAGGGACTTTGGGTGATTTTGACAGACTGTACCTTGTACAAATGCAGCAGGGTAAACTTGGTGCCGATAAGGCCGGATCGGGTCATGAGGGTATCCTCATTGATCCACCAGCGCCAACGGCGCTGAAAACGGCGGCTGAGTAACCACACAGCCGGTATCCATAATAAAGACAACAACCCCATCATGTCTCCACTTATCAGTCGGGCAGTCGTAAACCCGACGACCGGCAGAACCCCAAAAAACAATACCTGCCGGCTGATTATCCGCGGACTGATCGTATGTTCGGTGTAGTTTTGACGGATTTCCGGAGGGAAATTGGTGCTCAGAATCTCCTCCAACTGCGGAGCATAACAGCCCGGTATGTTTATCGCCCGCCTTGTACTCACCTCCCGGCTCGATGCCTGGTACAGGCTTACGGTAAACAGCCCAAACAATTGTTTCAACGGATCGGTAAACCACCGGATGATTTGAATCTTTTGATGGGCCGCAGACTGTTCCCGGCGGTTGAGCAAACCCGCAATGATCTTAAATCCTTTTTCCGTCTGCCAGAGTTTCAGGTTAAAATAACGGAGGGCTGTGCGGAACATGGACACAAAAAACGCCGCAATCAGCCATATTATAAACGCCGCAAAAAACGCGATCCAACCATACACTTCCTGAAAAACCCAGATTTCTTCGAATATATAGGTGTAGGCGTCCTCCCGGATATCGTCAAATATTTGAATCAACCCGAAAAGTGATCCCAATAAAACAAGGGCTGTCTGGATATGATTCTGACTCACCCCTACTTTCATCAGGTCAACAGGCCCCATCGTGAAAACAAGTTTGTCAGAGTTGGAAGCCAATGATTGGGTAGGGGAGGGGGGGAGTTCTTCAGAGGGCACTTCCGCAGACTGAGTTTCCCGGGCGATTGCTTCTTTTTTGACCAAGATGTAGTTACGCAGCGCCTCCGCATGTTCCCGGCTGAGAGCATCAATGCTAAGTTCGGATTTGGAAGATCCGGCAGTATCCACTTCCACACTGACTACATTGAGAATCTGGTGGAGGATATTTTGCTGAAAATTAATGGTTTGGATGCGGTCAAAGGGGATGTTTAGCCGTGTTTTTTGCAGTACGCCTTTTTGGATGAGCAATTCGTTTCCCTTGACATGAAAGTAATAGTTGTAGTAAGAAATGAGGGATAAAACGAGTTGAACAAAAGACATTACCAATAAAAACCCGAGGAACCAGGCGAAGTAGGAATCCCCCCGGTTGAATATAATAATCAGCACCAGGGGCCAGAATCTGCGGACGGCCTGCCGCAGAAATTTTGCCAGGATAAAGGCAATGGCGAGCGGCGACTGCCGCTGGGGAGTGTCGAGCGAAAAATTATTCATCTCCTTCATTTACCATCTGATTAAGGATAAAATCCTTCATCTGCGTCGCCTTTTCCGGATCCAGCCCGGGTATTTCGAGGTCGGTACTGCCTCCGCCTGCGGTATAAACTTTCAGGCTCGCCAGGCCAAATAATTGATCCAACGGCCCGCGGATAACTTCACAGTGTTGGATGCGCTGAAAAGGAATGGTCGTAACTTCCTGCCAGATAAGTCCGCTGCGATAGGTAATGTCTTTTTCCCTTATGCTGAAGGACTTTTTATGGAATCCACGGCGAATAACCACCAATTGGAGAATCAATAAAAACAGCCAAACGGCCGCCCCAATCGGCGCAATTATCCCGGGAGCATCGGTAAAAGGGAGAATAATCAAAGGAATCATCAGAAAAGCCATCAGGATGGCTGTACCGGCGTATTCGATTTTCAGATAAACCGGGTTGAGGGGTTGTTCCGGCAAGTCTTCCACTTTGGGTAGATCCTCCGCAGCGATAGGATTATTTTCAAATAAAACGGGTTCCATATTTTTTATCAGATAGATCAGACGCCCTAAAGATAAACCAGAACTTCGGGAGTTGGAAAATATTATTATCCGGAAGCAAATTCGGTGGTTAGAGGTTTTCGTACTTACGAATCCGTTCTTCTCCTTTTTGTTTGTCGCGGTTCATGGCGTGGATAAGAGCATCCAGTGAGTCAAATTTTTCTTCTCCGCGCATCCATTCGAGCATTTCCACCCGGATATTTTTTCCGTAAATGTCCCGGTCAAAATTGTAAATCCACACTTCCTGTGACCGCTCAAATTCGCCCATCGTGGGTTTTTTGCCAATGCTCATCAGCCCCCAGTGTTTTTCTCCCTCCAAAAGTACTTTTACAAAATAGATACCGTCTGCGGGGATAAGTTTACCGGGATCGTCGGGCTGAATATTGGCGGTGGGGAAGCCCAGTTTGCGGCCCTGTTTTTCGCCGTGAATCACTTCTCCGGCAAAGGTATAGGGATAACCGAGGTAGAGATTTGCCGCAGCGATGTCTCCTTCCATTAGTGCTTTGCGGATTTTGGTGCTGCTGATATTGGCGTTGTCTATGGTTTGAGCCGGAATTTCTTCGACGGAATAACGGCCCTCTTTTGCGAGTTCGGTAAGCTCTTCCACTCCGCCGGTGCGGTTTTTTCCAAAACGGTGATCATAACCGATGATGATTTTTTGAATGCCTACCGTTTCAATCAGAATATCACGGATAAAAGCTTTGGAGGGAATACGGGAAAAATCTTTCGAAAAAGGCACAACCAGAAGTTTGTCTATACCCATACTTTCCATCAGCGTGATTTTTTCGTCGAGGGTCTGAAGAAGCTTCAGCGGGTTGTTTTCCGGAAAAAGAATAAGGCGGGGATGGGGGTGAAAAGTCAAAACGAGCGATTCTCCGTTTTCTTCTTGGGCAGCGGCCTTGAGCCGGTCGAGAATCACTTTATGCCCCAGGTGTACCCCGTCAAAAGTGCCTATGGTTGCGACCGTGCGGTTGCCTTTTTGGTATGTTTCCAGCGATTGGTAAACTTGCATCATCGGTAATTGAGCGGAGTGGTCGTTAGGGTTATAAATTTCGGTTTTTTGTGCCAAATTTTGCGGTGAAATCTCCGATTTCCCACGCGGCTTCCAGCCGATGAGGGCCGATGGCCGTTCGTTTCAACTCGCGGATATACGCTCCTACGCCCAACTTCTGCCCGAGATCATGGACGATGGAGCGGATATAGGTACCTTTGCTGCAACGGATACGGGCCTCAAAAAGCGGAGGCTCCGCAGCGGTTTCCAAAAGGGTAAATTCATAGATAGTTACCTGCCGGGGTTTTAACTCAACGGCTTCGCCGACACGGGCCGACTTGTAGGCGCGTTTTCCTCCCACTTTTACCGCCGAAAATGCCGGCGGGACCTGGGTGATTTCTCCCCGAAAAACATTAAGGGCGGCCTCTACTTCTGCCCGGCTGATGTGTTTTGCATCGGTGAGGTTTTCCTCCGGAAATTCGGCGTCGTAGGAAGGAGTTGTGGCTCCCAGCTTAAATATTACTTCGTATTCTTTTTCTAAATCCTGTACCTGATTGATTTGTTTGGTGTGACGACCGGTACAAATTATCAGCAGACCGGTCGCCAGTGGATCCAATGTGCCGGCATGGCCCACTTTCTTCGTGCGGATAGTATTCCGGACTTTACTCACCAGATCAAAGGAAGTCCAGTCTTTCGGTTTATTGAATAGCAGGGTTTGTCCTTCTTCAAAATTCATTGCCCAATGCCCGTAGTTAATTTTGCCTCAAAATACGGGGATACTGGCGTAAGAACAAAGTATAAAAAATCAAAAATTGTTATGCATGCATACCATAAAATTTTCTATATTAGCGCTTGAAAAAGTATGCATGCATAACAAACACAATAAATACAACCTTCGTAAAATAACAAAGAGTTTATCACTATGGATGCTATAACCCAAAATCAGACAATCAAAGGTGGTGAGTTTCTCGTTCGTGAAACGGATGCCCGTGATGTATTTATTCCCGAAGAGTTTAGCGAAGAACAGCAAATGATGGCCGATGCCTGCCGTGATTTTGCCGAAGCCGAAATTTATCCTCATGTAGATCGGATGGACAGCCTCGAAGAAGGTTTTATGGCCCGGTTGCTTGAAAAAGCCGGCGAGTTGGGATTGCTGGGCATTACGGTTCCGGAAGAATACGGGGGTTTGGCCATGAGTTTTAATACTTCGATGTTGATTGCCGACGCGCTCGGCCCGACGGGTTCTTTCTCAACGGCTTACGGCGCGCATACCGGTATCGGTACGCTGCCCATTCAATACTACGGAACGGAAGAGCAGAAAGCCCGTTATCTGCCCAAACTCGCCTCCGGCGAGTGGAAGGCGTCTTACTGCCTCACCGAGCCGGATTCCGGCTCCGATGCTAATAGCGGTAAAACCAAAGCTGTACTCAACTCCGCCGGTACTCATTACCTCATCACCGGCCAGAAAATGTGGATTTCCAATGCGGGTTTTGCCCATGTATTTATCGTGTTTGCCAAAATTGAAGATGATAAAAACCTGACGGCTTTTATCGTTGAAAAGGATTTTGGCGGCATTACCATGAACGACGAAGAAAAAAAGATGGGCATTAAAGGTTCTTCTACCCGCCAGGTATTTTTTAATGAAACTCCTGTTCCGGTTGAAAACATGCTCTCCGCCCGTGGTAACGGTTTTAAAATTGCGGTCAATATCCTCAATATCGGACGTATCAAACTGGCCGTCGGAGCCGTAGGCGGCGCAAAAGCGGTTGCCAGCCTGTCCGTCCGGTATGCCAATGAACGCATACAGTTTGGACAACCCATTTCTAGTTTTGGTGCTATTCAGCATAAACTGGCGGAAATGGCGATCAAAACCTTTGCCTCTGAATCGGCTTGTTATCGCGCGGGTCAAAATATTGAGGACAAAATCAACGACCTCGTTTCTCAGGGGCTTTCTAAGGAAAATGCTATCCTCAAGGGATTAGAGCAGTTTGCCATTGAATGTGCGATTTTGAAAGTACACGGCTCCGAAGTGTTGGACTACGTAGTGGATGAAGGTGTGCAGGTTTATGGAGGAATGGGCTTTTCTGCGGAAGCGCCGATGGAACGCGCCTACCGCGATGCGCGCATTACGCGGATTTACGAAGGAACCAATGAAATCAACCGGATGTTGGTGGTCGGCATGATCCTCAAACGCGCCATGAGCGGCGAACTCAACCTGATGGGATCGGCGATGAATGTGTTTAAAGAACTGACTTCCCTTCCCGATTTTGGCGGTGATGATAGCCGTTTGTTTGCTGCCGAGAAAAAAATTGTCTCCAATCTCAAAAAGGCATTGTTAATGGTAGCCGGAAAAGCCGCACAGGATTTAGGCGGGCAATTGAACGACGAGCAGGAAATCCTGATGAACCTGTCCGATATGGCCATTGAAATTTATGCCGCAGAATCAACGCTTCTGCGCAGCGAAAAACTGGTAAGTATGCGCGGTGAGGCAGAATGCCGTCAGCAGATCAATATTGCCCGTGTGTATATTTATGAGGCACTAGACCAGGTTTATCGGGCAGGGAAAGAAGTGGTGGCGGCCTTTGCCAAAGACGATGACCAAAGCATGTTGCTGATGGGACTCAAGCGGTTTACCCAGGCTCGTCTTGTAAACACCAAGGCCCTCCGTCGTGAGATTGCCGGTTATATGATCGAAAAAAACGGGTATCAGTTTTAGGAAAAATTTGATTCAGATTATTATAGAACCTCTTCCGAAAGGGAGAGGTTTTTGGGTTTTAAAAAACCCTCGGTACAAAATCCATAGGATTGGTTATGCTTGCGGAGTTGCCGGTAGCCCGGATCACAAATAGACCCTGTTTTTCTGCAAACCGGGTGCTTTGTTCGTCGGCTTTCAGATAAGCAATGGCTCCGTAAACATGGAAATCATTATATATTTTCAACCAGGTTTTTACATTTGCCAAGCTTTGCAAAAAATCTTTTACGTGATTTACCCGCAAAGTCGTTTTTACTTCTACTACAACAATCTCATGTCCATTGTGGGCGATAATGTCAAATTCGTAGTTCTGGCCGTCACGGGACCCCTTTATGCGTTCGGAAGTCTGGGTAATGGCAATCCCTCTTTCCTGTAACAGCCGAACTAAATCGCCTTCTATTAGGCTTTCCATCAGTTTGCCCCATTGCCCTTCAAAAAGGTCAAAAGCAGCGTTAATGCGTTTATCCGTTTCTTTAAGTTTGGTGTCAAGATCTTTAAATCTATCATCTGTATTTTTGAATCTTTCGCCAATTTCTTTGAAATTAGCTTGAGAATCTTTCAAACCACTTGTCACTTCACTTAATAACTGCTGAATTTCCTCTTTTGTGAATGCCATGATTTATGTTGATTTAAAATTAAAAGTACAAAAAATTTGTGGAATATTAATGGCAACAACCTACCGCTGGATCGTAACATCGGCTACTAAAAAAAAGGTCATTTTTCCATTCAGTAACACTTTCTGTTTGTGCCATTGCAAATAGGCGATTTGGGCCACCTGATCCTGAACTTCTATTTGGAAAAGGACTTTTAGCAAGGCCGCGAATTCTCCCTGCAACTGAAAGGTCTCGCTGATTTTTCCGGGTTTGTTTTCGTCGGGTTGAGGGCTGTGGCTGGGTAAAGTGGTGATTTTTGCGCCGATACTTGTACAGATTTTTTCCAGATAAAGAACAAAATCGCCGGACGGCTTCCCGTAGCCGTTTGTGGTTTTGTTTAACTGGTCAATTTGCTGGTTTTGTTGCCGGATGATTTCGGGGGCATTTAGAACGGAGTCTTTGCGGTTTTCCATTACTTGCATTTTTTGCAAATCTTGGAAAGAAACACGGGTCATTTCGACCAGCCGGATTCCTGCAAGTAGTAATACAAAGGGCAGAATCCGCTTCAGGTTGTGAAAGGAAAGAATGGTTTTCATGGGATCGGTTTAGTTGGTGGCATAAATCCGGAAATCACAAATTCATACCTACCGGTGTTGTAATCGTATTCGCTCGAAAACAATTGTGTTTTTATCGCTTCGGGCATTTCTCCAATGCCGGTTACCAGCGAAAAAACCGCCCCGGACGTCCGGGCTTGGCCTTTGATCAGGATGTCGGGAGCCTGAGCAACCAACGGTTCGCCGATCTTTCGGAGTTCTTTTTCCGTTGGGAAAAAAATCAGGTTGTCCAATACAATGTCCGGCCCGCTAATTGCCGCAATTCGGTCGCTCAACACTGCCAACCGGGAAACCTGCCGGTTTTCGCGGAGTGCAGCGGTTTCCAATATTTTGGTTATAAGCTGTTGCTTTTCAGCGATTTTTCTAAGGACGCTATCTCCGGCAACCAATTGTTTCTCGGTTTGACTCCGTTTCAGAAAAATAATGCTCCGAACGCCGATATTCATAAAGGCAAGCCCAAGAAAAAGAATCGCCGTCATTACCATAAACCTCACCCATCGCTGGTTTTGCCGCATACTTCGCGGGTTGGGAAAAATTTCGGGTAGGGTCTGCGTCTCCTGACGAGAAACCCAGGCGTAAAACATCGCACTGTAAAGGGGTAGCCATTTTTCCTCCAACTCCAAATCTCCGGCGCAGGGGATCAAAAAAGGTAACAGGACATCCGAAAAATAATGATAGATAACCCTTTGTCGTATAGGCCCGATGTTTTCAAATAGTTGATAATGAGGTTCTTTTCGGGAAATGACGGCGAAAATTTCTTCCCTTTCCGCTCCCGGAAAAGTCTGGATAAGAAAATCATTGCGGTTTCCGATGGCCAGTCCCATCACCTCGCGCACGGGATCAGGGGTTTGGGCAGGAATCCATTTCGAGGCGGAAAGCCCGTGAGTTTTAAGCACAATGGGCACACCAGGATACTGTTGTAAATGGTCAATCAGTTCGGCCACTTCCTCGAAAACCTGCTGTTCCAGTACTTCTAAATTTCCTTTCCGGTTGCGCATGAGCAGTGCGAGGCAGGAATTCCTCTCCGAAAACAATTCGACACCCCACAAAACGTCTGTGCCGTAATAGCCCGATTTTAGCAGAAAGTTCTTTTTCATTGATATTGGATGGTAGGGGTCAGGTAAATAATAAGGGAAGATTCGGACTTGTTTTTGTCCACGTTGCCAAACAGCCATTTTAATACTGGAATCCGGCTGAGAAGGGGTAACCCTTCGGTGTTTTCGCGCGATTCCTCCTGGCTTAATCCACCCAGAATGACGGTTTCGCCGTTTTTGACACGGATGGAAGAGATAAACCTTCGGGTAGAAATGGTAGGGGGTATGTCGGCATCAAACGACCCCACCGGCGTGGTAAAGTCGGGGATCACATCCAGTGTAACCATTTCTCCTTCCGAAATATAGGGGCGAATCGAAAGGGTTACATTGGCATCAATGCGCTCAAACCGCTGGGTAAACTGCTGGAAGTTGCTCACCGCTCCGGTACTCGCTGTCTGTGTTTCGAGTAAAAAATATTGTGTCTGTCCAATGGTCAGGCTGGCTTCTCTTCCGTTAAGCATGGATAGGACGGGTTTCATCCTCACTTTTACATTTCCTCTTGTCTCCAAAGCGTGAAGCCGCAGGTGAAAATTTTCGTCCAACACTCCAATCGGACTTAACCCCGGGATATTAGAAAGAAGGTTATTGATTTCTTCTCCGGTTGCCGAAAAATCAATACCGGGAAACAGGTTTTTTACCAGGGAAGAATCACCGGTATCTCCTAATCCCGCACGAATGCCGGTATTGGTCAGTCGGTTTTTATTTATTTCCACCACAATCATTTCTACTTTTACCATCGGGACGGGGCGGTCAATTTCTTCGAGGAATTTTTCGATTTCATCCACCTGCTCTACCGGGCCTTTGAGGATGAGGCGGTTTAATTCGGGGTATTCAATTATTTCTACCTCTCCGGCTTTTATTCGGGAGATTTGCGGCGGTGTGGTATGGGTTTCGGGTATGGAAAGCCCGGGGCTAAATAAGCCTGTGGATTGTTCGCCCCCATAATTATTTTCCGGATAGGTTTGCTGGCGGGCCGGAAACGTCTGCCGTATTACCGGCGGCTGGATCATTTCTCCTGCACCCGGTTCTGCACCCGGGATCAGGTCCATTGCCTGGAAGGTTGGACGGTATCTCATCGTGACCACCCGCGTGGTATTCAGCCCGGGTTGTTCTCGGGTGCCAATGAGATAAAGTTTGCCCTCGCGTTTGAAGGTATAAGGGGTTCCCTGAAGCAGGTATTTGAGGATATCATCCAACCGGGTAATTTCTGCATGAAGGGTAACTCTCCCTTCCAGACGTTCATAAATCAGGTAGTCGGAATCGAGTTCTTCAAATATCTCCCGAATCAGGGTTTCGAGGTCAGCTTCGACTGCCTCCAATGCCAGGTACTCCTGGTCGGCATCGGTAAAAGCTTCGATGGAAAAGTCAGCGTTTCCCGGGCGGGTGGTATGTAAAAGATTTTCCACCGACTGAACTACTTGGAACCCTTTTCGGCTATTGCTGATTTTGAAACCGTTGGCGATAAAAATGGCTTCCAATGCGGTATCGGGATGGGTAGGTGGTAAAAATGCCGTCAGTAATCCTTCGGTTCCCGGTCGTGTAATCAGCTTGCGTCCGGTAAGCGTTGAAAGCATTTTCAGCACAGGATAAATACTGTCGTTTTTCAGGTCACACGACAATTTTCCCTCCGAAAAACGGATGATCGGCAACTTGGGGATAGGTTTCTCCGGTTCGGATGTCGGCTCTTCCCAGGGAAAAAATACCAAAATCGAACCGGTAGGCTGGATGGTGTAGGAAAAATGTTTACAAACAAATAAAAACACCGACTTCACCGGTTCGTCGGTCAGGTGGGTAGTCAGAACAATGCCGGGGGTATCTTCGATAAAAACGCTCACACGATGTTCCATTCCTACCGCGCGGACGTATTCGGCCAGGGAAATTTCCCGCATCGAAAGGGTCGTTTTTTCATTCAGACCTGGTATGATAAGGGAAAGAGAATCCAGTTGAGCGGCGAGTTTTTCTACCCGTTCATGGGGCTGCGAAAACCCCGCGAAAGGGAAAAAGAAGGCCCCTATAACCCCCAAAATCAGGCATAAAGGGAAAGGGCAAGCGTGGTGTGAATTAGTTTTCATGGTTCCAGTGCATATAGGCTTCTTCGAGGGAAGTCATCCCTTCGGAAACCATCTTTTTAAGATTTTGAGTTAATGAATAAATCTGATTGACCTGCATATAAGCCGGAATATCTGCCTCACCGGCTTTGATCTTATCGCCGAGGTTTTTATCTATGGGCAGAACTTCAAACACGGCTTTTCGTCCGGTGTATCCGGTAAAAAAACAATTGCTACAGCCTTTGGGCATATAGTGGAGATGAATTCCGGAAACCTGCTGGAGTTCCGGGAAGAGGATTTCTTCGGAAGAAAACTTACAATTTGGACAAAGAATTCGGACGAGTCGCTGGGCGACAACCAAACGCAGCGATGCCGCCAGTAAATAGGGGGCAATGCCCATGTCCAAGAGGCGGGTAATGGCGTCTCCTGCGCTGTTGGTGTGGAGGGTAGAAAAAACCAAATGTCCGGTAAGCGCGGCTCTTATGGCGATTTGAGCGGTTTCTGCGTCGCGGATTTCGCCGACCATGATAATGTCAGGGTCCTGCCGGAGAAATGCCCGGAGTGTACGACCAAAACTCAGCCCGATGTCCTCGCGCACCTGTACTTGATTGATGCCGGCGAGATTATATTCTACCGGATCTTCGGCGGTAAGAATATTTTTATTGGGGCGGTTGAGGTGGTTGAGGGTGGCGTAGAGCGTGGTAGTTTTTCCGCTTCCGGTAGGGCCGGTGATCAGGATTATCCCGTTGGGTTTTGTAATTGCCTGCCGAAAGCGTTTTTCTTCTTCGCTGCCAAAATTCAGATGAGCGATCTGAAGGTGTTCCGGCGAACGTATGAGCAGCCGCAGAACAGCTTTTTCGCCGTATTTTCCGGGGAGAGTAGAAACACGCACATCCACAGGTCCGGTGGCCGACTCAATATTAATACGCCCGTCTTGGGGAAGTCGGCGTTCCGAAATGTCAAGGTCTGCCATGATTTTAATTCGGCTGATAAGCGCGTTGTAACGAGGCAGGGAAACCTCGTATTTTTCGACCAGTTGGCCTTCCCAACGGAAGCGGATTCGGGCTTCGGACTCGTAGCGTTCAAAGTGAATATCGCTGGCTTTTTGCCGGATCGCCTCATCAACCGTACGGTTGATGAAACGGATGACATCGGAAGATTCATCGGCGTCGGAAAGACCGGGATTTCCGCCCGCAATCCCCGAACGGGGATATACTGAAGAAAGCATATCGTTGAGTGCTTCGGCAGAAATTTCGTTGAATTTTACTGATTTGCCCAGCAACAATTGAATCTGTACCCGGTGCTCCGTGGAGTGGGAATCGCCCGCAAGGGTTATGGATTCGGCGTCCATCGCCACGGGAATAATGCGGAAAAAATGGGCTTCCTCTGCTTTGAGCAGGCCGGTGGCCCGAAAGTCTATTTCCAAGTCAGGGGTTTTCATGGGTAAAAATAATTTTCGGGTAAAAAGAAGTGCCACAAGGGCATAAAAACAGAAAAGGCAATTCCTAAAACTCCGGCCAGGGGAATCGGGTAGGTTTCCGGAATCATTCCGGTCATTCTTCCCAAAACAAAAACAATGCTCAGCAAAAAAGTATTGGCACTGTAAAAAAACAGGAAGGAGAAGGGTTTTAGCCAGATTCCCAAAATGGCAAGGAAAATCACATCTCCCCACCCCATTTTTACATCCATCACTTTTTTCGTTCCCTTAATTCGGTAAAAAAGCCATACAAGGCTCAGCATACTGGCAAGCAAAGTCAGGTTTGTCAACCATTCTCCGAGAAAAGCCCAGCCACTTTCGCTGTAGCGATAAAAAACACCCGAAAGGGCAAAAAAAATCAGGGGAAGCAGATGGATTTCTCTGTACCGGAAGTCCTGGCAGGCCGTAATGAGGCAGTTCCCGGCCCCTATTGTCAAAAAAAAAGCGGTCATGCGTTCTTTATAAAAAGTTATTTTCAGTCGGGGATTAATTCTCGGGGGTTTCCGCTTTTGTCAATTTCCCAGACATTCAGCAGGCCGTCTCTGTCAAAATCGGTTACGGCAGTGGCACGGGCGGTAAAATTTTCCCGGTCTGCCTTTACGATTTCCAAACGGTAATGGGCGTTGCCGTTTGTTTCGGTGGCGAGAGTGGCCTGCTCAAAACCAATGGCCGGAAACTCCGTGCTATATTGGAGGTGGGTCATATAATGATCTTCCTGCAATTCGGCCAGGTGCCGAAGGTTGGTGCGGGCTTCCATGGCGTAGGTTCGGGAAATAATGGGTTTTAATACCGGAAATGCGAGCAAAAGCAGGATTCCCAATATGGCGAGGACGACCAGGAGTTCTGTCAGGGTCATGCCCGAAAAAGTCAGTTTAATTTTCATGATTGTGTTCTTTTTTAATGATTATCCAATGGCATTTCCCAACTCAAACATCGGCAGATACATCGCAACCAAAATCAGGGCGACCATTCCTCCGAGAAAAACAATGAGCAGGGGTTCAATAAACTGAGTAAGCTGCTGTACGGCCATTTCCGTTTCTTCTTCCATATTTCGGGCAAGCTGGCTCATCATTTCATCGAGTCGGGCAGCCTGTTCGCCCACGCGAACGATCTGAACAAAAAAAACCGGAAAAATTTCACACCTTCTCACCGCGTCGTACAGCGTACTGCCCTCGACAATCGCTTTTCGGATTTTTACAACGGCGATCTGAATCGGGTAAAAGGGGATCATATCGGCGGTCAGAAACAGTGCCTGATCAAGAGTAACACGGGCATTGAGCAACATCCCGAGGCTGTAAGCAAGTCGCGAGAGGTGTAATTTGAGCACGAGATTGCCGAGCAGCGGGGTTTTCAGCAGTATAGCTGCCGCCCGTTTTCGGAGCCAGAGGCGTTTTCGTAGAGAAAAAATGGCTGCTCCTCCACTTCCTGCAATCAGAAGGATCCACCATATATATGAACTGAAAACGTCCGCAATTTTTATAACTATTTGGGTAATGGCCGGAAGTTCGGCGTCAAATCGCCCAAAAATATCGCGGAACATGGGCACTACAAAAACCAGCATAAACGCCAGCACAAGTACCGAAATCGCCACAACCGAAGCGGGGTACGAAAGCGACTGGATGATCTTTCGGCGAAGTTTGACCTTTTTATCAAAAAATACAGCCATATTCTCCAATACTTCTGCCATCCTCCCGGTCTGTTCTCCCATACGCAGGTTATACACTTCGAATGTGCTGAAGATTGCCGGTTGTGTTTCCAGTCCCGCAGAAAGGGATTTTCCGCCTTCTACCTCCTCGCTCATTTGAGTGAGTACCTGCCGGATTTCTTTACGGGCAGTTTGTTCGGCCACTACCTGAATACTATCCAGAATACCCAGTCCAGAACGCAATAAAATGGCCAGCAGATGATAAATTCGCTGTTTTTCCAATAAAGGAATCACAGGCCCCAGCCTGATTTCCAGTTCGAGGAAATCGCTTTTGGGAATATTTTTCGGCACAGGAACAGCCTGCATAAACGACTGTCCCGCGCCGATTTGAAGATTTTTCATGGGCGTATCGCAAAACTTCGTTCTGGTAGAAAAAATGTCTGATAAAATTGTCGGGAAGAGTCGTAAAGAGTCATTGCTCTTGGATAAACACGGGCTTTAATTCCTTGTAGGGTATCTTTTCTTTCAGCTTCCACCCGTATCAGGGCAGAATCGGAAATCAGGTAGTGTACCTGTGGCAAACCCTGTACATCGGCCAGCGCGATCAGAATATCCGGACTGCCCGCATCGGGAAGTAAGTCGTAAGAATACCATAAATCATGGGCGGTCTGATTGATGACTCTGCTTAAGTCCAGCGAATGAAGGATCGCCCGGAGGTAAGTTCCTTTTGAATGATCAAAAGTCCGAAACATCTGATGACCGTACAGGACGATCAAACCCGTCAGGGTCATCGCGATCATCATTTCCAAAAGGGTAAATGCCCTTACCGTTGGTTTTAAAAAGTTTTTCATGGTTTAATTGTCTTAAGGGTGTGATAATTGTACGTGTTTCGAGAAGGCGGTTTTGGTAATAACACCTGACCGAGATTTCCAATAAAGGCGGTTGTGTCTCTAAAAGAGTAACCGAACGGACAAGGGTTCGGCCCATAAGTATTTTTTCACCGGGCAAAGCTTCCGTTGTAAAAGTTTCATACAAAACCTGCCGAGTAAGCAGTTGCGTGCGAAACTCTTCGACGGGCGAATGAATCCCCATTATCAGGCGAAACAACATCCAGCCCCCCATAAAGGTGATGGACAAAACTGAAAGACTAGTGAGTACTTCCACCAAAGAACTTCCCTGAAAGCGGTAGGCAGACAAATGTTTTTTCATCTTACAGCCATTCAATGATCTTCAAAACTTCGGGCGGCTCACTGATGGCTCCGGCAAATTCGGGGGAAAGTTCTCCCAGATTAAGGGTCGCATCGAGCAAATAGTTGATGTATAAAGTTCCCGCCGTGCGGAGCAGAAGATTGCCTGCGATCACTCTTCCATTCACTTTTCCCCGGAGATCAAGATTGTGAGCAGCCCTTACTTCTCCATAAACGGTTGCCTCCGGGCCGATCAGCACATAGTCTTTGGGGTTACGAGCAACCGGAATATAACCTGGATCAAAGATCACTTCCCCTTCCAGAACCGTTCCTTTTCCGAGGGAGAGATAAGCCGGAGTGGCGTGGGTTTTTGCCACACCGAGAAGGGATGGATAAGTAAGCCTGACATTTTCACCGACTTCGAGCGTGTCCGTTGCATAAGCCTGGAGACGTCCGGAAAAACCCGCACCGATGACAATTTTTCGGGCAAAAATCAGGCAGTTGTTTAGGCGGGCAGCGGAGGAAATAAAAACCTGATCTCCGGATATAATGCGGCATTTTCCGCTCAGATTTACATTTTCGAGCCGTAAAGACTGGCTTTGCCGGATTTCCAGGCCTTCCCCCTGCCAGGGTTGGGTTGCCTCTATATTCATCAAGTCCATTATGCCTTCAAGCGGATCGGGAAGGTTTAGGAGAATATTTTTTACCTGCTCGGGAATATTTTTCGAGTAGATAAAAGGTATTTCGTCCAGCGAGGTGATTTTGCCATAAACCGTTCTTTCCCCGGTATAATTTCTTCCGTCCACTTTTCCGGCATAAACATCCCTGCGTGGCAGAACAGCATCCCCCATAATGCGGGTGTTGCCTGCTACGGTCAGGGGCATATTACTCCCGGTAAGTACAAGTGCTGCTGTCGAAACCGCCAGCGGCTGGCCGACCATACAGGAGCGAAACTCCTGTGATTGGGCATATACACCTTTTCCATGTACCAGCCGCAACAAACCCCAATCCTCCGTTTCGGCATAAAAACTATCCGGAGAAAATTCAAACAAACCGATTGCATGGCTTTCGCTGCCGGCAGGTCTCCGGCTCAGCAGGAATGCCATGCCCGAAACCAGGTTTTCCCTTGCCCTTTCCTGCGTGTATCGAGCATTTAATACCCTTCGGTAATGTTTGTTGACCGTCAGAATGCTCCCCAGCAGAGTTGCAATCAGGAGGGTAAGCGTCATGGTATAAGCCATTGTACTGCCTGAAAATTTCATGGATAAAGGCTTAGCGGTTTTTGTTTTACCCAAATGGTTTGAGTCCCGGAGGCTAGGACAACCGATTCGGCGGTGAGTTTTTTCACCCGCAGTCCTTGCAGGCTGTCCCCTTCGCGCACCAGAAAACTCTGTCCGCTTATCGAAATCACACCGGTGGGAGCAGTGTTGGGGTTACGGCTTACTCCGCCGAAGTAGGATATTTCCGGAACCGAAGGTGGAGGCAGAATCGGTTGAGGCGGAAAAGATTTTGCAGGCAAAACGAGGGCAGTGTCTGCTAACTGTCTTTCCCCAAAATCCTGGAAAGGATTGGCATAGTTTAGCAGCAAGTGTAAACTGTCTTTAAATTCAATGACGGGTACAATGGTCAGGTCTTCCTTTGAAGCACGAGCGGTTTCATCGTTAAAGGAAAAGTTGTCGGCAAACCGGAAAATAACCCCAGCCCAGATGCCTATTACGACCGGCCCCAGGAGCCGGTTGCTAAATACTTGTTTCATGATTGTGATTTTTGGTGGTGTGCTTTAATACAAGAAAGGGCGGCCATTCCGAATACATTTTCTGTACCCGGAATGACCGCCGGGCAGATTACAAAAGTCCTCGGATTCTTTCAACGATCTCCCGGAGTTTTGCTTCAACCTCGGGCGTATAAGCGCGATGATAATGATTCCAGCGGCGTTGTTCTACATAAAGAATACACCGAAGTTCAACCAAAGACAAGGTGGAAAAATCGCTGTCAAGGTTCAACGTCCAGGCTTCTTTGCCTACCTCATCTGCATTAAAAGTAATGGCAAAACGACTTATATCGTGAATATTCGCCGTTGATAGAGGGGCATGTTCTAGTCGAAGGTCTGTTGAAGGAATGAATTCAGGCATAGTCATGGATTTAGTTTTACAGAGGTGATAATTTCACTGGGTCGAATATAATTAGGAATTAAATATTCCGATTCACTAACTCCCTCCACGGAATATTTATTATATATATTAGGTATGGCTCTGCTTTTGGGAATACGGAGGACATGAATGGTACCATTCGGTCCTGCAAAATGTCGAGCTATTCCAATATCGGTGGTTATCGAAATGAAGGGTGAAACGCTTGCTTCACTATGCGCAGCATGTTTTTTCATCAGCGTTTCCAGATCCCCATTCTCAATCAGAGACTTTGAATACGCATACCCTCCTTTTTTGACTGCATGGGAGGTGATGATGGGGGATCCGTTTGCATCTCCCCGGTAGAAGATCATAAATTCTTCGACGACATCATCCACGACAGAGGTTGTACGAGCGATGGTGGACGTTTTTCCTAAGGTTGACACGCCCTTGCTTCCCACCACAAGCTCGATAATAAACGTGTTGATATGGCCTTTTGCTTTTCCTGCAGTCAGCGGATCCGTGCTATTAGTATCAATGATTATCTTATAGATTTGCGATGCGCCGGAGTCAAAGACTGCTTTAGGGTTTTCTATTACTCTTACGCCTAAGTCATACAGATTTGACATAGCCTTGTATTGTCCTTGGGGTGTGCCCATTTGAGCAATCGCTTTGATATCTTCTGCACTAGTCCAGGCTGAAATCAAATAAGTCTGAATGTTTTCCCACATCGTCATTTCCAGATTGATCGTGATCGGCTCCAGCCCATCGAGATCTATGGCCTGTATCGGAGTATTTCCGGCATACTGGTAATTGGTCAGTTCGGGGAATTTATCGGCGATCGGGTCGCTACTGACAAAACGCCCTATTTCGGGCATATACCAGCGAAATCCGTAGTCGTACCAGCCGAGGTTCAGGTCTCCGGTTCGTTCTTTTCCGTTGAAACGAAGGTCATTTTCCACTCCGCTCTGAAAGGAAAGCCCGCCCATGCGCATGCCAAAGGGGTAATAATGGTCTTCCTGCACAATCACCCAATCCTGGACACTGTCGGGCCGGAAACTGACTCTGACATTTCCCAGATGGTCGGTCAGGTTGTACTGATATTCAAAGGTTGACTGGTTGACAAAATTTACCCGCCCTTCCGAATGAGCGAAAAAAACCAGTTCCTGATCCTGATAGACGAACCCCTGTACATAGTCCTCTATTTCGGTGGAGGCAGTGGTTACTTTTTTGCGAAGTTTGTTGCCTTCCCCGTCGTAAATAAATTCAATCCGATTGCCGTTGGCATATTGAACTTTTACCGGCTTACTGTGGAGGTTGTAGGTTACAGTTATGGTTTTGTTGTTGTCGGTGGTGATATTACCGCCACCGTCATAGATATAGTCGTTTGTTGTGGGGTTTCCATCGTAAAAATGGTCTATGCCCAGGCTGGCAAAAGAAGCGGTGATTTTATCTTTTACTTTGGTGACCTTATTGCCGGTATAAGTATAGGTCAGATCGTCAATTAAACCATAAGTGGTTGCACCGGTTTTGCCTTTGCGTTTTACCTTCTGAATATTGCCATTTAAGTCGTACCCGATTTCGTTGACGGAATAACGGTTTAACTCCTGATTCCATACACCGGTAGCATTTTGGGCGGCATAATGGGCGTCAAGCAGCCGGTCGTTATAGTCATACTTAAATCCATAACCTCTGACGATACAATCGGTGGGAGTTTGCCATTCGATGCCGGATATATTTCCGTTGTATTGTGCCGTGGCAGAGGTATTGAGGGCCGTAAACCCGGTATTGTGATACAGCTTCATGCCAAAGGCATCTTCTGTCTGATCATCACCAAAGAGCGTACCGGGGTCATTGTTTCCGACATTTACCGGTTCACCATTAGCACCTTCTCCGGTTCCGGTCTGCCCGCAGTTGGGGTTAATCTGATTGATGTCGGTAAGCCAGTTTCGGATATTGTAAAAATAATCCACAGACTGGGTATAAGTACTGCCCTGATCTTCCGAATGGAGGTTTTTCTCCGAAACCCTTCCCAGCGCGTCGTATTCCAGCGCTGAAAGGATTACCGGTGTGTCTTTTACCCCGTCAAGCTCATGGGTTTGGGTATTGGTCAGTTCTCTCCCCCGATGGTCATAGGTAAAATCATTGATGACTGCGTAGTTGCGATTGGCATCGGTGTGGCGGTGGATTTTTCGGATCGCTTTTCCCTTGAAATCGTATTTCCGGGTCAGCAGTTCCATCCCGCCGATATGGTTTTCGGCGACCATCTGAATTTCCCTTCCGCGATCATCGTAAAATATAGCGGTAAGCATACTGTCGGGCATATCGGGATCGCGGTTGGGTATCCATGTCCGGTTGCCCGTTATCTTGCCAGTTGTGCGCAGAAAAGCTTCATTTCCGGGTATTTCCGGTTCAAAAGTGTAAGCCTTTTCCGGGATTCCGTCGAGGTTAAAATCGTAGTGATCGTACCAGGTTACGGAGTAAAGTTCTTTGATCGTCTGGGGAAAGGCCTGGTTGGTATATCCCTGATTCAGGTCAAAACTGCTCGCAGAGCGCATTTCGGACAACTTCAGTTGCCCGTTTTCGCAGCCGGTACGAATGTTTACCTGTAACTGGTCGCGGGTAAGATTTGCGGAGTTTTGATAAATCCCGGTTTTTATCGGCCGGCCCAGATGATCATATTTGGTAAAAATCCAGAATTGATTATTCTGCGACCGCAAGGCTCCGTCCTGTGTAAGCACAACTCGGTCGAGGGGATCATAAACCTTGTAAATCCAACCCACACCGGGTGCTTTTTGAGCGATCATCCGCCCTTTTTCATCGTACAGGTAGGAAAAGGCAAAATTGTCCAGAATGGAGCCTGTGTAGAGGTTGCCGCCGTTGGCGAGAGCGGCCTTTACTCCTTCGGGTTGTAATACCACACGCAGCCTTCCAAAATGGTCGTACAGCGAATAAATATTCATCCAGGAAGCAGCATTCGTGGGCGAAGATGTCGCATTTATCGCAATCCTTTTCAGCACTACCCGCCCGGCTTTGTCGGTGTATTGTATCTTCGAGTGACCGTTATTGTCTTTAACCTCTGTTACGGTGAGGGAATTGGCCGGATAAGTACCTGCCGCGACAAATTGCCCGTTGACCGGATTATAATTCCACCGGTTTACCACGTCTGTTGCCACGGAAAGATCGTTGGTGCGATAATATAATTTGGATGTATTACCTTGTGCAGGCTGCCAGTCAAATCCCGGCGCACCCTGTTCGATTACGCGGTTGAGAGGAGAAGGCTCAAATACCTGATCGGCAAAAGGATAATTTCGATCCACCGGTGCAATGAGTCCCATCAGATCAAAATAAGTATCCTGTTCGGATACGGGATTTGCCCGGAAAGAACCTCCGTTGGTAAGGGTTGATTCGTAAGGCAAATACGATCTCGGATTTCGGCCAAACTCATCGTATATCTGAAAAACAACCTGGTCTTTGCCTCCGGCAGAAGCTTTTACCTCGACGGTCTGAAGCGGACGCCCAAGTCCGTCAAAATACTGAACCGAACGATGCCTTTCGTTCATATCGGAAAGGCTCCCGAGAGCAGCTTCGGTTTTTACCGCAGTCTGCGGTACTTCGGTTTGAATAAAATTCTGATTCAACGACTGAGCGAGCAAGCTTCCCGCCACGGCCCAGGTGAGTAAAATTCCGGTGCTGAGGCACCTGTAAAATGGTTTCATAGTGGTTGTGCTAGTTTTTAAAGTGGTAAGTGATTCGTTGCAAAATATTTCCTTCATGGTCATGAGAGAGGGTCAACCTTCCCATCGGGTCATATTTAAAGGTTGAAGACAGATTTTGTAAACTATTGAAACCCGTTACATTCAACTGATTGTCGCAGGTAACTGTCGTCATCGTGGCATCTTCGGGATGAAGTCGAAGTTCATCAATCATGCCCGAACCCGAGAGGGTGAGGGAACTGTTGGCAGACACACTGATTTTCTTCTCTATATAAGTCCATCCATTTGCGTCAGAGTCCAGTCCGGAATTGGCAGTCGCTACGCCTAGAGACGTGTTAACGGTTCCCTGCGCCCAATATGAAAGCAAATAATCGCCGGGTGGGATGCTCGTTTTGGTAATATTTCCCGAAGAGAGGGCATAACTGCGGATACCGGTTTTAGCAAGGGTGGTTGTCGGTGTGCCTGTGTAAGACCAGTTTCCGGTTGTTTCGTCTTCAAAGGAGGAAAAGGCAATTTCATTCTGAACTGCATTTTCCACTTTGGCCGTGATAAGGAGATGGTTGTATCCCCAGATATAAGCGATAGGATTTCCATGAACCAATGTCTGGCACACGATATTTCCTTTTCCGTCGTACTGATAATCTACCCGTTTTTTATACCAGTTTTTACCGGTAACCTGATAACCCGGAATGAGCGTATTGTACAATTGGGCGGGCAAAACGAGGTTTTCGGAAGGGGTAAAAGTCGCAGCAGAAATCGGTGAAGCCGTTTCTAACTGCCAGATGGACGAGGGTAAAATAATTTTATCCGCAATATTAGGCAATCCGGAGACCTCGGCAAATTCTCGCACATTTCCCGAAAGCAGGGAAAGGCTGCTGGCCGATGTGCCTTCCCATATTTGGGATTCGATCACAATGTTGTTCATAAATTTGTCGAGTAAGTCCTTCACTTTGGGGCTACCGCCTGAAATCCGCAGCGAAAGGTTGGGATCGTAGTCCATCGCGTATTTTTGTTTGCTTACCGTCACTCTGCCATCGCTGTTCCAGACGGTGGTGCGGGTAGGTTGCCCGTGGCGATAGTTGTCATAGGTGTATTCTACCTTTTTTTCCAAAAAATCCACCCCGTTGTCGTTGTAAGCGCGTTCGATACTTTGGGTCAGAATTACCCACCGGCTTTGCGCACTGGATTCCCAAAAGTCAAACAACCCGAGATAGCTAACCGCCGGACCTGTAAAAGGTTGAATTCCGATTTTATGAGGTTTTACATGAAGCGATAAAATATTGTGTTCCAGAAAAGGAGATCCGCTAAAGTTGAAGGTATTAATGATTTCATTCACTTTGCGGAAACCGGTAGTTGTGCGGGCATAATCGGTTTTGTGTAACATTTGTCCCCGGTGCCAGTCCATGCTGCTTTCGATATCAAAGTCGGGAATAAAGGCAAATTCATACTCCGTTTTACCGTTGCTGCCGTTGACTCCATAAATTTCGGAGACATGGGTATAACCTACCGTTCCGCCTTGAGTAGTGCCCAAAGCATAGGTACTATTGGAGGAAAGTTTGTAAAATGCACACTCAATGGTTAAGCCGGGTAGGGTAGTGCCGGGATCGTCGAGGATGAAGGTAATGATTTCATGATAAGGAGGAATTGGTCGCACCAGTTTTCCGCTGGAAATGCCGGGGTTTGCCGGATTTTCATAGACAAATGTCCGGATCATGTCTTTTGCCGGGTCGTTACCGTCATGGGTAGTAACTTTTTTAACTCTCAAACCACCGGCATTCCCTCCGTCGTAGTTATTGAGTTCATATTCGTAGCGGGAATAGCCGCCGGTAGGATAAGTGACCTGCGTCAATGTCCCGGCTTTGGTATAGTTGAAATTGGGGGTGCGGTCTGCTCCGGTAATGACCTGTGTACCGATGGAAATTGTCGGAATCAGCGAATTGATATTGTCATTGTAAGCGATTCCGTTAAAAAATCCCCAGTGATCCTGTTGTTTGGATGAGCGGGAAGGCAATGCCACACTTTCCTCATAAGTAAAAGAAAAGGGCGGTTTGGTTTCCCCGTTGGGGGCTTTTTCCGTAACACTGAGCAGTTTTAGGCGTTTTTTCTTAAGATCTGAGGCAGTATTGTTGAAATAGGAATAGGCCAGATCAAAACGTTTCATTTCCTGATTGGAGCGGTCATAGACAACCACGGAAGTAAGCTTATAATCCAGATTTGCCGTACCTAAATCGCTGCGGTTGCCGTCCCGAAGGAAGGTCATTCTGCCATCAGGCCAGGTGATTTCGCTAATTTTCATCGCTTTGTTTATGACAGTTACTACCGAAGAAAAGATCGGCTCCGGGGGTAGCATACAAAATAAATTGTTGGCTATGGGTTGATAAATAGCTTCATAAGTTGACGGTTGAGTGACGTGCCCCCCGGCAGAATTGTATTTCAGGGTAATAGCCTCGGTTCCGGAGGGTGAAATGATATCCGTCAGGAACCAGCTCGAAACAAATGGGGCGGCGATATTATTGTGCCCGGAAGGACTGGAAACCTCACAAGCATCTTCACCGGAAAGACTGGTTCCGAAAACATATTTCACGCCTTTTTCATCCGTAATCTCAAAGCGGTAGTCGGAAATTTTTTCGATTTTGATGGGTTCATAAGGGATGGAGTGAATAGTTCCGTTTTCTTCAAATAGAAATTTGCCGGTACGACCTGCAAAATTGTAGAAATAAAAATCCGACTCGGTATCAATCGCACCATCAGAGACGGCATAGAGATAATTGTAGTCGGCTTGTTCGTCAATGGTATTGGCAGCGGGGACAACATTGTTAAGGTAGCCATTGGGCAGTTCGTCGGGCAATCCTCTAACCGTGCGAGTAATCAGTCCTCCGGCATTTAGGGACCAGCCGAGGCCGGTCCAGGGAGCGATATCTTCTACTTTTATCCCTCCGGCATGGTAAGAAAGCGAAACGGGCAGCGAAATATCACGACTTTGTATGTTCCAGAGAGGAATGCCGATCCCCGGAATCCCGGTATAAAGGCTGACCGGAACTTCGCCGTATTTACCCAAAGCCGCAGCCGTGGGGGAAGGCGGAATCATGTCCGGCGTATGGTTTTCCTGCCCGTGTACCTTCAGAAAAATACAGGCAAACAGTGCATACAGGGTGACGATACCCCTGCAATAAAGTGTTTTCATAGATTTGTACAATTAGTGATGTGAATAAAAAAGAAAGAACAAAATGACAGGAGCGAATATGCCCGTCAATTTGTTCTTTATCAACCCTGAGTTTGTAAACGACAGGGTATAGCCGATAAGCGGCCGGGATGAGTTTGTAAACGGTAGAAATCTATTTCACGAGGTGAATTTCAATTACGCCGTTGGCGGCGCCGAGTCCGTAGCCGGCAAGCTGGCCCGGGTCGCGGATGATATTGATCCGGGCTACATCCGCAGGGTTGATGGACTGAATTGCGGCGTATCCCGACCCCACACGATAGCCGTCCACCACGATCATCGGCTCTGTAGAAGTCATCATTGTGTTTTGGCCTCTGATCTGAAGTTGAATATTTTCACCGGAGCCGGAAACCTGTAGGTTGGGCTGACGACGCAAGAGATCGGCCATTGTTGCCGCAGGAGTGTCCCGAAGGTTTGAGGAAGCATCTTGGGCAACCGCACCGCTGCTTGTACAAGAACTCACGAGGGCCAGAGCCGAAAGAAGTAAAATCAGGGCAATAGTTTTCATAAGCTTATTGTTTTTTGATTCTAATATTTACTGCGCCTGTCATGGAACTGATGTTGTAACGGGCAAGACGTGCCTGATCGCGAATTACTTCAATGCCCTCTACGTCGTTGGGGTTAATATCCTGTACGACCTGGTAGCCAATTCCCAAACGCTGTCCATCCAACAAAAACATCACTTCTTCGTCGGGGTCAGAAATAGTTTTTTGTCCACGCAGTTGAATGCGCGCATTGGCACCGGAGCCGGTGATATACAAAAAAGGCTCACGTCGCAGCAAGTCCAGCATATCCAAAGCAGGAGGAACTTCTTTTTTTACTTTAGGAGTACTGCTTGTGGTAGCTCCACCTGATTTGCAGGAAACCAGGGTGAATGCAAAAAATCCGAAAAGGATTGCCAATAAAAACAAGGTTGATTTCATGGAAAATAAGGTAAATGATAATTGAGGTAAAGGAAAATTATTATAAGGTAAACATTTTTCCCTACAATCGCATCCTGCTCCTAATTACAATTTTACGCCGAGGACTTCCTCGATTTCGGCTTCGGTATTGTAGTAATGAGGCGAAAACCGTAGTGCCCAGTTTACGCCTTTGCGGTCAAAATCCATGACCGCATTACGCCGGAAGGCAAGCGAACAATTTATCCCTCTTTTGTCGAGGCGGTTTTTGACGGCCATCGGGTCTTCCCCCTCAATATGAAAGGTGACGATTCCGCAAAGTTTTTCTCCTTCGTCAAGTACCCTCACGCCGGGAATTTCGGACAGGCGGTCGCGGGTATAAGCTGCCAGTGCATTTACACGGGTTTCGATAGCGGGAAGTCCGATATTTATTGCATAACGTGCCGCTTCGGCCATTGCCAGGAGCAGGGCGTAGGAAAATTCAAAAGTTTCGTATCGTTTGGCATCGGAGCGGGGAATATAGGTTTCTGCATCGGTCCATTCGGCACCGTTGAGGTCCATATACATAGGCTCCAATCCCATGTCCAAAGCGCGGTCAGAAACCCACAGAAACCCCATACCACGCGGGCCTCGCAGAAACTTGCGACTCGTAGCACTAAAAAAATCGCAGCCGATCGCATCGGGATTTACATCCATTTGCCCGACCGACTGGCAACCATCCACGAGGTAAAGCAGTTCATTTTCCCGGCAGATTTTCCCGATTTCGCCCACGGGTTGTACAAGACCGGAGTTGGTAGGAACATGGGTAACGGCGGCGAGTTTGGGCCGGTATTTTTTTACATATTCTTCAAAAGCATCCACACTTACCCCTCCGGCGGCTGTATCGGGAACGTGAAGTACCCTTACCCCCAGCCGTTTGATCATCGCCAGAAAAGTAATCTGATTGGCACAGTAATCGTTGGTAGTGGTGAGGATAACATCACCCCGGCTAAGGGGAACCGAAGAAACGGCGATAGACCATGCATCCGTAGCGCTTGCCGAAAAAGCAATATTCCGGCTTTTACTGTGCATGAGGTGGCCGAGTGAGTCGTAGGCCTGCCGGATTTCTCCCTCACGGGCAAACATAACTTCGTATCCGCCTTCCCTCGTTTCCTGATCAATAATTTCTTTGATTTTATTGATAACCGGAGTGGTCATCAGGCTCGCACCGGCATTATTGAGGTGGATGCGGTGAGTTGTACCCGGGGTTTCGATGCGAAAACGATGTATATCCATAGAATCCTATTGAGTAAAGGTCGAAATTAAAGAAAGATTTGTGTAAATTTAAGGACTAGCTTAATAGTAATGCATATACCCTTACTAACAGAAATCGTCATCATTCTGGGGTTGTCGGTTCTGATTATTTTGATTTTCCAGAAACTAAAACTTCCCTCCATCCTGGGATTTCTACTCACCGGTGCGATGACAGGACCTTCGGGACTTTCGCTGGTAAATGCCACTCACGAGGTAGAGTTACTGGCAGAAATCGGAGTGATTTTCCTACTTTTTGTAATCGGGATCGAACTTTCGCTGAAGGGACTTGCGGCCATACGTAAAACAGTAATCGGCGGAGGTTTGCTCCAGGTGGGAGGCACTATTTTGTTTACTACAGCGATTACCTATGGTTTGGGGCTAAAACTTGCGGAGGCCGTATTTATGGGTTTTCTGCTGTCGCTCAGTAGTACCGCCATTGTGCTGAAACTGCTGCAAAGCAGCGGTGACATTACCGCCCCGCAGGGGAGAATTTCAGTGGGGATTCTGATTTTTCAGGACATTATTGTTGTGCCAATGATGCTTCTGACACCCATTATGGCTGGCCAAGCCGATGATGTGGGAATGACGCTGTTGATTATGGTTGGAAAAATTGCAGGAGTACTGGGGGTCATTGTGGTGTTGGCCCGATATGCTGTGCCTTTTCTACTGGCGCAGGTGGTCAAAACACGCAGCACCGAGTTGTTTCTGATGACCATTATTGTATTGTGTTTTTCCACCGCATGGCTTACCGCTTCGGTAGGACTTTCATTGGCCTTAGGAGCTTTTTTTGCAGGGTTGGTCATTTCAGAATCGGATTATCATCACCAGGCTACAGCGATTGTATTGCCTTTCCGGGAAATATTTGTGAGTTTCTTTTTTGTATCGGTGGGTATGTTACTGGATTTGCGGTTTTTTGGTACACATCTGCTAAGCATCATCAGCATTACAGCAGGTGTCATCCTGTTAAAGGCATTGGTCGTGGGGCTTGCCGTGTTTTTGCTTCGGTATCCGGCGAGGATCGTGATTTTGTCGGCTCTGGCACTTTTTCAGGTAGGGGAGTTCGCCTTTATTCTTTCTTCCATAGGAATGGAATACAATCTGCTTTCGGAAAATGTATATCAATATTTTCTGGCTATTTCGATTGTCTCTATGGCCATCACGCCCTTTGTCATTCATTATTCTACCCCGATCACCGACTGGCTTATAAGAGCGCCGTTTCCCCAGCCGGTGCGAGACAAATTACAGTCACTCGCGCCCGGCAAGATCGCCGAAACGCCCGGCCCAATGGAACAAAAACTTCAGGATCACTTGGTCATTATTGGTTATGGGATCAATGGGCACAATCTGTCCCGCGCAGCAAAACAGGCAGGTATTTCCTATATAATTGTCGAACTCAACTCCGACACGGTACGCGAAGCACAACAGGCCGGCGAGCCGATTGTATTTGGCGATGCTAGCCAGGAGACGATTCTTCAGCATGTGCATGTTACCGAAGCCCGAGTAGTGGTCATCGCTATTTCTGATCCGACCGCCACAAAAAGGATCATTGGCAAAGTGCGGGAACTGACCCCGGGAGCCTATATCATTGTGCGTACCCGGTATGTAAAAGAAATCCCGGAAAGTCTGAGACTGGGGGCAAATGAGATCATTCCGGAAGAATTTGAAACTTCCATTGAGATATTCAGTCGTGTGCTGCGAAAATACCTTATACCCACACACGAAATCCAGTCATTTGTCCATCACATTCGCTCTCAAAACTATGAAGTGTTCCGTCAGCCCTCCGACCTTCCGGCACCGATGCTCAGCCTGCCCGATATAGAAATTGCGACCCTCCCGGTACAACAGGGCGAAAATCGTATCGTGGGCAAGTCTATTGGAGAAAGTGGTTTGCGGCAGAAATTCAACATTACCATTCTGGCCATCCGGCGGCAAGATGAATATATCACCCAACTGACTCCGGAAGAGAAGATTTTGCCCAATGATATTTTATATCTCTTTGGCAATCCTGAAAACATTGGAAACCTCAGCAAGTATTTGCTGGTGTGAGGTCGGGTGCCGGTTTTTGCATGTCAACGCCGTTTTATGGATTATTCCATTTATTACCGATAAACCCGAGTTTTTTGTGGGAATTTGTCTAATATTTTTTAACTTGGGTGTCATAATTTGTGAAGAATTATCTGTATGTTTACCCCGTTAACGGGGTAAGGGCGCAAGACTTTTTACCGCTCCAAAGTTCTTTATAGCAGAAGTTAGTTTCCAAACCCCGGCGTTATTTCCATTTTTTGACCGGTTAAGGATTTTTTCAAGTCCCCTAAGCCTGAACTTTTGCTATGATACTACGACTAACGATTTTTTTTGTGGGAGTTTGTGCTATCGCCTCCCTTTCTGCCCAGACCGACACGGAGTTCTGGTTTGCGGCTCCGGAAGTGGCCATCGCCCACGGCGACCGCCCGATCCAATTGCGAGTTTCGGCATTTGACTCATCGGCTACGGTCACGGTTTCCCGACCCGCGAATCCCACGGCAACTCCTATTCATGTTACCGTAAATAGCAACGAGACTCGCACCATAGACCTTTCGGGGTATATTCAATATATTGAAAATACTTCCGCTAATACCAACAACCCCAACGGGCTGCTGATTCAATCTACTGCACCCATCGCAGCTTATTATGAGGTCGCCAATCCCTTTAATCCGGAGGTTTTTGTGCTCAAAGGGAAAAATGCCCTGGGAACGCGGTTTTATGTTCCCACTCAGACTACTTTTCCGAATATGCACGGCAGCGACAGTTTTGAGATTGTGGCAACCCGCGACCAAACTACGATTACCATTACCCCTGCGCAGGCAATCGTCGGCCATGCCGCTAATACAACTTTTACCATTGTCCTGAACCGCGGCGAAACCTACTCCGCTCGCGCTACGGGCACTTCCGGCTACTCCCATCTCGCCGGGTCGAAAATTGTATCTGATAAACCCATCGCTGTTACCAGCGCGGATGACTCCATCGTCATTGGTTTTGGCTGGGATCTCATCGGAGACCAGCTTGTGCCCGAATCGGTTATCGGTAAAGAATATATCGTCGTGAAAGGTTCGGCTACTCAGGAAAAAGTGTATATCACTGCTACCCGCGACAATACGGAGATTTTTTTCAGTGGAAACTCCTTTCCCCAACATACGCTCGATGCCGGTGAATCGGTCAGCAGTGATATACTCGGAGCGGCTATGCATATCCGCGCCTCGGCTCCCATATATGTGCTCCACCTCTCCGGGGTACGGGACGAAGCCGGAAGTGCTCTTCTGCCCTCCATCGGCTGTACCGGTGCCAAAGGCGTGGGATTCGCCCGAGGGAGTGGAGATGTCTATCTCATTATCCTCACCGAAAAAGGAAACGAAGGCAGTTTTACCCTCAATGGATCCGCCGCGCCGATTCCGGCGTCGGCTTTTACCACCGTTCCCGGTACTTCCAGTCAGTGGGTGTCTGCAAGGATACTGGTCACTTCTTTTCTCAATACCGGTGGTAATAACCGAATCCGCAACAATGACGGGTTTTTCCATCTGGGGGTTTTTTATGATACTAATATCGGTGCCGCTTACGGGTATTTCTCCGAATATAATAGCCTCTACCTCGGCGAATCGCAAAAACTTTGTGCCGGAGATACCCTGCTCCTTGATGCCGGCAATGACAAAGACAGCTACCTCTGGCAGGATGGTAGTACCGAATCCACTTTGCGGGTCACCACCGGCGGCACTTACTGGGTGCGCAGCACTTTTGAAGGTTGTGAACTCGTGGACACGGTTGAAATAGAACTCATAGACCCGCAGGTAAACCTCGGCCCGGATAGGGAAATCTGCCCGGATGATACGGTTGCCCTCGATGCCTCTTATCCCGGAGCCAGCTATCTCTGGAATTATGGTGCGAAGGATTCGACGGTCTTTGTCCGTACCCCGGGTCTATATGCCGTTACGGTTTCTAAGGACGGCTGTGAACAGCAGGATTCGGTGCTTATTTCCCTGAAAAATCTACCCGAAGTCGAACTCGGCCCCGATACCATCCTCTGCGATAACGAACCCTATCTGCTCGATGTCTCCGCTCCCGGAGCCAGTTACCGGTGGCAGGATGGCTCTACGCTCGGAACTTTTCAGATTAATGCTACGGGCAAATACTGGGTGGATGTGATGGCCTCCGGTTGTGTGCTCTCTGATACGATTTATAGCCAGTCTATTTTTGCCGAAGCGGACTTAGGCCCCGATACCGTACTCTGCCCGGACGAAGTTCTTATCATGGATATTTCCCACCCCGATGCCCTTGCTTATATCTGGCAGGATGGCAGTACTTCGCCGCAGCGCGAAATTCGGGAAGCAGGGTCTTATTGGGTAGAACTTACCAACTACTGCCAAACCTTGCGCGACAGCCTAACAGTTGGATACAAAGAATGCGACTGCACGCTTTTTGTACCTACGGCCTTTACCCCCAATCATGATGGAGTAAACGACTATTTTTACCCGGTATTTCAATGTGAAATGACAGGGTACCAATTGCAGGTATTTAACCGATGGGGAAATATCGTTTTTGAAACAGACAATCCGGATGTTCACTGGGACGGTTATTCGAAGGGTAGTGCCAGCCCGTCCGGCGTTTATGCCTGGCGGTTGGTATATCAGGGATTGCTCAACCGGCGACCTGTGGACCGACTCTTAAGTGGAACCGTAACGATTGTTCGCTGATGGAGGATTCGCAAGCAGAGATTGTGCGAAAAATAGAGGCCGATCTGCGGGCGTTGGGTTTGCCCATCGGCAGTACGGTACTGGTTCATTGCTCACTCAGCAGCCTGGGTTATGTGGAAGGAGGAGCCGAATCGGTCATACAAGGTCTGCTAAAGGCCCTGGGACCGGAAGGGACATTGTTGATACCGAGTCTCAGTTATGAACTTGTCAATGATTTTCAGCCGGTATTTGATCTTGAAAAAACCGGCTCGAATATCGGGCTGATCCCTGAATATTTTCGCACCCGCCCGGGTACTCTCCGGAGCATTCACCCGACACATTCGGTATGTGGGATCGGACCGATGGCCCGAGAAATACTTTCCGGACACGAACAAGACAATACCCCCTGCGGGGAAAATTCGCCTTTTTATAAGTTGCAGGCACAAGCCGGATTTATCCTTATGCTGGGCTGTGGGTTACTGCCTAATACGTCCTTCCATGCAATAGAAGAAATGGTTTTGCCGCCGTATCTCTTTCGAGATTTTTCTACTCTTTACACCATTCAGAACAAGGGAAAAACCTGGAAAAAGGCTTATCGAACTCACAATTTTTCCGGGTGGATACAACGATACGACCGCCTGCGAAATGTGCTGGAAGAACCTTTTCTCCGAAAAGGAAAAATACTCTCCGCAACGGCCTGGCTGATTTCAACTCCCGAAATGTGGACTTCCGTACAAGACAAAATGCGCGAAAACTCTCTTTATTTTGTGGATCGCGAGCAATGAAAAAACTTTTGTACATTCAGGCCGACAAACTGTTTTTATGATGAAATCTCCCTTTTTCCGGCTGGCTACGTCCCTGAATGCCATCATTTTATATACGCTGGTATTTCTTTTCATTTATTACGGATATCAGAACATCCTCCCCCTGCCTCCTGAGGGTATTCATTCCTGGCGGCAGTCGGACTGTGCTTCCATGGCATGGAACTATTATTCTACCACCGCTAATTTTTTTACCCCGCATTTTCACAATCTTTTTTGGGGCGGTACGGGTAGTTCTGCGGGTGAATTTCCGCTCATCTATTGGGTTTCGGGAATGTTGTACCGCCTTCTGGGACCGGGCGAATGGATTTTTCGATCGCTCAATATCCTGATTGTATTTGCGGGACTCTGGGGATATGGCCGAACCACCCACCTGCTTACCGGCGAAAAATTCTGGCCAGTAATGGCAATTACTGCCGTGTTTGTGTCGCCAGCGATGGTGTTTTATACCAATAATTTTTTGCCGGATGCCCCGGCCATCGGCTTTTCGCTGCTGGGCTGGTGGTTTTTCTTTCAATTTCGGGAAAGCCAAATCCACCGGCAGTTTGTCTGGGCGCTGGTATTTTTTACCCTCGGTATGCTCATCAAACTTTCGGCGGGAATCAGCCTCCTGATGGCGGGTGCGATCTGGTTTTTTGAGTGGAATAAGTGGGGAGGATTTGGCGAAGAAAAAAATATTTTCCCTCAACCCCGCTGGAAATATCTCTTGTATTTTGGCGGTGCTGTGGGAATCATTGCCGCCTGGTATATCTATGCCGACATTTATAGTAAAGCTCACGATGTCTATTTTGTCAATAAAGCTACCCCTCTGACCGACCTCGATCAGGGCAAATTTCAGTATATTATTTTCCAGTATTTCCGGTATATCGGGCCTAATTTTTATTCCACTACGATGCACCTGGTATTGATATTTTTGACGTTACTGGGTTTTTCCTCCGTGGGGCGAAAATACAAACTACTTTTTGCCCTTAGTGCCCTTTCCCTAACCGGAGTAGTGGCTTATATCTATCTTTTTTTTGTAAAATTTGATATTCACGATTATTATATGATTGTGGCTTCGATTTTTCCGGCAATGATTTTTCTGCTGGGGACGAAGGTAATGAAAGAGGATTTTCCGGCGCTGTTTGTGTCGGTGGGATTTAAAATTCTGGTGGCGGGGTTTTTGTTTTACAATGTCTATTATGCTAAAATGGAAATGCAGCGGCGGTATTATGGAAATCAGCAACATTATCGCACCAAAGAAGCCTTTTATGAGCCAGAATTTCAGACATTTCTGGATTCGGTGGGAGTTACCAAAGACAAAACGGTCGTTGCTATCCCTCATATCGAACCCAACTATGTGTTATATCTGATGGATCGCAAAGGCTGGGTGGGGAATCAACACAAAGATTATACAGAGACAATGGGTTTTGTGAACTGGCGCGGCGCGGATTTTCTGATTTTGAGCGACACTAATTTGTTTTCCGAGCCCAAACTCCAACCCTTTATGACCGACACGGTTGGGAGTTATAAGGATGTGTATGTGTTTCGGTTGAAAAATTAACCGCCGCTGCAACTTATGAGAGGAGTATTTCCTCTGAGAATAAACAAACACCGTGGAAATGAGATATATTATTATTTTTCTTTTTCTAACCGCCGCAACTACGTTTGCGTTGGGGCAAAATCGTATATCCGGAAAAATCATTGACCGTGAAACGCTTCAACCCCTGGCTTTTGTGCAGATACGAGCCTTAAACGCACGAGTCGGGACTCTTTCGAATGAAGAGGGCGTCTTCGTGCTAAAACTCAACACCTCGGCGCCGGATACCATTCTTTTTTCGCACATTGGTTATGAAGTGGTCAAGGCTCCGCTGTCGGGTTTTGTGGAAGAGGAAACGGTTACGATTCGTTTGCAGGAAAAAATTGTTTCCCTTGCCGAGGTAGTGATTCATCCGGTAGAAGCCGAAGACCTTTTACGACAGGCTTTGGCGGCTATTCCGGAAAATTATAATCACAACCCACTGAATATGCAGGGATTTTACCGCGAAATGATACGAAAGGATGGCCAGCCCGCCCAACTAAGCGAGGCCGTAGTGGATATATACAAAGTTCCCAACGGAAAAGAAGAGACCGACGAAAATCGCCTTCGGCTGCTTCGCGGCAGGTCCTTTACGGACTCGGCACTTCTCGGCAAGATCAAGGTCAATATCGGCGGCGGCGGCCCTAAAAACATTACCGGAAGGGCCGTTACGGGCGAGACGATGGGGGAAAATTTTCTCGACCCCAAAGAGTTTAAACATTATGAATATACCCTGTCCGGGGTCAGTACTATCTCCGAGCGAATGGTCTATGAAATCGCTTTTGACCAGCGAGAGGATATCGGGCGGCGTCTTTACCAGGGGAAAGTGTATCTGGATGTAAAAACCCTTGCCTTTGTATCCATTGACTATAAAATGAGCGAAAAGGGGAAAAAATTCCCCCTTATTAGGGCGTTGGGGTTCAAGGCGGCAGCGGCACTTACCCTGCTGCGAACTATGGGCGTAAGGCTGGACTTTAACCGGGAAGCCGGACACACAGACTATGTATATGATCGCGGCAAATGGTACCTCAATTATTCCAGTATTGATCTGGGCGCATTGCTGACTACGAAAGGAAAAATGGATATGCCCGAATCCCTGAATATCGGGGTAAGTGTGGAGATGCTCATCACACAGATGGAACCCGGCAAAGCCAACCGTTTTGCCGATAGTGAACTGATCAATGATGAAGTCGCGCTAAAGGAACAGGTAGGGGAGTTTGACGAAACATTTTGGGAAAATTACAACTACTTTCACCCCGGAGTAAAGTTGAAGGAAGCTGTAGAAAAAATAAAGGGACAGTAACCCTTCTGTCCCTTTTTTATGAACCAAACTACTACAAAAAATTTCGATTTATTGTTTTTACTCTATAAATAACGGTAAATTATACCGCGTGACTGTCCTGTACTATACTGTTAAAAACATCCGCAATATTTTATTAATTTTCTAAAAAAAACTGCTATGACTCGAAAAATTTCCCGGAAAGACGCATTAAAAACCCTCACCCTGGGATCCGTAGGCTTGCCTGCGCTTGTCGCCTGTGCGGAATCGGCTGTTTCTTCCGAAAAAACCGAAGATGACACGGTTCTCAAAGGCAATATCAACCACTCTGCCTGCCGGTGGTGTTACAGCAAAATTCCGCTTGTAGATTTGTGTAAAGCTGCCAAAGAAATGGGGCTTAAAGCCATAGACCTTCTTAATCCCGACGAATGGCATGTCGCCATTGAGCACGGACTGGAAGTTTCGATGTCTTTTGGCAGCCCGCTGGGCATTGCCAAAGGTTTCAACGACCCGCAAAACCATGCGCAGCTGTACAAAGACTACGAAGCCATCATTCCTAAAGCCGCCGAAATGGGCCTGAAAAATATCATCTGTTTTTCGGGCAACCGCAACGGTATCAGCGAAGAAAAAGGAATGGAAAACTGCGCCGTAGGGCTTGACCCGGTGGTAAAACTGGCAGAAAAACACAATGTCAACATTGTAATGGAACTGCTCAACAGCAAACGTAACCACGCCGATTATCAGTGCGACCTTACCCCTTGGGGGGTAGCCCTCGCCAAAAAAGTAGGCTCGGAGCGATTCAAACTACTCTACGACATCTACCACATGCAGATTATGGAGGGAGATGTGATTGCAACGATCAAGGAGTTTCATCCTTACTTTGCGCATTACCACACCGGAGGTGTACCGGGCCGCCATGAGATTGATGAGACTCAGGAGTTGTATTACCCGGCGATTATGCAGGCAATTGTAGAGACGGGTTACAAAGGTTTTGTGGCTCAGGAGTTTGTGCCCGCCGGGCCAGATCCGCTCGCTTCGTTGAAAGCTGCGGTGAAAATTTGTGATGTCTAAAAAATGTAAAGGTGCAAAGGGTGAATTTATATCAGCCCTTTGCACCCAAAACATAATTAGGAAAATCAAATATTAACCCAAAGCTTTATTTAAACTTTTAAAGAGAATTTCTTCGGAGAAGATAAAAGGGGTTTTTTGCAGAATCTCGTTTTTTGTGAATAATCATATCTGCTGCAACCTGGCCCATTGTGATAGGGTCGGTAGAAATTACCGTGATGCCATTGCCTACCACTTCTTTCAGGGGAGTATCATTGTAGGATACGATGCCCAGGTCTTTTCCCAGTTCTAGCCGCGATTTCTGGCATTTTTTGACCAACTCAATCAAATCCGATTCTTCGAGTACAATATAAGCTTCTCCTTTTCGGGGAGAATGCCCGGATACGCTAGGAATCAATTCGTAATCAATGTTTGCATCATGGCAAAAATTGCGAAACCCCACACGAATTTCAGGGGGGTATTTGATGTGCTGGGGATAAACAAGAAATAGTTTGCGGTACTTCTTCAATAAATCCAGCCCGGAAAAAAGTGCTCCTTCCAAATCTTTGGCAAAATCCTGATAAATGCAACTGAAACTCCCATCCATGTCTTTAATCTGCCGGTCGAGGACCAGAAGTTTGTTGCGCGGGATTTTTTTTAGCACTGCCTCCACTTCTTCCCGGTAATCGTAAAAATGCGGCATGATCACATAATAGTCGTAGTTGCCGATATTGTCCAGAATCAATTCTTCAAAACACTTGAAATCGGAGTGATGAACGTGTAAGTTGATGCAGGCGCGTTTTCCAAGCGATTTTGCAAAAGAATTAAAAATGACTTTTTGATGGTCGGTAAGTTTATCGAAAATAATCATTACCCTGACTTTGGCAACTTCGGCATTGCCATTTACATAATATCCTTTTCCGGGAATGGAAGAGATAACCCCCCGCTGGCTTAATTCGCGGTAAGCTTTTTCTACCGTGTCGCGGGAAAGATAATACTCTTCGCTGGTTTCATTAATGGAGGGAATCCGGTCTCCGGGTTTAAAAAGTTCCTGGTTGATTTCTTCCAGAATGGTATTGATGACCTGACGGTATTTGGGAAGACGCGAGTTTTCATCAATACGTTCAAATTTGCTCATGAGCGGGTTCATAGTAGTAGTTGGTTTTATAGCAAGTAGATGAAAGCTAACTCGACGCTTTGCGTATTTCATACACAATATAATTAGCCCTCTGAAAAAAACCAAATGCCAAGACAACTTTACCCCTGAAATTTGGGCTAGATAACCACATGGGCAAACGTTATCCTACTTTCTGCAAGGCGTTTGTTTAAATTTTTGGGACGTTGGTAGAAAAAAATTTTGCCTGCGCGAGGCTTGCTCTACTTTCGCCCAATAAGTTTTATCTAATCGCACAAATAATGGAATCCTCTCTTAAGTATGTGATCATCCCGATTTTCCTTATCCTGATTCTTTCGGAGGTAGTATGGTCTGTTGTTCAAAAAAAAGGAGTATATCACCCGAAGGAAACACTATCTAATATTTTTATCATGCTGGTGAACCAGTTGCTTAAACCACTGGTGGTATTCTGGAATTTTAAAGTATTTGCCTGGGTGGCGGGTTTTCAGTTTTTTTCCCTTCCAGATAAAGGTTGGGTCTATATAGTAGCCGTTGTTTTTGTGGATTTTCTGTTTTACTGGCAACATCGGCTCAGCCATGAAGTCAAATTTTTGTGGACGCTCCACAATGTTCATCACAGCAGCCCGTGGATGAATTTTACGACGGCTTTCCGGATCAATTGGCTCGGCGGATTCCTTAGCCCGCTGTTTTATCTGCCGGCGATTTTGTTGGGGTTTTCGGCAGAACAGGTGACGTTTTTTTTGATCATCAACCTCGTATTTCAGTTTTTGATGCATACCGAAGCGATAGGAAAAATACCACTGTTAGAAGGTTGGATCAATACGCCTTCGGCTCACCGCGTTCATCATGGTTCCAATGATGTATATCTCGACAAAAACTATGGCGGAGTGCTGCTGATCTGGGATCGGCTCTTTGGGACGTATCAGCCTGAAACCGAAAAGGTGGTTTACGGCGTGACGACCGGTTTTCGGGGGCACAACCCGGTGAAAGCGGTGTTTGGGCCCGTGATTCAGTATTTTCGCGGGGAATTTCACCGGGAAAAGGAGCTTCGGAAATGAAGTTTTTTTTTGCCTATTGGGGGTTCTCGCAAAGTGCGCAAACATTATCGCAAAGATCGCCAAGAGCCTCTTAGCGCACTTTGCGGGTTCTTAGCGACCTTTGCGTGAACCTCCGAGATATAGCAATTGGGGCTAAAACCCTCTAATTAGTGCTCCCCTTTTTCCAGCAATTTCAGTGAAAACATCAATGCCCGACCATCGTGATAGGAAGCTTTCCAGACATTGGCCTTGTTGCGGGTAGTGGTTTCGGGAGAATGGTCTGTGCCGAAACTATACCATCCGCCGTAGGTAGGATCAATCATATATTTTTTGATATAGTCCCATTCGAGCAACATGCCTTCCCTGTACCGCGTTTCTTCCGGAAAAAGGGTGGAAAAAAGCAACAGGCTGTGAAATCCCTCGGCCTGTGCCCACCAGTTTTTCCGTTCGTCCACAATCTTCAGCCCTTCCGGAAAATAATACCCCTGTTCATAAACCCCGCCGATCTGGTGATCAAATCCTTTTTCCAGACTGTGGTCCACCAGTTTTTTGGCCACAGGCAGGGTTTCGTTGTACCACGACTCGCCGAGTAGCTCGGCGGCTTCCAGCAGCAGAAAACCGGTTTCGATGTCGTGGCCAAATGATACGTGATCAATATTGTAGTTTTTCTCCCGCGATTCGTCGCTGCTGTCTTTAAAAGATATTTCCTTCCAGTCGGGGGTAAAATACAGGTTCATATACCCTTCAGGCCGGGTGATAGTATCGCGTACGATGATGAGGGTTTCTTCCAGCCGTGCGCGCAACAGGCTGTCCTGCCATACGGGGTACAACTCTGCAAAGGCTTCCAGCAAATGGATCGTCGGATTCTGGTCTTTGTAGCCAAGCTGGGGCTGTCCGGGTGGTACGGGAAGATCGCGACCATAGGCCTGTCCTTCGCGGTTGAGGAAGGGATAATGGCCTTTGTGAATAGGGTCATGGCTGTATTTTTCAAGCCACATAAAGGTTTTTTTCGCAAGGTCGAGTGCCTCTTCTGAACCGGTCAGCTTGTAGTAGGAAGCCAGTCCAAAGATGGCAAAAGCATTGCCGTAGGCCCATTTGTCGGCGTTATTTTCGTTATTTTGCCATTCTCCGGCGCGGTTGACCGTATAAAAAAAACCTTCTTTTTCGTGATCCCACATTTTGTCGCGGAGAAAGGCATATCCGTGGTCGGCGTATTGGCGGTAGGCGGTTTTTTCGGGGTAAAACTTTGCTACTTTGGAAGTGACCCAAAGGTGCCGGGCCTGGGTGACGATGCTTTTATTTTGGGGGCCGTTGGGTTCCCATTTGTAATCGAGATCGGAAAGATAACCGCCCTGCTCTTTGTCCATAATGGCAGGATACCATTTGTCGAGCAGTTGGTCATTAAGGGCCGTAGTCAGCTCTTGCTTTAATTGTTCATTCGTCATACCCTGATTGTTTTTTTCTTCGGGATCAGGCGTACAACCTACCCATACCAGAAAGATAAAAAGAAAGGAAAGATAATAGCGTGTCGTAGTAGTCATAGCAATAGGGGTTAGTAGTTGCTACTAACTACGTCATAATTTTTTTTTCTGAAAAAATTTTTTTTAAAACCACCAGCGGCAACAAACCATGAGGCAGGCGAAACAGCACCTGTGGCAGCCATTCGAACAGGGTTGCCCCCAGGTCTGTCAGTTCCACGTAGGCAATAACTCGGGCCAGGGCTGTCAACAGACCCCAAACGGCCATATAGGCCAGTCCGACCCGCCGAAGGCGAGGGATAAATATTGCTGCACTCACCACAAAATCCATAATCCCGGCCACCCGCAAAAACCACGAAGCCGACACTCCCGAAATCCCGAGTATGCTCGTTACCATATAGTGAAAATTTGCGGGCTGGGGGAAAATACCGCTTGCATACAGGCCATGGCCCGTAAAAACCAGGGCCGTCGTCACAAGAATCAATTTCTCGACGGAAGGCCCTGCACCCGAATGATTCATCGAAGCAGACATAAGCGCATAAATCAGCAATAACGGCGTCGCCCATTGGGCGGTCTGTTCGATCAGTTGGGCAAATTGGTACGAACTCCCCTGCCAGAGCGCAAAAGTCATTGCCATCAGCAAAAGAGAAGAAATTATCAGCAAACCATAGAGTAGTTTTTCTCCCGGTTTTACCACTCCCGCAAGAGTCGCACAGATAAGCCAAAAAACACCGATGGCGGGGATCATCCAGGGGGTAGGGGAGGAGGAATCCAACCAGCGATGGAAAGGTGTGTCATAGAAAACAAATTGCCAGCCACGTCCCAACAACAAAAAAAATGTCGCCAGGCGAAGGATGAAAAGAGGACGTTTAATCATCAGAAAGGATTAACCCGCTCAATAAAATCATCTTTTCGGTTTTCAGCAACTGGAATTTTGTCTGAGTCGGGTTTAGGCCTCTGAGGCACCCTGATTTCGCCAAGATGATGAATTCTATTGCCTCGCCAAAACGGGGGTTTCTCTGCCGGGGGGCATCTGGCTTCATTGGTTGGTTTATCGAAGAATGATAAAATCAAAACATTTTTCATGCCCAACACAAGCAAGTCATTTAGATTCAGGGGTGTCGTAGATTTTTATGGCCCGGCTGAATTGATATTGTTTCCAGGAAATAATGATGTTAAGTCACCCGAAAGTCTTCTAATCGGTGCTGCCCCACTTGCCCGTCCTGATTTAGCAAAAGTAGCAAGTCCGGTTACCTATGTAGATAAAAACGATCCACCCTTCTTGATTATTCATGGTGAAAAAGATGATCTAGTTTCTCCCAAACAATCACATTTATTGAGTGCATGGTTAAATGTAGTTGGTGTTCAGAATGAACTTATCATTGTAAAAGATGCACCTCACTTTGGTGTGATGTTCGACACAGATGAAGTGCGAAATGAAGTAATAAGTTTTCTTAAAGCGCAATTGAAGTGATTTGCATAATAGAGATAAATTTTCGCAAACCAATTTCTATTGAGCGTATTCATATTAGCTACTAATAATCTTGAGAAGTTCCAACATAAAATCCTCTCTTGCTTGTGTTCCTTGGGCAGTGTTGTAAAGTACAACAAGTATGCTGCTTTTATTTTGATTAATAAAAAGGTCTGAGCTATAGCCCCCTGTACCACCGTCGTGCCAAATAAATATTTCATTTGGCAAATCTTTGTGAATACACTGAAACCAACCAAGCCCGCCATTAATTTTAAGTCTTCCTGCATCAGTAAATGGTAAAAATGTTACCTGTTGAGTTTGTGTAATGGCGTTTCCTAAAGGTGTATTGGGTGGGTTCAAATTTGCTAAACCATACTTAATCATGTCAGCAGAGGTTGATTTTATTACACCTGCTCCATTCATGGAATTTAATGAATTCCAATATTTTACCTCCTTACCATTACTATACCCGGTTGACCATCTACTTAGATCTGTTTCAGCCATATCGGTTTTGGTATCATTAAGTTGTAAGGGTATTAAAATTTTTTCTTTTAAAATTACCCCATAATCTTTTCCATAATTTAATTCTAAAAGTGTTCCTAATAAACCCATTCCCCCATTGGAATACTCCCAAGTCGTAAACGGTTTTGACCTTAATGGAGTATTAAGTAACCAAGTAAACATTTTGTTTCTGTCATATTTTTCAAACTCTTCGTCAATTTTTCCTATATAGTAACTACCACCAAAATTGTCAGGAAAATAGGAAAGCCCTGAAGTATGTGTCATCAAATGTTTGAAATTTATTTCAATTCCCTCTCTGGCAAGTGTAGGCAAATTATTTGGTAAATAAGGTCGTATGGGGGTTTCAATGGTTTGCCCTTTTTCTGACAGCATATTTGTGGCTACGATACTCGTAAAGGTTTTAGTGATAGAACCAATTTCAAAAAATGTATTTTTCCCGGGTGTTATTCCACTCCCTTGTTTGGTCTCTCCATAACCGTAAAAATTTGCGGTTCCATTTTTGTATAGTCCAATGGAAACACCCACGGTGTTTAAATCTTGCTGGTATTTTAAGAACGCATGATTAACCGCACTATCCGTTGCCGACAATAATGGGTTATTGATAATTAAATTGGGGGAAATTATCCTATCTTCTTTATCGCAAGATGCAAGCAGAAACAGGAAAACCATTGATATCAATATGCTTTTTTTCATTTTTCTATTTATTAAGGATTAGACCGAAAGTGAAACTTGGTTTGTAGCCAACGAATAAATGGGGCTGATAATTTTTGTTTAGTTTGGTCAATGAGATACCCCAAAAAGGACTAATCGAGTGGGTTTTTTTCTTGATGATTTTATACCCAATATTAATGCCCGTAATTGGTCCAAATTGATGCAACAATTTGCCTCTGTTTTCTAAAACATTGTTTTCACACGGCGTTGTTGCATGAATGGGGATAAAAAAAAGTCGGTCGGTTTTTTGTACATTTGAGATGACGAAAAAACAAACCTACAAAATCCCGACCTATGTCAAAGATACAGAAAAAAGCATCGAAAAATCAAGACAAGGGAGCAA
>JANRJC010000030.1:0-47493 GCA_033764335.1 Bacteroidia bacterium | reverse complement strand
TCATAGGCATAAAAATCACCCTTGGCCTGCAAGGCTTCCAGCTCCGGCCAATACGAATCTGCTAATTGGAGGAATTCTTCGCGTGTCATAATCGTTTTTTACAAGATAAGCAATCAACGCGAAAGCGTGAAATGCACCCTTCCAGCGCCACTTTTAAAGCCTCTCCGGGTTCGTATCCCAAGCGAAGCAAATGTTTCTTTTTAATCTTAGCCATTTTATAATATACATCTGATAATAGAACAAAAGGAATTGTTTGTACACAAAAGAAAGTGCCGGAACATGTCCGGCACCCTTATTTACAAATCCCAACTTAAAACAATATCCTAGAATGATCCTCAACTCGCCTGCCCGGGTTGAATTTCTCGACCGATTTTTTCGACGGCGGCTTTTGCATCTCTAAGGCGGCATTCCGTATATTCCATAAACATCCGGATGGCGGCAATTTTACCCTTATAGATAAGAGTTGCTATGATTTCCTGTTCCATTTCCGGTCTGAGTGGCTTGATATTCATTTTTTCCATAACACCATACAGATAATAGGTTTTATTCCAATTCTCACAGGCATTTCCATCAGTTACTTATTATACGTATCGAACCCCTAAAAGGGATGCCGGGACCAAAAATAGAGCGTGGAGAGGGTTTCAAATTCCTTCCTACCATGAATTAAACGCAATTCAGATGCCTTTTCTTATCAGATTTTTTCCTACTCAGACTCAATGGTCGAACCTGACGCCCGACGGGTAAATTTCTCGTTGTAAATGGTAAAAAAATACTGACAGATTGATTCGAAAAGTGAAAAATTCAGGTTTTTATTTTTTTCATCTTTGTGGAACCGGATGGGATCGAACCACCTTCTCCCGGGCTTCAACCGGACGCTTAACCTTTTAAGCTTCAGTTCCTGATAATATTCTTCTTCGGTATTCGAAGTTTTGTTCCAAAATCATTATTTCAAAAATCGCTTCCAGTTTATCGGAAATTTCATTTTTGAGGGTGAATGCCGGGAGTTTTCACTCCCGACGATTACACCCCTCAAATAATTTTTATATTCGTTCAGCCGCCACGATGTCATCTCCGCGATTCGTTATGCAATAAGGTTTCTTCTGATTCTACAATCAGGCATTATTGAGGGAGTAATAAAATTCAGGCATAAAAAAACCCGAATCTGAGCGATTCGGGTGTGTTTCATAAAGCGGTTACGGCTCTATTAAATCAGAAAACACACCCGTATATTTTGGGATCATTCCATGCAAGGATTTCGCTGACCATTTGGCTAAAGCCCGGCACGAAACAATATGTTAGATTAAATTTATGCATGAAATAGATTTAGAATGTTTAGACGTTTTAACGGAATGGTTGGAATGAGGATTTGGATTTTTGCATGAACGGTTATTTTGATTGTTTAAATGGTTATTTTGATTGTTTAGACGGTTTTTTTGAGGAGAGGGTTTGTAAATTGAATTTTGACGGATCGCTTGTTACCTTTACAAATAAAATTGTGTTATACCTTTAGGGAAAATAATATGCTATTTCGCGTTGGACAAAAGGTAAGGCTCTTGCATCAATCAGGGGAAGGTGTTGTAACGGCACTGATAGATAAAGATCATATTGAGGTGGATATGGGGGATAATTTCGCGGTGGATATGCATATTAGCGAAGTGGTACCGGTTGACAGCTCAGAGCCACAATTTACGGATAGTAAGAAAAAGGCGGATTCTGTCCCAGCGATTCACCGCACGTTTGATCCCTCGATGGTAGATCTTAGCCTCGTGGTGATCCGGAAAGACGATAAAAACCTTGAGTTTATCCTCGCCAATCCCGAGCCGGTGGAGATACTTTTCACTTGTTATCAGCAATCGCTGAAAAACTATACCGGCATATCTGCCGGTCAGGTAGAAAGGGGTAGTTATACCTCTCTTTTTGTTTTGCCTAAAGATCAGGCGATTCAGATGAAAGGAATTTACTTTCAGATTTTGGCTTTTTCTCCCGGAAAAGGATATCCCCATACCCTCGAAACGGTCGAATATCCCTGGTCCCGAGGCAGTATTGCACAACCTTCCAAACATATCCCTGCTTTCAAAAATGACGGCTGGGTATTCTCTCTCCGTGAAAATCAGTTGAAAAAAGACATCTCGGCCATCGCCGACAGCGAATTTGTACGGATCAAAAGAACCGAAGCCCCCCCAAAACGCGCGGAGGCGGAAGTTGATCTTCATATCGAAATGCTGGTGAAAAACCCTTTTGAACTCGCGCCTTCTGAAATGCTTCAATATCAGATTCGCCACCTTGAGCAGAAACTCTCTACGGCATTGACCGAAAACTACGCTTCACTCGTCATTATTCACGGAGTCGGGGAGGGAAAACTCCGTAAAGCCGTAAAAGATATTCTAAGCAAAACCCCTCACATCAAAAGTTTTGAATCCGCTGACCCGGTTCGTTATGGCAATGGAGCTACAAAAGTAATTTTTAAGTGAGGTGTAAAAAATTTCTAAATCGGAAATATATCCTCCGAAAATACGAAATAAAAAACCGGTTTTGATGTAAATATATGCGAAATATTCAGTTTTATACCCGAAGCAGTATGGTTACATTTAGGCTTTTAAAAACCGTACTGATATGAAAAAAACATTTATTTTTTTACTGACAATAGTTTTTCCCCCTCTGCTTTTCCCATCGTTATTGACGGCACAACCCGACAGCATACGCACAGTAAACGACATCTTCTCCGATTCTCCCAAAGAATTAAAAGAAAAAGTATTGCTGATTCCCCGGTTTGATCTCATGGATCCCGAAGAAGGAGTCACCGGAAACCGGCGCACTTTTATTATTGAAGCAAACAAAGCCGCCAAAAGAGCAAATTCGTCGCTCAAAGAGACCATAGACAAAAGTTATTCATTTGAATACAAGCTGGTGAGCCTCAGTGAAGTGGAGTCGCTAAAAGAAGAAGGATACCGGTATTACATGGATATGGTACTGATGCCTAAACAAATGGAAACACCCAAAAAGGAGGCTATGCGCCCTTCTTTTGTGCGGCATAGTACGGCAAACAAAATGTACCAAAACAACAATCTGCAGTTTCACTACTATTTTTACGTACGCGATCTGGAGACTGACGACGCTTATATATCTTCCCGGCTAAAAGGGAATGCAGATGTATATATCGGGATGAAAAAATTTCTTTCCCAGGTAGTCAGTGATATAAAGAATTAGCTTTACTGGACAGCCAGTATCGCCGCCTGCGGGTTAATCACTTTTCCGATGTTTTCAGAATCACCGACAACCGTTCCGGTTTCATTCAGAATGCGATAAATATCTTCGGCTGAAAGATCGGGGTTAAATGACCGCATAATGCCCACCAGGCCCGATACAATCGGTGTGGCCATCGAGGTGCCGTTGTAGGATTGATACTGATTTCCGGGTACAGAAGAAAGAATATTTACTCCCGGAGCGGCTATGGGCATTTTAAGGCTGGTATTGGTATTGGAAAAAACGGCTTTACCGAAGTTTTCATCTACGGCTGCCACTACAATTACGCCTTCTATGTTTGCGGGAGAATAACGTTTTGCGTCGTCGTTGCTATTGCCTGCGGCCACAACCACAATGGCTCCGAGTTTACGGGCATATTTTATGGCGTCCACTTGCGCTTTCGGTGCGCCAAAGGGGGAAAAACCTCCTAAAGACATGGAAATTACATCCGCGCCGCTTTCAGCAGCATCAATAATCGCTTTGGCTACTTTTTTGTCGGTACCCCGACCCTGGTCATCCAATGCAGGATAACCCGACAGGGCGATATATTCGCCGCCCCAGTTGAGGGAACCTACCCCTTTGCCATTGTTGGTAGCAGCACCGGCGAGACCGGCACAATGGGTTCCGTGGCTGTGTTTGTCATTATCACCGGCTCCGCCGCTTTTTTTATACACTCCGGTAATATCTTCATGCACATTGTCAACGCCGGTATCCACAATAGCGACCTTTATTTTTTTTACGGGTTTGTGCTCCTTCAAAAATTCATACACGAGGTTGTAGCTGAGTTTTTCTGCGTACCACTGACTGCCCAGATAAGGGTCATTTGCCAAAAACTCTATGGGGTTTTTTTCAATGGTTCCTTTTTGTGGTTCAATAAGAGAAACCGGGCGATTGACATCAAAATGGTCCACATTTTCCGGATCATTTTCAAGTTCCATCATTAAGGGATCTCGTCGGCTTACGTCCACAACTACGGAATAATATTGCGCGAGGTCTTCGTTTTCTTGCAAGTCCACATTGGGGAAGGCTCGTTCCGCTTTTGCTCCATACTTTTCGAGGATCGGCTGAATTTCGGAAATCTGATCATCCGGGCCTAATTCTACGAGAAGTTCAATTGTATCTGTATCGGGGCTGATGGAACCGGTGAAGGTGTCTATACAAAAGTTAAATAAAGAAATAACACCTCCCAGAAAGATAGACAGGAGGCCGGGGACAAAAAACAAACTTGCCCGCTCGCGATTAAGGGCGAGATAACCTGCGGCAATGGCCATTGCCAGCCCGAAATCCACTAAAAGATTCGATACTCTTCCCATCAGGGAAAAACTTCCATGCCAGAACTGGTAGGAAATTGCGATCAAAATCAGGAGAAAAGCCCATAGTGGCTGAAAATCTTTTCCATTGGCCTTGCGGACGATCCCACGGCCAAATACAAAAAACGCCAGCACGGCAAAGGCAATTCCAAACAAGTGATGCGAAATGGTTCCGGACATAATTTTTTTAAATAAAAAAGGAATATACAAATGTATATTCCCGAAAAACTATATAACCTCGATCTTTTGAATATCCACGTTCGTTCCCCACATAAAGATGCTAAATGCTTGGGAGGAGCTTACTTTTGCTTTCACCCTGACACCTTCTTTCTGGAAACCTGCCGGCAGACTATTGCCGGGGTTGTAGTTTTGACCATCGTCTCCCAGGATGCCCCAAAAGCCTCCCGAAAGATTAATAAAGGTGATTTTTCCGGTTATTTGCATAGTTCACTTTTGACACGTCCTCTCTTCTACGACAAAAACATTTATGTGTTTCAAACTAAAATTTGGGCTTTTCCAGCAGAGCATCAATAATATAGGCGCGTTGAAAATCTTTTTTTGAGGTAAAAAGCCGGGGTCTCTGCTTTTTGCGTTTGGTGAGTTTTTGGATTTCCAGCCCTTCCGCCATCACTTTGGCGATTTTTTCCAGCGAGTCATCCTGACCCGACCGACTTCCCGGAAGAAAAGCCTCTTCATGGTTCTTCGCTTCTGCCAGACGGGGCATGTTTTGAACTCCGCCATAATTGTTATCTTTGAAGCCTAATTTTACCCATAGATGCCGAAAGTATAAAAAACCCATAAAGGCGGCTATGGCTAAGAGAATTATGATCAATGCTTTCATAGGGTTTAAATTAAGTGCTGGAAACGAACAATGCAATTAACCAGTCTGGAAATCTTTGGGTTTAAGAGTTTTGCAGAACGCACCCGCTTTGTTTTTGACAAAGGCATAACGGGCATTGTCGGCCCCAACGGCTGCGGTAAATCCAATGTCGTGGATTCAATCCGATGGGTTTTGGGGGAACAAAAGACGCGAAACCTTCGCTCTGATAAGATGGAAAATATCATCTTTAACGGTACCAAAACCAAACGCAAATCAAACTTTGCGGAAGTATCCCTGACATTTGAAAATACCAAAAATATACTTCCGACCGAATATACGACCATTACCATTACCCGCAAACTCTACCGCAGTGGCGAAAGTGAATATCTGCTCAATGGCGTTACCTGCCGCCTGAAGGATATTCAGGATCTTTTTCTCGATACCGGAGTGAGTTCAGATTCTTACGCGATTATAGAACTAAAGATGGTGGACGAAATGCTCACCAACAAAGACAATGAAAGGCGTAAGTTCTTTGAAGAGGCCGCCGGCATTTCTAAGTACAAAGTACGGAAAAAACAGACACTCAAACGCCTCGAAGAAACGGATGCCGATCTCGAAAGGGTAGAAGATTTGTTATTTGAAATTGATAAAAACCTCAAATCGCTCGAAAAACAGGCCCGCCGTACGCAGCGATATTTTGAAATAAAAGAGCAATATAAACAGATCAGTTCTCAGTATGCTTTCCTCGCGGTAAAAAGTATTAAGGAAGAACAAAAACAGGTTCAGATCCTGGAGCAAAACCTCACCGATGAATTGACCTCGGTACATGCCGCCATGGCGCGGTTTGAAGCTCGTTTGCAGGAACTGAAAAAAGAACTGGTGGACAATGAAAAAATGCTCGCTCACGCTCAGGCGGAATTTAACCGACACCTCCAGAAAATTCAGTCGGTCGAAACGGAAAAGTCCATCAAAAGTGAACGCCTGAAATACCTCCAACAACGCGAGATTTCGATCCAGAATCAAATTGAAACCGAAAAACGCCAGCTTGAGCGCAACGAAAGTTCCCTCGCTCAGCTAAATGAAGAGTTTGCCCGGATTGAAAAAGAATTTCAGGAACAGCAACGCAAAGAATCTGCTCTCAAAGGCGAAAAAGAAACGCTCTATGTTCAAAATCAGGAAGAATCTGCTAAAACGGCAGAACTTTCCGGTGAGCATCGTGAGACGGAACAGGAACTCCAGAATCTGACCCGTGAAAAAGAGATCAAACGAGTGCAGATTCAGAGCTTAGAAGGCGAACTTCAGCGGGCGGAAGAAGACATAAACCGCCGTTCGGAAGACTTGGATGTTTTTACCGAAAAAGGAAAAACACTCGAATCGGAAGTGTTTTCCCTGGAAAAACATTTTCAGGAACTTTCTGCCCAGCAGGAAAACCATATTACCGAAACCCGTACTACTGAACAACTGGTAAACAACCTCAAGGACAATGTATATAAAACCAATCGCCTTTTGGATGCCCGTCAAAACGAATTTAATCTTACCAAAAGCTTGGTTGAAAATCTGGAGGGTTTTCCCGAAAGTGTAAAGTTTCTCAAAAAAAATGCCCAATGGATGAAAGGCGCGCCCTTACTCTCCGATGTATTTGCGGTACCCGAAGAGTATAAGGTCGCGTTTGAAAATTATCTTGAGCCCTACCTCAGCTATTATGTGGTGAAAACCCGTCAGGATGCTATCCTCTCGGTACACCTCCTGGCGGAAGCCTCCAAAGGCCGGGCAAATTTTTTTATACTCGAAGAATTGGAGCACTTTAAATCCTCCAATCCCCTGCTTTTTACTCAGGCAAAACTAGCCCTTGATGTGGTGGATTTTGCCGAAGATTACAAGAAACTGGCTGCCTTCCTTCTCAGCAATGTCTATATCGTTCAGAGTGAAAATGATTTTCCCGATGACCCCTCCGGCGATACGGTATTCATTACTCATGCAGGCAATGTCTCCCGCCGGAAATATATGGTCGGAGGCGGCTCACTCGGGCTTTTTGAAGGCAAAAGACTGGGAAGAGCCAAAAACCTTGAAAAACTGGACAAAGAAATTGCCAAACTCCAGAAACAACTCACCAACGAAAAAGTAGAACTTGACCAGGCTAGCCGAAAACTCGAAGGCCTCAAAAAGTTAGATTTTCGCCAGCAGATTGAACCGGTAAGAAAAGAGCTTCTCGAAAAACAGCGCGACCTGTCCGTACTTCAATCCCGCGAAAAAGAACACCGCGAGTTCCTCGCGAGGGTAGGGCAGCGCACGGAGTCACTGGAAGAAGAACTCGAAAACCTTCGACGGTTTCTCATCGAGATTGACCCCAAACTAAAAACCCGGCTGGAACAGTTGCAGCAACTGACTTCACAGGTGGTACTTCAGCGAGAAAAAACTCAGGAAACTTCTGATCGGTTGGCAGAAATTACTCAAAAATTTAATCAGGAACATATCCGTCTGATTCACCTTACCAACCAGCACAGCAACCTCCAACGAGAAATTGACCAGCGCACAGAATCCATTGAACGATTTGGGGAAACCAATAAAAAATTGAGGGAAGAACTTGAACAAGTGCGAAAAGACACAGACCACCTCATCAACAGCAACATGCAGGATGATGAAGTGATTGTGGATATGTACAACCAAAAACGCGAAAAAGAAGGGCAGGTAAATCTTCTCGAAGAGAAAGTCGGCATGACCAAAAATTCGATCCATCAGGTTGAAACCAAACTTTCGGAAGAAAGAAAAAGCCGCGAACACGTCCTTCAAAAACAGGCGGATCTGAAAGAAAAAATTACCGAAATCAAACTGGAAGTTACTTCTCTGAGGGAGCGGATGTCGGTAGAATTTCAGGTTGAAATCAATAATTTGGTTCAGGAAGAATTATTTGATAAACCCCTGGAAAGTTATGATGTAAAAGAGGTCGAAGAAAAATTACTGGGGCTAAGAAGCAAGGTTCAAACCTATGGCGAAATAAACCCTCTGGCCGTAGAAGCTTTCAATGAAATGAAGGAAAGATTTGACTTTATCAACGGTCAGAAAGAAGATTTGGTCGAAGCTAAAAAATCACTGCTCAATACCATCGCCGAAATAGACATCACTGCGAAAGAAAAATTTCTGGAAACCTTTGCGAAAGTCCGGGAACATTTTCAGGTAGTATTCCGAAGCCTGTTTTCCGAAGACGACAAATGCGATCTTTTGTTGTTGGATGAAGAAAACCCATTGGAATCAGAGATTTCGATTATTGCTCGTCCCAAGGGAAAACGGCCTCTTACTATCAAACAGCTTTCCGGTGGAGAAAAAACCCTGACGGCAGTTGCGTTGCTTTTCGCCATTTACCTCATCAAACCGGCCCCTTTCTGTATTTTTGACGAGGTGGACGCACCGCTTGACGATGCTAATATTGATAAATTCAACAATATTATCCGGCAGTTTTCGGATACCTCTCAGTTTATAATTGTTACCCACAACAAACGCACAATGGCTGCCACGAACGTGATGTACGGCGTCACGATGGAAAATACGGGCGTTTCCCGCCTGTTACCGGTGGATCTTACAGCTTTGAATCTGGTATAGTTTATGGCAAAAGGAAAGGATATAAATCTGGCAGCCCGATTGCTCCGAGCAGGAGAAATTGTGGCGATCCCGACAGAGACCGTTTACGGGCTTGCTGCTAATGCCCTGAATGCGGAGGCGGTAGTGAAAATATTTGAAGCTAAACAACGCCCCCGGTTTAACCCTTTGATTGTTCACTTCGGAAATGTGGCGCAAATGCAAAAGTATATTTTAGACATTCCCGAAAATGCCGCGCTGCTTGCTGGTGCTTTCTGGCCGGGGCCGCTGACTCTGCTTTTGCCTAAAAAACCTGCCATTGGTGATCTGGTCACTTCGGGCAGTTCGCGGGTAGCGGTGCGCATTCCCAACCATCCCCTTACACTGGAATTGCTCAGCCTTCTCGATTTTCCGCTGGCGGCTCCGAGTGCCAACCGGTTTGGATATATCAGTCCCACAACCGCCGCTCATGTGGAAAGGCAATTTCGCACGGGTATTTCCTATATTCTCGATGGCGGGCCTTCGACGATCGGACTTGAGTCCACTATCGTAGGATTTGAAGGCGAACTTCCAATCATTTATCGCCAGGGAGGGATCAGTATGGAAGCTCTTGAAGCATGCGTGGGTGAAGTTGTGCTACTTAATCATAGCGAAAAACCGCAGGCTTCGGGCATGCTTAAAAGCCATTATGCCCCCAAAACTCCCCTATACCTGGGCGACCCGGATATTTTACTGAAGGAATACCCTGCCGGAAAAGTGGGTGTATTATCCTTTTCCCGGTTTCGCCCCGGTATCTCGCCCGACTTTCAGGTAGTTTTGTCCCGATCCGGAGACCTGCACGAAGCCGCCAAAAACCTGTTTGCGGCCCTGCATTACCTCGATAGCCTGGGATTGGATAGGATCATTGCGGAACAGGTTCCCGATACGGGCATAGGCAGAGCCATTAATGACCGGCTGGAACGAGCAAGGCAGGAGAATAAGGTAAAGGACTAGGTTTTTATTTTAATACGTTTCCCATGTTTGACGTATTCTCAGGTATTTTCCTAAAAGGGTTTCTTGTACTGAGCATTGTTTTTCAGGCAAATGTTCCGGCCAGACTTTCTGCGCAGACGCTTCCGCAAGAGCCTGTGCGTTCTGCTGTGGGACAGCCGGACTGGCTTCTTGATCCTGCGCCGTATATCGCCGGTATTTATCGTGGAGACCATCCCGATGAAATTGTCCTTTCCAATGGACTGATTCGTCGCACTTTCCGAATGAGACCCAATGTAGCCACTGTGGCTTTTGACAACCTGATTACGGGAGAATCTATTCTCCGGGGGGTGAAGCCGGAGGCTGAAATCACCCTCAACGGCGATACTTTTGCCATCGGCGGACTGATCGGGCAACCCAATTACGCCTTCCTCCTTCCCGGGTGGATAGATAGCCTGAAAGCCGATCCCCGAGCCATGCAGGTCACAGGTTATGAAATAGGAAGGGCGACAGCACCGTTTGAATGGAAAAAAATACGCCATCATGCGCCCAATGTTGCATGGCCTCCCCGCGGAGTACAGTTACGCGTGGATTATGAACTTCCTGCCTATATTCAGGTGCAGGCGAGAGTTATTCCGGATATTACCGTTTCGATTCACTACGAATTATATGACGGAATCCCTGCGATGGCCAAATGGCTTACCGTAACCAATCGCGGAGGGATGCCGGTCACCATCAATACATTTACCAGTGAAATTCTTGCGGCAGTAGAATACGGTTCTTCCGTCGAAACCCGTCAGTACAATGTGCTTTACCCGAATATCCATGTGGAAACCGATTTTGCCTTTGCGAGCATGTACAGCATGGATGCCAACCATCATGTAGTACATTGGGAGACGGATCCCGATTACCATACGCAGGTCAGTTATCAGAAGGTTACTCCCTGTCTGCTGAAGGTAAAACCCGAACTTGGGCCGGAGGAAACCCTTCTTGCAGGGGAAAAATTCACCTCTTTCCGGGCATTTATCATGCCTCACGACAGTTATGACAGGGAGCGGCAAGGTTTAGCGCAGCGGAGATTGTATCGTACCCTTTCCCCTTGGACTACCGAAAACCCGCTGATGATGCATGCCCGTTTTGCTGACTGGGAAAAAGTAAAAACTGCCATTGATCAGTGTGCCGAGGTCGGGTTTGAAATGGTGATACTGACTTTCGGTAGCGGATTTAATATAGAGGATGACAGCGAGGAATACCTGGCAAAAATGAAGCAATACGCAGATTATGCCAAAAGTAAAGGGGTTGAAATCGGTGGGTATTCGTTGCTCGCTTCCCGAAAAATTGATGAAAAAAACGACGTGGTCATGCCCACCGGGCAAACGCCTACATTTGGCAACTCACCCTGTATAGGTAGTGAGTGGGGACAAAACTATTTTCAAAAACTCTACAATTTTTATGGAAAAACAGGATTTGCCCTGCTCGAACACGACGGCTCTTATCCCGGCGATGTCTGTAGTTCTACCAAACATCCCGGGCATGCAGGGTATGAGGATTCGCAGTGGAAGCAATATCGGGTGATTTCCGATTTTTATAAATGGTGTCGTAGCCAGGGCATTTATCTGAATATCCCGGACTACTATTACATGGCCGGGGGAAATAAATGTGGAATGGGCTATCGGGAAGTAAACTGGAGCCTGCCAAGAGAACAACAGGTGATTCATACCCGGCAGAATATCTACGACGGCACGTGGACCAAACTCAGTACGATGGGCTGGATGTTTGTGCCCCTGACCGAATATCACGGAGGAGGAGATGCCGCGACGATTGAGCCGCTGAATGAACATTTGGATCATTACGAAAAAATGATGATTTCCAATTTGGGTGCGGGTGTGCAGGCCTGTTACCGTGGCCCGAGGCTGTATGATACAGAAACAACAAAGAATATGGTCAGGCAATCCGTGTCCTGGTACAAACAACACCGAGAGGTACTCGAAGGAGACCTGATTCACTTGCGGCGGGCGGATGGAAAAGATTTGGATTATTGGCTGATGGTCAATCCGAGGGGAAAAGAAAAAGCTGCGCTGGTTGTATTTAACCCTCTGAATAAGGCCGTTGAAAAAACCATTCGCGTTCCCCTTTATTATACCGGACTAAAAAACCGGGTAAACGTCACGTATATGGACAACAAATCGGAAATCCTAAAACCCGAAAATACAGGCGAAATCCACATCAAAGCGAAAATTCCGGCGGGAAAATGGGCAGCTTATTTTTTAGAATAACTAATCCGCCTAAATATTTATTCCGGTTTTGTAAACTTGTGGACATTATACTAACTTTACCCGGCTCATAAGAAAGACAAATCTGATTTCCGATACATGGACTTTTCGATACAAAATCTTAACACATCTACATACCTGGCCACTCCGATTCTGATTCTTCTTGGAACGGGGCTGTTGCTGATGGTTCTTGATTCATTCAAACAACGCAGCAGCCTTGTATGGGTAAGTGCTGCGGGTATGATTCTTTCGGCTTTTACTGCCTGGTGGATGGGTCCATCGGAGAGTACAATTACTTTTTTCGGAATGATGGAAGTCGGCGGAATTTCCCCGTTGGTTCATGTATTTCTGTGTATTTCAGGAGTTGCAACTCTGTTTTTCCTCGGGGATTACCTCAACCGGCAGGATCGGAAAATTGATGATGTCTATGCACTTCTGGTTTTCTCTGTGCTGGGTATGATCCTCATGGCCAATGCCAATGACTTGATTATGACCTTCATTGGACTGGAAACCATGTCTATGTGTCTATACATATTTGCAGCGCTTTATAAGACAGACGGACGTTCGAATGAAGCAGGTCTTAAATATTTCCTCCTCGGATCATTTGCCTCTGCTTTTCTGCTTTTTGGTATCTCCATCATTTACGGTGTTACCGGCTCGACTAATTTTTCGGTGCTAAATAGTGCTGATAGCTTCAAAATCCTTCAGGAAAATCAGGCATTGTTTTTTACTGCTGCCGGTTTGATCCTTGTAGGTTTCCTTTTCAAAGTCGCAGCATTCCCCTTTCATAGCTGGACTCCTGACGTTTATACGGGTACTCCGACTCCTCTGGCAGGTTTTATGGCGACGGGCAGTAAACTCGCGGCTTTTGTGGCAATGGGCGTAATCATTCAGAAATTACAGTTGGTAAGCGCTTCGGAAAATGGAAAAGTTGAAACCATTCTCGCTCTTGCCGCGCTGCTGACCATGATTTATGGCAATATCGTCGCAGCAAGGCAACAAAACCTCAAGCGGATGCTGGCGTATTCCAGTATCGCTCACTCGGGTTATATTCTCCTGGGGCTTTGTGCAGCAACTCCCGACAATTATATCGGCTTCAAAGCCATCATCTTCTACATGTTTATCTACACACTGATGAACATAGGTGCTTTTGGCATCGTGGGTATGGTCGAACAAGAGTTTGAGGATACTGACCTCGAAAGCTGGCGCGGCCTCGGACTAAAATCTCCTTATCTCGCCGGAGCACTTGCCGTATTTCTCTTTTCGCTTGCAGGTATTCCGCCGCTGGCGGGTTTTATGGGGAAATATCAGGTGTTTATTACCGCCATTCGCGACGACTTGGTTTTTCTCGCCACAATTGGTATTCTGACTTCAGTAATCGGCGCCTACTACTATATAAAGGTGATTGTGGTTATGTTTTTTAATAGTGAAGGAAAACAACCGGTGTTTAATACCTCTTTTTCCTTCCTTCCGGTTGCAGGGATTGCGATCCTTGTTGCACTGATTATCTTACTCGGGGTATTCCCCGGATTGGTACTCTCTCCGATTGATACGGCTTTTAATGGAGCAGTGGAAGTCGGTACGGCTATGTTGGGGAAATAGTTTTTTCCAGCACTTCTACGACCTTTTTACCTAATTTTCCTCTTTCAAACTCCTTTTCCGCCAACTCGCGGGACCGGTGCTGGTACTCTTGGATTTGTTCGGAATTGCCGATGATTTCCCGCAATTTTTGGGCTGCTCCTTCCGGGTTTTCCGGGTCGGCAAAAAAACCGCATTGGTTTGATTCGGTAAGCTGTCTCAGCCATCCATTTACATTTACCAGTATCATTTTCCCTGCGGCCAGTGCATCAAAAAATTTATTGGGACTGGTGGTTTCCAGCACGGGCAACTGCGCAAAAGAAACATAAGCCGCATGGCATAAAGAGAGGTATTGCCTCACTCCCTGTTTATTCGTGGAAGGTAAAAAAGAGGTATTGCTGAGGTGATCTGCCTTTTTTTCCAACAGATGTTTTTCGCTTCCTGAACCCACAATAAGAAAATGAACATCGTCCTTGTGATCTTGGCAGACCGTGGCGAGATTTAATAAATATTCCAGGTGATTGGCCCGACCCAAGGTGCCAAAGTAAATAATCCGGAAAGTTGTTTCTCTCAGATGGTATTTTTTCAAAAGATTGTTGGGCGTAATTTCCGGCTTAAAAAAAGTGCAATCAGACATATTGGGAATAATGTGAATGGTTTTCCCCGGTACTTTCTCCCGGATCGCTGCTTCGATTCCCGGCGACAAAGCAATGATTTCCCTTGCATGTAAATAGATTTTTCGCTCAAACCCATAAAGAATTTTTTTTAGGAGGGGATTCCGGATTACCTGCATCTGAATCGGAGCCTCCGGCCATAAATCGCGCACCTCAAAAATATAGGGAATCCCTTTCAATTTTTTGAGCAACAGCGATATAAGACCGATGGTAAGGGGGGTGGAGGTAGCAAAACAAACGGTTACCTCTTTGATTTTCACAGCGGTAAAAAAAGCACTTATGACAAACCGGATGAAGGAAAGTATTCGCTGAAACGTTCCCATCTCGTTTTGATAGGGAATGGGTAAATACCAGATATCTATTCCTTCGATGTTTTTTCGGATGGGTTTGCTGCCATTATGACTCGTAATCATAACCACCTCATGGCCGGCATCGGACATCGCCTTTGCCAGATGATAAGATCGAATTCCTCCTGATTCATCTGGCGTCCGAAAATACTGGTGCAGATAAAGGATTTTCATGTGGGGAAATTAGCATTTATCCAAATCATGAGTATCAGCATGGCCGTGATTTCGGATGTGTAGTCGGCTTTCCGGCGAATATGTCGCTCCAACAAATCGGTGAAAACCGCCGGGTCCACCCACTCAAATACAGGATGTCGGGAGTTGCGTAAAAATTCAAGCCAGTGGCTATTTTCGGGTTCTCTTATCCATTTCCCAATGGGCATTCCAAATCCTTCTTTGGGTCGTTTGCAAAATTCCTGCCCTCCCAGCGTTTCAAGTAAATGCTTTAACAGCCATTTTCTCCCTCCTTTTAATAGATAGTCTCCCCCCCGATCCTGTGAAAACTGCAATAGCGGAGGGGTAAGATACGGCATCCTTACTTCGAGGCTGTGCCGCATAGAAGTGGCGTCGGTCATCATCAGAATATCCGAGATAAGGTAGTTTTCCCGTTCATAATGAAGGGCCTGATCAAGGGTGAAGGAAGTTGAAAAATGAGATTCTGTTTCCGGGAAATGTAATCCACAGAAATTGCGGAAAGTTTTTTCGGCATTGGGGTTTAGGTCTTGCGCAAATTTTCGGATCAGCCGGAAGGACTTTCGGAAAGGATGGTCAAAACCTGTAGGGAGAATATGGGCAGTAGCTCGTAGAAGCGGAAGGCTGAGGGTAAGCAATTGCTGATTTTTTAGATAAAAATGGAAAGCCTGGTGGCGGTTGTAGCCCGCAAATAACTCGTCCGCTCCTGCTCCACTGAGTGCCACTTTGGCCTTAGTGCCTACGGTTTTAGACAACAAAAAAGTCAGCAGCCCGCCTCCGTCGGCGATGGGCTGATCCAGGCTTTCGACAAATTCCGGCAAATGATTCAGTATTCCAGATTCAACCGGAATTTCGACCAAGTCCGCTTCGTATTTTTGCGCAGCCCGGCGGGCAAAATGATAGTCATGGGTCCCAAAACTTCCCTCACCCGGGTGATTTCCCATGACAAATGCCGGAAATTTTCGCAGACCCTGTTCGCGGATTAAGGCCAATAAAAGGGTGGAATCCACCCCTCCGCTCAGAAAAAGTCCTACCGGAACGTCGGCAATCAGGTGGTTTTTTACCGATTCCTGCAGAAGGGTGTGGAGCTGATTCAGGTTTTCTTTATCAGAACGGTCAGAAGTTTCCGGTAAGGCCGGTTTTCGGTAATCAAAAATTTCCGTTTTGTTGTGTTGAATACATATTGCATGGCCTTCGGGCAATTCGGAAATTCCTTCAAAAAAGGTCTGGGTTTTAGGGGCAAATTTATAACGCAGGTAATGCGGCAGACATGCCGGGTTTAGTTTAGGGTTTATAAGGCCACTGGCGAGAATGCCTCTGATTTCGGAAGAGGCAATCCAGCAGGGGCCATTTCCCGAAAAATAAAGCGGTTTCATGCCAAAGGGATCGCGAGCGAGGAGAATATAATCCTGCTCAATATCCATAAAGGCAAAGGCAAACATACCCTCAAGTCGTGAAAGCGCTTTTTCTTTTTCACGGATAAGCAACTGCAACAATACTTCGGTATCACCGGATGTGTGGAATTCCACTTTTTCCCGGATAAGGTCTCTTTTTATCTGTTCGAAATTATAAATTTCGCCGTTGTAGGTAAGGACATATCGGCCACAGGCGGAGCGAAAAGGCTGATGATTTCGGTCTCCGGTATCTATAATTTTGAGTCTTGTATGCCCAAAGTGGCAAATTTTGTCGGGAAAAACCTGGGTAAAAAAACCATCGCCGTCCGGACCGCGATGAGCCAGACGGCGATTCATAGACCGGATAGACGGAGTTCCGGTTTGAGAAGAATGATCAATAATAAGGTTAATTCCGCACACCTTATCGGGAGTTTCCGACAAAGGAATGATCGGAGAAAGTTGATTCTGTTAATCGTTCCTGCCGAATTTTTTCTCGTTTGGCAATAATTTCCTTCATTTTACCAATCCGCACGCCTTTTCGATACAGGTAAATAAACAGGGCAAATAAGGCAACCGGATAAGCGGCGAATAATACCGAATAAAAACTCCGCCACTCAGGAATAAGCAGGTAGATAAACAGTGCCAGCATACCGGAAATCACCGAAACGATTCCCAGGGTAATTGGTACAAATTGTTCCGGGATACCGATATTGGCCAGTTGATGGGTCAGGTGATCTCTGCCGCCGACAAAAGGGGAACTGCCCCGTGAAATTCGGGCAAAGGTTACAAAAGAGGTGTCCATGATCGGCACAATAAATACGGTCAGGGGAATTAATCCTTTCCGGATATGAGAGATATTGTCCGGGCTTGTGGATATATTCCAATAATATTCTATGCCCATAAAAGCAAGAACGAGGCCGATAAACATGCTGCCGGTGTCGCCCATATAAATTTTGGCGGGTTTCCAGTTCCAAAACAAAAAGCCCAGAAAACCACCGACGATGACCACGAGAACATAAAACATGGTTGTAAGTCCCTCCTGGATCGTGAGCATGGCAAAAGTGGATACGACAATCGTGGTTGCAATGGTTGTGGTAACGCCATCCATATTGTCAAGCATATTGAGGCTGTTCATAATGCCGACCACCCAGAAGACCGTGAGAACCGAATCCATTATCCAAAGATCGGGAGACCACATTACAAAAAACCTGATCTGAAGGCCGAAAAAGATCAAGATCAAACCGCAGCCTACCTGACCGAGAAACTTTAGCCCCGGATGTGTACCGTAGGCGTCGTCGGCAAAGCCAATCATAAAGGCGAGCGTTGCACTCAGAAAAAGTGGCAACATCCGGGAGCTGACGACATTGGTATTGGGTTGAAGCACAAGAAGCAAAATAATACCAACGAGGAAGGTTATGTAGAAAGAAATTCCTCCGGTGGTGGGTTTTGAGGTGCTGCTCCATCTGACCAGATTTTGCGCCTGACGGCTTTCTACACCGAAGTTTCGAGAAAATCTGTACAGAATTTTGTTCAGCATATAGGAAAAGCCTATCATACTGAGAAGCAGAAAAATACTTTTCATAGAGTTTGTTTGGATTTTTTTCAGAACCGAAAGTAATGCAATATTTAGTTTTTGCAAAAAGGGCTACATCGGCGTTATTGTAAGGAATTGAGGTCTTTTGTTGAGTCTCCGGTTATATATTCCTGAATGAATCTTTGGGGGGATGGATGAAAATAATACAACAGATACATAAATTACCCTCATTATTGCGGCAAAAGTACATCCTTTTTTTCTTAAATGATATTAATCCAGCGTAATCTTTTGGTTAAAAAAATGCCCGTACCTGGATACGTCCGGTATGGATGATGGGGGTTTCTATGGCTGCGCGCCCGTCATAGGTAAGGCTCAACTCTACGTTGGAGAGGATATAAACCGTGATAAAAACCTGCCATACGGCATTAAAACCGGGCTGTAACCCTTCGCGGAGTTCGTATTCTGCCGAAAAACCGGGTTCTCCTTTTTGGGAAAGATTGCTCAATTCCAGTTTGGTGAAAAGATTGTTTCGCTCCTTGAGATTCCACCGGGCGTCAAAAACGAGTTTATGTACATTTAACCGGGCGTCAATGACTCCGGTTTGATTCGTATTTTTTCGCTGTTTATACACATATCCCGTGGTAAAACGAAATTTTCGGTTGAACTGAAAATTCATCCGCGGATTTGTTTCCCAGAAGTTTATGTTAAAATTTCGCGTTTCAAATGCCTCTGCCAGTGCCGACTGATTTCCAATCCGGGACTCCCACTCAATGCTTTTGCTGCTACCGATATTTAACCGTTGTATTCCCAGCCCAAATTTTAATCCCCGGAGTTCGTCTCCTGTACTGAGGAAAAGTTTTGACTTACTATCCTGATAGGCAAATCGAAGGTCTCCAACAGGATTGTTCTGGAAAAATGACAAGTCTTGCCGGATATTATAGTTGGCATTAAGAAGGGTGGTGTCAGAAAAAGGATCAGTAAAATCTATAAAATAGGATCCGATCTGTGAGTTTCGGGATTTATTCTGATTGACCCGAAAAGTAGTTTGAGCCTGAATATTTCTCAAAATTTCTTTCCTGGTGTTGTCGGAAACAGGGAATAGTTGTCTGAAATTCCACCGAATATTTCCGGAAAGGCTGAGTCGGGTAGTGGGGAACAATTCTCGTGTCGGAACTACCACCCGGATGAAATTAGCGATAAGGGGATTGTTTGCCACCTGAAACTCCTCGATATCCTGAATCCCGTCGTTATTAAATAAGGAATCCAGCCAGACAAACTGCCCTAATCCCGGATTTACTTCAATAAAACGCACCTCCTGCCGGGCGATTTGTTCGGAGTTTACATCATAGACAAAATTGGCATAAAACAACTGGTTTTTCGTCAAAACCGTGGTTTGAAGATTGGTATTGAGTAACCGCGAATTTTGCAAACCGGTAGCGTAAAAACTACTGTCTCTGACTTCGAGGTTCCGATAGGATGTCGCCTGTTGAAAACGAAAGGAAGCGGAAGGCGTCCACGTGGTACGCATCATCCAGGTTTGGGCAACGGATTTATCCCGAAGTTTTCCATTCAGCCACTCGCGATCAAACCGGTAGTTCCAGGAGAGTTCTGCCTGGAGTTTTTTGATGCCCGAAGTGCGGATATAAGGACGCAAATCCCTAAAAGAAAATGATCCTGACTGGATACTGTCCCTAAATTTATCCTCTCGATTTTCAATCCATATCACCACTCCCGGTTGAATTTTTCCAAGCGGCGCAAAAATGTCGCCTTCATGTCGTTGCCAGCGGGAGTTTAGGTTAAGGGGAGCATCGGTTCGGTTTATGTGAGTAAGCATATAATTTCCGTTCAGAAATCGCGGAAGGTTACTATTCACCGAATACATTTGCCGCAAGGTATTGGCGTCAGGGCCTGTATTTCGCAAACCGGTTTCAACCTGAAACTCCAGCCTGTTTTTGTAGTTTAAGGATATTTTTGACATTCCGATATTTTCGGTTTGCCGCTCCCCGGATTCATCAAAATTCCAGATACGCCCATATTCGGCCTGATAAAGCCTGTCAAGATTGGTATATCTCTTTCCTACATATTGATGAAAAATATCGGCTGAAAGTGTTAGTGAATCTCTGATCTTAAGGTCTTTTAGGACAATCCCTGCTCTATTGGCAAAATCTTTATTATCCTCATCATTGAGAGAAGAGAGCCGATTTAGGTCTTCATTGCTCATCGCAGACTCTGAGTAGAGCGTGATTTTTTCGGTGAGCCGAAAGGAAACCCGGGCATCGGCTACCTCCAGCAAACGTGGTAAAACCCAGGTTCTGACCGGGGCATAATCTCCCTGAGGAATACCGGCAAGATCGGGCGGCAACCAGGTAAAAACATTATTGTTTATACCCGAACGATCCTGCTGGTAATAACCGCCGCCGGGGCCGACATAACTAAAAAACATCCCGTAAATGGCCGTTACCGGATTGTTGGAAAATACGTAACGTTCGTAATTTGTGCCGGCAATAACGGTGTCTTTTCGTTCATAACGCAATGCCTGATCGTCATAGCCGAGGTTAAATATTCCGGAAGTGGTAGCAAGTCCTCCATTGTCCCCGACCTGGCTTAAGGTATCACGGGCATCTTCAAATGCCTCCGGATTGTCGAAGGGGGCATTGGGGTTGTCGGAATCGCGGCTATAGGCGAAGCCAATTTTCAGCCGGTCTTTGAAAAAGTCCTGTTCCATGTCTGCAACCACGAGCGACCGATTGAAATAGCGATCGTTATACTCGAAATCCACGACGATACGAGTGACATTGGTAATGACATGGCGGGAGGTAAAAGTAACTTCGGCGGTGTTGTAGTCAATGATATAATCGAGATTTTCTCCCCGTTGCATCAATTTTCCATTGATATATACTTTTTCGCTTCCAGCGAGTACAATAAACAACCGCTCGCGGTTTTTTCCGGTGAGGCGATAAGGGCCGGAAACTCCGTCCACGCCCATAAAGGAGTTGGTGTGAAACTTACCTTTAGCAACCGCACCGCTGGCACTGATGCGGCTGTCTTCGCCGTTGTAGCTGACCTGAAGCCCTTGTACGTTGCGATAGATATTGGCAAAATTTGTATGTCTGCGACTTACCTCAAAATCGCCTACGGTTACGGCTACCGGCCCTTTGGATAGTTGTACAAAAACCCGGTCAAAATCGGAAATCTGCTGGGTGGTGCCATCGGGTTGAATGGGTAGATTTTCATCGGTAATGGCTCCGACGATCTTTAAGCCATCGCCCAGATCACCCTCTATCTGTAGCCGCAGGCCGCTGGTGACGGACAACCCCCGGTTGTTGCCGGCGGTAATCCCCCGGGAGAGGCTACCGCTTTTGCGAATGCCCTCGGGCGATTCCCAAAAAACATCGGGAGAACTTTCGCCCGGATTTTCAAAAATCACATCGGCGGTCTGCTGCTGCGAGATAGAGTCGGTAAGGATGCGGAGTTTTCGGAGACTTAAAGGATTTGCCAGACCTTTAGGGAAGTACCGGTAACTGACAATCCATTTTCCTTTTTGACGAAGGCTATCGGGCAAAATAATAATTCCCCCGCCGTAGTCAACATTGTAATTTGATGCATCAAACACTTCGCCTGATGGCGAGTGAATTTTTTCCGAAAAAGGGACGATAAAAGAGTGTGAGAGCCTGAGCGTATCTCCCGATAAAAGAAGGGTATCTGCAACGTTTACCGGTTGTTGGGCAAAGACAGATTTAGTAAGGATCAAAAAAAGTATCAGCCCGAGTGTATTATTCTTCGGTGCCACCATTTTCTGCAATGGGTATTTCAATAAAGAAGGTGGTTCCTTCTCCGAGGACACTTTCAAAATAAACCTGCCCGTTGGTGTTTTCCACAATTCGTTTTACAATAGCAAGGCCAAGGCCCATACCGGAAGATTTCGTGGAAAAGCTGGGTTCAAAGATTTTTTTCTGAATATCCTGCGGGATACCCTTTCCGTTGTCTTTAATTTCAATACGTGCAGTATTGCCGAGAATTCGCATGGAGATATGAATGATGCCGTTACTGCCTTCCAGCGATTGAATTCCGTTTTTGATAATATTATTAAAACAGCGAGAGAGTTGATCTCGGTCTGCTGAAACCCAGAATGGTTCAGAAGGCACATCAATCAGCCAAATGGCTTCTTCGGATTGTGTGTAGAGATCTATTACTTCCAGCAGAATATCGTTGATAAGTACTTTGGACTTAACGGGTTCAGGCATCTTGGCAAATTCGGAGAAAGAATTTGCAATACGCACCATAGAGTCAATCTGTACCAGCAGGGTTTTCATTACTTTAGGGAACATGCTTTCCAGCCGGTCCGTTTTTTCTTCCCAGGATCGTACCAGGTGCTGAATACTCAACTTCATCGGAGTGAGTGGATTTTTGATTTCATGGGCAACCTGACGCGCCATTTGTCTCCAGGCCATTTCCCGCTGGTTTTGACTGATTTTTTCTTCACTTTCTACCAGTTTGGTTACCAGATCATTGTAGGCATTGACGATGGAGCCGATCTCGTCTTTGGCATCATAAGAAATTTTGTCATTGACATTGCCCAAAGAAAGCGAGGACAATTTTTGCTGGATCATCGAAAGAGGCCGGGTAATGGTTCCCGATACAACTACTGCCGCAACATTGATCAGGAGGAATACCAGAAGGTAGATATTGGCCAAATAGGCGAGGAAATCCGTAACCTGCTCGTCGAGTTGGTCTTGTTTTGAGAGGTACGGCACGTTCACATATCCGATAGGCAGATCATTTACACCAATAACCGGGCGATAACCGGAGAAAAACTCCAGGTTTCCCACTTTTTCACGAATTACCAGATCCGAAAGTTGGCCCCGCCGGAGGGAGTCAAAAGCAACTTCATTCATCAGGTCTGAACTGATTCCCGCCTCAAAAATCATAGGCTGTGTGGAGGCAATGCGTTTGCCGTATTCGTCGAATACGCTTATATCGTTTCGAACTTTAGGCTCCAACTCTTGGATTTTATCCTGAAATTCGCGCAATAAAGTCAGACGACTGAAGGGGTCTTTGTGCAGGTTTTGGTAGTCTTGTTCGATAAGTTGAGTAATTCTCGCCGTTTCATTGCGAAGTTCTTTTTTAGCATCGTCGTTGTATCGGCTACGAACGAAATAAGACAACAATATCACAATCAGAAGCAGCGGGAATATACTAATAGCAAAAAGGCCAAACCGTATTTTCGCACGGAGGGGAATACTATAAGCAAATTGTCCGGAACGAAGGGAACGGAGGGCAAGTACGGGTATTGCGATGAGGGTAGCCGCACCGATTATGTAGAAATAAAAGATGAAAGAAAAAGTAGTGAGGATATCAATAAAACTCTGCTCTGTATATCGTACTACGACAATTTTATTATTTCCAATGGGTTTGACCAATTCCTTCTGACCTTCGCGAATGCGAGTAAAACGACTGGTAATATTTTTATAGTCTTCCAGGTAAATGGGAAAGGGGGTCTGGCTGCTTTCATTGTACAAAGAGCCGTCCCGGTAAATCGCATGATCAAAGGAGTTAATCAGTTTGCGATCTTCATATACGCCCTGATCCAGAGATAGTGCGGGGTATATACCTTCGGTACCCCGGCTGTCTGGTGAAAGTTCCATCAGAAAACGTATAGCACCCGTGGTATCTAATTCCAGATCAAACCATCCGACATATAAATCGAGGTATTTGTTTTCATAATTGGGAAGTTGGTAAAAGTTCTCCTCAATTTTTTCACCCCGAACCTCAATCGGAATATCGGCATCCGGGCCAAAAGAGGGGGCGACAATGTCCCGGTCTTCATCCACCCGGTTTTTTTGCTGATCGTAAAGATAAAGGCGAACTTCAAACTCCTTAAAATTGGGTGAGAGGAAGGTTTCTTTTACCCAGTTTTTAAATTCACGGGTTTCCTCAAATTCCTGTTTTTTCTTTATTACCTCCTCCAGTCGGTCATTAATGGCACTCTGAGATTTTGTGAAGGCAAAAACCGTATTAGAAACCTGATTTCCCAGAACCCTTTCGGCGATCTGATCGGCTTTCTGTTCATTGGAGAGGTTTACACCGATGACTACACTCTGAGTGACCACGACTGAAAATATGGCAGTCATAATAAGGTAGTTGAGCAAATCCTGATGTAAAATCGGGCGTGAAGGAACTCGATATACAGTAATTCCAAGGCCCAGGATTGCGATTGCGAATATGAAGGCGAGAATTGGGGCGGTAGGATGTAATAAGAAATTGATCAGAAGAGCTGTCAGAATATGAAATAAAAGGAGATCCTTATTCTTTTTAAGCTTAAATTTTTGAATGTATAGTACATTTAGCTTGAGCAGGGTAAATATGATCAGGCAGGCCGAAAGAAAGAGAATCCCGACATCCAGAAGGATGAGAAAAGAGTAAATATCCGCCTTGAAGAAATTTGAGAACTCAATATCTACCTGAGAGTTGATGGTGATTCGTCTGAAAATTTCCACGTACAATTTCAGCAATAGACTACTAATAGTAATTGTTCCGGCCATAGAGAGCCAGGCAACTGTTTTTTTTCGAAACAGTTTCCGATAGAGGAATATATTTATCCGGAAAAAGTGCATATAGGCTACCCAAACCAAAATCGCGAGGGTAAAGATATTAATGGTCATTTCTCCCAACGAAGGAGCCAAAAAGTGAAATGCCAGTATATCCGGGGAAAACAAACCTGCATCTATATAATTGCCGGGAAGCTCGATTGCATATAGGATCATTCTTACCAGAATAACTCCGACAAAAAGCGATCCATTGATAAAGTATCGGTAATCCCAGCGATCGAGGGAGTACACACGCAAAAAGACGCAGAGCAGCAGGCCGCCTAAAATCAGGAAAAGCAACACCATATACCTTACCGGAGCGCGGAAGGGGATAACGGGTACGTTGCCATAGGATAAAATGGTATTTCCCACATCGTCGGTAAGGCGAATATTCTGGGAACCGGGGAATGTTGTTTCCCCAATTGCTACCTGCATACTATTGAGGTATTCCCATTTTTTGTCTCCGGAAAGAGTTTCTTCCCAACGACCGAGGAAAATATAAGGGATGAGGAAATTATTCTGTGCCTGATAAGTAATGTGCAGAGGGATAAGCACAACCGAAATACTGTCACCTAACTGGGTACGAATCTGGTAATAGGCGCGGTTTTCGAGGCGTACAATTACAGAGTCCGGAAGGTCTTTAAGCAGGTTTACAAATTTTTGGGTAGCCAGGTACTCCTGATTATTCCAAGTTTTGAGCCTGCCACTTTTAGCGTAGATCATTTCGCACGCGTGACAGCTTTCAAGGGAGGCAACCGGTACTCCGGCCCCTTCTTTTGAATACGCAGTTATACAGGTGCGAAAATCGGCATTAAGTTTCTCCTCTACCCGTGCGAGTATCTCCTCGTCGGAGAGTTCCAGATCGTACAGATACAGTACTGTACTGATCATCAACAAGAGCAAGCCGGCTACAAGCCATGGAAGACCTTTTTTAAAGGGTGATTCGTACATCACCTCTAATATACCCGATTATTGGAAAATATTTGAGGAAAATTTAAAAGATATGCCGATAAGGCATTAATTTTCCGAAAATTTATGACTTCCGATGTCGCTACGGGAACGCATGGCGGTTGCGCTGTACATCTGCGTTTCCAAAAGATCTTCAAAATCGTCCCGCACAAAAACCGGAACCCGCATGGAGTAACGTTCAAACTGAAGACCCTGGCGACGAACAATGAGTGTGAATATAACATTGGGATAATCAGAGACGAGATAATAATCGGCAACTTCATTCCACTCTACTACGTTGCGGAAATCGGGAATCCGCAAAATCCGATCATTCACTACAATGCCCCGCTCAGTTACCACCCGTACCAACAACAAACGTATAGCGACATAGGTAAATATCAGCGAAATCAGCAGAAGTACACAGATGATGCCGATATTCAGAAATTTCTCCTTGTCAAGTTTGTCTATCTCATTGGAGTTAAGAAAATCACCATAGACAAAAAACCCGGAAATCCCCACAATGAATAAAATAAGTGCCGCAACAGAAAATATAATGGTTACAATCACCATTTCCGGTTTTTTCCATACCATCAATGTCTGTGTCAACTGCCTTCTGTACCAGTAAGCCAGTAACACAAAACACGGTGCTATTAGTAAAGATAGCAATAAGCTGAAGTTCAATAGAAGCTCTACCAGCGTCATGGAATATTTTCTAAATAAGATTCATTAAGTTAAGAATAGTAACGAAATATTCAAAAGTTTTGTTTGCTGCCTCTGCATAATTGCAGAAATAAATCTCAATTACAAACCAAATGAAAGATTTTGGTTAATAATATCTGTTTAACAACAGATACTGACGTATGTACTGATCCGTTCCTTCTTCCAAAGACGTAAATTCCCACGGGAAAATCAACTCTTTAAACCGTTTCATATCCGCCTCTGTATAATATTGATAGCTGTCTCTTATGTCTATCGGCGTATCAATATAGCGAATTTTTTCTTCCAATCCCATGCTTTTGAAAACCTGTTTACCTAAATCTTTAAAATAACGCCCTGCACCGGTTCCCAAATTATATATCCCTGAATTTTTGCCGTAAATAGTCAAATAATGGATAATATCCACTACGTCTTTTACATAGACAAAATCACGGATTTGCTCCCCGTCTCCATAATCCGGGCGGTGTGAACGAAACAGCCGAAGCTCGCCCGTAGTTTTAATCTGATGAAAAGCATGGAAAATCACACTGGCCATCCGTCCTTTATGGTATTCGTTGGGGCCGTACACGTTAAAAAATTTTAACCCCACCCAATAGGGAGGGAAAGTTGTCTGACGGCTTATCCATTGATCAAATTGGTGTTTGCTCCATCCATACGGATTGAGGGGAAGGAGTTTATCCGCGAGTTTGGGATCATCTGAAAAACCGAGGTTTCCGTCCCCGTAAGTAGCTGCGCTTGAGGCATAAATCAGTGGAACCTGCTGATCGGTACAAAATCGCCAGATTTTCTGGGAGTAAACTAGGTTGAGTTCCTCAAAAATCTCCGTCCTCTTTTCGGTTGTGTCGGTACGTGCTCCGAGATGGATAACCGAAGAAATATTGGCTCCGTTTTTTTCCAACCAGGTAAATAGTTCTCCGCGATCCACACAGGTATGGAAAAATTTACCTTCGTAATTAAGTTTTTTGTCGGCCCGCCTGAAATCATCCACGAGAATCAGGTTTTTTTCTCCTGCTTCGTTGAGTTTGGCAACCATACAACTTCCGATAAATCCTGCCGCACCGGTAATGAGTATCATAAGGTTTAAGAAAGGTTAGGATTTTGATAAATTTTCAGTAAAACCGCTTGCTCTTCCTGCCAGTTTAATTCCAGAGCTGCCTTCCTGCAATTTTGTTTAAGAATAGGGTAATCGTTCTCATCTTCAACGATCCCTCTGATTTTTTCCGCCAGCCTTTCCGGAGTACGGCTATCATTAGGGAGAATCTGCCCTGTCCGGTAAGTTTCTACTACTTCTCGCATGACCGGAAGGTCGGAAACCAGCACCGGTACACCTGCTTGTATATAATCATAAACTTTATTGGGGGAAGAATACCGGTAGTTGGCACCACGGTCTTCCTCCAGACTCATTCCGAGGCAGGCTTGCTCGGTGAGTTTAAATAAGGATTCAAACGGGATAAACCCGTGAAACGAGACATTTTTGACCTCTTGCTCCGCAACAAGTTTTAGGAGTTTTTCGCTTATATCTCCCCGCCCAATGATATGGAGGTTGTATTCGGGCAAATAGTTCATTGTCTCAATCATAAGTTCCAGCCCTCTGCCTATATTCAATGCGCCCTGATAAAGCAGGATACGAGAAGACAAAAGAGATGTGGGCAATGACTCCCTGCGCAGGGGTAAATTTCTGACAACTTTTACCGGCACTCGGTATTTTTGGGTATAAATTTGGGCGATGGCATGGTTTACCGTGTAAACTTTTTTCAAACGTGGAAAAATCCAGCTTTCCAGCAATAGCCATATTTTTTGAGTAAAGGGCCGACCAATCAATTCCGGAACCTCCGTAAAATATTCATGGCTATCATAAATGAGTTCGGCTCTCATAAATTTTGCGGCAAGGTAAGCGGCGCCCAGCGTATCGAGGTCATTGGCATTGATGATTTCCGGTTTTTGCCGGAGTAAATGTCCTAAAAGCCGAAGGTTATATTCGATGTAAAATCCTTTTCCTCTACGAAACCACAGTTTCATACGGTGGGCCTGATAGATGCGGGGAGAAAGGGGCTGCGACTCGGGCAATTTTCTGCCCACAACTTGTACCTCAAAGCCGTTTTCGGCCAGGGTGGTAGCGATCCTGTGAATCCGCTGATCACCGGAAAGATCATTGGTAACTGCTATGATAATTTTTTTACCCATAAACCGCCGCAAAGATACCGGATTTCTTTATTGTCTTTGTGGAAAAAGGTTTTTTACCGTTCTTCAACGGCATGAAAGGATATAACATCGTCTTATTTTTCCTGCTATGGGCAGGTATGCTGCGTGGTCAGAATACGGATATTGTTTTGAACCATGACCTCTATCATTATACCGACCGGTTGGATATAAAAGGCCTTACCGGATCTCATATTTCTACCGATATAAAACCTTATAGCCGGGAAATGCTGGCCGAAATTTTCAGTCTGGCAGACACAGGCAGGATGACCCTTGCGGAGGCGGGCTGGCATACGCGGATGCGGATGCTTGCAGATGATACTTTTGCTATACGGGAACAATTTCGCGGAGTAGGAGGCACATTCTACACCAATCATCGCGATCTGTTTCATGTGGCAAAACCGGGTTTCCGCTTGTTCCTTAATCCCGTCATTCATTTTGCGGGTGGGGTGGATCACAACGATTATTCCAACGCTTCAAAAACCAATCTTCCCATATATGTCAACTCAAGGGGGCTGGTATTAAGGGGTTCTTTCCGGGAAAAATTAGGTTTTTATACCGAAGTTTATGACAACGTGACGCGACTCCCTCAATTTGTCTTTAATTCCTGGCAGACCACTCAAACGCTTCATGGAGAGGCATTTATCAAACGTTTTGGTCAGGAAAACGGGGTGGATTATTTTAGCTCACGGGCTTACGTGACTTACAGCCCCTGGAAGCAGATGCGCATAAAGTTTGGAAAAGACCGGGCCTTCTGGGGAAATGGCTACCAAAGCCTGCTGCTTTCCGATCATGCGGCGGACTACCTGATGTTGAATATCAATACCCGCATCTGGAAACTGGTTTACACCAATCATTTCACTCAGATGATTCATTTTATCCGCAACCGAAACGATAACGACGGGATTCTTCCCCGGAAGTATGGAGTATTTCATCAGTTGACCTGGTATCCGGCTTCTAATCTTTCTTTCAGTATATTCGAATCGGTGATATACAGTCCGATTGTCGCCAACGGACGCAGAGGGTTTGAATTGCAATACCTCAATCCGATCATTTTTTACCGGGCAGCGGAGCAGTATATCGGCAGCCCGGATAATTCGCTTCTGGGGCTTCAGTTTAAGTACAATTTTTTGCGCCGGGTTCAATTCTATGGACAAATATTATTGGATGATTACAACTTTGGTATTCGTGATCAGGGAAGTGGCTATTGGGGGAATAAACTGGGTTTTCAGGGCGGCGCAAAATATGTGGATGTTTTGGGCATTTCAAACCTGGATATTCAGCTTGAATACAATCGCATCAGGCCCTATACCTACCAGCATTTCAGCGTGATTTCCAATTATAGTAACTATGGTCAGTATCTGGGACATGCTGCCGGTGCTAATCTGGAGAACTATTTTTTTTCAGTGCGATACCATCCTTTTCCGGCGTGGAATATTTTGCTGACTTATACCCGACTTCAGAAAGGTCTGGACGAAGGCGGAATTAATTACGGGGGAGATCTCAGTGTACCGGATATCAATCGCCCCGGCGATTTCAATAATTTTGTTGGGCAGGGCAAACCCTGGAAAGTGAGTCAGATTTACGGGCGGTTGAGTTGGCAACTCAAAAATACAGACATATATGCAGAGTTGGAGGGGCGCTATCGCACCGAAAATGAAAATACTTCCACAAGTTTTCTGGGAGGAATTCGGGTCAATATTTTGCCACGGGAGGTGAAATTCTGATTATCGGTCAACCGCTTGTAACTGCCTGTGATATTCTTTGGCTTCGGGCAAACCGAGGATAGAAGCAGTAGTAGTCAGTTGGCGGAGCCATTCGGCGTTATCGGGCTGGATCTCGTAAAGCATTTTGAGACAGGGGAGGGCTTTTTCGAGGTGGTTATAGAAAGAAGTCGGCAGCGATTCTTGGGGATTTGCCTGATTTTGCACCTGTATAGCCTGGCGGATGTGATAAGCCGCGAGATGGCGGTTTGCCTCAAAATGTTGAGGTTTCTGAGAAATAATTTCCTGAAACAGATTTGCCGCAGCGGCTGAATCTCCGGAGGTCTCCAACTGGTGAGCGAGGGCCATTTTGGCACTCAGGTCATAAGGATTATCTGAAACCATTTGGAGGAATCTTTGGTCAGGCCCGGGCTGTAGGTTGGGGTGTTGTGTATAAAGAATAATTTCGGCTTCATGGAAAGCATATTTACCGGGAAAGAGAGTTTCGCCTTCCGTGAGGAAATTTTTAGCCTCTACGGGCAAACGGCGTTCGCTATACGCTCCGGCGAGTGTTAGGAGGGTTTCCTGAATGACAATCTGATGTTCCTCTTTTGGGGATATACGGTAAAGTTCCAGAGACTTATTCCAGCTTTTGATAGCTGCCAATGTATCTCCCAATTGCCAGTGTGAATAACCCTGATTTAAGGCGGCCTCAAAAAACCAGGGGTTAATTTGTCGGGTTTTTGAAAAAAATACGACGGCCCGGTTAAAATCTTTTTGGTTGTAGGCCTCAACTCCGGTATTGTAAATTGCCGGCCAGAGCACTTCGAGAGCCACATCGGTCATTTTTCGGTATCGGGATTCCTGAGTACTCGTAGCCTTGGATGCCATGAGGTGATTGTAGGCACGGAGTAAGGCTTCGGGATAAAGAGGGGCCTTTTCGGGGTTTTGTGACACCTGATAGTAGGCTTGGGCAAGGTAAAAATGAGCCTCCGGTAGGTGGGTCTCGGAGATAGCATTTTCAGTTTCAATCAGCCGGGCCAGCACCCGAATGGTGGTTTCATAGTCCTCCTGCTCAAAAGCGCCGATGCCGGAAGAAAGACTGGGTATATCACTCTGGGCGAAAATATTTACTCCCATGCATAATCCCAATACGATAGGAATACTTATTTTAATCATATATGCAGGATTGCGAAAAATAATCAGCCCAAATAGCAGAAAACAATTCAGATTGAATAACCCAAATATTCGCAATTATTACACCGCGTAAAAACGAAATACCCCTTCTGGATATTTCAGAAGGGGTATTTCTAAAAGATATAAGGGCAAAAATCAGTTTCCTTCCGCTTTGCGAGAAAGTTCGCCGAGTTTTTTGCCGTATTCCATCATTTCTTCATCTTTCCCCAGGATAGGGGTGATGGTTACAAGCTGGCTAAGCCATTCGCGTTCGTTGGGTTGTTGTTCGTGCAACCATTTCATAAAAGGATAAGCTTTTTCAAGCAGCGCGATGATTTCTTTGTTCATCACCTCGATTTTATCCTCATCATCCAGTTTCATTTTGGCTTCGCTGATGGATGCTGCTTTGTTGATATAATAAGCACCCATTCCATAATTGGCGGAAAGGTCCTGATTATTCATCCTATAAACTTCTTCGTAGAGTTTGAAAGCATCATCCGATTTGCCCGATTGCTCCAGAAGACCCGCATAAGCGAGTTTGATATTAGCATCTTCGGGATTGTCTTTGATCGCGGTTTCGAATTTTGAAACTGCTTCAGCAAAAAGTTCGGGGTGTTTTTGATAAATAATCAACTCCATGCGTTTGATGTCCTTATCCTCCGGCAATACTGTCGAACCCTCATTAAGCAAAGCAAGGCCTTTACCCGCATCATGTTGCGCTTCGTAAATAAGTGAGAGTTGCTGATAAAGGAAACTCATCTGTTCGCTGTCTTTTTTATACTCGTCTGTTTGTTTGAGTGCTTCGACTCCTTCGGTTGCGGTAACATATTTATCCTTGTAAATCTTTATTGCTTTTTCAAAGTAAACGATGCTATTAGCGGTGTCGAGAAGTACAAGGTGGCAGGTTCCTACCATGCGATTGGTGAGGAAGTTGTTGGGAGAGATTTTGTCAGCAGTAGTGAAGTACTGAAGTGCCTTTTTATCTGCCCCTTCGGTTTCTTCATTAAACACCGTAGCACCTGCATTAAAAAGTGCTCCCCAAAGATTTCCTTCGGCATTGTCGAGGATAGCCTGTTTTTGAAAACCCGCACCTTCCGGATGGTTGAGTGCAAGGGTATAGTTATCCGCAGCTTTAAACAAAGCATCGGGATAAGTTTTCATCAACGCAGAGTCCAAACCTGCCTGATAGTAAGCCTGGCTCAGATTATAATACGCTTTAGCGATATCTTTGCCGCTTTTGATCAGTTCCGGTTTGGCAAGAGCTTCTTCAAATTTGATAATTGCTTCGCCGGGTTTGCCACTTTGCAGGGCCAATACACCGGTGGTAATCTTAGATTTCTGTGCAAAAACAGAAACCAACAGTGCAATTGTAAACACCAGTACAACAGAAAGTCGTTTCATAATTTTTGATACTTAGTTCGTCGAGTTAATTTTCAGTAAAATTTCAGTTAGGATTATCGGTCTCAGCTTCTTCGGTTTCAACTACTTTGGCCACAGAGGCAATTTCGTCTCCTTCTTTGAGGCGAATGAGGATTACACCCTGGGTATTTCGACCCATTGTGCTGATACTCATGATGTTCATTCGTATGGTGATACCTTCTTTGGTAATAATCATCACATCTTCTACGCCATTGTCTTCGACCTGCATGATGCAAATCAGTTTTCCAGTTTTGGGAGATACATTAATGGTTTTTACGCCTTTTCCGCCGCGATTGGTAAGGCGGTATTCAGAGATAGGTGTTTTCTTCCCGTATCCTTTTTCAGAGATCGCGAGGAGATTTTTTTCTTCATCCGGTACAACTACCATTCCGACTACTTCATCGTCGTCTCCCTGAAGAGAGATGCCGCGTACCCCTGCTGCGCCACGCCCCATCTCGCGAACATGGCTTTCATGGAAACGCACGGCATAACCGGATTTGCCAGCCATGACGATCTGGCTGTTGCCGTTACTGATACGGACTTCCAGCAGTTCATCTCCTTCATTGATGCTAATGGCAATGATACCATTTTGGCGTGGACGGCTGTAGGCTCGAAGGGAGGTTTTTTTCACCTGACCTTTTTTCGTGGCCATGATGATAAAATGGCTGTCAAGGAACGTTTCGTCGTCCAGGCTTTCTACCGTCAGATAAGCTTTCACCTTATCATCTGCGTCTATATTGATCACATTCTGGATCGCTCTTCCCTTATGAGATCGTTCACCGAGGGGAATTTCATAAACTTTGAGCCACAAACATTTCCCTTTTTCAGTAAAAAAGAGCATGTAGTTGTGAGTACGGGCGGCGAAAAGATGTTCGACAAAATCGGTTTCTTTTTTCCCGGTACCTTTAAACCCTGTTCCTCCTCTTCCCTGCGCCTGATATTCAGAGGCGGGGGTGCGTTTGATATAACCTTCTTTGGTGATAGTAAGGATCATATCCTCGTTGGCGAGGATGTCTTCAATGCGGATTTCGCCGTCGGCGAAAGTGATTTCCGTACGACGACCGTCATTAAATTTGCCTCTCACCTCGGCAAGTTCCTCTTTGATGATGGACATCCGCAGCGGTTCGTTATTCAGAATAGATTCGAGGTAGGCGATCTGCTTCATCAATTCCTGATACTGCTCCTGAATTTTTTCTCTTTCGAGACCGGTGAGGCGCTGAAGGCGCATATCGAGGATAGCTTTTGCCTGTAATTCCGAAAGGCTAAATTTCTCCATCAGACCTTCCCGTGCAACATCCACCGTGCGGGAATTGCGGATCAGGGCAATGACTTCATCGAGGTGGTCGAGGGCAATGAGCAACCCTTCGAGGATATGGGCGCGTTTGCGGGCTTCTTCCAGTTCATATTTTGTACGGCGAATAACCACTTCGTGCCGGTGATCCACGTAGTGGCGGATCATATCCTTGAGATTCAGAATCTGGGGGCGACCTTTGACAAGGGCCACATTATTGATACTGAAAGAGGATTGGAGGGGGGTAAACTGGAAGAGTTGATTTAATACGACTTTGGCATTGGCGTCTCTTTTTACGTCCACGACAATGCGGAGGCCGTCTCGGTCCGATTCGTCACGCACGTCGGCAATGCCTTCCAGTTTTTTCTCATTGATCAACTGATCAATTTTTTCAATGGTATTGGCTTTGTTTACCTGGTAGGGAATTTCGGAGATAATAATTCGCTCCCGTTCGTCCTTGAGAACTTTGATATCCGCTTTTGCCCGCATTACTACCCTTCCTTTTCCGGTTTCATAAGCCGAGCGAATGCCTTCTACCCCATAGATAATGCCTCCGGTAGGGAAGTCGGGGCCTGAGACATATTGCATGAGGCCCGCTATGTCAATGTCGTTATTGTCAATATAAGCGATGGTAGCGTTGACGACCTCAGTCAGATTGTGAGGCGGCATATTAGTCGCCATCCCTACGGCAATACCACTGGCTCCATTTATGAGGAGGTTGGGGACTTTTGCAGGCAGAACGGTCGGCTCTGTAAGCGAATCGTCAAAGTTGAGTTTAAAATCAACCGTATCCTTTTCAAGGTCTGCGAGCATTTCTTCGGCGATGCGCCGCAGGCGGGCTTCGGTATAACGCATGGCAGCGGGATTGTCTCCGTCAATGGAGCCAAAGTTCCCCTGTCCATCCACTAGCGGATAGCGGAGTGACCAGTCCTGAGCCATTCGGACCATGGTATCATACACGGCGGTATCGCCGTGCGGGTGAAATTTACCCAATACTTCCCCGACAATTCTCGCCGATTTTTTATAGGGTCGGTTACTTGCCAGCCCCAGTTCGGTCATGCCATAAAGTACTCTGCGGTGAACGGGTTTGAGACCATCCCGTACATCCGGCAAAGCTCGGGAAACAATAACCGACATTGAATAATCAATGTAGGCGTTCTTCATTTCTTCCTCAATGACCCGGTTCACGATTCGTTGACCTTCACCGAAATTACCCTCTTCAATTTGATCTTCTTCCATACAATTTTTTAATTCTGAAAAGCGAGTATAAACACTCCGATTTCAGCCTGCAAATTAGGTAAATCTTCGATTGAATAAAAGTAGGGTGTGTAGAATCTGTATGCGATCTGTTAGGGTTCTGTTTGTAAATTCTGATACAGATATGAGCCATGTAAGGGGGAAAAAATCTGGAATGGGAAAAAATCATTACTACGCTTCGCAGGTGTTTACATACCTTTAGTGCATCCGAATTGCCTTTGTAGTGGGTTTTTTCTCAGAAAAAGCGTGGTTACGAATGGAATTATTACACCGTACATTGGGAAAATAAGGAGGTGTTTAAATGTAATTTTCTGGGGAGCAGGTTCAAGTATTTGATAGCGGGTTATGTAAAAAACCCTTTGCTATTGCTTTTAAAAGGATTTAGCCTTCTTCTATATTTGCATAAACACATTTAGTTAATCCTATTGAACGAATATGCGGAAAGCAGAATTGACCTCGACCCAGCTACGTGATTTGAATATATTCAATCTTATCCTTGAAAACAATGGCTGGGCAGATTTTGAGGATACGGAGCGGAAGTTTGACTCAAACCAATTGATCAACCCCGAAGGGTATCGGATTATTCATCATCAACAGACCACACTTGAAGCCCGGTTTCATTCACCGGTAAATATGATCAGTCTTCGGATTTCGGATGTATATCTCGATGACGAGGTACAGTTCCATTTTCTTTTTGATGAAAAACCCGAACGAATCCTGGAGTGGATGGTGCAGGTAAGCAATCAATTGTCGTTGGACACGTATCCGGAACTTCTGAAGCGGGCAGATGGGAAGTGTGAGATGATTTTGCTCGAAGTATCTGACACAGAAATCTACGAAGTAAAACCGCCGGCTAGTGCTTAGTCACGGGGTTTGAAGGAGAGACACAGGTAATTGATGGATTTTCCCATACCAATAAACAGCGCCTCATATACGGTCTGGATTTTGGCATCTTCCGCAATATCTTCCGATGAATGCAGGTCAAAAGACAACTGTTGAAGTTCTATATTACCATATCGGACGAGGGTTTCGAGGGTAAAATGGAAAAAGTCGAGGTTGTCAGTTTTAAGATGAAGTTTTCCCTGAGGGAGAAGGATATTTTGATAGAGGTTTAAAAAAGGCGAATTCACCATGCGGTGTTTCGCCTGTTTTTTTTTAGGGAAGGGATCGGGGAAAGTGATCCACAGCTCGGCGGCTTCATTTTCAGCGACAAATTCGCCGATCTGGATGAGGTTTATGCAAAGGAAAGCGAGGTTATGAATGCCGGCGGAGGCGGCTTCTTTTGCCGGGCGCCAGAGGCGGTCGGGTTTTAAATCCACTCCTACAAAGTTTCGCTCCGGGTATCGTTGTGCCATTTCATAGATGAAAGCGGCTTTTCCGCAGCCCAGTTCAAAGGTTATGGGATGAGGGTTTCCAAATATTTCATGCCACCTGCCTCGTGTAGAGTCGTTTCGGTCGAAGCAGTTAGGGAAATCTTTGTACTGATTTTTTTTTAGTTCTTTTTTTCGGGCCATACCGGAGGTTTTGGCGGGCAAATTTAGCTTAAGAATACAAAATAAAAACCTCCTGCCGTGAGGCAGGAGGCTGGAATGTATAAATCTTTCTGATTATTGAGGTCTTTCTACAATGACAATCACCGATTGTTCATCCAAGTCAGTGGTCACCCGTACAAAATAGAGCCCCTGTTCCATATTGCCTACCCCAACCCGTATATCACTTTCTCCTTCGGGATAGGTAGTTTCTGATTCAAAACGCATATAACCCAGGGCATCACGGATTTCTACTTTTACTTCGGATTCAATATAGAGGTGAACCGGAATGCTCACCACACGTTCACCAAAAGCTCCGTCAGAGGAACCGGAAATTTGTACAACAATGACCGGTATTTCTTCCGAAGAAGAAGGAACGTTACCATCGGCATGTAAGAAGAGCGGTGCTAAGAGTAAAAATCCCAGAACCAGGGGGAAACATCTCACTGACATATTGTTAAAAAATTAAGCTGTAACCTATGCAAATCTAGCATTTTTTGCCGTATAAACAAAACTAAATCGTTAAAGGTTAGGATTTTTTTTGCTTTCTTTTTAATTCAACTTTATCCTATAACTTCTGTCTTCTTCAAAATTTTGTTCGGGAAAAATGATAAATCTTCCGGTATTTTAATGAAATGCGGTTTGTATTTTGTTTAGGGGGAATGCAACTTTGCACCAAATTGTAAAACCTAAAATCATGCCATACTTATTCACCTCAGAGTCTGTTTCCGAAGGCCATCCTGATAAAGTTGCTGACCAGATTTCCGATGCCGTACTGGATGCCATGTTGTCGCAGGATCCAGACTCACGGGTAGCTTGTGAAACCCTGGTTACCACCGGCTTAGTAGTTCTGGCCGGAGAGATAACGACGAATGCCTACGTGGATCTGCAATCCGTAGTTCGTAATACAATCACCCGCATCGGCTATACTTCCGATGAATATAAATTCAGTGCCGGCTCTTGCGCCGTAATGTCTTCGCTGCATGAACAATCGGCTGACATTGCTCGTGGTGTGAATAGCGACGAGGAAAAACAGAAAGAGCAGGGCGCGGGTGATCAGGGGATGATGTTTGGATACGCTAATAATGAGACGCCCGAATATATGCCGATGGCACTGGCTTTCTCTCATCGTATCGTAAAAACCCTGGCGGATATTCGCAAAAGCGAACCACACCTTCTGCCTTATCTCCGACCGGATGCCAAATCGCAGGTTACCATTGAATACGACGACAACGGGGTACCCTCCCGTGTGCATACGGTTGTGGTTTCTACTCAACACGACGATTTTATACACCCCGCCAACTCGTCCCCTGCAGCACAACTTGAGGCGGATTCAAAAATGCTGGCAAAAATCCGGGAAGATATTATTAAGCATGTGATTCCCCGTGCTATCCCTTCCGACCTGCTGAAAAATACCATTTATCATATAAACCCGACCGGTAAATTTGTCATCGGTGGCCCTCACGGGGATGCGGGTCTTACCGGAAGAAAAATTATTGTGGATACTTATGGAGGGAAAGGCGCTCACGGAGGCGGAGCGTTCTCCGGTAAGGATTCTTCGAAGGTGGATCGCAGTGCCGCGTATGCTGCCCGCCATCTGGCCAAAAACCTCGTAGCTGCCGGCGTAGCCGACGAAGTGCTTGTACAACTCGCTTATGCCATTGGTGTGGCTGAGCCGGTTTCGATAAACATCAATACCTACGGTACAGCAAAAGTGAATTTTACCGATGCTCAAATTGCAGAAAAAGTTGCCGCAACTTTCTCCTTTACCCCACGTGCTATTGTCGAAAGACTGGGGCTGAAAAACCCTGTATTTTCTCTTACCGCTGCTTATGGGCACATGGGAAGAGAACCTTTTGATGCAGAGGTGGAAACCAACTATGTCAAAGTCAGTCGAAACGGTGTATCTGAAAATACTCTCCGCGAAAAAGCAAATCGCAAAGTGACCTTTTTCGCATGGGAAAAACTGGATCTGGTTCCTAAAATTAAAGAGGCCTTCGGATTGTAATGAAAAACTACCTGTTCCTACTTTTATTTCTTGCGCTGATTCTGGCCGGATTTTCCTCCTGTGGAAATGAGGCTAAAACCGAAAAACCGACCGAACAATATCTCCCTGACAGTGTCAGTACAGAAGGCATGTCAAAAGCCGATATCGAATGTTTCTCCCACCCCGATTTTATCTGCGAATCGGGGTTGGAGTTCGTTCGCCTCGGAGACTATATTGCAGATGTAAAGATGGCAGAACTCAGCGAAGCCGATATTCAGGATTCCGTGGAAAATGGCAACGGTTATGAATGGTTGGTGAGAACGCTGCACCTCAAAGAGGGAAAAATTGTTGTCGAAGGAGAATTTTTAGATCAGCGTTACAGCAATGATTCGCTGCTTGCCGTAAGCAAGGTCAATCGCTTACGAATAGAGTCGTCTTTGTTTCGCACACCCTCGGATGTGCGAGTAGGAATGAGTTTAAAGGAAGTTTTGGCGGTGTTTGAAGGTGCCTTTATCAAAGTATTTCCGCTGCCCGAATTTGAAACAATTAATATCCAGGTGGATGACCAGCGGTATATTTACCTTATTAATGATCCCCAAAATCGAATATCTTCTGCGGCGGGAGATGATTTTTCCATCAGTGATATTCCTTCCGACTCTCCCGTATCGGCAATTGTGGTAATGTAAAATCAGGGCTGTACCCAAAGCACATCACCTTCATTGTTGATATAAGCATAATGGTAATCGTAGTCATTATGGATAGGCCCAAGTTTTACCCGGGCGATTCCTTCTTTAAAATAACCCACCCACCGGAACTCAAATCCAGTGATCATTGAGCCGTCTTCTGCCATATATCCCCAAAGCCCTCCCATTTTTATCGCAGCAATTCCCTCGCTGAACCCTTTTGCGTCTTCGTATAGCGGATTGATCACAAATTCACCTCTCAGGTTCACAAATCCCCATTTTCCGCCGATATTGTTATCTATCCGAACCTGATCAACAAAGGCGGTCTGTTCTCCTACTTTACTGCCGACAAGTGCCGGACAAAGGCCACTTCCGTAACGCCCAACCTGGTCAAATTGCGGTGCAAACAGGAACCTCCCGTCGGTATCTACCAGTCCATATTTATATTCCGAGGCGAAATGAATTTCCCCCATTTTAAAAGAATCCTGAACGATGGCGATTCCCTCAAAAAAATTACTTTCAATTCGATACTGGGGTAGTTTTCGTTTTCCAGTACGGTCAATCACTACCCAGCGGGAATCTTTATCCATCGTAAGAATATGCCCGTTGAGAAAGTCCACCGGGTAAAGATACGCCGGCTCGATGGCCATAGAATCCTGCGCGGTTTTGTAAGAATGATCTATATACCCCCATTTTCCATTTATATATACAGCAGCCAATCCTTCGGTAAACTGTCGGGCGCTTTTTATCCGGGGGTCGTTGACCACAATATTTTCCGCCGAATCTATATAAATCCAGCCATTGTCAGAATATACGGCTGCTTTCCCTTCCGAAAAGACATATCCCTCGTGTAGGACCTTTGCCAGATCGTTGAGATCGTAGGGTTTGCCGTCATTCGGAGGAGAATAATATTTGGGGTTTATCACATAACGCCCGGAACGATCTATGAACCCCCATTTGCCATCTTTCGGAATATCATAAGTAGTCTCTGTTCCGCCTACATTTACGGCGGCAAGACCCTCACTGAATCGGAAGGCATAAGCAAACTGAGGGGCAATTACTACTTCTCCGGTATTATTGATAAAGCCGTAGAGTCCATTTTCTCGGATCGGCCATAGGTTTTCATCGGAACCCGAGAAAGTTCCACACCCGGTGATAAAAGCCCCGGTAATCAGGAGAAGAAAGAGGGTTTTTCGATAAAGTTTTAGAAGCATAGGTCGGATTTTCCAGAAATTTTTACCCGAAAACCAATACAAGTGGCACAATTTACATTTTTTTGGGCTTGGATTATATAATCGGGAAAACAATTTCAAATTCGGTCAGGGTGTGATTATCCGCCCGGTAGTAAATTTGTACCTCCATTTTTTCCGCGGCAAGTTTGGTCGCATACAATCCTAACCCTAAACCCGTAGAGGCATTGGTACCTCGGAAAAACATTTCAAAAACACGGGTAGCTACTTCCGGGCGGATTCCGATCCCGTTGTCGAGGATATGAATACGTGCACCGTTGCCATTTTCGGTTGAGGTGATTTTTACAAAGGGTTTAACTTTCGTTTCCTTCGAACGGAAAACGATGGTGTTTTCCAGAAGATTTCTAAAAACGATGGTGGAAAGTTTAATGTCGCTATTAATGTATTGGGGTAGGCTGGGAGCTATTATTAGTTCTATTTCTCTAAAACCATCAATGTCAGCAAGGGATTCCCATACATCCCGGATCATTTTTTCGAGTTCAATGGGTTGTTTTAATGGGGTTATGTGTTTGATTTTATTAACTTCCAGAAACCGGTGGAGCATAAAATCCATGCTGATGGCTTCTTTATAGATCAAATCCATATAAGTACTTGCTTCCGCTTTGTCAGTGGCATTCATGGCAATCTGGCTAAGCCCCAGGAGTCTTGCGACCGGGCCGCGTATATCGTGGGTTGTGCGGTAAGCAAATGTGTCGAGTTCTTCATTTAAAAGTACCACTTCCCCATAGGCCGTGCGAAGTTCTCGCGTGCGAATGGCTACTTTTTCTTCGAGTTCTTCATTTGCTCGTTTTTTAGTTTGATATTGTCGGAAAAAAATGGCCAGGAGAAAGGCGAGGAAAATTCCGGCAAGGATGGCAAACTGCGCCTGGGTACGACTATTTTTTAGTTGGGCGGCACTTAGTTCGAGTTTTGCTTCATTAAAAGCAAGTTCTCGTTCCATCCGTTCACTTTCGTAAAAAGTTTGTACTTTCAGCAGAATCTGGTCTTTGTTTTCCTGATCAATTTTGTCTTCCAGTACTTGGGATTTGTTGTGATAATGCATAAATTTTTCATACTGGTCCGTTCTCAGGAAAACGGTTATATACTTCTGATAGTTTTTGAGTAGTTGAGAGTTAAATTCCACTTGTTCGGCCAAAAAAGTACTGCTGTCAAGGTAAATGAGGCAAAGAGAGTAATTTTCGATTTTGACATAAGCATCGGCAATGCCGTAGTAACTATCCGCCATGCCGTGTGCATCATTAGATTGCCGGGCAAGTTCCAGGGCTTCATTGTGCAGCATAAAACACTTGTCCATTTGCCGGAGTTCCCGGTATGTTTCGCCGGTGCGATTAAGGATAGCGGTTTTGTAACTGATATTTTGGATGTTATCAAGTTCATTAATGGCTTCTTTCAGGTAAGAAAGCGCTTGCGGGTATTCGGCTTTTTCCAGATAAGCTTCTCCAATAAAAAACATGATCAATGCCCGCAGGGAGTCTTGTTCCGAAGTTTGGGCCAGATCAAGAGCGGATATGCTGTAATTAATGGCCTGTCCGGGATCACCGGTCAATTTATATACTTGTGCGAGGGCGAGGTTTACCTGGATAAGATTTGAGGTGTCTTTTAGGATACGAAAATACTGTAGTGCTTCAAAGAAGTAAGGGGCGGCCCTGTCAATAAGTTCAAATCGGGCATAAAGGCGGGCAATAGCAAAACTTGCCTGGGCAAGACAGGCAGTATCATTGAGGGTAAGGCAGATATTTTTTGCAATCTGCACCGGTTGTATAGCTTTTCTTATGTCGGAAATATTCTCCGAATAGGATTCCCACAAATAACCTTCTTGCAGGTATGCTTGGGCAAGTCGTTGCTGATCATCGTTTCCTTCGGCTATTTTTTTGGCTTCCTCCACATATCCAAGTGCCAGGTCAAAAGAGTCGGGTGCATAATAAGTTGAAAGTTTAAGCAAAATCGCCTGTTTTTCCATTCCTTCGGCCTGGTGGAGGGCATATATAAGGCTATCGGCCTTGGGAAAAACAAGGGTCAGCGGGAAACAACAGAAGCTGAGAGTCCAAATCCACAAATTTCTCATCCGATTATCGGAATTTTCGGAACCTCTATTTTATCGGAAATTAACTACTTTTTTGGTTTCAGACAAATAAATTAAGTATTAGTTGCCACCAAAGACTTCCCGGAATACTTCTTCCAGTTTGGAAACACCTCGTACCTGAATGCCGGAGTATTTTTTACTGAGAGCGGAAGCCTGAGATTGCGTTACATAAATTTTTTGAAAGCCCAATTTTTCTGCTTCTGCGATGCGGGGTTCGACGCGATTTACAGCGCGAATTTCGCCGGAAAGTCCTACTTCCGCCGCGAATACACAAGATTGAGGTACGGGAAGATCATGGAGGGAAGATATGACTGCGCAGATAAGGGCGAGGTCCACGGCGGGGTCTTCTACTCTTAAACCGCCGGTGATATTGATGAAAACATCTTTGACCCCCATTTTAAAACCGCAGCGTTTTTCCAATACAGCGAGCAGCATATTGAGTCTTCGGAGGTCAAACCCCGTTGCCGAGCGCTGAGCGGTACCGTAAGCCATCGGGCTTACAAGCGCCTGCGTTTCTACAAGAAGCGGTCGTAAACCTTCCATAGTTGCGGAAATACAGACCCCGCTGAAGTTTTCAAGGCTTCCAGAGAGGAAGATTTCGGAGGGATTGGATACCTCGCGGAGGCCGGAGGCCATCATCTCATAGATGCCAATTTCCATGGTGCTGCCAAACCGGTTTTTACTGGTACGGACGATTCGGTAGCTGTTGTGGCGGTCACCTTCGAAGGTTAAGACGGTATCAACCATGTGTTCTAAAACCTTCGGCCCGGCAAGTGTGCCATCCTTTGTAATATGCCCTACGAGGAAAACCGGTGTTCGGGTTTCTTTGGCCAGCCGTATTACCTTAGCCGCACCTTCGCGCACCTGACTGACGCTACCGGGAGCCGATTCAAGGGCATCGGTAAACATGGTTTGGATGGAATCAATGATAATCAGATCCGGCTTTACGGATTCATAAAACTCAAAAATCCTCTCCAGATGCGTTTCTGCGGCGATAAGTAGGTTAGGATTGGCAAAAGGAATTCTTTCGGCACGTAGCTTGATCTGCTGCTCACTTTCTTCTCCAGATACATAGAGAATGCGATGAGGTGTCATCTGGAGTGCCATTTGAAGCAAAAGTGTACTTTTGCCTATACCAGGTTCCCCGCCTAACAGGATAACCGACCCTTCGACAAGCCCGCCGCCGAGTACGCGGTTCATCTCCTGATCGCGCATATTTATGCGTTGTTCCCGGTCAAAAGTGATGTCTGCGATCGGTTTGGGCGTTGATTTGGCATTGAGAGCAGTCGCGCCTATGGGTCGGCGGTCTGTGGGGCTGACAATTTCTTCGACTAGGGTACTCCACTCTCCGCAACCGGTACATTGTCCTTGCCATTTAAGATGGATCGTGCCGCAACTCTGACAAGTAAAGGTAGTCTTGGTTTTTCCCATATACAAAGATATAAAAAATCGGGATATTCAAAAATGGGCACTTATTTCGATTTTTGAATTTTTTATTTCAAAATCGGAATATTTCTTCCTATTATAGGATCTGATTTTGCACAAAAACCCGCATTTTCTTGTTAAAATTCTCCAAAATATTTTTCCAAAGATTTGTTATATACAAAAAAAGGGTTTATTTTCGCATCTTAGGGTGCTTTTATAGCATTAATTTGTCTTGCAAGATCGAAACAAGTTTTAAATTAAACAACGGCACGTGGTTAAAACTGCATTTCAGTATATCTGAAAAAAAGCAAAATGGAACATTTAAAAATATCTTACTATTTATACACAAAGAGCTTATTCCAAAAAAGAATAGGAAGGTTTTTAAATTTGATTTTTCCAAGAAATGCCTTGTTTTGTTTTTATAATGGTAAAGCATATTCATTTTTATTAATGATTTGCAAAAATCTTGCGGGATGGTATTATTTTTTACACCTTTCAAATTTATTAACCTCCCTGTCCTATGAATTTTTCCAACGCATTTTCTTACCAGTTTCTGGTGGAAACACATCGGCGTAGTGGGGAACTAAGCTATCCCAACTACCTGAAAGATCTGCTCAAAAAGGCAGACATTACCGATTTTGAGAAACTTGAGGAGTTTTTCAGTACCGAACTGCAGAATACCTCGTTTCAAGATCAGGCCTCAGCCAACTATTTTTTCTTTCTGGCTCGACAATCTTTGCTCTATACTTTATTAAGACGAGATTCGGAAGGATTTAAGTTTTGTGTAGAGCTTATTCGTCACCGTATGTTGGCAGTGAAAAATATGCCTTCTATAGACGCAGACCTGAATTCTTGGAACCAATTGCTGGACTTTGCGTCAGTGTCATTCCTAAGGTTGATTAAGAATAAGCCGCTTGAGGATTTTGAAGAGCGGATCAGCAGCCTTGATTGGGGATCCCTCAGCAAACCCTTCATTTCGATCGTTTCGACCATTATTGGAATGGTGTATGTAAATGAAGATGAAAACGAACAGTCCGCTAAAGCAAGGTTGTGGCTTCAAAAATCTATTAATGAAAGTCCGGTTGAACAAAACCTGGCTAATTATTTTTTCCTAGCGGAACATTTTTTGGCTGAAAAAAATGCCGACTCTATTGTAAAAATTGAAGAAATTCTTAAAACCGTTGAGGAAAAATCACAAAATACCGGGGAACCTTTTACCTCGCATCTTTTTGCTTGTGCTCTGTTAGAGATGAGAGCGGCCTATTTGCCCAAATCCTGTTATAGTTTTAATGACCCGCTCACCCGGCTGGAGCATTGCCAGATTCGACTCAGAGATCTTGAACTTGACCTGAAAGCGCGCAAAAATCTTCCCGGATTTACTCGGTCTTTTGTCGAAAATATGATTGCGGTTATTTACGGTGATCTGAATAAGATGACGGAAGATGATATTGAAAGACAAGGTTTTGGAAAAAAAGCGGTTGAGTTTGCTACGCTTTCGGTAAAATCAGCGGATGCCCTGAAAGACCCGATTATCGCGGCTCAATACCGCTTGGTACATGCGGCTCTCTCCGTAAATACGCTGGCTCCTTTTACAGAAAAAGACATAAAGGAAATTGTCCAGCATCATAAAAAATCGGACAATTACCCGCTCTACGTTCAGTCCGTTCAGGTCTATCTCAACCTTCTGGAAAGAAATGACCAGACACAAAAGTCTAATGACATTCTTCAGGATTTACTCAAACATGGTAGTAAACAACTGGAGTCTGGTGGATTTTACCTCATTATTCAGGCTTTTAAATTAGCCAATAAGGTCTTTTTGCGTGAAACTGAAGAGCCTGGTGTTTCCTGGATGGTACATAATCTGGCCTCTTTCTTCCAGAAAATTACGGCTATTGCTGATTCGATTGAACATAATCGCAACTTTATCAGTAAATCACAAATCGAAGCATTCCGCAACGAATATTATCGCTTTGAGCCTGCTTCACATTTTAGCATTAAAGTATATTACTGGTATCAGTGGTTTGAAATAAAAATGCTCCGACTCGGCGCAATTATCAACTCGGATGCTATCAGCCTTAAAATTAGTGAAAAACTGCTGAGTGAGATTGAAGACAACAACAACCCGCTAAGCTTTATGAAGGCTGATTGGGAAGAATTTAAGGATGTGCCCAACTCCGTCAGAAACAAAACGCTCAATAAGTGTATCAATATTTCTAAAGGAGATTTGCCATTAGCTGCCGAACACCTCGATTTTTCCTATCGCAACCTCCGCAGTTATATTACCTTCAAGGAAGTCAACCGTCTCGGATTTTTCCTCGATATTCAGGAAACCACCAACCGCCAGTTGGAGCAGGGCATAAGACTCATGTTTTTTGACTTGTACAAAGACGGAACTATCTTCGAAGTGGTATTTGATATGCCTAAGTTCCTCGTTAACTATGCGCAGTCGGGCTTCTATTCGCAAGACTTGGAGCGTGAACTGAAAATCAAAGGAACCACGGCGAAAAAATACATCAAAATCATGATAGAGGTGAAACTAATCCGTCAGGACAAAACTACCGGACGGAAACATTATTACCGTCTTATCCGGGAAAATGTCATGAATCGTCTTGGTCAGGATCAAACAACTCTTATCAAGTAGGTAACACTGACTTTCAGCCTTTACGACTGAAAGACATTCATAAAATTGTGTAAATTTGCTTCTGGTTGGTTTCATGTATTTGAAACCAACCAGATTTTTTGTTTAAACCCGATTGACGATTTATGGCTGGTCATAGTAAATGGGCAAATATAAAGTTTCGCAAGGGTGTTCAAGATGCCAAACGCGGCAAAATATTTACAAAACTGATTCGTGAAATTACAGTCTCTGCACGGATGGGAGGCGGTGATGAATCAACTAATCCTCGATTAAGGGACGCTGTAAAAAAGGCGCTTAATGCGAATATGAAACGTGACACTATAGACAATGCCGTAAAACGAGGAGTAGGTGGCCTGGATGGCGATGCCATGGTCGCAATGCGATATGAAGGATATGGACCCGGTGGAATCGCTGTTCTGGTCGATTGTTTGTCAGATAATAAAAACAGAACTGTTTCTGAGGTTCGTCACGCATTTACCAAACATGGTGGAAATCTGGGTACGGATGGTTCGGTTGCTTATCTCTTTGTTAATCAAGGAGAAATTTTAATGGCAAATGGTCAATCTGAAGATAATGTGATGGAAGTCGCGATTGATGCCGGTGCGTCCGACGTGACTGTTGACGAAGGGCAAATAGAAGTCATTGCTCCTGTTGAATCTTATCACAGCGTGCTAAATGCGTTACAAGCCGCAGGCTT
>JANRJC010000027.1:0-144712 GCA_033764335.1 Bacteroidia bacterium | reverse complement strand
TTGGTATTCGACAAAAATCTTAGGGGAGTTGGCGGGGGAAGCTTCATAAGCCGTGGCGGTGCGAACTCCGGTTCCGTCGAGGAAAATGACCAACGCACTGCTGGTGGTCCATCCGGGGCGATCCACAATTTCCTGCACCACGGCACTAATGTCGGGGGTTTGCTGGTTCGGGCCTTTTTCCCCGACGATATTCCAGGCTACGGGGTTCCAGGGTACGGCGGCCGTGGTTTTCGGTCGGGTAGAGGCACTGAATTTGACGGTGGGGAAGGTGACGGCATTGTCGCTATCCTGTCCACGAATGTTGAGGCTGGTAGCGCCGGTTTTGACCTGATCGGTGGTAAACTGGACGTAAGCGTTGAGGATAACACTTCCCTGCGGGATGTTCAGCCCGGTAAAACGTAATCCTACTAACTGGGCGTAAATTCCTTCGTAACCGAGTTCGAGGTCCAGGCTTCCGGCGTCCATTTTGCCGGTAAGCAGCCGTTCTTCCATGTCGTCGGAAGCGGCATTGATTTGCGAAGAAACCAAAACCGAAGAAACGGGTTCGGTTACCTCAAAACTCTGATCCACATTCGCAGCAGGGAAGTAGGTAGCATTCCCCGCCTGGCTGGCGCGGAGGGTTACGGTCCCGGCGATGCCGGTGAGGGTGACGGTACTGCCGTTGAGGGTAGCCGGACCGGAAACGAGGCTGAAACTAACCGGCAGACCCGAAGAGGCCGAAGCACTTACGGTAAAAGGAACATCCGCGGTTTGTTTGTCGGCCAGTGGGGCAAAAGTAATGCTCTGCGCCAGTTTGTCGGTGCTGACGGTCAGCACGGCGCTGAGGGCCGCGTGATTACCGGCGGCATCACGAGCCGAAACCTGAAAGTCATACGCCGTGGCAGCGGCAAGCCCGGTAACGGTAAAAGTCGTTCCGGCGGTGGAGTCCTGAAGAATTCCGTCCACATAGACTTTGTAGCCGGTAACGGCGGTATTGTCCGTGGAGGCATCCCACTGGAGATCAACCGATTCCGTCGTATGGCCGGGAGAGGTAAGGTTCAACACGACCGAAGGCGGGGTAGTATCTCCGATCGGTAACGACATTTCGACAAAGGTGCTACGCATCGTTCCGGAGGCTAAATGATAGCCCATAACTACCAGTTCTTCTGACCAAGTATCTTTGATGCTGCTGGCCATATCTATGGATGAACCGTCGCGGTTGAGAAGGATGGTGCGGTTTGCAGAAGCCAAATTACTCAACGTATCGCGGGAAGCGGTTTTATATACAAGATCTCCAGTATTGTTGTCGGGATAGCTATAAGCGAAAAATATTTCGTTTGATGCTTCATTAACAACAACAATGGGTTTTGTACCACTATCGTTAAACTCAACTTCGTAATAATCCCAGGTTTGGTTAGGTTTTCGATCCAGCAGGATAAGCGTGACAAAACCGTTCAGGTCATACGAAGTTTTTGCGGCCATATAAAGGTGACCGTCGGAAGCGGTGGCGAGGTTCACATGGTCATCGGCCATGCCGAGTCCGACATTAAAGGCCTGGGAATTTCCGGGGATTTCGTCAGAAGACCAGGTGGTCTCCGGGTTAGTGTCGAGGTGATATCTAAACCCAAACCGCTGGGTATTGTGATTGGACCAGGCTACCCCGATTTTACTGCCTTCATTATCCGAAAAAGCAATTAGACCGGCGATGTCGCGTTGAATCAGACCACTTACAATCTGAATGTTTCCGCTCCAAGAGGTATAAGGTGCATTGCTCCAGCGCACAAATACGGCTCCGTCGCGTTCATAACAAAACCACATCTTACCCTGCGAATCCTTCTCTATAACAGCGGTTTCCGTTCTGCGCCCTCCCCCTACACCAACATCAATCAGAGTGGCATTGGGGTTTACGGACCAGGGCTGGTAGGTCTGTGTACCTGCATTGTATTCAAGGGTCTGAATGTAAACATCATCGAGTAAATCATCGAATAAAAGAAGATGAACCAGCGTTCCGGCAACTTTTACATCTGCATACATATTGCTGTTGTTTGCAAGCGTGAAGACGGAAGTCCAGGTTGTGCCGTTCAGTTGCCAGATATGTGTTCCGGAGGGATTGGCCATTACACAGTACCATTCTCCATTGTAAGTCCATGCTTTGGACTGGGGTTTATCCGCAGTGGTGGTGGATACAGGAAGTGGCTGGAGGGGGGTATGAGTAATGGGTTGTGCGGATAATTGAGCAAAAAAGAACAAGGAAAGGAGAAGAAAAAAGGTGAGAAACTTTTGGAAAAAAGGAAGCTCCCGAGCTTGTGATAACGGGTAGAACGTTTTCATTTTTTTGGGATTAAACAGTACATATCTATTCAATATCAGCTTATAAAAACAAAAAAGCGGACGGGAATAGGTTGCCCTCTCCTGTCCGCCCGTATAAAATTCTGTCTAGTATTCGATCTCTATTCAGTTTTTGACCCCCAAAATCTGTTTGACCTGTCCGTTATCGGTGCGGATAACAACGGAATAGATTCCGGCTGCCAGTTGGGGCTGAATCCGGACGGGTTTTCGCAAAGAAAGATGTTCTTCCGAATGCACTACCTGTCCCATAGAATTAAAGATTACGACATCCATCCACTGCGCTCCGGGGAAGTCGGTTTTTAGGAAAAACTCATTTTCAAAAGGATTAGGATAAAGAAGCAGATTCGAAGTGGTAGCTAGTTGTTGAGTAGCTGCTTTTCGGGCAGAACCGCCTAAAGGCTGATACTCCACAAATAAACGCGGGGCACCTGCGGGAAGAGCGTCGTAAGATACGGCTGCACGGACACCGGTTCCCTCAATCAGGATAACCATCGCGCTACTGGTGGTCCAGCCCGCACGATCTACAATTTCCTGTACAACGCTGCTGATGTCAGGGGTTTGCTGGTCGGGACCTTCTTCTCCTACCGTAGCCCAAGCTATTGGGGTCCAGGATACACTTGCGGAAGTCTGAGGCCGGGAGGTAATGGCAAATTTGGTAGCAGGGAAGGTCACTGCGTTATCGCTGTTTTGGCCACGTACAGTGAGGTTTGCTGCTCCTGTTTGCGCTTCATCCGTCCGAAATTGTACGTATGCATTCAGAATCGTGCTTCCCTGAGGAATATTCAACCCCGTAAACCGCATCGCTGTCCGCTGGGCGTAAATACCTTCGTAACCGAGTTCGAGGTCCGAACTGGTAACATCCATTCTACCTGTAGAAAGTCTTTCTTCTGCATCGTCAGATGAGGTATTGACCTGAGCGGATACGACGACGGAAGTACCCGGCTCCAATACATCAAAACTTTGATCCACATCCGCTGCCGGGAAATAATTAGAATTGCCACTCTGGCTGGCGCGGACGATAACTGTACCGACAACCCCCGTAAGCGTAACAGTATCATTGCTAATGGTAGCCGGCCCCGAAACGAGGCTGAAGCTAACCGGCAGGCCAGAGTTTGCCGTTGCACTCAGCGTGAAAGGCCCGGAAGTTGTCTGTTTATCTGCCAGAGTATTAAAAGTAATGGTCTGGTTGAGTTTATCGGTAGCAGCGATGGTAATACTATCGGTATCGGTAGCACTGCTGTCATCCGTTACAGTCAGGACAACAAGGTAATTGCCGATGCTGTTGTAGGTATGATTGGCGGTAACACCGGTAGCGGTATTTCCATCGCCAAAATCCCAGCTATAGCTTGTAATCACACCGTCGGAGTCCAGCGAAGCCGAGCCATTAAAGTTTACGGTGATGGGTGCAACTCCACCGGCAATGTCGCTAGCCAAAGCGGCAGTGGGAGGAACATTGACAGGTGGAGGAATGTTCAGCGTGCTGAGGGTAAGGGCCGGGCTGAGAGCCGATTCGTTGTCCGCGGCATCAAAAGCTGAGACTTGAAAATTATAGCTGGTGGTGTCTTCAAGATTAGTAACGGTGAAGGTCGTCCCGGCTGTTGTGCCGTTAAAAACTCCATCCACAAAGACGTTGTAGCCGGTTACGGCTGTATTATCGGTGGAGGCATTCCACTGAAGATCAACCGATTCAAAGGTACGGCCTGTAGAAACGAGGTTTGCGGGTACGGAGGGTGCAACATTGTCCTGCTGAAGGCCCTGCATTTCCAGCAAAGTGCTTCGTACCGTACCCGAAACGGCGTGGTATCCCATTACGACCAATTTATTTGACCAGATGTCTTTCGTACTGGAAGCCATATCCACAACGGATCCGTCGCGGTTGATAATGATATTTCGGCTGGCGGATGCAAAATTTCCCAATGCATTACGCGGGGCGACTTTATAAACAAGGTCTCCGGCGTTGTTGCTGGGGTAAGTATAAGCAATAATCAGGCTATTGGCTGCTTCATTAGCTACTACAACCGGTTTCGTTCCTTTATCATCAAACTCCACTTCATAATAATCCCAGGATTGTGTGGGTTTTCTATCAAGCAGGATAAGGGTGGCGTAGCCATTCTGGTCGTAGGAAGTTTTGGCAGCCATATAAACATGGCCGTCGGAAGTAGTGGCGAGGTTGATATGGTCATCAGCCATGCCGAGTCCAACATTTAGCGCCTGAGCATTTCCCGGGATTTCATCGGAAGACCAGGTGGTTGCAGGGTTGGTATCGAGGTGGTATTTAAACCCAAATCGTTTGGTATTGTGATTGGCCCATGCTACCCCGATTTTGCTACCCTGGTTATCGGAAAAAGCAATGATGCCGGCGATGTCGCGCTGTACCAAACCATTTATAATCTGAATATTGGAACTCCAACTGGTATAAGGGGCATTGCTCCAACGCACAAATACGGCTCCGTCGCGTTCAAAACAGAACCACATTTTGCCCTGAGAATCAATATCCATAGCCGCAGTTTCGGTTTTGCGGCCGCCTCCTGTACCCAAGTCAACCAGCGTAGAGTTAGGATTAACCGACCAGGGTTGATAGGTCTGGTTTCCGGTATTGTATTCGAGTGTACGAATGTGGACGTCATCCAGCAAATCGTCGAATAAAAGGATGTGAACCAGGTTTCCTGCCACTTTTACATCTGCATAAAGATTGTTGCTCGTTGTAAGAGTAAGGACAGAACTCCAGGTTGTTCCATTAAGTTTCCATACACGGGTTCCCGAAGAATTGGCCATCACACAGTACCATCCCCCGTTATAAGTCCATACTTTGGACTGAGGTTTATCCGCAGTGCTGGTAGAAACTGCAAACTGCTGGAGATTCGTGTTGGTAATGGTCTGGCCAAAAGCCTGGGAGAATAAGAACAAGTTAAAAAGAATTGTGATAGCAAAGGTACTTTTGAGTACGGGTAATCCTTTGATACCGTTGAGAACTAACAGACAGAACGCTTTCATCTTTTCCAGGGTTAATCAATCAATACATATCTATTCAATACAAATATTGGCGCGTGTTTGGGATATGTCTTGCGCTAAATTAGACGGTGTTATAGTGAACAACCTGATAAAGTTATTACTATTCCTCTCTATATATTTGACCGAAAAATGAATCGGCAGCATTACTACCTCAGTGGTCAAAAACAGAACATGAACGGAATGTTAACTTAGGCCCATGTTTTGTTAATTAATTCGACGAAATCGGAAGCGAATGAATGAGTTTACCATTAGCGATGTTGCGGAACGAAAGGGTCAATAGGCTGGGTTTGTTTTTTACTTGAAACGTACAATAACTTTTCCCTCGATCCGCCCACACGACTTCGTATTTTAGTCCATTGGATTTTTTTAGCCCGGTTTCCGGCAGGGGTTCTGTTTGGGAGGATATCATTACCTCCGAATGGGTAAAAACCTCCCAAATTTTGGGAGACAGTTTTACTACTGCGTTGTTTCGGGGTGTTTCTGTGAGAAAAAACACCTGTTTCTGAGTTTTTTGAAAACTTTTAAGGAGGTTTTTTCTTTCTTTCAACAGCGGTTTCCATTCGGGGTTTCCACTTGAAAGTTGGGTTAATGCCGATTCTCGGGCGGGGTCAACTACACCGACCGGAGCGGTAATAAATACCTGGTTTACTTTTGCCTGTCGGATTTCTTTTACCAACCATTCCTGCTGTGTTTTTCCCGGCATACCCGCCAGGACATTTCCCTTTGAATCGGAAAGGGTGCGAAATTCCCGCGGGTCGGGAAAAAGAAGCAGGCAGTTATTGACGAGGCGGCTGGAATTCCCTCCGGGAGTACTCGCTGTCGGGGCTCCGCCTCCCCAGAAAGTGGGCATATTTCGATGGTAACGGGCATTGTCGGGATTTTCTTTCAACCAGGTTTTAAACCGTTCCCGGTCAGCCAATATTTCCGGCTCTGGGATCATTTTGATCGAAAAAAAGCTCGTGTCTTCTGCATTTCTTATCACCGCAGCCGGTATTTCCGGGTCGTTTCCGGCAAGAGGTATCGGATAAAACCCCTGCCCGAATTCGAACGAAAATTCGGTTTTAGCGGAAGTTAAGGGAAGCGTAAAAAAAGAGCCTTTTGCGCCCACATAAGCACCCGTTTCCAACTGGTAAAAATAACTGGTGCCGGGTTGTAACCCCTCCAAGGTAACCCAGCCGCTATTATCATTTTCGACGGTCGTTACTGTCTGACTTAGCCCGAGGGAAAGATTATCAGGGTTGAGTCCATACCTCACCGAAAAACTTCCCGGCTCGGAAGTTCTTGCCCAAATTCGGATCGAAGTGCTTCCCGGCTGTCCCAAAAACCCCCCATGAGTAATATAAGTTCCGCCTCTCTGGTAAGCTAGATTTTTGCTGTAAGGAACGAGTCCGGCTGGATTATTCACGTAAAAAGGGTAATAATCCCAGGGGGTTTTCCCCTCGATTCGAGGATCGCCGGTCTGAGCCTGATAAACCTCCAACATGGATCGAAGATTCTTTTTAACCTCCAGATATTCGGGTAGTTGAGCCAGATTTCGCACCTGATCCGGGTCCTGTACCACATCATAAAGTTCTTCTCCGGGCCGTTTGCCAAAGCAGAGGTCAAAGAAAGGTTTTACTTCGGGTTTGTTTGCGTTTTGGATAATGTATCGGGCCGACGGGCCGTCGTCGGTATCGGCGAATACGAGGCCCTGAAACGTGGGCCTGGCTCCGTCGCCGTGAGGCCACCGGTGAGGGGCGTAATTCCGTATATACAGATACTGCGCTGTGCGCACCGCACGGCTGGGATAACCGGGGTCATTTTCGTCTTCTTCCGGTCGGCAAACGGCATGTCTTTCTCTTCCAAAAAATACTTTGTCACGCGAAGATTCTATTCTTCCGGATTGTCCGGATGTGATGATATTCATCAGACTTCTTCCTGTCATATCGCCGGGGATCGGTAAACCTGCTGCTTCGAGAAAGGTCGGAGCGACATCGGTGAGGCTTACAAAGTCATCCACTACTTGTCCGCCCGGGCATTTATCTCCCCAGCGAAGAATGAGTGGTACTCGTACTCCATAATCGTAAAGTGTACCTTTCCCACGAGGGAATGGCATGCCATTGTCCGCAGTAATTACAATCAGCGTGTTGTCCAGTTCTCCGACAGCTTTCAGATGGTTGATTATTTTACCGAGTTGATTATCGGCATACTGAATTTCATACAGGTAATCCAGCATGTCATTGCGGACTTCCGGTACATCCGGGAGAAAGGTGGGAAAATCCATCAACCGGGCATTCAGACCCGATTCTTTTCCCAGACCGGTTTTGTAGGGGCGATGGGGTTCAAAAAAACCCACCCAAAAACAAAACGGCTGTCCGTTCTGGCGGCTATTGAGGAATTCATTAAAATTGGCGGCGTAGTCAACCCCACTCAACGCAGAAGAACCGCCTCCGACACTATGCCGGTTGTAAACCGGGCCGCTTGGATTGCGTACCCTTCCCGTAACCGCTACCTCTCCCGGCGCCCATCCCTTTCCCGTATATCCCACATGATAACCCGCTTTTTCGAGGATGTCGGGATAAACGGCAAACCGGGTGGTCAGTGGCCCATGAAGACTTGCGCCCTGCTCCAGTCTCCATATTTCCTGCCCGGTAAGGATGGCTGCCCGTGCAGGTGTGCAGGAGGGAGTAGGAATAAAACCGTGGTTAAAAAAAATGCCTTCTTTTGCTAACTGATCCATATTCGGGGTTTTGACTGCCCGTGAACCCGCAGCTGAAGTGTGTATCCACGAATGATCATCCGTAATTACAAATAAAATATTGGTCCGGGTTGCGGGAACGTTCTGTGCGGTCAGGCTTATTCCGCTGAGTATATACAGCAGGAGCAAAAATGGTCTCATAAGGGAATCCGTTTAGGGAAAAATATTACGAAATATCAGGATAAATTCATAGAAGGAAATAATTTTCTTTGGACAAATTGAAAAGTTTTTGTTGGTTATTATCCTTTCTGGTTATACCTCAAATTGCTGCTATGAATCGCTTTTTGTTTTGTACAGGCCTGTATATTTTGGTTTTCCCTCATCTTTTTTCCCAATCCGCCCCGATTATTATTACACAGGCATTGGGGGCCGAAACCTCTCGTTATCATTATGGCAGGATTATCCATGCCGACCCGGTATTACAGTCTTTGTCCGAAAGTATTTTTGTTCCGCCAAAATCCGGAACAGAAATAACTCTGGCGGATAAAAAATCAACCTGGCAAAACCTTCAGGCAGATGAAGATGGCTGGTTCTCCGGCCCGTCTCTTCGCGGCGGATATGTCTATGTCAACTACCGCTCGACCAAAGAAAAAATCGTTATCCTCGAAGAAATGGGCAATCTCTGGGGCTGGGTTAACGGAGAATTTCGCATCGGCAATCAGTATCAGAGTAAAGATACTTTTGAGCCGTGGGAGCCGGATTTTTCGTTTTCCATGGTTCCGGTAAAATTGAAAAAAGGAAATAACCACTTGGTATTTCGCTGCAATCGCGGGCGGTTTAAATTGAAAATTCATGAATCCCCCGCTTCGGTTTTGCTTAACACAAAAGATGCTACTTTGCCCGATCTGCTTATCGGTGAAATCCCTGATTATCGGGGTGGAATTGTTGTGGTCAATGCAAAAGACCAATCGGTCGAAGGTTATCAAATGGAGGTTTCGTTCCCCGGTGAAAACGTGCAAACCCTATCCGTAGGGTTTTTACCTCCTCTTGGAATGCGTAAAATAGCCTTTCCCATAAAAGGAACAAAACCCGTTTTAAATCAGGAGAGTACCCCGGTTTTAATCAGAATCCGGGATATTTCCGGGGCGATTTTAGCCGAATCTTCCCTCCACCTCCGGCATCGTTTGCCCCAAGAACTTCACAAACGCACTTATCAGAGTGCCGTGGACGGAAGCATCCAGTATTTTGCCGTCAATCCGGCTACGGAATCCGACGGCCCCAAGGCACTGGCCCTTTCGGTACACGGCGCGAACGTCGAAGGTCTGAATCAGGCGGCCTCCTACTATCAGAAACCCTGGATTCACATCGTTTCCCCCACCAACCGACGGCCTTATGGTTACAACTGGGAAGATTGGGGGCGAATGGATGCCCTGGCAGTACTGGAAGAAACCCGCCGACTATATGACATTGACCCGGCCCGGGTGTATCTGACCGGCCATTCGATGGGAGGGCATGGGACCTGGAGCCTCGGAGCGACATTTCCCGACCATTGGGCGGCGATAGCGCCGAGTGCAGGATATATGAACCTGGTCAATTATTACAGCAGTTTTGTGCCGCAGCAGTCTCCGGAGGAGAATACGCTGATCAGGCGGAGCCGAAACATGGCCATGACCGACAGTATGGCCCTCAATTACAAACAAAACGGTGTGTATGTCCTTCACGGCGGAGCCGACGATGTGGTCAGGCCGGAACAGGCACGGTACGCGGTTTCATTGCTGGAAAAATTTCACCGGGATTTTGTCTATCATGAAGAGCCGGGCATGGGGCACTGGTGGGATATTTCGGATGAAAATGGCACCGACTGCGTGGACTGGCAGCCGATATTTGATTTTTTTGCCCGACATATTCGCCCCGGAAAAGACAAAATACGGGAAATTAATTTTGTAACTGCCCACCCCGGTATTTCTTCCTCCAACTACTGGGCAACTATTTATGACCAACAACACAAACTGGCTTTCAGCAAAATCCACCTGCGCCTCGATCCCGGACAAAACCGCGTCTCGGGTACAACCGAAAATGTCTCAATTCTTGCCATTGATTCGGGTGTTTTTGAGGGTAAAAAAACGGCGGTGATTGTGCTGGACGGAGATACCATGAAGGTGCCGGTTTCCTCGGATCAATTGTTTTTTGCCCATGATAACAAACAGTGGCGACCTGCGACCCAACCCTCTGCCAGTGCCAAAGGCCCTCACCGCTACAGCAATTTTCGCGACGTAATCAATCACCGGGTGGTATTTGTCTATGGGACAGTCGGTACACCGGATGAAAATCGTTGGGCCCTGCAAAAAGCCCGTTACGACGCCGAATCCTTCTGGTATCAGGGCAATGGTGCCATTGAGGTGATTCCGGATTATTTATATTCTGCCGAAAAATACACAGGGAGAAATGTCGTGCTTTTTGGCCATTCGGAGAATAACCTCGCATGGAAACAGTTGTTGGACGAAAGCCCGGTTCAGGTGCGACGTGGCGAAATCAGCATGGCAGAGGAAACCTATACCGGCAATAATCTGGCTGCGGTATTTATTCGCCCGAAAAAAGGCAGTGATACCAATCTGGTAGGCGTGATCGGTGGAACCGGCGTAAAAGGCATGTCCATAACCGGCCAGATATTGTATTTGTATCCAGGTTTTGCGCTGCCCGATCTGGTGATTCTTGACGAAAAAACCTGGACGGGCGGAAAATCGGTGCTCGCAGGGTATTTTGGCTCCGACTGGTCTGTGGAAAAAGGCGAGTGGGAGTGAAGATTACAATTAGTTTAAAAAGTTGTCGAGCAAAAGGTAAATTTCCTGTTCCAGGAGGTCCAGATCACCGGCGGATTTCGTTTTTTGCGCTTTAAAACCGGTATTAGCCATTGACAATTTGTTGAGTCCGTCCTGACTCAGCGCACCTGATTTCTGGACAAAAACGGAAAAAACCTGTGCCCGATTTTTGATGTCTTCCCAACGGTCGCCCATCACAACTTCATGAAAACTGGCCCTGTGAAGGCTGATTTTTTCAAATAAGGCTCCAAACTTTGTATTAAAATCTTCGGTTTGGGTGTTATAGTTCTGCGAATGATTATTCAGTGAGGTCTGGTACTCGCTGAGGTCAGTTTGTCCGGAAAGTACTTTGTCATTGATTTCATCCACAGTACTCAAAAGAGCTTGTGCCGTTTCTTTGAGGTGGTGAATTGCGGTTTTAAGTTCGGCCTGAGAATTTTTGACTTCGGTTTCTGCTTTTTGTTTTTCCCCGGCGGTGACCATTGATAGGACAAGGGTAGGCGCGATTTTTTCTGAAGAAGAACAAAGATACGTCCAAGTACTTTTGCTGGCCTTTACAAAGGCTAGAATACTGGATGTACCTCCATTAGTACAACGCAAGGTTCCGTTGATGTAACTGTCTTCCTTAAAACTGCCGTGATAAATCAAACCACTGGCCTGATGTACGGAGACCATCCCGTCGGGGATTTTCAGACCCATAAATACCGTTTTAATCGTGTCTCCGCTTTCCGCTTCGCGGATACTGCCCGAAAGGTTTTCAATTCCATTCAAAAACCAACCCTCACAAATATCTCCGGAGGCGAGCGTCAGTTTGCCTTTTCCATTAAATTTCCCTTCCTCAAATCCCCCCTCATACATATTGCCATTGGCATCGCGGTAGGTTCCCGTACCCGTCTGGCAGTCGCCGCTGAGGCAGGTGCCGGTTTCGGCCAGCGGAGCAAAATTTAGTTGCTGAGCAGGGAGAAGATAAACGCTCAGGGAAATAAAACCGGTTAAAAAAAATTTTCCGAAAAAATGCATAAGGATAGATTTGTATATAGGAAAACTTATTGAACGAAAATCGCTACGTTAAATTGGAGGCCGTATAGTTTTACGCTCGTTTCACCTTCCGGATAAGGAGCCCCAATACCTGTAAAAGACAGATTAAGCGATTGCATTTCCGATTTTTTGAGAGGCAGGCGATAAAAGGGTTTAATCTGAAACGCGGCTTTAGACCCCAGGGGAATTTGAATAATGCCCATCAACCCGCCGTAAAGTGCCCCGGTTTTGTTTACCCGGATATAGCGGTTGGTGCCGTTTTCGCTCACCCGAAAATTGGAGTACATATACCCCAGGTCCGTAGAAAGCCCCAGAAACCGGTTGAGCAGATACCCTATTTCTCCCGAAACGGTATAAAACCCCGTGCGAATACCGTAGAAATTACTGTTAGACGAAACATCGGGAATGATCCCATTGGCTTTTTCGGTGTTTTGGAATTTGGAATAGGAAAAATTCAGCCAGGCGTGCTGAGACTGATAACCGATAAAAACCACCGGTCCGAGGAAAGGATCCGGCGAAACAAACGGCTCTGTAAGGCCGGGATTGGTGGTATTGAGGTATTCCAGAAAGGCGGTGTATTCGGCCAGATTGGCTTTACCATAATTGTACCCCACGCCGAGCATGGTTTTGGGCTCAGACTGAGCCGAAAGCGTATTGCAAAACAGGCATACGATAAAAACACTCCCCAGAAGTTTCATCTAAGTGGATTTAAGCTTTGTGGAAATTTCCAAAATCACGACTAAAGTGAGTAAAAATTCGATCTGTCGCAACAGGTTTGCAGGATAAAATTATCGCATATCCCTTTGCCTTATCGCCTCAAAAATAACCACTGCTGCGCTGGTGGATACATTCATCGAGTCTATCGCCCCCTTCATGGGAATGATGATATTGGCGGTAGCATTTTTGACCCAGAGGTCAGAAAGTCCGGTAGCTTCCGTTCCCATGACGATGGCAGAGGGCAGGGTAAAATCGGTTTTATAGTAAACAGAGGAAGCCTGAAGATAGGTACAATAAATGGCGACATTGTGTTTTTTCAGCCACTGAATGGTTTCCTCGGAAGAGGCGGAGGTTATCTGATTGGTAAAAACACAACCCACACTGGAGCGGATGACATTGGGATTGTAAAAATCGGTGAGCGGGTCGCAGATGATGACCGCATCCACGCCTGCGGCGTCGGCGGTGCGAAGAATCGCACCGAGGTTGCCGGGTTTTTCGACCGACTCCAACACCAGCACCAGCGGGCAGTTGCCAAGCTGCAAATCGTTGAGTGTTTGGGGACGAGTTTTTGCCACGGCCACCACGCCCCCCGAACTTTCACGCATGGCGATTTTGTCAAATACCTCCCCCGACACGCTTATCATCCGCAACTCCGGTAGCAGCAGCATCCTTTCCACTTCCTCTTTGCTGATTATCTGTTCGCAGTAATAGACACTTTCCAGCTCATAACCCGCTTTTGCAGCCATACCAATTTCCTTTACCCCTTCAATGAGGAATAGCTGTTGTTTTTTTCTTTCCCGGGGTTTTTGGAGTAAAACCAGGTTTTTGATTTTGGGATTGCTGGTGCTGGTGATGTCCGGCTGCATGGGGATTCTAATGCTAAGTTTTTATAGGCGCAATAACACATTTTCTCACATAATCCCAAACTTCCGGAAGGCCTCCACTGCGCTCATGCCGCCTTCGATGGCTTTTTTGACGAGTTTTTCGCCCCGGGCTTTTTCCAGTGCCAAGCGGATGACTTCTTCTTCGGCTTCGCGGGGTATTATACAGATTCCGTCAAGGTCCCCAAAGACAATGTCTCCGGTGCGCACTTTCACTCCCTGTATTTCAATGGGAACGCGAAAATCCAGGACTTTCCCTCTTGGCCCCTGGTCTTGCGCAAACCTTCCGTAGCTGAAGGTGGGAAAATTGAGTGCAAGAATGCCCGGCGTGTCGCGCGAATATCCGTCCACCACGGCTCCTGCTGCACCCAACTGACGGGCCCGGGTGCTCATCAGTTCACCCCAAAGGGCGTAACGCGGAGAAGAACCCGTGCAGATGTAAACTTCGTTTTTTTTCAGGTCGTCGAGGGCCTCTAGCATCAGGCCAAAAGGTTTTTGCATCAGCGGATTCCGGCTGCTGCCTATGGATACTTCCTCAAAAACATCGGCTTCCAGCACGGTCATGGCGCGCCCCGCAGTGATCATATCGTCGCGCAGGGGCTGAATCTGCGGCGGCAAAAACTGGTGCAACAGCCCAACCTTATCCATCACATCTCCTACCACAGCGGTAAATAATTCTTTATGCATTAGCGCAAATAACTCGTCGTCATTTTTCCATATATTCATAGGGCACAATTAATAATGGTTAATAGCAGGTAGTAATATTAGTATTCCGCTAGGGTTTTCACAAAGCTTAGGCAGTTTGATAAGAAATGATTAATATTTACCCATGTTGAAATGGATTGTTTTTTTAGTAACCGTTTTGTTATACCCGGCAAATATCCTGTTTGCTCAGGCTCTTGATGACGGATATGCAGGTAATCCGCATATTTCTAATCAAATTGAAATTACAATGCCCGCCCGAGGTTTACGCCAGTTGCAGGTGCTGCGCGAAAAAAAAGAAATTTTCAAAAATGCGGAAATGGCGGTGAATGGGGAAAAAATTGTGCTCGAATCACTCTCTCTCCGAGGCCAAAGCAGCCTGGGATTCCATCGAAAAAGCCTGAATGTAAAACTCAGCGAAAAGACCACTTTCCTCAAAGGAGGAGAAAAATACGCGATGAAGGAGTTTTACCTCATTGGCATGACCATGGATCAATATTATTACCGAAGTTATTTGTCTTACACCTGTCTGCAATCAATTGGACTTTTTCCTTTGTTTTTTGCTTATACAGAGCTATTTATTAATGGGGAAACACAAGGTATCTACATGGTTGTGGAAAAACCTCATGAATCTATGAAAAAGCAGGATTCTCCCTGTGTGATTCGCCGGGGATATGGGCATAAAATCGAGGAGGTGAAGTTTTCGGCAAAAAAAACCGACTTGCCCGAACATGCTTTTACCGATGCCTATGCACAACTGTATGAATTGCCGGAAAAATTTTCCGGAAAAGAACTCTACAAGGCATGGAATAAATGGCTGGATGTGGATGCTTATATGCGTTGGTTAGCCTTCAATTTTTTTATTATGAACGGCGATTATGCGGATGAACTGTATCTTTATGCTAAACCCGTACGAGACAGTGTGGCGTTTGGGGTTATTCCCTGGGATTATGACGATATACTTGTAGGTAATCCACATCGGAAAGATCTGGTCATTTTCCACAAAGGGTGGAAGAATAAGTATATGTTCATGGCAGAAGAAAAAATTGACCAGGTGATTGCGGAAGATGAATGGTTACATCAGCGTTATCTGGAAATATTGGGTGAAGTATTGGATGAATTTTCATCGGAAAAAATGAAGGAAATTTATCAGACCGTTTTCACAGAACTGGCTCCGTTTTATCGTTCTCCCGAAACGGTCGCGCTCTCACGGTATGATGAGGATGGCCAAATAAAAGCGGAAGATTTTCCTGTGGATTTTTCCGCCTCATACGATTTTCTTGTCCAAAGAAGAAACTGGCTACAAATAAACCTGGAAAATAAGTAAATAGGAAATTTCCGGATGACCCCCTATATTGTTGTTCTCTAGTCTTTTCTACAAATACTACAACTATTCCCATAACATGCAGGATTCACCTAAAAGTCATACGAACTCGCGCCGGTCTTTTCTAAAAAAAGGTGCGATCGCTTCCTCGTTTTTTATTGTGCCCCGATTTGTACTCGGTGGGCCGGGTTATATTGCGCCGAGTGACCAACTGGTGCTTGCTGCGATTGGTGCAGGAGGCAAAGGACGAACCGATATTATGAATGCCTCGGTCAAAGGCCGGGAAAAAGTCATTGCCCTGTGTGATGTGGATTTTTCGGGTTCGGCTGCCAGCACGGTTGAGGCTTTTCCCAATGCCAAGAGGTATCACGACTACCGGGAAATGCTCGATAAAGAAAAAGACATTGACGCGGTAACCATTTCCACTCCCGACCATGTACACGGCCCGGCGGCGGCCTTTGCGATGGAAAGAGGCATCCATGTCTATGTGCAAAAACCGCTGACTCACAATATCCGCGAAGCGCGTATGCTCACGGAAATGGCCCGCAAGTACAAAATTGTCAGCCAGATGGGCAACCAGGGTGGTTCCAATCCCCTGCTGGGTATGGTACAAAAATGGGTGGACTCCGGTGTGCTGGGCAAAATCGCCAAAGTACAAATTTGGACCAATCGCCCTGTATGGCCGCAAGGGGGCGCCATGCCTCCGGCGGATGAGGGTAAAAAGCCCGAAGCGCTAAACTGGGACCTTTGGCTCGGCCCCGCCGAATATCGGCCCTATACACCCAATTTGCACCCCTTTAGCTGGAGAGGGTGGTGGGACTATGGTACAGGGGCACTTGGAGACGTAGGCTGCCACCTCATTGATATCCCTTTCCGCACCTTGGGGCTGAAATATCCTACCGATGCAGAATGCAGCGTGTCTTCCGTTTATTCGCAGATGTGGACACCGGATTATCACCCGGAGGGTTGCCCGGCGGCGTCATTTATCACCCTTCATTTTGGCGCAACGGATAAGAGCAAATCTCCGATCGAAATGACCTGGAGTGATGGCGGCATCCGGCCTTCGCATCCCGATATTATTCCCGCCAATAGCGATATCGGTGGCAAAGACAGTGCAAACGGGGTACTGATGATCGGCGAAAAAGGCATTATTTCCACCAATATCAACGACAGTTCGCCGATGATGCCCAAGTTGTACCTCAACGACGGCACGACGGAATTTGGTCCGGAAAACGTACCCAACGACGAGCCTGAATACGGTCACCACCGCAAATGGGTGGACGCCTGCAAAGCAGGTTTTAACAGCCCGGAACATAAGGCGCTTACTTCGTCTTTCGACTACGCCGGCCCTATGACCGAGACCGTTTTGATGGGTAATCTGGCCATTCGGAGTTATATGCTGGGCAAAAAAGGGGAAAATGGGAGAATGGAGTTTTTCGCCCGTAAAAAACTTTTGTGGGACGGCGAAAACATGCGCATCACGAACCTCGAAGAAGCCAATCAGTTTGTCGGCAGGACTTATCGCAAGGGTTGGGAGATGTAGCGTGCGTTTATTCGTCCCGCAGCGTATCCGCCGGATTTTCTTTTGTTGCTTTCAGTGTCTGAAAATAGACCGTGGCCCCCAACAGGGCTGCGGTGATTGTTACTGGCCAGAAGTAGTGTGCAAATGATATGTCGGTATGATAGGCAAAAGTGGTGAGCCAGTCCGAGACGCGGTTGTAACTCAGCGGTATGGCAAGAACCGCTCCCGCCGCCAGCATAACAAGGTATTCACGGCCCAGAAGCAACACCAGGTCGGCTGCCCGTGCGCCCATCACCCTTCGGATGGCGATCTCCCGCATACGTGTGCGAAGCGACCAGGCCAGCAGGCTAACCAGTCCCATAAATGCAATAAATATCGCAAGGATGCTTACCGCAGCCAGCAGACGCAACTGCACCCGCTCGGTTTTGTAAAGGTCTTCATATAGCTCATCCAGAAAATGATAATCCATAGGATAGGAAGGATAAATTTCATCCCAGACTTCTTCTACCCTGCTTAGGGTCTGCTGAATATCCTCGGTTTCTACCTTAATCAGAAAGGTGCGAAGCCATATCGGCTCAAATAAAAATACCAGTGGGTCAATTTTGTTTTTCAGCGTCTCCTGATGATAGTCCTTGACAATGGCCGTTACCGGGCCTGTCGCCAACTGAAAATTGCTGATGGACCAGTTGATCTGCTGGCCTAAAGCCGAATCGGGGTTTTGCCAACCCAGCAGCCGCATGGCGGTTTCATTGAGCATATAGGTGCGCGGGCGGGCGCTGAGGTATTGTTCGGGGGGAAATTTTGGCGTAAACTGTGGTGGCTCTCCAAAAGGTACACTGCCGCTTCGGTCCTCTCCGGCGATAATTTCCAACCCCATCGTCTCTACAAAACCCGGGCTGATCACCTGAACATCCGATACGGGTGCTTCCTGTGGATTGCGCCCCAGTACAACGATCGGCCCCATGTCTCTGATTTCGCGGGAAGGAACTTCCATACAGGCCGCTACGTTTACGACGCCCGGTAATCTTGAGACTCTGTCCCGAAACAGTGGGAATGCCTCCGTAACTTTGTCCGGTACCCCCGGAATAGCGAGTACCTGCTGGCGGGTAATACCCAGGTTTTTTTCATTGATATAGCGAAATTGCGCCCAGGCCACCATGGCGCTGCCCGACAAAAGGATCGCAAGGCCAAATTGGACGGCGACCAGAATTCGCCGCAGGGCAAAAGCGTCCTTGCCACTCCGGGTAAGGCGCGCCCTGAGCATTTCTGTATTTCCTGTGTTTAGCAGCACATAAGCCGGATATATACCCGCAATCAGTCCGCAGACCAGGGCAATTGCCGCCATTTCACTGAGGATCACCCAGGGATTGCCGATAAAATATGCGCCGGTAAGCGACTGAAACCAGGGGAAAATCAGCCGGATTAACCCCAGACTCAGGCCGGTAGCGATGAAGGTATAACTTACCGATTCGGTAAGTCCCATCGCCACCAGTTTCCCTCGCCCTGCCCCGAGGATTCTGCGCATCCCCATTTCCCGCGAGCGGCTGATCGCCAGCGCGCTGCTGAGATTGAGGTAGTTGATGATGGCTATAATCAGGATAAATATTCCCGCAAAAGAGACAATCTTCACATAACGCGCATCTCCATTGGGTACGATCTCCCGCGCCAGGTCTGAGTGGAGGTGAATGTCTTTTATAGGTTGAAGGTCAAAAAACAACTGCCCCTGATTACCCTCCGGACGGTTGTTTTTGATAAAATCTGCTGTTTTTTCTTCCACAGTTTTCAGTTTGGCACCTTCAGACAAAAGGATATAGACGTAAGCCCACCACGACCGTTCGGAAGAATCTCGAAAAGAGATCAACATATCAACCGGGAGATGGGTATTGGGAGGGAGATCGTACATCACTCCGGTAATTGTATGCGGTGTTTCCTCCGGGGAAAAGTTGCCGCAGATACTCAGTGTTTTCCCTACCACATCTTCTTGACCGAACCAGGTTTTGGCAAGCGAAGCAGTCAGCACCACCGAATTCGGATTTGCAAGCGCCGTTTGGGGATCCCCTGCCATAAAGGGAAAATCAAACACCTCAAATACACTGGCGTCGGTGATGTATGCGTGTTGGGGTTTGAATTTTTCCTGGCCTACGCGCACGTATTTCTGTTCCTGGTTCTGGAAGCGGATCAAGGTTTTTACCTCCGGCACCTGGCGGGGAAGTTCGTTGACAAAATTGGCATGCGTACGTGCCCAGTGAACCGTATTGCCATTATCGAGAACCTCGCGGTGGGATAGTCTGAAAATGTTGCTGGCTTGGCTATGGAAATCTTCAAACCCTGTTTCGTAATGGCGGTAAATCAGGATAAGACCAAAAGCCGCGAAGGCGAAAACCAGTCCGGCGAGATTTAGCAGGGCATAGACCTGATGTCTTTTTGCGTGGCGCAGTGCGACTTTGAGGTAATTTAGTAACATGGCGGGAAATATTTTTCCTATTACACTCTGTGACTGCGAAGGTTCATTAATAAGAAAATGCATTATAATGACCGATTCCTCAAACTAGTTCTGCCGAAATTTCCCCAAACTCCCCCGATATACAGCAGATACACCAACTGAAGCCCTACCATCACCATACCGGAAAAACCATATACTTTCATGGCTGCAATATCGGACAGGTATATTCCCCCCAACCACAAAGCCGCGAGTCGCAAGGCAAAAAGGGCGATATTAAAAAACAAAAACTCCCGCAATTTCCGTTTGATGTCAATGAGGTAGGAAAGGGGGGAAGCGATAAATACCATAAACATCCACGGCATCAGCCAGCGGGCATATTCGCCGGCGGTGCGCCATTCTTCGCCTAAGACTCCCGCAAATAAATCAGGCCCGCCAATCATGGTAATAACCAGAAAAGGAACCGCAGGTATGAGCAACCGGAAAAACGTTCGTCGGGTAACGGCTGCCAAAACTTCCGCTCCCAGCAGATGGGCTTTGCTCGCATGCTGATAATAAACCGTGCCAATAGACATTGCCACCAATACTACCGGCAAGGTCAGCACTCGGTCGGCCTGGTTGAATTGCCCGGCTACACCGGCGTCGTACAGCGGAATCAACATGTAAAAAGGCAGATGTTTGGACGCGGTATTCAGCCACGCGCTGAAAATCGAGTACCGGGGAAAGTCGCTGAACTGGCCTGCGGCCTCAAGCAATTTGTGCCAAGAAAACCCTTGATCTGCCGATTTATTTTCCGCCCGAACATATACCCACAAAACCACCAACCCGGCCAACTGACCCGCCAGGTAACCCAAAATTAATCCCTCAAATTTTTTCCCTCCCAGTCCCAGCCCGATGCTTACAACTGCCAGCACCAGCGAACGGGCAATTTTGCTAAAAGAAAGTGCCCGGTAACTTTCGCTGCGGTTGAGCAATGTACGGTAGGGCTGACTCAGGCCTTCGAGCAAAATGCTAAACGGAATCAGCAGATGCCAGCCATAAAGCATGGGGACTTCTCCCCATTCAAGAATCCATTTGCCGGTCAGGGCTAAAATGACCAGTAAAAACAGCGACCCGCCTGCTGCGATCCAAAGACTCAGTGCAGTGAGTTTTTGGGAAATCGGCTCTTCCTCCGGCAACATGATCGCATTTTCATAACCCCCATTGATGATCACGGCGATAATTGCGACCGTCGCCACGAAAAAACCAAACACCCCGAAAGCTTCGTCGTTGTAAAGTCGGGGAAGAACAATAATGGAAATTACGCCAATCAGTTGTGCGACCAACGAACCGGAGACCAGCGTTGTTACACTTTTCCCAAAGTCAGTCATCCACAACTTCCTCAGACGGTTAACCATGAAGTTTTTTCAGTTTGGGTACAAGGGCACGGTCAATGGGATAGGTAAAAGTTTCCTCCGAAAGGTCTTCCAGCGGCACCCAGCGAAAAATCTGCTGATCCCCTTCCTCCTCCGAAAAATCCTGTTCGATTTCGCTAAAGGTTCCTACCAACGGGGAAAGCAGATTTACCCAGAAATAAAGACATATCATCTGATCCGTTTCCCGGAAAGCCGACCGCTGAAAAAAAGGATTTACATATACCACCTCTCCCACCTCTATTTCGGCACTCAGCTCTTCGAGAAATTCTCTTTTCAAGCCTTCTTCGATGCTTTCGCCCAATTCAAGGCCTCCACCGGGAAGTTTGGTCATGCGCTGCCCAAAACGAATTTCATCCGTTACAAGCAGGCGATCCCGCTCAATATAAATCCCATAGACACGTATATTAAACCGGTTCATTCGACGAAAATCCTTTAAATTTGTCCCAATAATACGAATATGAAATACATTACGGGCACATTTCTTTTTATCGTTTTTCTATTTACTTATAGTTTTTCTCAGGACACAATCAAATCTCAACCGCTTAGTCCGGCTCTTCCGGCAGACGATCTTCCTTCCGATCCTCCTTCCCGGTTTGATCTGGTTTTCAATCGGGGTTTGATGCTGGTCAGTTCGACTCAGGACTCTGTGCCGATAAGCGGCAGTAATTCCGGCACTTTTTTTATTGGAGGGGGCATCAAGTTTCCCCTGGCAAAAAATAAAATGGGCATCCGTGTTACGCCCGGAGTAGCCTTCTCTCGTATTCAATACAACCAAACTACCATTAAAACCTTCCCCACGATACCGGATTCGCTGAGTTTTACACTTACCAGTGAAAAACACAGCCTCACGTATGTTGAGTTACCCTTAGGTTTTTACCTCAATATCAGCCGGGACGAGGACAACGATCCTAAGTTTTTTGTCGAAGCGGGAGGATACGTGGGCTATCTTTTATCGGCTTCCTACAAAACAAAATACGTCAATTCTGACGGCCAGCGGGTCAAAACACAAGTAAGTGACTTGGAAAAAATCGAAGCTGAGTTTGAACGTATTCGCTACGGGCTTTACGGAAGATTGGGGTATAAATGGGCGTCTTTGTACTATTCCTTTCGCCTAAGTGCCCTGTTTGATGAATTTGCCAATGACCCGCCCCGGGGCGGTCAGGGGTATAAAAACCCGGTTATTCCACCAATGGAAGTGGGTTTAACGATTTTTTTATAACCTCAAAGCAGGCTGTAAAGTTTTCGCACAATCCATTCTACCGAAAGCAAAATGAGCAGCAAAACCAATACCCATCCAAACTGATTAAAAGGTGTATTGGCTTTTTTGAAGTCCACCACAGGTTTCAGTGCGGGCAGGGCTTTGATTTTATCGGGTAGCTCGCTCAGGTTGCGGGCATAGATAAATTCCCCGCCGGTGCGCAGGGCAATTTGCTGCATAAGGTCTCGGTCGGCCTGTAGCTGAAAATGTTCGACGTTAGATTTGCCGATAGAAAACTGGCCGCGGTCGGTGCCTACCGGAACCTCGTTTTTGCGTCCTTCGGCCACGTAATTGTAGGTTCCCTCGGCGAGGTTATAAAGCTCCAGAAAATACTGAGCCTGTCCGGTTTCGTTGAGGTAATAGTCGTTTTGTTTACCGTCGGGAGCGGTCATTGTCAGTTTGATTTCCACATCCGGAACCGGGTTATAACTATCATCATAGACCTGACCTTTAAAAATGACCGGTTCGCTGCCGGTAAAAATCTTTTTGGCCGGAGCTACGCGAAATTTCCGTTTGTCGTCGGAAACCATAAGGTATTTGATATTGTTGAAAAGCCAGGCATCAAATAACTCAAAGTCGCTGGATTCGAGGTAGCTGTGTGCGCGCATGCGCCAGAAGTTTTCGCCGAGGAAAACCATATTTTTTCGGCCCAGGTAGTTTTGCAGGGCATATACCGGGTAATCGAGCGCGATATTTTTGATTTTGGCTGTGGCAAAAACCTCGGCGGTGCTTTTTGCTTCCCAGTTGGACTGGTTGCGGAATACCGGCGGAGCCGAATTGGCCCATTGTATCCAGTTTTCCGTGAAAGTATAAGTGGAATGGCTTCGGTATTCAGGTTTAAAATTGGCGATAACTTCCTCGGCCTTTTGGGTAAAGTTTTTGGGAGTAATGGCCATATATTCAAACAGCGGAGCGAGCGTGCGGAGGTCGGTAAACATTCCGGTGAAAAAAATCACCGGTTTTTTATTGTCCTTGATTTGCCCGGCGATTTCCGTTACGATTTTGGCGTCGAGCGCACTTTGGGGAAAATTGTGGAGGACGAATAAGTCAAAATCCTGTAGGTTATAGGCTGTGGGGCTGGTATAAAAAACGCCCGGTTGTTTCAGGACAAAAGAAGTGACCTCGTAGCTGTCGTCGCGTTCAAAGGCTTTGGTTAGCGCGCCCAGATCGGGATGAGGAGAGCCTGCAAAAAGAGCAATTTTCACCCGTGTTTCGAGCACGTTGACGAATATCGGAGCGGTATTGTTTCGGTAAGTGATTTCATTTTGCATGCGGGAAACCTGGACGATATACTGGCGCAGACCCGGTGCTTCCGGCAATACAAAAAACGACACTTCGCCTTCCTGCTTATCTCCTCCAAGAGTCACCGACTGGCTGCCCAGAACTTTCCCCTGACTGCTAAGCGTAACCTTGAGATCTGCCTGATCATAACCGACACTTTGTACTTTGACTTTGATCGGCATTTCGTTTTTCATGTAAGCGATCTCGTTGAAGAGCACCTCTTTGATGCGCACGTCCTGACGGGCGGTTGTATCCCCCAGCAAAACGGTATAAACCGGCTGGCGCACGCCCTCAAGGGCATAAAGCGGGCTGATGCCCGCCGTGGTGATTCCGTCACTTATCAGGACAATTGCGCCGAGGTTTTGATTTTGATAGAGGTCTTGTATCTCTTTTATTCCCTGTGAAATATTGGTTCCTGTCTGGTCAAATTTGAGGGAATCGGGCGAAACCGAAGATTTTATATCCGAAGAAAAGGCATAAAGATCGGTCTGATAATCCTTATCAGGGAAGGCATTCATAAACTCCGAAAGTTTTCCCGGATACTCCGACCGGACAAAAGAAGAGTCTTTTTGAATGACCAGGCTCTCCGAATTGTCCTGAAGTACTGCCACAATCGGGGCGAAAGTGATTTTGGAAAAGGAACTGATAAGCGGCTGAAGCAGGAGGATGCCGATGGTTGTCAAAACCAGAAACCGGAAAATCCCCAGCAAAAGGCGCGGAGTGGCGGGCAACAGACCCTTTGTTTCCCGGTACATCAGCCAGGTAAGACCAGCAGCCAGAATCACTATCAGAAAAATCCAGGCCGGAGAATAAGTGAAGGAAAGATTCATGAGTCAAAGTTACACAAGCAGTGATAAAAATCATAGTGTGGTATGACGAGGCTTCTTTTGCCCCTCCACCCAGAGTACGAGTTTTGTGATGTAAGGATAAGGCCCAAAACTAACTGAAATCGAAAAGACAGATTAACACCTAAAAACGACCACTATGAAAAAGATACTTGTACCCACCGATTTTTCCGACTGTGCGGGTTATGCCTTGGATACGGCAGCCAAACTTGCTGAGAAGTTTGGTGCAGAGTTACACATATACCATCGGGCAAATATGGATCCGGGATTTGATGAAACGGCTCCCAATGCACAACATGATTTTACCGAATCGTTTGCCCTGCTTCAGTATATCCGGAAAAAATTCTACCGAATAAGAGAACAGTACCGCGCTTCGAACCTACGGATCATTACCACTTTCTCCGCCGGGGACTTGGTAAAAACAGTAACCGACTACGTAAATGCGGAAAGTATTGACATGATTGTCATGGGATCGAGTGGAGCTACGGGACTGAAAGAAATGGTTATGGGGTCGCAGACACAGAAGATTGTGCGCAATGTGCATTGTCCGGTACTCGTGGTTAAACATTCGGCGGAAAACATAAACTTCAAAAACATCGTGTTTGCTTCCGACTTTTCCGAAATGGCGAAAAAACCTTTCGAAAAACTGATTGAGTTTGCTCGTAAATTTAACGCCCGCATTCACCTTTTGAATGTGGCAGCCTACCCAAAATTTACGGTCAGCGAGGAAGATTATACGAAAATGAAAGCCTTTGAAAGAATGTGTTGGGCACTCCCGTGTACCATTTATGGGCGGGGGGACCTGGACCTCGAACTCGGCGTAACCCATTTTGCCAAAGAAGTGAACGCAGACCTGGTTTCCCTTGCACACTTCGGAAAAGAACCTATGAAGCGCGTTTTTACGGGCAGTCTGACCGAAAACCTGGTCAACCACCTGGAAATCCCGATTCTGACCATCAATGCCCATCAGGTAAAAACATGGAAAGAGATACGGGATCCCGAGGATGAAATTCCCTTAAAACACGCCAAAGTTACAAATCCGCAGAAGCGTTAATTTAGTACGGGTAGACAACTTCGCCAAGCGGAACGACGGGCAGTCCTGGAGGATTGCCCGTTTTTTTCACAATTTGGTTACCATTACTTTTCGGGTGGTTTTCTGATTACCTCCGGAGATGACAATCATATATACACCTTCGCGTACTGCCTGCACGTCGAAATATGCGATGGTACTTCCCTGATTAATCGAAGCAGTACCGATACGTCTGCCCGAAATATCCACCAGTTCTATCCGTAGGTTTTCGTTGATCACACTACCCAACTGAATGGCAATCAGGTCCGCGGAGGGATTGGGAAAAACCGAAATATTCAGGTTTTCAAATTCGCGTTCGGTGATTCCGGTGGTTCCGGTATAAACCGTTGTCGGCTCGGTTACTGCCGTTACAGAACGGTTGGCAGACACGCCGTAAAATGTGGGGCCAACGATATAAGGGTATGCCGAGTTCCAGTTTGAGTCCACGGTTGCAAAATAAGCGTAGGTTCCGTTGGGGTATTCGGGAGTGATACAAAATCTGCCATTGTGCTCGTCGAGATATTCTTCTTGTCCGGCATGATCCACAAATTCGTAGTCTTCTCTGAAATAGCCGAGATAATAGGTTGCACTGACAGCAGGGCCGTCAGCTACGTTTGTACCGTCTGCCCATGTTGTGCGGGTGGTGATGTTTCGAAGTTGATATCCCGATCGCATTCTGACAATTCCCCCGGTACCGTCTGTATTTTTATAACCGTAAGCTCCGTAGATGGGAAAACCATCATAAGCAAATCCAATAAGCGGAGAATGTTGGGTGCTGTCAATGACGTATAGCCCGTCGGCATCATACAGGTTGCAGATCGTGGATACCACCTGAAGATCCAGCTTAAAAGCAGAGGGGTTTTGGTGGTGGTGGTAGTTGCCCATGGCGGGATGTCCTTTGGCACAGTCAAACCCTGCTCTTTCAGCGGGAATGGCGTCCCTGTTCCAGGGAGTAGTAGCCATCGGCCCTCCGGGACAGGGAGGATTGCCCGGGCCTCCGCAAAGGCTGCTGGTATTGGTATTCCATCCCACTCCATCGCGAAAATCAAAAAGGGCTACCCCATTGATAAAAATGCCGATATTGCCGCCATTGGTGGCCGTGGGTGTTCCTGTATTTTTTTGAGGGTTTAGCGGTATCTGGAAAATCGAACTTTGATTGGTTGCCTGTGAAGGGTTTCCATCCAAAAACGGCCCGGTAGGGTAAGCAGGAATTCCGGTTGCGGTTACATATACATAGTCAGCCGAATACTCCACTTTCTGGCAGTTGACCAGAATATTGTTTCCAATCGCCGTAGGATTGCCGGACATATAATAACTCCCGGTGAGGGTCGTGTTTTGCAACCATGAGGTGATTGCCGGGCTGAGTTGTGCCTGACTGGTCAAAGCACTTATCAGTAAGCCCGTGAGCAAAAATGTTTTAGTCATAATGGATAATGATTTTCCCGGTTAGATGTTATTGTTTGAGTAAACCTTCGCCCGGTTGCAAAATTTCTTTGGGAAACTGATGTTTCGGATCAAATACAAAAGCGGAGTCGTTGAGTGTCAGCAGGAAAGCGATGAGATCGGTTTTTTCATCCGGAGTAAGGGAAAGGGGAGTTTTTAGTTCGGCTGCAAGGGTTTCATTTTCCTGTATCCCGTGGGTATAATGACTAAGGACTTCACTCAGCCTGCGAAACCGCCCGTCGTGCATGTAGGGGTAGGTATAGCTGAGATTTCGCAGGGAAGGTATTTTAAATTTCAGGCTGTCTTCTTTTCTTTGAGTAATCTGTCCTTTCCCGAAATCGTATAACGTAGTGTCCACGGGAAGGCCATTATTGGCAAAGCCAAAGTTTGAAAATAATGGTTCACGGTGGCAGGAATTGCAGTTTTTCTGAAACAGTGCATATCCATTTTCCTCCGGTTGGGAAAACTGAGTTTTTCCTTTTTTTACATTGTCGTACTTCGAATGGGCAGAAACCAGTGTGAGTTGAAATTGAGACAGTGCCTTCAGTACATGTTCTCCCGTAATCAGACTATCGCCAAACGCACGATAAAACAAACCCGGGTATCCCGGTATATGCTGAAGTTTTCTGACGACATTTTCGATGTTTTCACCCATTTCTTTCGGATGGCTAATCGGAGCAAGTGCCTGCATGTCGAGGTGGTTGATTGCGCCATCCCACATAAAAGACGTGTGCCAGGCGAGATTAAACAAGGGAGGCGCATTGCGGGTGCCGATCTGGTCGGCGATCCCATGACTCAGGTCATGGTCGGTATGAGCAAATCCATTGTATGGCGAATGGCAGGACGCGCAGGAGATCGCTCCGTCTTTAGATAAAATCGGATCGTAAAAAAGGACTCTTCCCAGTTCGACTCTTTCGGTTGACAATGGGTTTTTGCTGAAATCATAAACGGGTGTCGGGAAGTAGTCGGGGTATAAAAATTCGTACCCGGTTTTGCCGGCAAAAGCCAGACAAAGCAGTACAGGGAAAAGCAGGTAAAAAAGGAGGGTTTTCATTTTGCGAGTGAGAAAAGAGAGGCAAATAGTCGGGCAAAAGAAACAGCCTGTTGGCCGGGGCTCATAATCTGATAGGTTTCGGCAATATTCACCTGTGAAAAAAAGGAGTCGAGCGCTACCTCAATGGTCAGGTCATTCTTAGCGATTGCGGGAAGGTCAATGATCTGACAGGAGGGAAAAGGAGATTGATAACCGCCTATATGAAACTGAAAATAATGATTTCTCGCCGGACAGGCCTTGCTCACACCTTCCAGTTTGAGATTTATATAACCGCTTTGCCAGGCCCAGTACATGCCTTTTGTCGGATCGAGGTCGCCGCCGAAAGCACCGGAGACATTGGTGAGGCTGTCTGTGCCCAGGTTAAATACCACCCGGTTGAATTTTCCGGCGGCCTCCTCCGGAATCGGAAAATGCAGTGTCTCCGGGTTTCCGGCATCAACGAGCATGTGTTGTTTTTTTAACACAGCCAGCGGTATGTTATCTCGAAAAAATTGGAGATGAGAAATGTAAAATTTTACGACTTCCAGTTTTATACTATCTCCGGTTGCCGGGGAGTAGTAGTTTTTCCCAATTTCCACGGGCTGGCTGCCGAAGGTAAGATTAAACCGGATGTTTCCCGGCGCAGATTGAGCGAAAACAAAATTGGAAAACATTAAGAAAACAATCCAAAGGCAAAACCTCATAATTTGTAATTTTTGCCTTAGACGACAAAACACAAAAAAACCTGTGGTATGTTTCAACTATGCTTCAGAAAATGGATTTTCATACATTAATCCATCAATTTTTCTAAAATCTCCATCATTACGAGAGATCAATACATAATCACAAACTTTTGCCGTTGCTGCTATTACAGCATCTGGCAGTTTTACTCTATAATTTCTTCTTATTTCAATTGTCTTTTCAACAATTTCTTCTGAAAGAAGAATGATTTTACTCTCTCTAACAAATTGATCAATTACTTGAGTTGCTTGTGCCGAAGGAGCTTGCCACCCTAGTAGTTCAATTTTGGTAATAACAGACAGAATACTACCCGATTTATTCAATCGGGTTTCAACAAAATCCAATGATTTTTCTGGCAGTTTTCCATCCAGAAAGTATATGACAATGTTTGTATCTAAAATATAGGCCTTTCCCATTCGTCGCGAAGTTGCTTTAACTGAGTGTCTATTTCCTCTACTGTTAAACCACTATTCAGACTTCCGCGGTACCGCCCAAAAGTACTTTTGGGAGAAGATAAAATAGGTTTTACCTTATACTTAGCCATCAAATACTCCATATAGTCTAATACCTCCTGCTGGAGATTAGCCGGCATTTGTTTCAACTGTTGAAGGATGAGCCGATCTGTCATACAATTTTTTTTTGATAAATATACGATGAAAAGTTTATTCAGGCCAAACATCATCTTAAATATCCATTAACTCCGTTCCCCCTTCAATCCCCGCCTCATTCACAAACGACGGCTTCGCCGGGGGAAGAAATAATCGGGCTTACATAGGGAATTCCGAGGTTCATTCCCCGGAGGATCAGCAGAAAAGCAAATACAATCGCTACGCCACGAAGGATTGGGCGAAGTTTTGTGTTAAGGGTGGCGGGCAAAAAGCCGCTAGCCATTGAAAGGCCCAGCATCGCCGGGAGGGTGCCCAATCCAAAAACCGCCATGTAAACCATTCCGTCAAAAAAATCGCCGGTTGCCAATGCCCCGGCAAGACCCAAATAGACAAATCCACAGGGCAAAAAACCGTTTAGTATGCCAATGTTAAACTGTGAGGGGTAGCTATCGTTCCTTAGAAATGCGCCCATGCGGTTTTTCAGCCGATACAGCCATCGGCCCGGAATGATATGCAGTTTTGTCTCCCAGTTGGCAGTAGCGATTATGAGGCCCAATAATACGGCCCCCAGGGCAATGGACAGGCCCTGTTGAAAACCTGCAAAAGAAAGGGTTTCGCCAAATACTCCCACCACCGCTCCGAGGAGCGTGTAGGTGACAATCCTTCCCAGGTTGTAAGTCAGTCGGCGCAATAAGAAGGCTCCTCCCTGTTTTCTCCCTCCGGGCAATGCCAGCGCGATCGGCCCGCACATTCCGATGCAGTGAAGGCTGCTGAACAAACCGAGGAAAAAAGCAGGGAGGAACATAGTGATAATAAAAATTTAGGAAGATTTTGTTGAAAACCCCTTTGGGAAAATACTCTGTGATTCTCGCAAAGATCGCGAAGAACCCGCAAAGTACACGAAGAGGCTCTTGGCGGCCTTTGCGAAACCTTAGCGGTCTTTGCGAGAACCTCCAGAAGGTGAAAATTTATTGAATAAAAAGAGACTTCTCCTGAAAATAGGAACCTTCGCGACTTTCCCATTCCACTTTTACCCGCCAAAGGCCCGGTTTAAGGTCGCCGGCTGCGATTTTTTGCTGCCGGTCTTCGAGCGAAACGGGGATGTTTTTGTCCAGTCGTGAGTCGGAAGGGCGGTAGAGATTTACTTCGCCACGTATGTCGGTCATCCCGGCAGGGAAGTTCAGCATAATGTTTTTTTCCCCGGCTGCATAGGAAATCTGGAGTGGTTCGGCCAGTTGACCCGCGTTTCGGGCTTTGGCGATATGAGCCTCGTAGCCGAGTTCTTTTTCATAATACTCCGGCGTCACCAGATTGATATCCAATTGAGAACAATAAACGGTCACCGAAATCATCGAAACCGCGAATACGGTATAAACGAGCGCAATTTTTTTTCCCCAGTTCATAACTTATCGTTTTACAGGTCCCAGAAAATTAGTTTTCACCTCATCCAACATTTTGTCCCCGGCCCAGACCTCAATTTTTATGGGTGTTTTACTTCCCGTAAGTTGTTCCGGAGGAATGTCCACAAACATTGCGCTTTTGGTAATGTCTCGAGGGTTTACACTCAAGGCTGCAGCTCCCACCTGACGGATACGACCGTCGTGTGAGACCAGTTTTAGTTCAAGGGAGTAGGCCTCGGCCGTTTTATTTACTACCTCAATATTGTAGAGGTTAGTTATCATGCCGTCGTCGGTTTTGTTGAAAAGCATACCGGGTGTGCGGAGAATCGTCGTTTCGACCATGGATCTCCCTGCAAGCAGAAAACCCAGTACCGAAAGCAGGATTACCAGCACGACTGAGTACGCCGCAATACGAGCGGTAAACCGGAAAGGAGTTTTACTGGCGATCCCATTGTAGGAATCGTAACGAATCAACCCGCGCTCAAAGCCTACTTTGTCCATGACATCATCGCAGACATCCATGCAGGCGGTGCAGTTGACACATTCCATCTGCGTACCGTTGCGAATGTCAATGCCGGTAGGACATACCTGCACACAAAGACTACAATCCACACAATGGCCGCCTTCTCGTGCCTGATTTTTTTTCACCCGTTGACGCGGTTCTCCCCGAAGAAAATCGTAGGCAACCACAATGGAATCTTTGCCCAACATCACTCCCTGGAGTCTGCCGTAAGGGCATACGGCGATACAGGCCTGTTCTCGGAAATAAGCAAAGATGAAGTAGAATATGCCCGAAAAAATCAATATACCGGTAAATTTCCCCCAGTTTTGGAGAGGTGATTCGGTCACGATTTTGGCTACTTCGTCCAGCCCAATCAGGTAGGCCATCAGGGTATTGGCGATCAGAAAGGAGATAGCGTAAAAGATCAACCATTTGCCTCCCTTTTTTACAATTTTCTCCGAATTCCAGGGCGATTGATCCAGTTTTACCTGTTGGTTGCGGTCGCCTTCGATCCAGTATTCGATTTTACGGAAAACCATTTCCATAAATATCGTCTGCGGACAGGCCCAACCGCACCATACACGCCCGAAAACCACCGTAAACAGTACCACAAAGACCATGAAGGAAAGCATCGCCAGCACAAAGAGATGGAAGTCCTGCGGCCAGAAGGTCAACCCGAAAATAATGAATTTTCGCTCAAGGATGTTAAAGAGAAACATCGGTTGACCGTTCCATTTAAGGACTGGCCCCAGGAACAACAATGATAATAAGACAATGCTAACACCTATTCTTCTCGTGTGGTAACGACCACGAGGTTTTTTCGGATAAATCCACCGCCTCTTCCCTTCCTGATCTACGGTTCCGATCGTGTCCCGAAAGGCTTCGTAGTCAATTTCAGGAAGGTTTGAGGGAGAGGATTTGATATTTTCTGAGTTTTGGGCAGACATTTTTTTACGATTTTCCACTACCTATTCAATCATTACCACACTTGTGCTATCGGTTGGTTGTTGCGGGGTCGGAGGCGTTTCTTCGGGCTTATACAATTCGCCCTGAGGTTCTTTTCCATCCGGAGGATTTGTGCCCTGAAAAGTCAGGATAAAGCTGGCGACCTCCTGCATTTCCTTAGGTTTTAGCTGATCCTGCCAGGCAATCATACCTTTTTCAGGTACACCGTATTTTATGGTTTTAAAAATATTGCTAATCCCGCCTCCGTGAATCCAATAGGCATCGGTCAGATTTGGACCTACGCCTCCCTGTCCCAGAGCACCATGACAGGCGATGCAGTTGGTCATATAAATCTTTTTCCCGTTTTCCTGACTGGCAGCATCTTCCAATACAGCCACATTGGATTCATTGACGAGGTTGGCCACCTTTTGCAGGTACTGTTCTTTGATTATTGTCGCCTCGGTTACTTCCGTCTCGTATTCTTTTTGGGAAGACCATCCGGAACCCGACAGGTGATAATAAGCCAGATAAACAACCGCAAAGGCGATGGTAAAATAAAAACCGTAGGTCCACCAGGGCGGAAGGTTATTGTCCAGTTCGCGGATACCGTCGTAGTTGTGCCCGAGGTCTATCTCGGCCTCCCGGCTAATGGGTACGGCATCGGTGAGTTTCTGCTGAATGGCTTTCCAACTGAAAGGAGAAGGTTTCCGCTCAACGGCGATGACAGTCCCCTCGACGGTTTCCATCACGGAATCGGCGGCGGTTTCCTGTGCCCGGTTTCTACGTATCAGGGCCATGATCGTAAAGGTCATCGTCAGGATTGTAAAGGAAAGCACCAGCAGGGCAAATATCAGAAACCACAACAACTGGGTCTGCATATCATTTGCCGGGGGGGTACTGACCGCATCCTGACCAAAAGCAGGAAGGAAGGCTATTATTCCGATTCCGGCTGTAAATAGGTATTTCAACATTCGGTTCATGATCTTTTTGCTTTACCGTTAAGGGAGATTTCAGATGTTACTTCAGACGATTTCAGCGGCAGAGACGCCATCGTTTCCACACTACTTTTGTCCATCCTTATTACATAGATCAACATCAGTACAAAAAATATCACAAACACGAGGATGGCAATAATGGGAAACAGGCTAACATCTTCGATGGATCTCAAAACTTCTTTATACATGGTTCGGTGGTTTTAGAAGTAAACAATTATTTACCGGCTGTTTTTTCCGCTTTAATGTCTGTACCCATTCGCTGGAGATAAGCAATCATGGCGATAATTTCTTTATCTCGGATATAGGAAGCGGTTTCTTCGTCAATGATGCCTTCGGTTTTCAGGCGGGTGACGATTTCATCGGCCTGGCGCAAAAGATCATCGGCAGCCTCTTTTTCAAACCCTGCGGGATAAGGCACGCCTAGGGTTTGCATGGCACTGATCCGGGCCTCGGTAGAAGCGATGTCTATCTCCCGGTCAAACATCCAGGGATAAGCCGGCATCAGCGAACCCGGTGACATGGAGCGAGGGTCAAGCATGTGCTGATAATGCCAGCCGTCGGAATACTTTCCACCAATCCGGTGCAGGTCCGGGCCTGTGCGTTTGGAACCCCATTGGAAGGGGTGGTCATAGACAAATTCACCCGACTTGGAGTATTCGCCGTAACGTTCGGTTTCCGAACGGAAAGGCCGAACCATCTGAGAATGGCAGGTATAACAACCTTCTTTGATATAAAGGTCTCTCCCCTGAAGTTCGAGCGGTGTATAAGGCTGTACCGAAGCGATGGTCGGGATATTAGATTTGATCATAAAGGTTGGGATCATTTCGACGATACCCCCGATAAGGATCAGTACAAGGCTTGCAACGAGCATTTGCATGGGGCGACGTTCGATCCAGCGATGCCAGTATTCGCCTTTTTTCTCCTCGTAATTTTTTTCCAACGCAGGCGCTTCTGCTTTTTCGTAGGCTTCGAAAGAACCGGCACCGGCCGTTTTTACCAGGTTATAGATCATGATAAATACACCCGCAAGGTACAGTGTACCGCCTAAAGCGCGCATCCAGTACATAGGCACAATCTGAAGCAGGGTTTCTAGGAAGTTTTTATAAACCAGAAAGCCATCTGCGTCAAACTCTTTCCACATGAGACTTTGGGTCAGACCTGCCCAATACATAGGCACTGAGTAGAAAATGATACCCAGTGTGCCAATCCAGAAGTGGGCATTCGCCAGTTTTATGGAAAAAATCTGGGTCCGCCACATTTTCGGGATAAGCCAGTAAAGGATACCAAAAGTGAGGAACCCGTTCCAGCCCAAAGCTCCTACGTGAACGTGCCCGATGGTCCAGTCGGTAAAGTGGGTAATGGCGTTAAAACTTTTCACCGAAAGCAGGGGGCCTTCCAGCGTCGCCATCCCGTAAGCGGTAACCGCTACGACCAGAAACTTCAGCGTCGGCTCATTGCGCACGCGATCCCATGCGCCCCGCAGGGTCAAAAGGCCATTAAGCATACCTCCCCATGAAGGCATAATGAGCATAATCGAAAATACCGTACCCAACGACTGCGCCCAGTCAGGAAGAGAGGTATAAAGCAGATGGTGTGGCCCGGCCCAGATATAAATGAAAATCAATGCCCAAAAGTGAATAATCGAAAGCCGGTACGAATACACCGGACGATTTACAGCTTTGGGGATAAAATAGTACATCAGCCCCAGGTAAGGAGTTGTCAGGAAAAAGGCCACTGCATTATGACCGTACCACCACTGAACCAGTGCATCCTGAACACCCGCATAGATGGAATAACTTTTAATCCAGCTAAAAGGAAGTTCCATGCTATTGACAACGTGAAGCACCGTAACCGTGATCCAGGTCGCGATATAAAACCATATCGCCACATACAAGTGCCGTTCGCGGCGGTGTATCAGGGTCAAAAACATATTCAGCCCAAATACAATCCATACCAGTGCAATCGCAATGTCAATCGGCCATTCTAGTTCGGCATATTCTTTTCCGGAGGTAATCCCCATCGGAAGCGAAATCAATGCCATGACGATGATTGTCTGCCAGCCCCAGAAGTGGACATTGCTAAGAACTTTACTGTACATGGAGGCTTTCGTAAGACGCTGAAGGGAATAATATACTCCCATAAAAATACCGTTGCCGACAAATGCAAAAATGACGGCATTGGTATGAAGAGGCCGGATACGTCCAAAGGACAGTTCCCCGATTCCGGCCCACAATCCAAATTCGGGTAGTACCAGTTCCAGCGCCGCAATTAGTCCGACCAACATGCCCGCAACTCCCCAGAATATGGAGGCGATGGCAAAGTTCTTAACGATAACGTTGTCGTAACTAAACTGCTCAAGCAGGCCTGGTCTCACTTCCTGTTCGGTGTTCAGGGTGGGATTCTTGATCATAAGTATTGGGGTTTTGAATTTTTTCCTCAAACAGCATCCTCACTGAGGGCGTATAATCATCTTCAAACTGACCCGACCGGACTGCCCACAGGAAAGCAAACAGGAATCCCAGGGCAACTACCAGACTCAGTACGATCAAAATGATTATGGCACTCATGAAGAATTTTGTTTCCCCAAAAGTATTGGCAGGTTTTAAAGGAATAGATGAGAGTGGTCAGTAAATGAAGTGACTTTTGTCATTTTTTGTAACTTGATCCCACGATTGCGTAATTGGGGTTTGAGCAGTGTGGGTTTTATGGATAAAAAACGGATACATAACAACGAATTGGAACAAAGCCTGTCGGCCATCCGCCGTTATTGTGGAGACCTGTCTCCCGATACGGGGATTATTCTGGGTTCCGGTCTGGGGCCAGTAGCCGAGGGGCTGGAAAAAACAGTGATTATTCCCTACCATCATATCCCGGGTTTTCCGGAGACAACGGTTGTAGGCCATGCCGGACAACTGGTGATCGGTCATTTTGGCGAAAAAACGGTTGTCGCCATGCAGGGACGGTTTCACTACTACGAAGGCCATCCTATGACCCGATTGGCTTTTCCGGTGGAGGTTTTGGCCGCATTAGGTATTCGCTCCCTGATCGTCACCTCCGCCTCCGGCGGAGTCAACCGCTCGTTTATCCCCGGCGACCTCATGCTGCTTTCTGGCCATCTCAATGTCGTCCGTGGCAATCCTTTATGGGGTGAATTAGGCATTCATTTTGCCAACACCTCCCACCGCAATCCCGACGTGTATTCCACCCGCCTGCGGGCCGTTGCCCGTAAAGCCGCCGAAACCCTTCGGCTCTCCGTCAGAGAAGGCATATACGCTTTTATGACCGGCCCCAGTTTTGAAACTCCCGCCGAAATCGAAATGATTCACCGCATGGGCGGCGACGCCGTGGGCATGTCCACCGTGCCCGAAGCACTTACCGCTTTTGCCCTCAATATCGAAGTGCTCGGCATCACCTATATCGCCAATATGGGATCCGGTATCTCCGACAAACCCCTCGAACATGAAGACGTCCTCGCCGCCATGGATCAGGTAAAACCCCGCGTCATCCCCCTGCTCCGGGAAATTATTCGTACCCTTTAAGTGAATACCTATGCGAATGATTGATATCATTCTGAAAAAAAGAAACGACCTTCCGCTTTCTTCCGAAGAAATCCATTTTTTTATCTCCGGGCTGGTTGACGGCTCGATTCCCGACTACCAGACTTCGGCCTTGCTTATGGCTATATATTTTCAGGGAATGGACGCCCGTGAAACCGTTGACCTTACCCGCGCCATGATGTACTCCGGTGAAGTGATTGACCTTTCGGGCATCGAAGGTGTAAAAGTGGACAAACACAGCACCGGGGGGGTAGGCGATAAAACTTCCCTCGTTTTAGGCCCCCTCGTCGCCGCCTGTGGGGTAAAAGTCGCCAAAATGTCGGGCAGAGGAATGGGGCACACGGGAGGAACGGTGGACAAGTTTGCCGTGTTTTCGGGGATGAACATGGAACTCAACCGAGAAACGTTTATCGAAAATGTCAATCGCGTGGGCATTGCCATCACCGGGCAGTCGGCCCAACTCGTGCCTGCCGACAAAAAAATTTACGCCCTGCGCGATGTAACCGGCACGGTCGAGCAGGTTTCCCTGATTGCCAGCAGCATTATGAGCAAAAAACTGGCCTCGGGAGCAGACGTGATTGTACTCGATGTAAAAACCGGCAGCGGTTCGTTTAATACGCCCGAATCGGCGCGTTTGCTGGCCCAAAGCATGACCGAAATTGCGATAAACATGGGGAAAAAAGCCGTCGCCATTATCACTGACATGGATCAGCCACTGGGATATGCCGTAGGCAACGCGCTGGAAGTAAAAGAAGCCATCGAAACCCTGCGCGGCGGCGGTCCGGAAGACTTACGGGAAATCTGCCTCGTATTGGCGTCCGAAATGTTGCGTCTCGCCGGATTTGCCTCCGATGAGATTACTGCGCGGAAAATTCTGGAAGAAAAACTCCACAACGGCGAAGCCCTGCAAAAACTCGCAGCGCTTGTCATCGCCCAGGGGGGCGATGCCTCGGCGGTATTTGATACCGCACAATTGCCCCAAGCCGCTTTTTCCCTTCCCCTGAAAAGCCGTGAAAGCGGGTATATCACCCGTGTAAATGCACGCACCATCGGAGAGGCAGCCATGCAACTGGGAGCCGGGAGAAAGACCAAGGAAGAAAGTATAGACCTGGCGGCCGGCATTGTCTTACAGAAAAAAACCGGCGATTATGTGGAAGCCGGAGAAATACTGGCGATCCTTCACGCGGCATCGGCGGAGATCATTTCCGGAGCGGAAGCGATGACCCGGACAGCTTTTGAGTTGGGGACAAAAAAACCGGAGGAGCAGAAGCTGGTGCTGGGGAGGGTGGGGATTTATTAGTCTTAAAAATTATACACCGTCATTCCCTAAAACAGCTTATCTTTACAGTAAAGTAATTTTACATGGCCAAAAAGCACATCCGATTCGACTGGGCAGCGAAAAAAATGCTGCGGGACAAAAAGAACTTCGGTATCCTAGAAGGCTTCTTGTCAGAGCTATTGGGAGAAGACGTGAAGATTGAGGGCCTCTTGGAAAGCGAAAGCAATCAGGAAGACGACGACGATAAGTTTAATCGGGTAGATTTGTTTGCAGAGAACTCTCACGGCGAGCACATCATCATCGAAATCCAGAATACACGAGAGTTAGACTACCTGATGCGGATATTGTTTGCCACATCAAAAGCTATCACCGAATACCTGCCGGTCGGGGCGAAATACGGAGAAATAAAAAAAGTCATCGCTGTAAGCATTGTGTATTTTGACTTGGGCAAGGGCGAAGATTACGTTTACGTCGGGCAGACCAAATTTAAAGGTTTGCATACAAAAACCGAGTTACAACTAACCACCGCGCAGAAAAAATTGCTGGGCAAACCGACCGTGCATCAAGCCTATCCCGAATATTATTTGATCCGAACGACCAAGTTTAACGACATTGTGAACGACACATTGGACGAGTGGATTTATTTTTTCAAAAACAGTGAGGTATTGGACGATTTTCGGGCAAAAGGAATGCAAGAAGTGCGGGAGAAGTTGAGCGTGATGAACATGCCCGAGTTGGAAAGAAAAAGATACAATAAGTTTTTGGAGCGGCTTCACGACGAGGCAAGTTATGCCGCGACGTTGAAAATCGAAGCCGAAGAAGCGGCAGCAAAAGTAGCCGAAGCGGCGGCGGAAGCGGCAGCAAAAGCAGCCGAAGCAGCGGCGGAAGCGGCAGCAAAAGCAGCAGAAGCAGCGGCCAGAAAGGTTGAGGATGAATTTCGGGAGGATGAGAGGCTAAAAATCGGAAAAGTAATAGCCCAAAATTTGATAAAAATGAATTTCACGGACGAACAAATTGCCCAAGCAACCGAACTTTCAATGGATGAAGTCAAAGCGTTGCGAAGTAATAAATAAACTCATCGAACAATGTACCTCCGGATGGGTATGAATACGTTCCTGCCCTTGTATTCGAGGGGGCCGATGTGGTACTTTTCGGTGGTTTTCCGGCCGTCAACCGTAGTTTGAAAAATAGGCGGCAGTTTACTCAATCCTGCGTTGCCGAATACTGTTTTCACTTACTACCGTGAATTGCCCTTCAAAGGAAAGATTCTCTGACTCGATCAGCGAGTGAAGAAAAATACCGGGATAATCGGGATCGTAATCCTGAATACGCAAATAAATTACGCCGGGAGGTCGGTATCCTTCGCCGAAAACCAAGTGTCCATAATCCCGATCAAAGGTAATAATTATTCGTTGCTCCTGAATGGCGAGTTGCATCACCGCTTCATCCGTAATACTCGGGGCAACCGCACCGATATGGACAATATCATACCCTTGCTCTTTGGGGAAAAAGTAATCCATCCTTCAGTCCTTCCAACGCAAAAGCAAACAATGCCTGAATATCTTCCGGGGTAAGTCGCGGATAGTTTTCCAGAAGACTTTGAGGCGTCCAGCCATTTGCCAGTCGTTCGAGCAAAAATTCCACCGACAACCGCGTTCCTTTAATCACGGGTTTTCCCCTCAGTATCTCCGGATGGGTATGAATACGTTCCTGCCATTGGATCATAACCTCTTTTTCTCAAATATACACATTCTTCCGTATTTTGTTTTGATTCCTCTGGCAATTTCATGCGACAACCTTTAGACACCATACTCCAGCATACTGCCAATATACTCCATCGGGCCGAAGTAGTACTTTTCGGGGGTGGTGCTGCGGTCCACGGCGGTTTTTGCCAAAGAACAAATGTGGATTTAAGATAGAAATTTTGGGGGTAGTGGAAAAACTGGCTACGCTCTTTCCACTTTCCCACGATGACACTGTTACTCGATTTCTACCATTTTTTTAGTACAAATCTATTCGGTCGCAAATAAAAGACACGTAATCCCCTATGTTTATGTCATTGGGTAAAGACACATCAATCTGAATAATAAATTCTCCAACTAATATTTGATTTGATTCCTTATTTATTACACGACCTGAAAATTTATGTTCAAAAGTATCTCCTTCTCTTTCTACCGAAAAGGTCTCAATATTATTTAAACTATATATTTCTTTTGCATTCAGCGTGAACAAAGGTAAGTCAATGATATGTCCTATACTGTGTTTAAAAGGATGAGAAAAAGTGATGATACTGAATTTCCCATCAAATAAGCACACTTCTGCTTCCTTTGCTTCTTCAGATAACCAATTTATTTTACTAACTTTTATCATTTCAACTTTAGCTTAATAACCAAACATATTTGGTGCTTTTTTAGCAAGCTCCTGAGCTGTTTTAATGTGAAAAGTAGTAATGTTACCTGTTGCTCTATTCAAACCAACAAAACCAAATTTAGCACTACCCTGACCACCAATAAGCCGAACATAACCATTTAATTCTGGTACAAATGTTCCATTTTTGATAATAAAGTTGGCGTCATCTACATAATTTTTCAAGTTGTAAGAAGTCTTACCAAGTGCATCCATTACACTTTTGCCGTGTTTACCAAAATGCACTACTGCTTCATCTCCACCAAACTTCAAAAAGTTCGCTCCCCCCTTCTCCACCAGCCTCACAAAGAGCTTCCCGCCGACGCGGGTCGTTTGGACAAAAAACCACTTTCCACCCCAATATACCCATTTCCCTACATATTTAAGATAGAGCGGCAGTGGAAGCAAAAGTCCCTCAATCGGATAACTCGGCGTCAAGGCCCCCGATTGGGGAGCGAGGGCATTGTGCGCCCGGTTGTTCAGATCAAGGGTGCTTCCTTTTAGATAAGTGTGGTTCGGGTTTTCTGCTCCGACAACCTCCAGTCCGTCTTTCGTTTTGCCCCCGCTTCCCAGGCGGTTGGATCATCCACTTCATAGATTCTCAGGTCGCCATCATTTCGGTGTTCCAGCACTTTTCCTGTCCGATCCACGAAAGTGGAAGTGAGTTGTTCCACCCAATTCCCATCCGGATCCACAAAGTTTATCGGATTGTTGAGTACGTAGGTAAAGGGTGAATGTTCGTAGTAGCTTTCCGCCAACGCATCCACCCCCCACCACCGCGCAGCGGCGGGATCATACCACCGAGCTCCGAAGTCGTAAAGACCCAAGTCCAAGTCGGTTTCCCATTCCTTCCCGGTGTACCGATACGGATTCCCGCCGCCGACAAAGGCCGGGCCGCCCAACTCCATGCCAAACGGATAGTTGTGATGTTCTTCGATCAGCGTCGCCACTCCATTTATCATTTGAAACAAAACTCTTGTACTACCGAGGTGGTCCCGGATCGCATACTCGTAGTCGTAACCGCCATTCCCATCCGGCCCGGCCCGGCCTTCTTCGTGGTACAACGCTTCGAGGGTGCCGCCATTGTATTCAATCGGGCCGAAGTAGTACTTTGAGGTGGTGGTGCTGCCGTCTACCGCCGTTTTTTTCCACTTACGCCTAGGTAGGGCTTTCTGTCAAAGAACAAATGTGGGGTGCCTAACGCTTCAGTAGCGTAATTTCCTCAAAATCATCGGTATTTTTTAAACTTCCTACCCCCTTTTTAACTCCCCATATATTTAAATTCCCATTCGCTGAATTCCTAAAAAGAAAGGTATTAGAGAAATCGAATGGGTAAAGTCCTGGATAAGAAATGGCATTAACATTAATTTCCGTGCCGCTTATTTGCACAGACATAACGGTATAGCTTGAACAATGACTCCCATTGCAAGCAAAATTAAATCCACTAAATAAAATCACGCTATTATTTCCAACTTTGTAATACTTTACATTGGAACCCCGAAACTCTTCCTCCCAAAGAACCATTGCAGGAGAATACCGGGTATCATTGAGACATGAAATAGAATCAAATTCAAAAACCAAATCGTTCACCTGAATCCAGCCTCCGACATACGCAGCGGAGTATTCGAAAGGAAATTCTTCTTGAGGAACGCCTTCTCTTTCTTTAAACAGGTAGTTAACAGAAAGGGTTAATGTATCTAATCTAAAAATATTTGATACAATATGTAGATTGTTCTGCAGGAGAGTGATTTTCTTGGATTGGAACCCTTTTGTTTCTTGGGTTGGAATCAATAGTTTTCCCTGATACAAGGAATGGATAAGTTTCGTACTGTCGCTAAGCTCATCGCGAGTAGGGGGGACAGCGGAGAATTTTTCGGTTGGTTGGCAATAGCTGCCTGGTAAACCCGCCAGAATAAAAACCCCAATAGAATAAATGATCGTCAACTTTTTCATTACTTCCTTTTTATTGATGGGCCAATAAATCGATGTCTAGTTCCATCTCCTCGCCAATTGTATTTTCCGTTTACACGATCCGTAGGGTTAATAGCTTGGTTTACCGTTGCTTTTACCGCTCCTTTCATAGCTTCATTGCTATTTCTGTTCTGCTTTGAAGTATTCATAAAATTTCTGTATTGCTCTGTTGAAACATCTTGATGGGTAAATTCATTGTCTCCATATTTCTCCTCGTTCCCGGGTTTCCTATCCGTTTCTGACATCTTTTTTACATGGTTGTCATTCCAAAACATTAATTTATCTGTCATTGTCTCCATATCCTGGCCTAATGCTTCCATTCTATTTGTCATCGCGCTAGCAACATCCTCTTTATCATCTTGTGACATTCCGGAAGTCTCATTATGAATATTCGCAGCGAATTTTTCAAAATCATCATGCTGAATACCCATACTTTCTGTCAGGTCAATCACATCACACTGATTGCACATTAGCGTGTTTTGAGTTTTTGCGACTTCTGTTTTTGCTTCTTCAACGGAGAGTTCACTATCATTGGCAGTAAGTTTTACATAGATTTTATTATCATTTTTACCGTCACTGCCTATCCAAGTCCCGTTTAAATTATATATATCGCCATACCTATTACCATCAAAATCAATAAAACGAATAGGATTATTTCCCGAGAAGTGAAAAGTACTCTGCGGATAATACTTTTCCCCCAACGCATCCACCCCCCACCACCGCGCAGCGGCAGGATCATACCACCGAGCGCCGAAGTCGTACAGGCCCAAATCCAAGTCGGTTTCCCACTCCTTCCCGGTGTACCGATACGGGTTCGTACCCCCCACAAAAGCCGGGCCGGATAACTCCATGCCAAACGGATAAGTATGACTTTCCTGAAGAATCGTCACCACTCCATTCACCATCTGAAACATGACTCTTGTACTCCCGAGGTGATCCCGGATCGCATACTCGTAGTCATACCCGCCATTTCCATCCGATACGGCACGGCCCTCTTCGTGGTATAACGCTTCGAGACTGCCGCCATTGTATTCAATCGGGCCGAAGTAGTATTTTTCGGTGGTGGTACTGCCGTCCACCGCCGTTTTTTTCCACTTGCGCCCGGAGGCGTCGTAGGTGAGTTCGATGTACTTTGTGGCGTCGTAAGTGATTTTGGCGGGCAGATTCAGATGGTTGTAGGTGATGCCGGCGATTCCGCGGTAGCCGTCGGCGGTGAGGTTGCCGTTGCCCTAATAATAGTACCGCTTTACCAGGCACAAGTTTTTCCTCAATCGTTTTCAATAGCACTCTGTCTATATATATGGGATCTTTCTAAACCCAAAATACGATTTTTCTTGGTTATAACCGATAAATATAAAACACGAGGGTAGAGGGTTAGTGTATAAGTCCCTTCCTTTTGTTTTTCTTCTCTTACTGCATATCTTCGTGGTATGCTCTCAAAACGTGCAAAATATGCCTTAAAGGCTCTACTTGCTGTCGCAAAAGATTCTTCCGGTATTCCCATTCCGGCGCGACAAATCGCGCTGTCGGAAAATATCCCCGGCAAATTTCTCGAAGCCATCCTCCACGATCTCTCCAAAGCGGCCATTCTTAAAAGTGAACGCGGTATCCACGGCGGTTATACGCTTCGCCGGGCGCCTTCGGAGATTCAGGTGGCAGAGGTCATGCGTATCATGGACGGCCCCATCGCGCTGATTCCCTGTGTGTCGGAAAATTTTTACGAAAAATGTGACGAATGCCACGACGAGGCTACCTGCCATATCCGCAAACTTTTCGGCGAAGTGCGCGAGGAAATGCTGACGGTCTTAAATCAAACCGTAGCGGATCTTTTGAAAAAGTGAAAATATCCGGCCATCACCGCGGATGCAACCAGGTAGATCGCCACTACGACCGTGCCGCCTGCCAGCATCTCGTCTATTTTAAACCAGCCACCGGTTGCATAAATCAGCCCGAAACCCATCACTAATTTGGCCAACTCGGCGGGAAATGCCGTCGCGTGGTGATCCATGAGGGCCGTATAGCCAAAAATGGAAACCATTAATACCGCCGAGTAAAGAAGGATTTCGGAAAATGTATAATCGCCGATCTGCACCATCATGTGGTACAAAAGCAGGTTGTTGATCACCAACTGAAACCATACCCAGCCCTGAAAAAGGGGCGACCCGTCGGTATGATATTTGGGGCGATGGTAAATGTCTTTTACGGTGTAAACCGGGTATTTTTCTTTCACATCTTCGGGACGCCAGCCGGTGGGCATAAACCAGAGCCTGATTTTGTCCCACCATTTGCGGGTGCGCCAGGCGTCTTTGGCCAACGACCAGACGTGCATAAAATTGATCAGCACGGGGTTCCAGGTATTGGCAGGAACTTTCGTTCCGTAAACTGGTGGCACATCGGGCAGTTCTTCCTGAAATGTACCAAACCATTTGTCCCAGAAGATAAATATCTGCGAAAAATTTTTGTCTATATACTCCGGATTGATCGCATGGTGTACCCGGTGGTGGGAAGGAGTGACGATGATATGTTCGAGAAAACCCATTCGCCCGATCAGTCGTGTATGGTACCAAAACTGGGCAAAGAGGTGGAGCGGTGCAGTGATGGCGACAACTTCTCCGGGAATACCGATGATCGCCATAGGAATATAGAGGAAAAAATAAATGCCTACCACCGCCGAAATACTCTGCCGGAGTGCACAGGCGAGGTTAAACTCCTCGCTGCTGTGATGTACAATGTGGCGGTTCCAGAACAAATTCACCACGTGGTCAAAACGGTGAGACCAGTAACCGGCGAAGTCAATTCCAATAAATGCCAGAAGGTAAAGCCAGACGGTGGATTTTATTTCAAAAAGGGCGAAATGGCTTTCCATCCAGTTGTAGCTGAGGATGACAATGGATAGGCCGGTGAGATTTTTGACCGTATTGGTCATGCCGGAGCTAAGGCTGGAAATGGTGTCCATGCCGTAATTGACCTGCATACCCATTCTTTTGGCGACGATGGATTCGAGGATAATCAACAGGATAAAACCCGGAATCGCATAACTCAAAACCTGTGCGTAAGCTTCCATAGAGCGAATGATTAATTACGCAAGATAGGGGGAAAAATTTCGCGAATCCAGTATTATCCACCTGACAAAGCCTGCATAATGTAAATTTCATCGCCTTCGCAGAGCGTGTCGGTCAGATGATACCGGTCGGAAAGCAAATCCTGGCCGATGAAGATATTCACATGTTCCCGAAGGCAACCCTGATCGTCGGTGAGGTAATACCGGAGTCCGGGATAACGGATTTCGAGTTCAGAGAGGATGTCTGCTACGGTTTTTCCCCCGACGGATTCATCTTTCAGCCGGGGGAAAAACCGCTTTAATGCAGAAGTAAATCGTACCTTGATCATGTTTAAAATAAACAAAATCAATTGGATTCTTCAAATATTTCCTCTTTGTGTAGGCCATTCACTCCGTTTACGCCATTCACTCCATTGATGCCATTAACGGCTTGTTTACGGGACTGGAGTTTGATGGTGGCGTTGAGGTCGTAATTCATATCGGAAATATACCGGAGGGATTCTACTTTTTTGTGGTGTTCGATCCGGCTGAGGAGGTAGTCGTAGGGGCCGCGTTTGGTGATAAGTTTGACGAATACGGGCGAAGTTTCCAGCAGGACAAACAGCATGACAATTAGGTTGCTCATCCACCAGATGGTAGAGTCGTTGTCTTTCATTTTTTCCAGCACCTGAATTTTGGCGGGGAAACCGATCCCATAACGGCGAGCTTTTTCGATAGCTGACCCCACCTGATCTTTACGGATTTCGTCGCGTTCCGCTTTGGCAGCGATGAGTTCCTCGCGCTGAATCTGGAGCATACGAAGTTCTTCATCAATTCCTTTGGCAAAAGCCTCGCGGGCACCGCGACGTTCACCTTCGAGTTTTTTGACGACGGCAAACTGCCCGTCTATTTCTTCCTGAAGGCGTTTGTTAATCAGGTAAAGCTGGTCGCTGCTTTCCTGCCATTTCTCCGGGAAGTCCCAGCGTATAAATTTGGTTTCGCCATTTTCATCTTCAGCAAAAACTTTGGTGGCGTATTTGTTCCACAGATAATTTCGGCGGGCCTCGTTGGCTTTGATCCGGGGCATATAGACGTTTACCAGGCTGTCGTAAGTCTGTTTGGCAATGCGGAATTCGGTAGAAACTTCGCCGAAATCGAAAGAAGTGGGTTTGCCTTCTTTGAGTTTTTTGTACTCCATCCGGATACTGTCCACATAAGCGAGTTGGAGGCGAATGGAATCCAGCCCGAGGCGGTTGTCCAGTTTGGCTTCGGCTTCTTTTTCGAGTTGGGTGGTATAGGCAAACATTTCCGAATTGATTTGATTTCGGAAAAGTTCTACTTCAATCGGTTTGGTGATGACAATGGAAATCAGCACCGCCAGAATCAGACGGGGCATGGCCAGGCCGAGTTCATGCCAGGTTTTTCCTTCTTTCCGGATGCTGGACACGATGTAGCGGTCGAGGTTAAAAATCATCGCCCCCCACAGCAGGCCAAACATAATTGCCACAAAAGCATTATCTATAAGGGTGTAAATGGCAAACGACCCGGAGATGACGGCCAGGCAGGCGGTGAGAAAAATGGTGGCTCCAATACCGACATACTTGGTATGTTCGGAAGGACAAGCCTCCAGGATTTTGATATAAACCCCGGCGCATGCGAAAAAAAAGCGTTTGAATGCACCGGGACGTTCGGAAACATCGTCGTAAGTGCCCGAATCTATATAAGTTGAATATTGATCCATAATGCAGAAATATTAAAGAGGATGGGAGGTTATTTTTGGGTAGAAAAAATGGATTTGACCTTTTGAATAATGTTTTGCAGTTCGGAGCGTACACTGGCTTTTTTCAGCGTAAGCATGTCGTCGGTAAGACTCATCTCCTGAGCTTGTTTGATCTGAAGTTCCCTTATCTTTTGTTTATGGGCTTTTTGAAATTCAGCCTCCAGTTTTTCGAGTTCGGAAAGGGTCTGGTCAAATTGTTTTTCGTGTAAGTCCATGTCTTCTGATAATTCATGTGTAACCGGAATCAGGGACTCTTCCAGCGGGATGGGAAACCGGGTGAGTTGAATGGTCTGAGTCACCTCACCGGAATGCCCTTTGGCTGTAAGGGTCAGGTATGTATAGGCCTGTGTAGGCCGGAAACGAATTTCGCCGGAGTTTTTGACCTCGCCGATTTCGTTGTCAATCATCACGGTATGTGCGTTTTCCACCTTCCAGGAAATGTCCAGCGGTTCTCCTTCCGTGGAAAGTTCTTTTTCTCCGCCAAAATGTAAAACCCGGGGAGGTGGCAGAACCAGCGAAAGTTCTTTCCTCACGTCTCCCGCAGCATTGATCGCCCGGAGTACATAGGTTGTAGTTTTGTCGGGAAAAACCTCAGTAGAAGTCTGATGTGCAAATTCTACGCCACCCGGCTCCAAGATTAGTTTTTCGGCATTCATTACTTCCCAATACAGCACATTAGGCTCTCCGAGCCTTATCGTTTCACCTCCTGCATAAAAGGCGGTGATTTCGGGTTTGCCAATGGTAAGCTCAATGGTTGCCGTATCCACTCCGGACTTATTCCGGGCGGTAAGGGTGCATTTACCGGGTTGGGTAAGCATGGCTTCGGTAAATGTTTTTCCCGAAACGTCTCCCATTCCCATATCCAGCGAAAGCTCGGCGCCGTTTTCTACTTCCCAATGAAAAATCGTCGGAAAATCCACCTGAATCTGGGTGTCCGTGGCATCGAAATGATGGATTTTGGGTGCATCTAAAACCACTTCGATTGCAAGGGTGCGGGAACCGATTTCATTTTTAACGGTCAGCGAATATTCGGTCGTCTCGTCGGGCATAACATCCATCAGTCCTTTTTTAGGGACGACTTCTGCACCCGGATTAATTTCTACCGAATCGGCTTCAAAAACTTCCCATGAAAGTCGGATGGGGCTGCCCAGCACAATTTTTTTTGGGTTCGCTTTAAACAAAGCAATCACCGGAAGCATGCCCTGGCATCCTGTACAAGAGGTGTTAGAGACAGGGTTTTCTGTCTGGCATTTTCCACAAAGCCAGGTTTCGGTTTCGGTAAATAATTTCTGCCCTCCTTTTGCCGGAGCCTGAAGGGCTTTTTTTACCGGTAACCGTACCTTTTTCTCCTCAGATTCCATTTTCCCGGGAGATGTTTTTTTTTGGTTCGCTCCGGACAAAAGATCCGGATTTTTCGGTGGTTCGTTGAGAGGAACAATTTTTACTTCTTCCTCACTGCTGGTTTGTCTGGCCCGAAGTTTTTTACCTGCGTTAGAGCGGTTGGTGTTTGGTGTATGAGTCTCTTTTAACGGACTGAACATAGCAAAACGGCTTTCTGATTACGTGAATGAGGACGTATGAGAAAGGCTATGTGATAAAATTGGACTAAAAGGCAAGCGATACTAAGATAGATAAATGTCCGTTGGCTACGGTATCTTTCATCGCCAACGGACATTTTTTGTGTATGAACGAATTTATTCAGATCAGCATCTCCAGTATTTCCTGCGCACCGAGTTCGGTATAACGACTCTGCAAAATTTCACTTACGCGCTGAATATATATTTCATCCAGAAGTTCCGGGTTTCGTAATGATTCTTTCAGGAAAAAAGGCCGAGCTAAAAGAGGTCCATTGGCTTTTTGTTCAATCGGACGAAATGCACCTCCGGTAAACAGCGTATTGATGTATTTTTTTATGTCGGTTTTCGGTATTTTCCGGTCGAGGTTTTCACTCACATACTCAAACATCTGGTTCATGGACATGGGCCTGTCTTCCTTCAACCCTTTGAGCAAAACACCGGATATTTCGATTCGTTTCGGGGCCGCTTTCTGGTAGCGGAGTTTTTTGTTGAGAAATTGTAAGGCGTTTTCCTTATTGTTTATTTCTCTTGTAATCTCTTCCTCCGGTACTTCGGAAAAATAAATCAGCGGAAGGCTTTGATCTTCGGCCTCAATTTTTTCGACCAGATCGCCCACCAGCGACTCGATAAATTGTTTGAAAGTCGAAAAACCCAGTTCTTTTTCCGAAAAAGAGGGATCCAGCCGCAACAACTGCTGTTTGAGCCGGGACATCAGCACCGGCTCGTCTTCGTTGCGGCTTCGAAGAAATCGCAACATCAGGTCGCGACCATAAACCACGTCGAGGTCATCGGTAAGGCCCGAAATCGGGGACTCGGCTTCGGGTTTTCCGAGCAGTTCTTCCAGTGACTTAAACTCATCGCTGTTCCTTTTGACGAGTTTGCCCACACTATGCTCAAAACCTACGATAATCACCTCTTTTCCCCGCGCCCGCAGGCGCTGAATCAGGGGGATAAAATCCGTATCCCCCGAACCAATCAAAATTGAATTGATCCGGGGAAACAGTTCCATATATTCCATGACGTCCACAGCCAGACGCACGTCCGAGCCGTTTTTACCCTGAAGATTGGTTCCCGGCAGGTGGATAAGCTCAAAGCCCTGCTCCATGAGCGTGTTCTGGTATTGGGAAAATATATCCTTTGACCAGTCTGCATACGCTTTTTTAATCAATACTGCGCCTTTCGTCGTGGCATAATCCACCAGAGGCTCAATTAAAAGCGGTTTGGGCTTTGAGGGGTAAACCGTCTCTGCCGATATAGCAAGATTTTCAAAATCCAGGTAGATAGCTACGTTTTGTCCTTCCATCAATCCTCACAAACAAATTGAGTATTACACAAAGTTTCTCCAACAGGAAGAAGAACAAGCAAACAGGTAATATGAGCATTAACGTTACCTGAAAAAAATTATTACATAACCTACCGGACGGGCTGTGGGACGAGTTTCTTCATGGTTTCCACCAAAAAATCTATTTCTTCGCGGGTATTTTGCACGCCGAAAGAAAACCGCACCGAATTGAGCAGCGTCTCATTATCGGCTCCGATTTCGCGGAGGACGTGCGAACCCATCAGCGCTCCTGAGCTACAGGCCGACCCTCCGGAAGCGGAGATTCCTGCAAGATCCAGATGAAACAACAACATCGCATCTTCTTCTCCGCAGGGAAAAGTGGTGTTCAGTACCGAAGGCAGCGACTGGTCAGGATCGCCGTTAAATCTCACCCCCGGAATCGCCTGTTCCAACTGCGTTTTCAGGTATTGTTTCAGCGTAAGTATATGCGTCGTTTTGGCTTCGAGGTTGCGATAACAATGATCCAGGGCATAGGCCATGCCCGCGATAAAAGCCACGTTTTCCGTCCCGGCGCGCATGTTTCGTTCTTGTCCACCCCCCCAAATCAGCGGAGGTATTTTTACGCCTTTTCGCACAAACAGGAAACCCACGCCTTTCGGGCCGTAAAACTTATGTGCCGAGGCGGCAGCAAAGTCCACGGGTATCCGGCTGAAATCGAGCGGAACGTTTCCCATGGTCTGCACCGTATCGGAATGGAACAGTGTCTGGTGGCGGCGACAGATTTCGCCGATAAGTTCAATGTCGTGGAGCGTTCCAAGTTCATTATTGCCGTGCATGAGACTTACGAGCGAATGAGGCCTTTCCGTCAGCACGTTTTCCAATTCGGTATAATCTATATGCCCATGACGATCCACTTTCAGCCAGGTTACTTCTACGGTTCCCTCGGCTTCGAGGTGCTCGATGGTATGTGTGACGGCGTGATGTTCGATACGAGTTGAGACGATATGACGGATTTGATAGGCTTTTATCGCCCCGATAATAGCCGTATTGTCGGCTTCGGTGCCGCCGCTGGTAAAAAAAATCTCCGAAGGAGAAACTTTCAGATTTGAGGCGATAAGCCGCCGGGCCTCTTCGAGGGCATTCCTCAAAAACCTGCCGTGGGCATGAGTAGAGGATGGATTTCCTTGAAATTCAAGGAGGTAGGGTTTTATATGATCAAAAACCTCCGGAGCCATAGGCGAAGATGCCGCATTATCCAGATATATTTTCATATTATAATAAAGATAAAAACGATCCGACTATCCATCGGTGCTGGAAAATGAAACTTCAAATATATAAAAGGATTTGTTATTTTTTCCGGCATTAACCAATCCCTGCTTATGGCAATTCCCGAAAATGAAAAATCTTCCCTCAAACAGACCCTGGGGCCGGTCATGTTGTGGGGTTTGGGTGTCGGATATGTAATTTCCGGTATGTACTTTGGCTGGAACCTCGGTCTTCCCCAAGGAGGCACGGGAGGGCTTGCGGTTGCGACGTTTTTTGTTACGATTTTGTACCTGACCTTTACCTTTAGTTATACCGAACTGGCATGCGCCATTCCCAAAGCAGGAGGAGCCTTTGACTATGCGACCCGCGCCCTGGGGCCAAAGTGGGGGTTTATCGGTGGCATGGCACAGAATATCGAATTTATTTTTGCCCCTCCCGCCATTGCCTTTGCTATCGGAGCCTATCTGAATCTTTTATTACCCTGGTTGCCGGTGTTGGTCATTGCCATTTTTGTCTATTTTATTTTCACCGGTTTAAATATATATGGTGTGGCTGCCGCCGCCGGGTTTGAACTGCTGGTCACCGTGGTCGCGGTAATTGGGCTGCTTCTTTTTGCGGGAAGTACATTGCCCCATTTTGAATGGAAAAACCTGGAGCAAAACGCCTTTCCTCAGGGGTTCGGCGGAGTATTTGCGGCGTTGCCTTTTGCGATATGGTTTTACCTCGCCATCGAAGGCGTCGCCAATGTAGCCGAGGAGACGATTAACCCTCAGCGGAATGTGCTGATCGGATTTGGCTCGGCCATACTTACGCTGGTGATTTTGTGTATTCTCACCTTTGCCGCTTCGGTCGGGGTTGGCGGCTGGGAGGTAGTGGTTTACGAACCCGGAAATACCGAAGCCAAAGACTCCCCTTTACCCCTTGCGATGGCTCATGTGGTGGGAAACCATCACTGGCTGACGACAGGTGTGGCTTTTATCGGATTATTTGGCCTGGTGGCATCCTTTCACGGGATCATTTTGGCAGCGGGAAGAGCGACGTTTGAGTTTGGGCGAATGGGTTATGCACCCGCTGCATTGGGCAAAACCCTGCCCCGGCGACAAACCCCTGCAAATGCCCTGATATTTAATATGGCCATCGGAATCATTGCCCTGCTCACGGGTAAAACTGCCGAAATCATTACCCTTGCCTGTTTTGGTGCCTTGTGCCTGTATATTATTTCAATGGTATCGTTGTTTGTATTGAGAAAACGCGAACCGCACCTCCTGCGCCCCTTTCGCGTGCCGATGTACCCGTGGTTTCCGGCAACGGCCCTGGTCATTTCTGTAGTCGCTTTGATAGCAGTTACGATTTACAATCCGGTGCTGGCAGCCCTGTTTTTTGGGTTTATGGGAATGGCTTATGGAGTGAGCCGCATATTTGACCGCTCGAAAATCTGATACCGGCCCTGTATTTTACGAATTACGAAATACGATTCCCAAATTTAAATCTGCTTTCTCAAATTGAGAAAATCCGGCACGCCTCAAAAAAAATAAAATGCTCATTATCAACCACTTAAATATGTGTGCCAAATTGGAATATGCTTTGTATTTACCTATTCATCAAACAAACACTCAGACAAACACAGAAAATTTATTAAAAAAGAGCAATATGAATATCACCTCAAAAAAATATCTGATTATTGTAGTAGTCGTGCTTGCTTCCGTATTGTTTGGCTGTAACAAAGCCAAAATCGAGGAGCTTGAACTGCAAAACGCTCAGTTGTCTGAGCAAACTCAACAAAAAGACTCTTTGCTCACCGATTTTGTTTCTTCCTTTGAAACCTTCCAGAGCAACCTGGACCTGATCAAAGAACGCGAGGCACTCGTGAATATGAGCAACGAAAATCCCGAGATGCGGAAAGAGGCCAAAGATCAGATTCTCGAAGATATTCAAATCATCAACGAATTACTGGCCCAAAACGAGGCAATCATCAATGACCTGAACCAGAAACTGGAAGGTTCTGAACTAAAAGTGAATGAATTCCGCCAAATGGTAGCCGGGCTGAAAAAACAACTGGCTGCGAAAGACGAAGAAGTCGCTTCACTGAAAACGAATCTGGCTGACCTCAATTTCTCCGTTGAGACCCTCAACCGCCGGATTGATACCTTGAAATACGCTTCCGAAAACCTTTCCCGTCAGAACGAAGAGCAAACCACTCTGCTCAACGATCAGGATCAGCAACTCCAGACACAAACAGCAAAACTCAGCGAACAGACCACCAAGCTCAATACGGCTTATTATATCGCCGCTTCAACCAAAGAGTTGAAAGACCGCAAAGTTCTGGACAGCAAAACCAAACTTTCCGGCAACCTGAGCGAGTCGGCCTTCACCGCCATAGACATCACCAAAATCAACAGCATCCCGGTTGACACCAAAAAAGCAGAGCTTTTGACGAGCCATCCCTCCGACTCGTATGTCTTCAACCAGGAAGAGAAAAAAATAACCAGCCTTGAGATCACCAATCCGGAGAAATTCTGGAAAACCTCGAAATACCTCGTGCTGGTAACGGATTAAATGGGGGAATCAAGGGGGTCGGAAACATGCAAGGGCCCGGCCCCCAATTCTTTAAAGAAAACAAAAAGTATCAAGAAGTATCGTATTTGCCTTAATGGGGACCCGGTGTAATAGCCGGGTCTCTTTTTTTATTATTATTCCCCCAAATCCGTTATAACTTCTGTATGAATGCATGGGAAAAAGGCGGGGAAGTTTGTTACTTTGCTGCGTAGTTTTGTTTCGGTTTAAAATATTCAGCTAAGGCAACTAACCTCAAAGATCATTATGTCCGATTTCACAACCCTTTCGGTAAATCGCTCTATTTCAGACAAAGCAGCCGACAATATCCGTATCCTCGCTGCGGCCATGGTGGAAAAAGCCAAATCGGGCCACCCCGGCGGCGCAATGGGAGGCGCTGATTTTGTCAATGTCCTGTTTACAGAATTCCTCCAATACGACCCCTCCGATATGGCCTGGCCTCATCGGGATCGGTTTTTTATGGATCCGGGCCACATGTCCCCGATGCTTTACGCTCTCCAAACGCTCATCGGCAATATCTCGCTCGACGACATCAAAAACTTCCGCCAATGGGGCAGCCCTACTCCCGGCCACCCGGAAATAGACGTTAAACGCGGCATCGAAAATACCTCCGGCCCGCTCGGCCAGGGGCATACTTTTGGTATCGGTGCGGCTATCGCCGAGCGGTTTCTCGCCAGCCGTTTTGGCGAATGGATGGCTCACAAAACGTATATCTATATCTCCGACGGCGGCATTCAGGAAGAAGTATCGCAGGGCGCCGGGCGTACCGCCGGTTTCCTCGGACTGGGCAACGTCATTATGTTTTATGATGCCAACGACATCCAACTCTCCTCTGTGGTGTCGGATGTGATGAATGAAGATACCGCCAAAAAATACGAAGCCTGGGGCTGGCATGTACAGACCATTGAGGGGAATAATGCCGAACAGATTCGCGCAGCACTCAACGCCGCTATCGCTGAGACGGAACGCCCGTCGCTTATTATCGGCAAAACCATCATGGGCAAAGGCGCAGTCACCGCCGACGGACATAGTTTTGAGCGTGAAGTCGAAACCCACGGCCAACCTCTCAGCAAAGCCGGTGCTTCTTTTGAAAATACGGTCAAAAACCTCGGCGGCGATCCCGTCGATCCGTTTCAGATTTTCCCGGAAGTAGCGGAGTTGTATGCCGAAGTCAATGAGCGCAACCGAAGGTCTGCGGCTCTCAAAAAGGCGGATCAGACCAAATGGGAAGCGCAGAATCCCTCCCTCGCCAAAAAACTCAAGTTTTTCCTCTCCGGAAAAGTACCCGCCATTGATTACGGCAAAATCGAACAAAAACCCAACTCCCCCAGCCGAAACGCCTCCGGGACAGTGTTGAGTTATTTTGCCGATCATATCGAAAACATGGTCGTAGCCTCCGCCGACCTTTCCAATAGCGATAAAACCGACGCATTCCTCAAAAAAACCAAACCGTTTAGCAAGGGCGATTTTTCAGGCAAATTTTTTCAGGCAGGGGTATCCGAACTTACCATGGCTGCCATCGCTACGGGCATGTCCCTCCACGGCGGCATTATCCCGGTGTGTGCAACCTTTTTTGTATTCTCGGACTTTATGAAGCCTACCCTGCGTCTCGCCGCACTCATGCAGCAGCCGGTGAAGTTTGTCTGGACACACGACGCCTTCCGCGTCGGAGAAGATGGCCCGACGCATCAGCCCATCGAACAAGAAGCGCAAGTACGCCTTCTCGAACAATTGAAAAACCACGCCGGAAAAAGCAGTTTCCTCGTGTTGCGCCCCGCCGATTCGCACGAAACTACCGTCGCCTGGCAGATGGCCATGGAAAATACAGAAAGCCCTACCGGGCTTATTTTTTCCCGTCAGAATATCAAAGACCTGCCCTCTGCCTCGGGCAACCGCTACCTCGACGCACAGCAAGCCCAAAAAGGCGCTTACATTGTGCAGGATGATGGCGGTACGCCGGATATCATCTTTGTAGCCAACGGATCCGAAGTCGCTACTCTTGTTGAAGGAGCTGACAAACTCCGCAAAGAAAAAGGGCTGAAAATACGTATCGTTTCGGCTATTTCAGAAGGACTCTTCCGCACCCAATCTGCCGAATACCAGCAACAGGTAATCCCCTCCGGAATCCCCGTGTTTGGCCTCACTGCCGGACTTCCGGTAACTCTTCAGGGATTGGTAGGTCCACACGGAAAAGTTTTTGGGCTGGATCATTTTGGCTATTCCGCACCGTTTGAGGTGTTGGATGAAAAATTGGGTTATACCGCCGAAAATGTATATAACCAGGCATTGGCGCTTTTGAAATAAAATTCGTAGGGCCAGATCATGATCTGGCCCTACCGGTTCAAAATAAACGTATTTTATATGCTACTACTAGGATTTGATGTGGGGAGTTCCTCGGTGAAAGGAGCGGTGATTGACGGAGCCAGCGGCAAATGTATCGCCTCGGCACATTACCCCAAACAGGAATTGCCCATTGCAGCGCCGCATCCCGGCTGGGCGGAGCAGTCGCCCGATACGTGGTGGGACTGTATCCGGGAAGTTTCGCGGGAATTATTTTCCGGCGGAAAAGTGGAAGCCGCAGCCGTAGGTGCCATCGGTATCTCTTACCAGATGCACGGGCTGGTGGCGGTGGACAAATCTTTTTCTCCCCTCCGCCCCTCCATCATCTGGTGCGACAGTCGCGCCGTGGAGACAGGCAATCAGGCTTTCCGCGAAATCGGCGCGGAGTTATGCCTCAGTTGTATGCTCAATAGCCCCGGCAATTTTACCGCCTCCAAACTCAAATGGGTAAAAGAAAACGAACCCGCGGTTTTCAGCCAAATCCATAAAATCATGCTTCCGGGCGATTATATCGCTATGAAGCTCACCGGTGAAATCCACACCACGGTTTCGGGCCTCTCCGAAGGCATATTCTGGGACTTTCAACACAACCGCCTGGCGGCTCCGGTCATGGATTATTATGGATTTGACGAATCCCTGATTCCATCCCTTGTCCCTACTTTCGGTCATCAGGGAGTATTACATGCCGGAGCTGCGGCAGAACTAGGCCTTCCGGCGGGCATTCCTATAACCTACCGGGCCGGAGACCAGCCGAATAACGCATTTTCCCTCAACGTACTCGAACCCGGCGACATCGCTGCCACAGCGGGTACTTCCGGTGTGGTCTATGGGGTAAGTGATACCGTCAAATACGACCCTTTCTCCCGCGTCAATTCTTTCGCCCATGTCAACCATACCGCCGACAAAAAGCGGCTGGGGGTATTGTTGTGTGTCAATGGAACCGGTATCCTCAACAGTTGGCTCAAACGCAACCTTCATACCGCCTGGGACTATCAGGAAATGAATCTTCTGGCCGAAAAGGTGCCCTTAGGTGCGGAAGGATTGACCATTTTGCCCTTTGGCAACGGTGCCGAAAGAGTATTGGAAAACCGCAACCCCGGTTGTCAGATTTCCGGACTTGACTTTAACCGTCACAGCAGGGGACATTTGTTGCGAGCCGCACAAGAAGGCATAGTTTGTGCTTTTGTGTATGGAATGGAAATTATGGGTCAAATGGGCATTTCCCCCAAAGTAATACGGGCTGGCAGGGCAAATATGTTCCTCAGCGAAATATTCCGCGACACACTCGCCGGACTTACCGGTGTGCCCATCGAACTTTACGACACCGACGGCGCGCAGGGCGCGGCAAGGGCCGCGGGTCTGGGAGTGGGATTTTTTGCGGGAAGAGAAGAAACTTTTGCCGGGCTGGAAAAACTCACCGAAATTTATCCTGACACCCCAAAATCTTCACAGTACCAGGATTTATATTCCCGGTGGAAAGGCGTTTTATCAGGTATTCTTTCTTAAATTGAGGAAAAGTTTCTGTATGAAATACCTTGCTTTGACGGCTTTTGCGTTTATGTTGTGCTTAATACCGGGATGTTCGGATTCACCGGAAGAAGAGCATACGATTACTGACAGCAATGAACTTGACCTCAGCCGCACCAACGCAGTAAAAAACACGCCCAGCCGCCCAGGAAGCGGGGAAAAACCAAACCTAACGGCCGAACATTCCCCGGCATTTACAGACGAAAACAATTTACTTGTTTCCCTCCCCGAAAATACCCCCGTCCCTGAGGGCATGGTATTTGTCCCCGGTGGCAGAACCGATATTGGCGACATCAACGGACTTCCTCGCGAGCAGCCCGTCTGGGCCACCCCCATCCGAGGATTTTTTATGGACATTACCCCTGTAACCGTAGGCCAATATCGCCAATTTGTAAAAGCTACGGGTTATGTCACCCAAGCAGAAAAATTTGGCGATGCTGCTGTGTTTGACATGGAAAACCAAACCTGGTTTCTCAAAAAAACCGCCTATTGGGAATACCCACAGGGCAAAGACCAGGAAAAGGCCCCCGACAATCACCCGGTTACTCAGGTTTCGTACAACGACGCCCTGGCCTATTGCGACTGGGCAGGAAAAAGACTGCCTACGGAAGCCGAATGGGAACACGCAGCACGCAATGGCAGCAACTCACGGGCACAGTACTCGTGGGGAGAAGACATCGAAGAAAAAGGCCGTTATAAAGCCAATTTCTGGCAGGGAGTTTTTCCCGCATACAATACCGTCGCAGACGGATTCCCCTTTACCTCGCCCGTAGGGTCTTTTCCCGCTACTCCGCTGGGACTTCTGGACCTCAGCGGCAATGTCTGGGAATGGTGTCAGACCTGGTACACCTCCTACGACCCCAACGACCCGAGCAAAGTCGTGACCGCCGAACCCGAAAGGGTCATGCGCGGAGGATCGTTTATGTGCGATCCCAATTACTGCCACGGCTACCGCGTATCGGGTCGAAGTGGCTCTACCCCTGAAACCGGGTTGTTTCATGTGGGTTTTCGCTGTGTAAAAGATATTTAACCCCCCTTATACCCCTATGTTTACTGAAAAAGACCTTCGCCAGATTGCCGAACAGGGCACAACGCTTGCCACCGTAGAAAAACAGATTGAGGACTTTCGTTTGGGTTTTCCCTTCCTCAACATTCACCGCGCCGCTACGGTCGGAGACGGGATCATCCGCCTCGAAGAAGCAGATGTACTAGAAAATATTCAGCGCTACGAACAGGCACTTTCGCAGAAAAAAGTGCTGAAATTTGTCCCCGCTTCCGGTGCTGCGAGCCGTATGTTTAAGTCGCTTTTTTCCCTCATGGAAAGTTATAAGGGCACTTCGGCAGATGAAGCCAAATTTGAAAAAGACCAGGGCTTTCAGTCGGTTTATACCTTCTTTAAGAGAATCAACGACTTTGCTTTTGTCGAAGACCTTCAAGCTACTTTTTCGCCCGGCGAATGGGAAAAACTACTGGCGGAAAAACATTATCCCGAAATTCTCCGCCACCTGCTCTCCGATGAAGGTCTGGGTTACGGCAACCTGCCCAAAGGATTACTGCAATTTCACCGCTATCCCGACGGAGGAGTGCGCACCCCTGCGCAGGAGCACCTCGTGGAAGCCGCCAATTCCTGCGCCGTGCGCGGGGGCACTGCCTACCTGCACATGACCGTTTCGCCGGAGCATAAAGAAAAATTTGCCAGCCATATTGCCGCAAAAAAAGGCGAAATAGAAGCCGCCTACGGCGTAAAAATTGAAGTTTCCTTTTCTATTCAGAAACCCTCTACTGACACCATCGCCGTTGACCCCGACAACCGACCTTTTCGCAATGGCGACGGAAGCCTGTTATTTCGCCCCGGCGGTCATGGCGCACTGATCGAAAACCTCAATGAAATGGACGCTGACATTATCTTTATCAAAAACATAGACAATGTCGTACCCGACCGGATCAAAGCCGAAACCTACCGCTACAAAAAAGCCATCGCCGGCGTATTGTTGGGCATTCAGTCGGAGATATTTGACTACCTCGAAAAACTGGAAACTGCCGACGAAGACCTGCTCGACGAAATCGAAACCTTCCTTCAGGATACCCTTTGCAACCAGCCGCCGGCGGCATTCTCCACCTATAACACCGAGCAGAAAAAAGCCTATTTCCACACCAAACTCAACCGCCCGATACGCGTCTGCGGCATGGTGAAAAACGAAGGCGAACCCGGCGGCGGCCCCTTTTGGGCACAAAACCGCGACGGTTCTGTTTCCCTTCAGATCGCCGAAAGCGCACAGATAAACACCCAAGATCCCTCGCAAAAAAACCTGATGGAAACCTCCACCCATTTTAACCCCGTGGACCTCGTCTGTGCGCCCCGCGATCGGTTTGGCAAAAACTTCGATTTATTACCCTTTCGCGACCCGCAGACCGGCTTTATTTCCGCCAAGTCTCAAAGCGGCAAAGACCTCAAAGCCCTCGAATTACCCGGATTGTGGAACGGTGCCATGTCAGACTGGAACACATTGTTTGTCGAAGTACCCATCATCACCTTCAACCCGGTGAAAACGGTGAATGATTTGCTTCGTGACGAACACCAGTAGTAATGGTTAATGGGGATAAGGTTTCGGTGGAGTATCGGTAAGTTTTATCACAAGACCGAAAAACCTACGGGGTTTCTTTGTATCTTCGTTAGCGAATGAGGAATTAAGTTATGGGAGAATATGATGCCCAGGAATTATTCGAAATCCTAAACCAACAGGATGAATGTGACTGGATTGAAGCCAAAGGAGGTCAGGAAAGTTCGCACTCAGTTATGGAAACGGTTTGCTCATTTGCCAACGAACCAGGATTGGGCGGAGGGTATATTCTATTAGGTATTCCGGAAGATAAAAATGCGCCTTTTCCGCAGTACAAAACAGTGAACATTGCAGATCCGGATAAGTTTCAAAGGGATTTTGTGAGTCAATGTAGTTCTATGTTTAATATTCCGGTTCGCCCCAAAGTTACAGCAGAGAAAGTGAATGGTGACACTGTAATAAAAATACAAGTGGACGAACTTGCGATCAGCCAAAAACCCCTTTATTTCAAAGCTGATGGTTTACCCAAAGGAGCTTATAGGAGAATTGGACCAACTGATCAAAAGTGTACTGAAGATGATATGCGTATCTTCTATACAGATTACAAGAGTTTTGATCAAACGCCCATAAAAAACTCGTCTTTGGAAGATTTGGATGAAAACGCGTTAAAAAAATATAGATCACTTCGGGAAAAGGTAAACCCGGCTGCCGAAGAATTAAGCTACGGAGATAACGAGCTATTGGAAGCCTTGGGCTGTCTGAACCGTGAGAACAAGATTGAACTCAATTTAGCGGGTTTAGTTCTTTTTGGTACTTCCAAGACACTACGTGCCCATTTTCCAATGCTTCGAGTGGATTATATACGTGTACCAGGAAATGTTTGGATAGAAGATCCAGATGATCGTTTTACTACCATTGATATGCGAGGCCCCCTACTTACACTGGTATATCGCGTAATTGATGCTATTAATGCGGACCTTCCCAAAGGTTTTCTTTTACCCGAAGACGGCATTCAGGCAAGTTCTGTTGGTATCCCGATTAAAGCACTTCGCGAGGCTATTGTAAATGCTGTGATGCATCGTTCTTACAGGGAACACAGACCTATCCAGGTAATTCGATATGATAACCGAATAGAAATTATGAATCCGGGATACTCGTTAAAACCTGATGATCATTTAGGCGAACCGGGAAGCGAAACCAGAAATCCTTATATAGCAGCAGTCTTTCATGAAACAAATCTGGCGGAGACAAAGGGTTCTGGAATTCGAGCAATGCGAAGGTTAATGACACAAGCACATTTGGCACCTCCTACATTTGAATCTAATAGAAACAATAATCAATTTACATCCAGATTATTGCTTCACCACTTCCTTAATGAACAAGACTTACAATGGCTATCAAGTTTCAAATCTTTTGATTTGACGGATGGACAGCAACTGGCATTAATTTTTGTTCGTGAAGTGGGTGCTATAGACAATCTTACGTATAGGCAAATGACGGATTCTGATACCCTTAAAGCCAGTAATGATTTAAGGATACTAAAATCCTATAGTTTATTGGATGCTAAAGGAAAAGGGAAGGCAACTTATTATGTGTCTGGTGTAGGGATAGGCAAAACGGTCAGGGTTCTTAGTACACCACTTCCAATTCTTAGTACACCACTTGCGGTTCTTAGTACACCACCTACTGAACGGATTAGTGAAAACCTTAAAATTCGTATAAATCAATTAGGAAAAAGAGTAAATGATGAAACGATTTTAATACAAATAATCAAAGAAATGTGTGCTGATGATTACTTTAAATCCGCTGAAATCGCAGAAATACTGGGTAAAAGAGAAGATTATATAAAACGAAAATTTTTAAGCCCGATGATTAACAACGGTGAATTAAAGTATCGCCACCCGGAAATGATTAATCATCCTGAACAAGCATACAAAAAAGCTTAAATTTCAATATAGCCTTTATAGGGAATGATATGACCTCCTATCACGACACCATCGTCGCCATCAGCACCCCTTCGGGTTCAGGAGCGCTGGGGGTGATCCGCCTCAGCGGGCTGGAGGCGATTGCCATTGCAGAGGCTGTATTTTCCCGCGACCTTTCCAAAGCGAAAGGCCATACCCTCCACTATGGCAATATTGTAAAAGAAGCCACGGTACTGGACGAAGCCGTTGCTGCCGTATTTCGCGCTCCGCGCTCCTATACTCGTGAAGACGTAGTCGAGTTTTCCTGCCACGGCAGCCCCTATATCCTCCGCGAAGTGCTGCTCCTGCTCGTTGAGCAGGGAGCCAGACTCGCCGAACCCGGCGAGTTTACCCGCCGCGCTTACCTCAACGGCGCCCTCGACCTCGCACAGGCCGAAGCCGTCGCCGACCTTATCGCCTCCACCTCCGCCGGAGCGCACCAGATCGCCATGAACCAACTCCGCGGCGGCGTCTCCCGCGAACTCAAAGACCTCCGCGAACAACTCCTCAACTTTACCTCCCTCATCGAACTCGAACTCGATTTTGGCGAAGAAGACGTCGAATTTGCCGACCGCACCCAACTCGCCGCCCTCGTCGTGCGCATCCGCCTGCGGCTCGAAGGGCTGATCAGCAGTTTCCGCCTCGGCAACGCCATCAAACAAGGCGTGCCCACCGTCATCGTCGGTAAACCCAACGCCGGCAAGTCCACCCTGCTCAACGCCCTGCTCAACGACAACCGCGCCATTGTGAGCGACATACCGGGCACTACCCGCGACGTGATCGAAGACCGGCTGCATATCGGCGGCATCGAATTTCGCCTGATGGATACGGCGGGACTGCGACATACCAGCGACCTCATCGAAGCCGAAGGCGTAAACCGCAGCCTCGAACTCGCGCAAAAGGCACAGATATTAATCTATGTATTTGACGCCCTGCTCGAAACACCCCAAGAGGCACAGGAAGCCGTACAGGCATTAGACCTGCCTGAAGGCGTGGAAGTAGCCCTGGTGGGAAATAAATTTGACCAGATCGCCGACCCGGAGGTTTACGTCAGCGATCACGACCTGCCCGGACTGCGTTATGCCTGGCTGGGCATATCGGCCAAAACCGGCTGGCACCTCAGCGGATTGCGAAACTGGATGACCGACACCGTGCGCGACCTCGGCAGCGACACACCGGGGCAGGTCATCATCTCCCATGCGCGGCATATACAAGCCTTGCAAAAGGCACTTACCGCCCTCCACGAAGTGGAGGAAGGCCTTCAGAACGGCCTCACCGGCGACCTCCTGGCCATAGACATCCGCACGGTGTTGTACTATATCGGTGAGATTACGGGGGAAATCAGCAACGATGAAGTTTTGGGGAATATTTTTAGTAAGTTTTGTATTGGCAAATGACCAAAGAAAGCCTCTTTAATTAAGACTATATGTCAATCTATTTAAATGAAAAATTCGTATTATTGTATATGAAATTAGAAATTCCACAAATAGATCCCTCTCTTTGGTTGCGGCTAAAAATAGAAGCCAAACATCGCGGTTTGGAAGTTTCTGATTTGTTAGTTGAAGCCCTCTACCAATTTTTAGGCCTATCTTATAAAAAACAAATTCTTCCCAAAGAATCGAATCTCGATCGCTTGGCTGGAACATGGACAAAGGAAGATGCAAAGGAATTTGAATTGAATACAGAGGGATTTGGAAAAATCGATCAAGAAATGTGGGAATGATTCAATCTGTTGTTATTGATACCAATGCCTATTCTGCTTATAAACGTGGGGATGAAAATGCCCTTAAAGTGATTAAAGCAGTTGAGTCTATTGTTTTTTCGCCAACTGTCTTGGGCGAACTTCTGGCTGGGTTTGAATTAGGAAAAAAATCTGAACAAAATCGTAAAGAGCTTGAAGAGTTTTTAAATGAGCCAAAGGTTTTGTTTCTTACCATTAATGCGCAAACAGCTAAAGAGTATTCAAAAATATATAAAAACTTGCGTCAACAAGGAACTCCCATTCCTACTAATGATATGTGGATAGCTGCCATCGCTAATCAACTGGACATGGCAGTCTTTACGCATGATACTCACTTCACAAAAATTGGCGGCCTTCAGATTGTCCAATCAGTTTTAGATTTGGGTTGATCTGTTTAGTGAAAAGGCTAAAAATCTTCTAAATCCGTCAAAAATGTATCCTTTTTGTATCTTTCCGCATATAACTTACTGATAGTCAACACAATTTGCCTTCTATATCGAAAAGTAACCATCTCTAAAACCCAAATAGCAGATACCCAAATTTAAAGGACTTTCGTATCTTTAGGTGGATGAAAGCAGACCATCACATATTACCCTCTTTTCTCCGGCAGCATCTTCCCGCTATCCGGCAATTGTGTATAAAGCACAAGGTGAAGCAGCTTCCGCCCGAGATAGATATGGTTTGGTATTTTGGAATCAAAAATCCCTATTTCCGCGAAGAAGTGGACGAAACCAAAGTTTTGATTTATGACCCGAGAAGCGAAAGGGTTTTTGTTTGACCTTCCCGACCTGATCAGGAGAATGAGGAATCTGTGGGCGCAAACCAAAATGTCACGCCTGGGGTCTCGGGAGTCCACCACCGAATGTTTGAAACAAGGAACCTTTCGTACTCACGCGCGCTACGGCGCAACTCCTGAAAAAAAGAAGGGGAACGGGCCTTCCGGCTACAAACATTCGACTCCTCCGGAGTCCCGGCCTAGCCGGAAAAGTGCTCATAACACCCAATATGCAGGGTTTTTGCCGACAGGCAAGACCTCGGAGAGGTCGAATGTTTGTAGCCTCGATGGCCCCCCTTGGGTTTACCCAAAGTTTTGCGCCGTAGCGCGCGTGAGTACGAACGGTTACTTGATTCAAACACATGGCGGCGGATTCCCGAGACTTCATGTTCGGTATTTAGGCTTGCGCTCTATTTATGAAGGCTGCCCTCTAGATCAAGCAGGTTGTCGGATAAATGTAATGTTCAGCCTAGCCTTGATTTCACTGTCCTCTACACTTAGGCCCGTATTGACGCCAATCATCTTTTGTCCATCGCCAACGATCTTTAAGAGTAGGGTTCCAAGGCCTGGACGATTAGAAGATTCGGGAAAATAAGTTATGACAATGTAGTTTAGTCTGACTCGTCCGGTTATGACATACCGGGAAATGACCTCTTTTTCCGGGAATCGGTTGATAATCTGGTAATTTCCCGTAACCATACTTCCTCGTTGGCCTATTTGGAGCAGAAGTTCCCTCGTTATTCCTCTTTCTTTATCTGCCTCATCCTGATGGGTAGCGTGCCACAAACCTTTGAATTCAACTCCCGAATTTTTAAATGTAGCCCTTTCTATCTCGGGTAAGAAAATTTTTTGATAGAAAAGTACAGAAAGTCCAACTATTATGCTTGTAATGACGCCGCTAATAACTGCTTCGACAAAGGATGCTGAAAGGTTTATCATAGTGATATTTTACGGCAGGTTAAATAGTTAGTGAAGCTAAGGATACTGGGAGTAAAAGTAATGTTTTTTCGGAATTACAAACTTATTGGGGTGTCGAAAGCGATACCCAAGATCCATTAATCTCTCATAGGAGTAGATATAAATTTCCGCCTCATCCAGTCTCGTTGGGATTCTTTTTTAGAAATCTCTTTATATATCTCAAGTGCTGATTGTTTCCTTTTAGCCTTTTCAACTTTTGATTTTGTGGCAGTCTGACTTGTTGGCTTTTTTTCAGATTTATCATCATTGGGTTTTTGCGGGTAATGCCGAATGACGCTCCTCTTATGAAATGTATCCATATGCCGGTTAAATTCAACAGGTAATATATAGGCCTTGCATATTTCACAGAATTTATAATTCCCTTTTGTGATTAATTTCTCCGCTTCCGATGTGAGGGGAATACACTTTCCAGAAAAATGGTCAATATACAATCCGAGATTGCTGATTTTTTGGGGGGAATAATTGTGAGTTTTAGCAAGATGAGACTCAAGATTTTTTACAATTACAGAGGCGTTACATTCAGAACAGACCACATGATTGTGATCCAAAATCAAATGAATAACCTTGTATTCGCGCTGAACCCATACCTGACAAATGTTACAAAAATAGTACACTGATTCATCGGGAGGCTCTTTCGCCAACTCTTTTTTCTGTAATGCAGAAGCAACTTGCCGAGCTATTAACATTTCTTTTTCAGAAAGGCTAAACCTCGCTTTAATAAAGTTTAAAGTTTCTTCGTCCGCATTGAATTCTTTTTTCAATTGGAAAACAGCTTGTTGAATTTTTTGTTGTCGATCGGACATATTTTGATGCTTAATAACCCAATCATCCAGAATGGAATATCTTAATTTTTCGCATCCTCTGCAAGTTTTAGTCAACTTTATATTTTTCTGATTTATTTGAGGTGATGCATGGGAGAACAAAGCCTCTTGCAACTTGCGGAGACCATTATTCTTCAACCTGAACTCCGATATGAATGGATTACTAGGGTAGGATTTACAAAAAATTTACCCCTTTTCAATTGCTGGTCGAATGGTATAAACAAGCCACCAGCTAGGCTGCCTCTCTCCATTTCCGGATTTCAAGTTTTATCGGATAACGTATTTTCATTAGCTTAGCGTTTTCTGTCTCTCAACGCGTATCAATCTCCCGAAATGTCTTTTTTACCGATTCTTCAGAAATACCGCAAGGATTCCTTCTCCGAACGCGACAAGGGTAGTCGTTTTGAACGCCTCATGCAGGCCTACCTCAAAACGGATCCCCAGTACGCTTTCCAATTTCAATATGTCTGGCTCTGGAATGAATTTCCCGGAAAAAATAGCCTCGGAGACAGGGATACGGGTATTGATCTCGTGGCTTTGACCTATGAGGGGCATTATTGGGCGATTCAGTGTAAATGTTTTCAGGAAAATTCTTCCATCGAAAAAGCAGATGTTGATACCTTTCTTTCTACTTCGGGCAGAGAGTTTCGAGACGCGCTGGGACAACCTCACCGATTTGCTCAACGCCTCTGGATTTCTACTACCAATAAATGGACTGCCAACGCAACCGAATCGCTTAACAGCCAAGAACCTCCCGTCTCCAGACTCAATCTTTCTGCATTATCCGAAGCTCCCGTCAACTGGGAAAAACTGGAAGAAGGCGTTCACGGCGAACTCGCCCGGAATCCCAAAAAATCCCTCCGCCCGCACCAGAAAGAGGCTTTAGACAAAGCACATAGTCACTTTCTGGAAAACGACCGGGGAAAACTTATCATGGCTTGTGGGACCGGGAAAACCTTTACCGCCCTCCGGATAGCGGAAAATGAAACGGGTGGTAAGGGTTTAATCCTCTTCCTTGTCCCCTCTATTGCCCTGCTGGGACAGACACTCCGTGAATGGAGTGCTGACGCCGATGAGCCGATCAACGCAATTGCCATTTGCTCGGATCCGGAAATATCACGGCAGCGGAAAAAGAATGAGGATACTGATTCTTTCAGTGTAGTGGATTTGGCTTATCCAGCTTCGACGGATTCTGATTCTATCCTTGACCAGTTTGAGCAAATCAGAAAGAACCATAAGCCCGGAATGACCGTTGTCTTTTCCACCTACCAGTCAATTGCGGTTATTGCCCGTGCCCAGCGGGTATTACTCAATAAGGGCTTTCCCGAATTTGATCTTATCATTTGTGATGAAGCCCACCGCACAACAGGGGTAACGCTGGCAGGCGAAGATGAATCCGCTTTTGTCAAGGTACATGAATCCGATTATCTCAAAGCGAAAAAACGGCTTTACATGACCGCTACGCCCCGGCTATTCAGCGATGATGCCCGAAGTAAAGCGGCTCAGGCTGAGGCCATTCTTTGCTCTATGGATGATGTCAATTTGTATGGGGAGGAAATCTACCGCATAGGTTTTGGGGAAGCGGTGGAGAGGGGTTTGCTCACAGATTACAAAGTATTGATTCTTACGCTGAGTGATAAGGACGTGCCACCGGCTATACAGCGAATGCTTTCCAAAGGAGAAACGGAAATCAGTACAGATGATATTTCTAAATTGATAGGCACGGTCAATGCGCTTTCCAAACAGTTTTTAGGTGACGATGGCGTAACAAAAGAGGCCGATCCCAAACCCATGAAACGGGCAGTGGCTTTCTGCGGAAATATCGCTGTTTCCCGCCAGATCAGTGCCACTTACAATACTGCTTCCGAAGCTTACCTCAGCCAATTGCCCGCCGGAAAAAGAGGGCAAATGGTAACGGTGGAGGCTCAACACATGGATGGCACAATGGCCGCTCCGACACGCGACCAGATGATTGCCTGGCTCAAAGCAGAAACCGCTGAAAATGAATGTCGAATCATTACCAATGTACGGGTATTGAGTGAAGGGGTAGATGTGCCTTCGCTCGATGCTGTACTTTTCCTCTCCGCCCGCAACTCTCAGGTGGATGTGGTACAATCTGTTGGGCGTGTAATGCGCAAAGCACCGGGAAAAGAGTACGGTTATATCATCATTCCCGTCGTGGTTCCTTCGGATGTAGAAGCCTCCAAAGCCCTTGACGATAATGAGCGGTATAAAGTGGTCTGGACCGTCCTCAACGCGCTCCGTGCGCATGACGACCGGTTTAATGCCACTGTCAATAAACTTGAACTCAACCGAAAGAAACCCAATAATATTCTGGTAGGAAGACCCGAATATTCGTTTGATGAGGATGGGAATCCCTCTCAGGGTAAGGAAGATTCAGCGATGTATGAAACTTCCCGCGACATTGGACGCCAGCTTGCAATTCAGTTTGAGGAATTGCAATCCGTGGTATTTGCCCGAATGGTGCAAAAAGTGGGCGACCGCCTATACTGGGAGCAGTGGGCAAAAGATGTCGCTCAGATTGCCGAACGCCAAGTGGAGCGGATTACTTATCTGATTGACAATAAAAAAGACCAACGCAAAGCTTTTGACCGCTTTCTCGAAGGTTTGCAAAAAAATATTAACCCCAGTATCACCGAAAATCAGGCAGTAGATATGCTTGCCCAGCATATTATTACCCAGCCGATTTTTGAGGCTTTGTTTGACGATTATTCATTCGTAAAAAATAACCCGGTTTCGCTTGCCATGCAAAACATGCTCAATGCTCTGGAGGATGGCAACAACCTGGCGGAACAGGACAAAACCCTGCAAAGGTTTTATGAATCCGTGCAAAAAAGGGCAGAAGGTATTGACAACGCTGAAGGAAAACAGCGGATCATCATAGAGCTTTATGACAAATTTTTCCGAACCGCTTTCCCTAAAATGGTGGAGCAACTGGGCATCGTTTATACCCCGGTGGAGGTCGTGGATTTTATCATTCGTTCTGTGGAGGACGTACTTCAAAAAGAGTTTGGCCGCAGTATAAGCGATGAAAATGTTCATATTCTCGATCCCTTTACCGGTACGGGAACCTTTATGACCCGACTACTGCAAAGCGGACTAATAGCCCAGAAAGACCTTGCACGTAAGTACCAACAGGAATTACATGCCAATGAAATTGTCCTGCTGGCCTATTATATCGCAGCGGTTAATATTGAAAATGCGTATTACGATGCGGTTTGGGGTTTGGGGTATGGGGGACAGGGTTTGGGGTTTGGGCAGGGTTTGGGGAAAAATAAAAATTCAGATTATGGCGAAAATAAATTCATTCAAGGAACTGATGGTGTGGCAGGAAGCGATGAATCTGGTGGAGATGATTTATTGGGTAACAAAGAATTATCCAAAGGAAGAGATATATGGCTTGACAAGTCAGACCCGGAGGGCAGGAACCTCCATTCCAGCGAACATAGCCGAAGGTTACGGACGGAACAACCGGAAGGAATACCTCCATTTTCTCGGGATAGCGAACGGCTCATTGACGGAGTTAGAAACTCATATTCTGATCGCACAACGAATCCAGATACTGACTCAGGAGGAAACGGAAACCTTGATAACACAGATTCAAACAGTGGGCAGGATTTTGACCGCACTACGCAAATCCCTAACCCCCAACCCCTAAACCCCACACCCCATTACCAACCCTTCGAAGGCATTGTATTAACCGACACCTTCCAGTTGGGCGAAACAGACGAAAGCCAAAAACTTTTCTCTGAAATGTTTCCGCAAAACTCCGAACGTGTCGTAAGACAGAAAAAAGCCCCGCTACGTGTGATTATGGGAAACCCGCCTTATTCCGTAGGGCAAAAATCCGCCAATGACAATGCCCAAAACCAGAAATACGAAATACTCGACAGCCGAATATCCATTACCTACGCCAAAGCGACCTCCGCAACCAATAAAAACTCACTGTACGACTCTTATATCAAAGCCTTCCGATGGAGTACCGACCGCCTCGACCCTGTACATGGCGGCATTATCGCCTTTGTGAGCAATGGAGCCTGGTTAGACGGAAACAGCTCCGACGGATTTCGCAAGGTATTGGAGCGAGAGTTTTCCTCCATCTGGGTGTTTAATCTTAGAGGAAATGCCCGGACTCAGGGAGAATTGAGGCAGAAGGAAGCAGGGAACGTTTTCGGTTCCGGCTCCCGCACACCGATTGCCATTACCCTTTTGGTGAAAAAACCGGGAAAGTCGGGAGGAAAAGCTGCCATTCATTACCATGATATAGGAGACTATCTCAACCGGGAGGAAAAACTCACCATCATCCGGGATTTTGGCTCTTTAAACCGTATCCCCTGGACACTGCTTCAACCTAATGATCAGGGAGATTGGATCAGTCAGAGAAATGATGTATTTGGGACTTTTTTGCCGTTGGGGGATAAGGAGGATAAGATGAACAAGGCAACGTTTTTTATTCCCTATTATAGTAACGGATTGAAAACACAGAGGGATGCATGGTGTTACAATAGTTCAATTATGATACTAAAAAAGAATATTGGAACACATTTGGATTTTTATAATGAACAAAGAATTGCCTTTTTTGAAACTGTTCAGAAATCAAAAGTTGATATAAAATCATTTGTAGATCGACGGCCACAGAAAATTAGCTGGACACGTGCGCTTGAGTGGGATGTTGAAAAAAATAAACCACATAAAATTGAAGACGGAATATTTGTAAAAGCATACTATCGCCCTTTCTTTAAGCAGAATTTATACTTCTCTAAGGGACTGAATGAAATGCAATATCAACTCCCCAAACTTTTCCCCACTCCCTCCCACAAAAATCGAGTGATTTGTGTTTCAGCAAATTACAAAGATGGTTCTGTCCTCATTTCCGACCATATCCCTGATCTGCACTTTAACGGAGATACCCAGGCATTCCCCCTCTACTACTACGAAGAAAACCAAGATGTTGCACCGACCCTGTTTGATAAGCCGGGGGAGGGAAAGTACATCCGCCGCGATGGGGTTTCGGATTTTATTTTAGAAAGAGCCAAGAATATGTATGGGTTGAAGGGTACGGGGTTTGGAGGACGGGGTATGGGGTTTGGGGTACAGGGTTTAGAGGGTTTAGGGTTTGGGGTACAGGGTGAAGAAACAAACCCTAAACCCCGATCCCCACACCCCATACCCCACCATACCCTATCAAAAGAAGATATATTCTATTATGTATATGGATTCCTCCACAGCCCCGAGTATCGAACAACCTTTGCCAGCGACCTGAAAAAGATGTTGCCTCGCTTGCCCCTGGTAGAAGATGTGCGCGATTTTTGGGCATTCAGCAACGCCGGGCGCAGACTGGCAGAGTTGCATATCCATTACGAGAGTGTGTCGCCTTATGAGGGTTTAGGGTTTGGGGTACAGGGTATAGAGGGTTTAGGGTTTGGGGTACAGGGTGAAGAAAACCAAACCCTAAACCCCGATCCCCAAACCCTGAACCCCAAACCCCATACCCTAAACCCCAATACCCCAGACCCCAAAACCCTATTCCGGGTAGAAAAAATGCGTTACCCCAAAAAAGGGCAAACCGACACCATTATTTACAACAGCAAGATTGTAATTACAAACATACCTGCGAAGGCGTATGAATACGTAGTAAACGGGAAATCTGCCATTGATTGGATCATGGAGCGTTATGCCGTAACCACCCACAAAGAAAGCGGCATCAAAAATGATCCCAATGACTGGGCAGAGGAAGTGGGCAATCCGCGGTATATTCTGGATTTGCTGTTGAGCATCATCAATGTGAGCATGCAGACGGTGGAGATCGTGGAGGGATTGCCGAAGGTGGGGTTTTTGAAAGACGACCTTCCCGACCTGAAATCCGAAGGGTGTGGGTTGGAATTGTAGTTGGCGGTGAGGGGTTTATATTTTGATTTGTAACAAATAATTACTATTTTTGTTACAAGGATAAAGATGAGCGTAGAAGATAAAATATTACAACATATAGAATCCCATCCGAAAGGAGAGTTGTTCTTCCCTGCCGATTTCAATGAGTTGGGATCATCAGAAGCCGTAAGGTTAGCCTTATTCAGGTTAGAAAAAGAGGGATTGATTACCCGAGTAGCTCAGGGTATATACGTTCGACCCAAAGAGAGTGATTTAATAGGGAAGTTGTTGCCCACAGCCGAAGAAGTGGCAGAAGCCATTGCCAAACGAGACAGACTGAGAACCGTGCCCACCGGAAGCTATGCATTAAACGCCTTAGGGTTGAGTAGCCAGGTGCCGATAAATATCGTATTACTCACCGATGGTTCGCCTCGCGAAATAAAAGTAGGTAAGCGAAAGATTAAGTTTAAAAAAACCACACCTAAGAACTTATTGGCAAAAGGCAGAATCAGTCGTTTAGCCATTCAGGCACTAAAGGAAATAGGTAATGGTAATGTAACCGCAGCAGAAGAACACCGAATTATTGAACTGCTAAAGATGGAAGATGAGAGGGAGTTAAAACATGATATATTCCTTGCACCAGTATGGATTCAGAAAATAATGAACAAAGCATTACAAAATGGCAAACACTGAATTTGCTGAAAAAGCATTTGGAGATTCAACGCTGTATGAAACAATTGTCGTACATCGCGGGCGCAAACCAAAATGTCGCGCCTTCGACCGGTTGCCGAAAAGGTCCCTCCTTCCTGCGGTCGTCGGGATGACACCTCGTGTCAGGAAAAACGTGCTTCTCCCTCGGAGAAGCGTATTGTCTGACGGTCTGCCGTCACCCTGACGACCGAAGGGAGGAAGGGTCTTAGCGGGGATAAGACCAGAGGTGCGATATTTTGAATTGCGCCCGTACATCGCTACAAATTTACCCGAGTAGGTGGAGTGGACTATAATTTGCATCAACCCCAGCCCTCATTCGTAATTCCTAATCGAGGTATTATACTTCTTTACCCCTCGCGAAGAAGTGGACGAAACCAAAGTTTTGATTTATGACCAGAGAAGCGAAAGGGTTTTTGTTTGACCTTTCCGACCTAAAATCCGAAGGGGGTGGGTTGCTGGGGTAATGTCACCTGCCATGAAAAGTGCCCACAGATGTTAGCCATACGGGGTTTTGCCGACAGGCAAGACCCACATCAGTGGCCTTTTGGCTCGGAGAGGTCGAATGTACCAAAGGCATCTTCGATTTGTAGCCTCGATGGCCGCCCCCCTTTTTTTCTACGGGGGTACGCCTAAGGCGCAGGGGTACGAAAGATTCTTTGTCCCCTACGCCTTCACCTCCACGGCGGCTCTTAGTTCGTCCTGCTGTATGGCGAGGCTTTCGTCCGTAAATCCTATATCCATCGGAACCTGTATTTTTCCGGGGAGGGTAAACTGCTGAAATTTGCTGATATCGTAACTCCCGGTTCCGGAAAGGTTCAGGGGGAAATTCATGCTCAGTGGCACAAACCCCTGAAAATTGACGGAATTGGCCTGAATGGTTAATGTCAGTCCCTGCTGGCTCCACGTGGTCTGAAATGGAAGGAACTGGTTCAGGGTCAGATTGATCAGATGGGAAAATGTAATCGTAAGTGCCAAAAATACAGGGGCAAACATAATGACCCCAAGCACAACCAACATCCCCGAAGTGGAAATCTGCGTGTTAATATCAGCTTTGTATTGGAAGGTAAGTTTGGGGTTCGGTGTTTGTGAATCCGTTATTTGGGGCTTCACTTCTGCCCTGAAGGTAATTTTTGCTTTGACCCGGCACCAGCATTTTCCGCGTTTGGCCTTGAGTTGCCCTGCGGCAACAATGGTATCCTGCTCGAAAGATACGCCGATAGAATTGATATAAATTTTCCATTTGCCCACATGAAAGCGGGAAGGTACCCACCCTTTTACAAAGGCTGTCTGCACGCCGGCTGTTACCACTCTTTCATGTACGGCTGCCCCAACATTGGTATTCGCGGGAATAAAACGTGCCAACTGACTGCCAATTCCCGGCTGTCCTCCGGTAAGATTAAAACTGGTGCCAATAAGCAGGGAATCCGGAGACACCGTTTTCTGGGAAGTAAGCAGGGGAGAATCTTTGGCAAACCGAAGCCCCAAAGCGGCAAAAATATCCACGATCTCCCATACCGGAATCTCCACTTTTTTGATGATCCGGAAAGCAAGCCATACCCCCAGGCTGATCAGCGGGCCGAAGACCCGGTTTAGCAGCCATTTCATGATAAACCGGGTCTGGGGAAAGCTGATAATGATACGCATGGCGGGAGTTACCAGCAGCACGATGCTTCGGGGTAAACCGGCATTTGAAGTGGCAAAATTGATTTCCACTTCCTCAATGGTGAAAACCAGACGGGTGTTGGCCAGTCGGAATCCAAACAGCCGGAAGACAAATGTGCCTGTCGCCTCAAGATCGGTAAGCACACCTCCCAAGGGGGGGGTATCTTCCATATCCAGAATATTCAGATCGGTGATATCCAGACTGACCGAGCCAATTCGCCCTAGTTTTGAGAAATAAGACAGGCGGGCCTTCATGGCCTGTATGACGCGCTCCAGAACCCGATTGAGGGCTTCCCGGGTAAGCTCAAGGCTTGTATCGTAATTTGCTGTCCAGCCTGCCATAAAATTAAATATTATCGAGGTTGATAAAAGCCACTTCCCGTGTATCATCGGGATCAAACCGGTCATCACTTTCGTTACAGTCTTCCTCCGCAATCAGTTCCAGCTTTTCTATTCCGTAAAAGGTTTGTTTCCCCAGAATGATTTCGTAGTATAATTCGGGGTAAACGGGCAGTGATTCATCTGCAAGACCCAACTCTTCGCCTACCAGTTTTGCCAGGGAAGGAGGAATTTCGATGTTGAGAAAATCATCAAAAAATGCCTGGAAATTTGCAAGAAATATATGGCCGTTTCGTGCCCTTGCGTTCACAACCTGAATCAACCGCCGGCGGAGTTCATCATTTAACGCTTTGGCTCCCTGCGCACTTTTTCTTTCAAAAACAGAGAGCCAGAACCGTATGGGAATCTGAACGGTTTCACCCGCTATGCTCACAACCAGTACAGCATTTATTTCACCAAAACCCTCCTGTGTCTGAAAGGTCCGGATATTCAAGGAGCCTAGATATAATTCTCCCGGAGTCATGCTATAGGGAAAAATCTCCGAGGCCGGGTCAGGTTGTACGGACAGCGTATCCGGTATTTCCCAGACAATATCCATAAGGGTAATCGCCTGTCTGGCTGTAAAATTCATTTCAAGCACCAACTGTGTACCCGGATTGACCACAGTCAGGGCAGTGGTTGAAACATCAAGCCATTCTATGGAAGTATAGGTAGTTAGCAGCATGAAGAAAATTTACAGAAAAGGATGGATATTTGAAAGAATTGTCAAACAGAAATTTTGATGAAAGTCACAAAATATACAAACGGTCTCAGACGTCAATGGGTAATTGTGAATGGTTAATGGTTAATTGTCAATTGAAATTTTTATGAAAGTAATTATTACGGGTGCTACGGGAATGATCGGAAAAGGGGTTCTACTGGAATGCTTTGACGATTCGGCTATCGATAAAGTATTGCTGGTAAACCGCAGTCCTATCGGTATGACTCACCCCAAACTCAAAGAGGTGATCCTCAAAGATTTTATGAATCCGTCCTCTATCAGCAATGATCTCCGCGGGTATGATGCGGTTTTCTTCTGCCTAGGTATTTCGGCGGGTGGAATGAAGGAGGAAGACTACCGACGTATTACTTACGACTATACTCTTAACTTTGCCCGGGTTTTCCTCGAACAGAATCCCGGCAGCCAGTTTATTTATGTCTCCGGTACCGGAACTGATAGCTCCGAAAAAGGCCGTATGATGTGGGCGCGGGTAAAAGGCAAAACAGAAAATGACCTACTGAAAATGCCTTTTAAAAAGGCGTATATGTTCAGACCCGGAGCCATTCGCCCCCTTCGTGGCATAAAATCGCGGACTCCGCTCTACCAGCGGATCTATTCTATTATGAACCCTTTTTGGCCGGCACTGGAATGGATGATGGGCGACAATCTGACCGATACCACCCGCATTGCCCAGGCGATGATCCATGCAGTGACCCTAGGCAGCGATAAAATTCATCTGGAAAATAAGGAAATCAACCAACTCGCTGCGGCGGGAAATTAGGATAACCCATGTCAAAACAATTTGGAGGAAAGGTGACCAAAGCCGATCTGGCCCGTTATGCGATGTCGCCGAACTGGAAGGATGGAAGTTTCAAAAATCAGGAAGAAACTTCGGTCGGACCTAAATTTTACAAAATTCCGGGAATGATCTACAAACAGATCAAAGGCGTAAAGGAAAGCAAACCTGCTGCTCCGCTGTCGGTGATTCCTTTCGACCGGCAAACATTTACACAACCTGCCGCCAGGGCAAAATTTATCTGGTATGGCCACTCCGTCGTACTGCTTCAGATCAATGGAAAAACGCTTCTGATCGATCCCATGCTGGGGCCTGACACCTCGCCCATTGCCCCGATTCCTACCCGCCGATTCTCCGAAAATACCCTCGATCTTATTGACGATTTCCCCGAAATAGACCTGCTCCTCCTCACCCACGACCATTACGACCACCTGGACTACAGCAGTATTCAAAAACTCATTCCCAAAACCCGCCAGTATTTTGTGGCTCTGGGGGTAAAAAGGCATTTGGTGAGTTGGGGAATTGACAGTGATCGTATCACCGAATTTGACTGGTGGGATAAACATAGTTTCGAAAATATCGGGATCACTTTCACGCCCACCCGCCATTTTTCGGGCCGCGGTTTGACCGACCGTTTTAAATCTCTTTGGGGCGGATGGGCTTTTCAGACCGAAAACGAAAACATCTGGTTTAGCGGAGACGGCGGTTATGGCAAACATTTTACCGAAATCGGCCAGCGCCTCGGCCCTTTTGATTTTGCATTTATGGAATGCGGGCAGTACAACGAATACTGGCGCGACATCCATTTGTTTCCCGATGAAAGTGTGCAGGCTGCCCTAGATGCTAAAGTGAAAAAAGCCATGCCGGTTCATTGGGCGGGATTTCCGCTGTCATTTGCCCATACATGGACCGAGCCGGCAATACATTTTGTGCAAGCCGCGTCACACCACTCACTGCCCTTTTCTACTCCCCCTCCGGGAAAACTATTTGCTGCGCAAAGTGAGGAGACAAACCTTTGGTGGAGCCGGGTTTTGTAGAGTTGGGAGGCGATTCTTTACAAAGTGAGGAAAAAACGTTTGATAACTACGTATAATACTTTTAGAAAAATCAGACCTCTAATTTCAAAGTAAATTCGTATCATTAGGCAGTCGAAAGTGAATCTGCAAAAACCAATCATTATTTAAAAACACGTGAGTAGTACCAAACTGAAAAATGCACCTTTAAAAGAAGTAATTTTTGAACTTCATTGGGAGGTTCATATGAATCATGGCGGTATGCAGACGGATACGGGATTTGATCTTGCTCAAGGAAAATTTGCAGAGCGACTAAAGACTACCTTTCCCTTACATAAAAAATTAATTCCCGATGGTGCACAAATAAAAATTATTGGAGCACCTGTTCATCAATATTGGAGTGGGGAGCTTGAATGGCCGGTTGTCCAGCATGGTCAGGGGATGATTGCCGTGAATGAGGTGGAATTGGGTTATGAATGGGAAAAATCGTATAAACCACTAGTTAATACCACAATAGACAAACTAATTGAAAGTTATGAAGAACCGCTTAGGTTTAATCGGGTAAAGCTTCAGTATATTGATGCTTGGGATTTGGAAAATGACATGGAGCCTAAAGTTTTTATGGCAGATAACCTTCAGACCCGAATAGTCACCGAATATCCTCTCCCGGGAGTATTAAGCGGTTTTCATATTCAGCAAAACTTTGAGTTGGAAGATGGTTCGCTTATGAATCTTAATATTTCCAATGGTGTAAATAACCAAAACCAAAAAAGATCGGTTGTTTGGACAACTACGGTTGAACGACAAAGATTTATGGATTCCGTTCAAATAAAAGATTGGCTGAATATTGCTCACAAAGCAACATCTTCCATGTTTAAACAAATGTTAAGCCCTAAATTTTATGCCAGCCTTGATCAGTAACTATTTAGCTTCCAGTCCAGAACCATACCCTCGAACAGAGCTTATTCATTATTGGGGAATATCTCAGTCACCTTTGTCTGTTTCCAGCACCACCGTGAGGTGGCGTTCAGATAACTACGACAACTTAAATCAGCGTATAACCAAACTTCTGAATGAATACGCTCGACTCAAGGAAAACTGGGATAATGAAGGAGCACCGGCTATATCTGTGGATGTAATCAGAAAGGCACAGAATCTAACTACCCTGTTGGAAAAACATGGGCAACCTATTTTCCACACCGCCCCTGGACCATGGGGGGAAGTCATGCTGGATTTGCGCAATGCAGCCAATGGACGCTCGCTGGAGATTATTTTTTATCCCGATCGATCAGTTGCCGTTTATTTACCAACTGATGAAACCCCCAAACAGGATAACTTTGATATTACCCAACTTCCTGTCATGATGAAATGGCTAAACTACACCAAATAAGCCCAAATGACAGCGCGCAAGGTAGTAAACGCAGACGAATGGCTTTACAGACGCAGTTGGCCTGATAAAAAATACATGAACCCTGATGGTACGGCGACCTCAAGAGTTTTTAAACTCAGACCCAAGGATAATGGAGAATTATCTGTGGACATAAAGTCACTGACTACACCCGATAAAGCGGTTGGTGACAGTTCTCGCTTTTATCTATTTGAATTATCCAACCGCTACGTTTTACAAATCACAGATACCAAGCTTGTTACCTACTACGACCCCCTGCCGGATGGATCAAATAATGCGCATGCCGTAATTGTTGGCATGGTGCCTGAAGATGATATCATACCAGCGTTACTTGCAAAAGCGAGTAAACGAGTTTTCGTTTAAGCAATTCTACGAAATCTGTGTAAAAATTTGTAGGCTGTTTGTACCTTTAAATCATCCCTAATTGATAATTCTCTACCTATGACTTACGATCAAATTTTTGAAAATAACCAGAAGTGGCTGGAGGAAAAAAAAAGAACGGACGGCGAATTTTTTAAAAACTTAGCCTCCGGCCAACATCCTGAGTATTTGTTTATCGGGTGTAGCGACAGCCGCGTCACGGCAGAAGACCTCATGGGTGCTCAACCCGGCGAGGTATTTATTCACCGAAATATCGCCAATCTCGTCCCGAATAATGACAATAACTCCGCTTCGGTTGTCGAATATGCCGTAGGGCACTTGGGCGTTAAACATATCGTCGTCTGCGGGCATTATCTCTGCGGGGGCGTAAAAGCGGCCATGCAACACGCAGATATGGGTTTGTTGAACCCCTGGCTAAGAAATATCCGCGATGTTTACCGCCTCCATAAAAATGAGTTAAACGCCATCCAAAGTGAAGAAAAACGGTATGACCGACTGGTAGAACTCAATGTCCAGGAGCAATGTATCAACATAATCAAAATGGCTGTCTGGCAAAAAAGTTTCCTCGCGAAGAGAGAACCCCTGGTTCATGGCTGGGTATTCGATGTAAAAACCGGAAAATTGATTGATCTGAAAATTGACTTCTATCGGGTTCTCGCTTCGATTCGCGAGATTTATGACCTGGGCACAAACCGATAATCGCGGGTAAAGCTACCTCAGATTTTCAGCCTCGTTTTCTATTTCATCAATTTTTCCAAGATGTCGGCGGCGGCTTCGGCGATGACCGTACCGGGGCCAAAAACTCCGGCTACGCCGGCTTCGTGCAAAAACGCATAGTCTTGTTGCGGAATAACGCCGCCGGCGACTACCTGTATGTCTTCTCTGCCGAGTTTTTTTAGTTCGGCGATCAGTTGGGGGATGAGGGTTTTGTGTCCCGCCGTCATGCTCGAAATGCCCACAATGTGGACGTCGTTTTCGGCGGCCTGCATGGCTACTTCTGCCGGTATTTGAAACAGCGGCCCGATGTCCACATCAAAACCGAGGTCTGCAAAACTGGTGGCAATGATTTTGGCACCCCGGTCATGGCCGTCTTGGCCCATTTTGGCTACCAAAATACGCGGGCGGCGGCCCTCTTTGCGGGCAAATTCGTCGGCCAGCCGCCGGGCTTTTTCAAAGGCGGGATTTTTCATGATTTCCTGTACATATACGCCGGAGACCGACTGAGTAGAGGGTTTAAAACGGCCAAAAGCTTTTTCCATGGCCTCGGTGATTTCACCGAGGGTGGCTCGTAGTCGGGCAGCTTCTACGGCTAAAGCGAGAAGATTGTCTTCTCCGGTTTGTGCGGCTTTCGTCAGGTTTTCCAGGGTTGCGGTTACCGCTGCACTGTCGCGCCGGGCTTTTATTTCTTCCAGCCGCCGGATTTGAGCCTCCCGCACCGATACATTATCCACTTCTCGTATCTCAAATTCTGCACGTTCGGCGGTTTTATACCGGTTTACTCCGACGATCACCTCCTGCCCGGAGTCTATCCGCGCTTGTTTGCGGGTGGCGGCTTCTTCGATGCGCATTTTGGGGATTCCGGCTTCAATGGCCTGAGTCATTCCGCCGAGGTTTTCGACTTCCTGGATCAAAGCCCAGGCTTTATGGGCCAGTTCGTGCGTCAGCCGCTCCACATAATAAGATCCCGCCCAGGGATCCACCGAATGGGTAATTCCGGTTTCCTCCTGAAGGTAAAGCTGGGTGTTGCGGGCAATACGCGCCGAAAAATCGGTAGGCAGGGCAATGGCCTCGTCAAAACTGTTGGTGTGCAACGATTGTGTATGGCCAAAAACCGCAGCCAGAGCCTCCACACAGGTGCGGGAGATATTGTTGAGTGGATCCTGCTCGGTAAGGCTCCAGCCCGAGGTCTGGCAATGGGTGCGTAAGGACAAGGATTTGGGGTTTTCCGGGTGAAAAGTTTTGACCATTTTTGCCCACAACATCCGCGCTGCCCGCATTTTGGCGATTTCCATAAAAAAATTCATCCCGATGGCCCAGAAGAAGGATATCCTCGGAGCAAAATCGTCCACTTTTAACCCGGCCTTGAGGCCGGCGCGAAGGTATTCCAGCCCGTCGGCGAGGGTATAAGCCAGTTCCAGATCGGCGGTGGCTCCGGCTTCCTGCATGTGATAACCGCTGACAGAGATGGAGTTAAACCGAGGCATAAACTGTGAGGTATAGGCAAATATATCGCTCACAATGCGCATCGAAGGTTCGGGCGGATAGATATAGGTATTTCGCACCATAAACTCCTTGAGGATGTCGTTTTGTATCGTGCCGTTCAGTTGTTCGGGTTTTACGCCTTGTTCTTCGGCGGCTACGATAAAAAAGGCCAGAACGGGTATTACCGCGCCGTTCATGGTCATGGAAACCGACATCTGGTCGAGGGGAATCTGGTCAAATAGAATTTTCATATCCTCCACCGAATCAATGGCCACTCCGGCTTTTCCGACGTCGCCGACCACACGGGCATGGTCGGAGTCGTACCCCCGGTGTGTGGCGAGATCAAAGGCGACGGAAAGTCCTTTTTGCCCGGCGGCGAGGTTTCGACGATAAAAGGCATTGGATTCTTCTGCGGTCGAAAAACCTGCGTACTGGCGAATGGTCCAGGGTTGTTGGACGTACATAGTAGGGTAGGGACCTCGGAGAAAAGGCGGCACTCCTGCGGCGTATTGCAGATGTTCTAGCTCTTTGAGGTCTTCGGGTGTATATACTTTTTTTATACCCAGGCCTTCCGGTGTTTTCCACGCGGGTTTTTCGGGTTCGTCGGACTCGATGGCCACCTCGCGAATGCGAGTTGGGTTTTTATAGGGAATATTTTCAAATTTGGGTCTCATAGTCGGGCGGCGATTTTTTGTAAAAAGGTGAGTGCATTCATTCCGAAATAAATGTATTCGTCGGCTCCGGTGATTTCTACTTTTTCGGGATGGCCCGCCACAACGATTAGGGCGCGGGGGGCCTGTTCACGCGCCTGTGCTAGTATCGTTTTTCCGGTGGTTTTATAGTCGGCATCGCTGCTGCATAGGACAGCGATACGGGGTTGAAGCGGGGCTAAGGAGCCTTCCTCCACGATTTCCAGTCCGAGGCAACTCAGAAGGTCGCGGGCAAATTGTTTGCGGGCATTGCCCATTTTCACGTCGCCAAATCCGAAGAGAAATACTATCGGTCGTTTCCCGTTTTTTGCAGTCTGTTTGTCGGTCTCCAGGCGTAGCGTTTCGTAAGGGGAGAGTAATTCATGGGCTTTGACCTCTGAGAGCATTTCGGAGGGGTTGGGATAATGATTAACCCCTACCATGACCGATTTGCGGGTGGAGAGGTCGGTATCTTTGTTTTCGGCAGAATGTTCCAGCAGTTGTAAAATCTGTCCTTCTTTCATCATACGGGTAAAACCGCCGAGTTTTTCGATTTTCTGAAAACGGGACCAAGCGTTTTCGGCGAGTTGTTCGGTGAGGACTTCGAGGTACCAGGAACCGCCTCCGGGGTCGGTGACTTTGTCCAGGTAGGATTCGTGGCGGAGGAGGTGTTGAATATTGCGGGAAAGCCGCGCCGACTGAGCGGTTTCGGGCCCTTTCATCCGGTCAAAAGCCGTGACGATGAGGGCATTTGTACCGCCGATAATCGCGGAAAGGGCTGCCGTTGTTCCTCGTAGCAGGTTGTTGTGGCTATCATAAAGGCTGAGATTTTGCCGGGAAGTGCGGCTAAGGAGGAAAGGCGATTGCAGGTCGGCGCGGGTTTCACCCCAGGCGGCGATGAGTTGTGCGTACAAGATTCGGAAAACCCTCAGTTTGGCCGTTTCCATAAAAAAATCGCTCCCGATGGAAAAGGTAAAGGCCACATTTTCGAGGATTTCTTTTCGGGTCAATACGGATTTTGTTTCTTCAAAAAAATCCAGGTAATCGGTTATCGCCGCCAGCGCAAAGGCGATTTCATCGGTGATGGTTCCTCCCATTTCCTGAACCCACGAAAAATCCAGCCCGAGGGTGCGGAAGTGGGGCAGGTTACGGCCATTAATGATTCCTCCTTCACAATGAGCCATTTCGACAGGGTGAACGGCTTTTCCCGCTGCTGCCGCCGTGGATATGGGATCGTTGTATAAAGTGCCGGTGAGAAGGTCGTTTTTCATTTTCCGGACCCGCAGGATTTTGACCAGTTCCAGAACCGTGAGCACGGGACGTTGGTTTACTTCAAGGTGGAGGGCCGTGGTCGGAAAGGGGAAACGTGCGAGCAGCGGCTCGAGTTCTTTTACTTCGGGCAGGCGGTAATAGCCGGTCAGTGCGATAGCGTCAGGGTTTTCGGGGAGTGCCTCTCCCAGTCGTTGTAACGCCCCTGGCTGGTCGGCACTGATTTCCTGGGTCAGTTGCCAGCCGGGGCCATGCGCGTGGAAGCGGTTGCCCCGGCGAAAGGGAAATTTGCCGGGAAGAAGAGTTAGTTCATGGGCAATACTTTGTAAGTCCTCCGCCCGGTACCAGGGCGCGAGGTTCAGACCCGGTTCGGGAGAAAAGCGCAGCGACTCGATATTTTTGCCTTTTAGCGCAGCTTCGGCCTGTTTTCGCCATTCTTCCGAAGATACCGGCGGAAATTCCGGAAACAACGGTAAACTCATAATCGTCGGTTGTGAAGAAAGTATGTAAACTAACAGGATTTTTCCGAAAAACAGAATGTCGGGTTATATTCAGGCTTGGGATTGCGACTGTTTCCGCTAAATAGTAACTCAAATTTTATGGCTGCGATGCAAAGTGTAAAATTCCGTTCCATCGAAGAATTTTTGGATTATTTGCCCGACCACGAGCGGGTGATGGTGGATATTTTGCGGGAGATTATTTGGGAATGTATTCCCGAGTGCCGGGAAAAATTGTCCTACAATGTGCCCTACTACTGGCGGCACAGCCGCATTTGTTTTATCTGGCCGTCGTCCGTGCCGTGGGGAAAGGTAAAACTACACGGTGTACAATTAGGGTTTTGCGAGGGAAACCGTCTCAACGACGACATCGGGTTTCTCGAAAAAGGAAATCGGAAACAGGTCTATATCAAAACCTTTATGAAGCCCGAAGAAATCCAGCCGGAACTGATACGAGCCTATTTGTATGAGGCGGTGGAGGTGGATAAGAGCTTCCGATAAAAGTGATTTCGGAAATATAAAGTAACTGAGATAATGAATCCTTTGCGGATTTAAAGGTGAAACACTATTTTACAAGCTTGTTTCCCTACCAAGTCTCTCATAATGAAAAAACTTTACCCAATTTTAGCCCTGTGCGTTTTCCTGCCGTTAACGGTTGCGGTTGCACAAGGTTCCCGCTACGAGGTTCTCCTCAAATCGGGCAAAACGATTTTTCCGGAAAACCTTTCGGGTTTCCTTCAGAACCCCTCTATAAGACCCGAAGAAGCCGTTCAAAATCAGTTTTTCCGACTGGTGCAGTTTTATCAGGTACCGGATCAGGTGGACAAGGAACAGTTTCTCGCTACCGGAGCAAGGATTATTGACTACCTTCCCCGCAATACTTTTGTTGTGGTTTTCCCTTTGGGTTATAACACGGATCAATTGCAAAATTTTGCCATCCGAAGTGTGATGCCCATTTTGCCCCGGTACAAAATCAACCCCGTCCTGGAAAATACTTCCCTCCCGGATTATGCGTTTCGCGGCGATAGGGTCGAACTCGTCGTACAATATTACCCTACCCTTTCCCGGCAGACGGTTGTAAGAGGTCTGTTGAAAGCCGGGATACCCATTACGGAAGAACCCGCAAAAGCCAATCTGATAAACATTCTCGTGCTTCCGGAAGACATTTATAAGATTGCGGCGCTTCCGTTTCTCAGTTATATTGAACTGATTTCTCCCCCGCCGGTGGCGGAGGATACACGCGGCAAAAGTGCTCACCGCGCCAATGTGCTCAACGCTGAGTTTTCCGCAGGTCGCCACTACGACGGTTTCGGCGTAAATATCCTCTGCCGCGATGACGGGATTGTCGGGCCACATATTGATTTTCAGGGGAGAATAGACAATTCCCTCACCAACAACCCCAACGGAACCCACGGCGACGGGGTTTCGGGCATTATGACGGGAGCAGGCAATCTCAACCCTAGTATTCAGGGCATGGCTCCCGGAGCCTTTTTGTATGTCACCGACTACGAAGCCAACTTCCTCGACACGACGCTGGGACTACATATTTACCACGACGTGATGGTGACGAATAGTTCGTACAGCAACGGCTGTAACGCCGGTTATACCACCATTACCCGCACGGTTGACGAACAATCGTTTGATTATCCGACCCTTCTGCATGTGTTTTCCGCCGGAAACTCCAACAATCTGGACTGTGGTTATGGAGCCGGAAATCAGTGGGGAAATATTACCGGAGGCCACAAACAGGGCAAAAATGTCATCGCCACGGCGAATCTGCTTTCCAATGATGTGCTGGTCAACAGCAGCAGCCGTGGCCCGGCGCATGACGGGCGTATCAAACCCGATATTTCGGCGAATGGGAATGGCCAGCAGTCCACCAGCCCGGATAATGGCTATATCACTTTCAGCGGAACTTCCGCTGCGGCCCCCGGCATCGCCGGGGTGGCGGCGCAGTTATACCAAGCATATAAAAACCTCCACGGCGGTCAGAACCCCGAAGGATCGCTGGTCAAAGCGGCCATGCTCAACACTGCCGACGACGTCGGAAATACCGGCCCGGACTTTCAGTTTGGCTGGGGGCGCATCAACGCACGGCGGGCAGTGGAGATTTTTGAAAAAAATACCTTTTTCTCCTCCACCCTTACCCAAAACGGCAACAACCTCCATACAATTTCGGTACCGGCCAATACCCGCGAGTTGCGGATCATGGTTTATTGGATGGATCCCCCTGCCGCTGTACAAGCGGGCATCGCCCTGGTCAATGACCTCAATATGCAGGTAACGGCTCCCGACAACGGCATTCACAATCCCTGGATTCTGGACCCGACACCCAACCCCGCCAACCTCAACGCGCTGGCGACTACCGGCATTGACAACCTCAACAATGTGGAGCAGGTACACTTGCTTAATCCGCTGCCGGGAAGTTATAACATCAATGTCAATGGCTTTTCCGTGCCTCAGGGGCCGCAGAAGTATTATGTCGTTTATACTTTTGTTCCGGAGGAAATTGTGGTTACCTATCCTTATGGCGGCGAAGGAATAGCACCGGGAGAAGCCGTAAGAATCCGCTGGGATGCACCGGGTTTTACTCCTGCTGATGGCACATTTACCCTTGAATATACCCTCAACAATGGCGCATCCTGGAACCTCATTTCCAGCAATGTTCCGGCTAATGTAAGACTCTTTGATTGGGGTGTACCGGCCAATATCTCCGGCAATGCGCGCATCCGCGTGAGCCGCGGCGTTGTCAGCGACGAAAGCGAGGCGGACTTTTCGATTATCGGGGTTCCGGATATCCAGCTTACGGCTTCCTGCCCCAGTAATATGACCATTAGCTGGGCGGCGATTCCCGGAGCGAGTGCTTACGATATTTTTTTGTTGGGGGCGAAATACATGGATTCACTGACGACGATTTCGGCGACTCCCAACCCTTCCTATACTTTATTTGTGCCCATTCAGGAAACCCATTGGATTGCCGTAAGGGCGAGGGGAGCCAACGGCGAACGCGGGCGCAGGTCGCTGGCAATTGTCCGGGAAAGCGGTATCCGACAACAATGTCCCATCAGCAACGACGTGGGACTCGTCGCGGGCAATTCGGGGGTAGAAGGGCCGTTTCAGGATTGTCGTACTTATTCGATTCCCGTCAAAGCCCTGCTAAAAAACGAAGGCAACAACGGTATCTCCAATATCCCGGTTTTTTATCAACTGGGCAATAATTCCCCGGTTTCGGCCACTTATTCCGGAATCATTGCACCGGGAGGAACCGTTTTATTTACCTTTCCTACCCTGCTAAATCTTTCCCAGACAGGTATTCTCCCCCTGACGATTTGGGCAGAATATACAGCCGATTCGATCAACTATAACGATACGACGGTTCAACTTCTGAATGTGCAGCCCAGTTTGCTGGCAACCGTTCCGATGCAGGAGGATTTCGAATCTTTCTCCAACTGCACGACAACCCCCAATTGCGGCCAGGAAGTATGCGGGCTGATGAATGGCTGGATTAACGGCGGTAACGGAATGGACGACGATATAGACTGGCGGGTAAACAGCGGCAGCACGCCTACCCTGAATACCGGCCCAGACTTTGACCATAAACCGGGAACCGGTTCGGGTAAATATTTGTACCTCGAAGCTTCCGGGGGATGTAATCAGCAAGAAGCCATTTTGCTCAGCCCCTGTATTGACCTGACCAATGTATCTGCCGGAGAATTTTCCTTCTGGTACCACATGTTTGGAAATACCATCGGTGAATTGCACGTGGATATAAGTTTTGGGAACGTATGGCTGAATGACTACATCTCCCCCATCTCCGGCAATCAGGGCAATGTTTGGAAAAATGCCAAAATAAACCTGGCTCCGTTTTCCGGGCTTACGGTCAATATACGAATCCGGGGTACTACCGGAAACGGCCCTCAGAGCGATATCGCGATTGATGACATTGCCGTATATGATCTGGCAGGTCCGCCATTGACTGATTTTGATGCCTCCGTCAAATATACCTGCCCCGGGCAGACCGTTCAGTTTACCGACCAGTCGCTCAACACTCCTCTTTCCTGGGAATGGACATTTAGTCCCAATGCGGTTACCTATATCGCCGCTACCACTCAAAACTCGCAGCATCCGCTGGTACAGTTCCTGGCCGAAGGAGTATATGAAGTCAGCCTTACCACTACCAATGCCAACGGAAATGCAGCGCGGATAAAAACGGGGTTTATTACCATCACTGGCGGAGAGGTTCCGGATTTGTTGCAGACGTTTGAAGGAAATGATTTCCCCCCGCAAAACTGGCGAAGAGAAGACCAGGGTGGAGGAATCACTTGGGATACTGCCACCGTTACGGGCAGTGATGGCAACCCTTCACGAGTGGTTTATGCCCTGAATTTCAACAATCCCAATATTGGCGATCAGGACAACCTTATTAGCTGGAAAACAGACCTTTCCGTGGCGGATAAACCTTTGTTGGTATTTGATGTCGCTTATGCCCAGTTTGACGCCGGTTCCTCCGACCAGCTTCAGGTATGGGTAGCGCAGAATTGCAGCGAAAATTTTTCCGTTCCGATTTACATAAAATCCGGCGCAGTACTGGCAACGGCTCCGCCTTCCGAAGACCCCTTTATTCCAGCCCAGGCATCGGACTGGCGTCGGGATACTGTTGACCTGAGTCCCTACAAAGGAAGTGTGATTACCCTGATGTTTAAGAACATCAATGATTTTGGCAATATCGTTGCGCTGGATAATATTCAGGTGATTGAGACCGGAAATGCGGGTCCAAACGCCGATTTTTCCCTGACGCCCGAAGAAGTATGTGAAGGCGCAACCCTGATTTTCACCGACCAGACCACCGGCGGGCAAAATATCGCCTATAGCTGGAATTTTGGCGCGGATGCCACGCCTTCTTCCGCGACTACGGCGGGGCCACATTCGGTTGTGTTTAATTCTCCCGGTACCAAAATTGTTTCTCTGAGTGTAGGTGATGCCAGTGGTGCGACGATTTCTTCGCAAGCATTTGTGGTAAGTCCACTGCCCGCCCCCGATTTTAGCTATACGACGGTAGGAGCCGTTTATAAATTTGCGAATGCCACCGTCAACGGAAACACTTATTTCTGGGATTTTGGCGATGGCGGTACGAGTACCCTTGCCGATCCGCAACACTTATACACCACCAATAATTCCTATCAGGTGATGCTCGTCGCCGGGAACGACTGCGGGCTGGACACGACTTTCCAGACGATTGATGTAACGACCGTAGGATTGGAAGACGATTTCGGCAGAATGGAAGTAACCGTTTATCCCAATCCGGGAAGCGATTTATTCAACCTGGCACTTTCGGGAGATAGTAAAGGTACCTTTATCTGCACAATTGTGGATATGACCGGAAGAGAAGTAAAAAACTTCGAACTAGAAAAATACGGAGAAGAAGCAATCCAACCCTTTAGCCTGAAAGAGCATACAGCAGGAATTTACTTTCTGCGAATCGTCAATAACCGCAACGGGCCGATGCGACTGTTGAAATTGGTGAAGGAGTAGGGGCGCAAGTTACAGACACTACCTACACAAACGCACAGTAAAAGCAATGGGTGAATAAAATATTTTATTCACCCATATTTTTTTATTTGCGGATATATACCGTATCTTGTAATAAAACAGATGTCTCGCGCATAATTTTCCAACAATCAGATACAATGCCTGCCGATTTCTACAACTACCACATATGATAGTTTTAATCTGTCATGAATATTTGTACAGATATTCGTAGTGTCAAAATATTCCTTCAGGTTAATCTCAAATTGAAAAAAATGACATCGAATAAAAATGACTCAACAAATCGCAATCCCCTAAAGTCTGAAAAAACTAAAAAGGAAAGACATGCCGATAGGATAGCGCGAAAACTTTCAAATATAGGCAGTACTACAATTCTTGAAAAAATAGCAGGTTTAAGAGACAGCAGAAGTGAGTTTTGGGAAATCAAAGATATGATAGAAAAAGCTCAGGACTCCGTCATGCCTGGAAAAATTCAAAATGAGCTTAATAATATCGAAGAACGGACACAAAGTGTAGTGATGGTTGTCCATAAAAAAAACTTATTGGTAAGTGAAGATGCAACTTCGAGAAAAGTATTGATTTGGTCTGTTCCGCTTTACGAAAGAAAAATTTCTTCAGACTTGAGCATTTGTCCGGATTCACAATATGCACAACAACCTTCCGCCTTTTCAGAGGGAACCGGATTTTTTCTGGATGAGGAGCATATTGCTACGGCAGCGCATGTAGTAGTAAAACAAGAGTATGACATTCGCGACTATCGGTTTGTGTGGGGTGTAATTTATTCTAAAGAAAACCCCTTCCGGAAATATATTCTTGTGGATAAGTCACAGGTATGGAAACCCGTTCAAAAAGAGAAAAGATTGACAAACAAAGAATACCAGCTTTTTTCAAAAGGATCCGATTGGGCAATCATAAAAGTGGAAAAGGCCTATAAAGAATACCATTCTGACAAGAAACCCTTTCCTGCCACAAAGTCTGTAACCCATCCTGATCCGGCGGCTACAGACCGGCCAATAGAAATTGACAGAAAACTTTACTCCGTTGGTCATGGACTGGGTTTACCCATGAAAATATCTTACGAAGGAGAAGTCATCAAAATGGGGGAATCGGTCTTCGAGTGTTCACTCACATTATTAGGAGGTAACTCCGGTTCTCCTGTATTTGACGCAGAAACCCATAAATTGATCGGTATCTATGTGAGAGGAATCAAAAAATTAACCAAAGTCACGAATCCGAGTGGAAAAGAGTGTTTGGTGGTAAAACAGGAATCACAGGAATTCGAAGGGCAAGAATGTCAAAATATTGAAGAAGTGTTAATCGCACTTGAGCATTTAAAAAACCCAGAACTTGTTCATATCGCTTAATCGTTTATTAAAACACAAATTATGCCAACGACTAAATTACATTCCCCCTATTTATACCTCGCAAAATCGGCGGACGACCCCAAAATATACTACCTCTACGTAGCGATCAATTATTTGAACGGAGAGACTGTATCCGACGATGGGATCGAAGCATTTGACTCAGGAATAACACATGTTGCCAGTTTTAAAGTTGAAGGATCCCCTACGAGTTCTGTTGAAAAAACCTATTATAAAAAACATACCCTTAACCTTAAGGAGATCCCCGACGGCTTTGATGCCTCAATAGACCCGACCCATCCGAATGCTTTTTCGATTAAATGCGATTGTCAAAAGGTAGGCGAGAGCACTCAATCTATTACTTTATATTATTATTACTACAAAGATAATCCGGTTCCGGAGGCAGGAGCGGATACAAACATCGCCTACAATTGCCCCTATCTTTACCTAATGACTCCAGATGCATTGGCGGGAGTCTCTTTGGGTGCGGATTTTGAGATTAAGTTTTATCCTTATTGTAAAGTGCCTTTAAAAGGGTTTATTAATAACGGTAACTTTATAATTGATATACCGGATATAACTCTTTATGATGGGGTGCTTGCAAAGAGATTAACATTGTCAAATAGCCTTCCCACGCCTCCACCTACAGAAATTGCCCCTAATGCTATCTTGTTTAATGGTGTAGAATATACAGAGCAAAACGAGATTTTAGAATATTTCACAGTGGAGGTTTATGCCGGTGGAAGCAAAAAAGGAGTGGGGCGTATTCGCAATATGGATTCAGACACAAATCCCAGTTCATTTTTAGATGTTTCGCCTTTTTAGTATTTTTCTTAAAAATAAACCATGAGATATACTCTGCTGATTTTTATTGCACTGATGTTGTCTTCGGTGATTCTGCCTGCCCAGTCTGAGGAAAAGGACGTGGATAGCCTGATACGTTATGCGGATACTTTAAGAGGTATAAAACACAAATACGATGAGGCCTTGGTCACTATCGAAAAGGCGATTCAAATTTCGAAGGAAATAAACTACCCGAAAGGTTTGGGGGATGCATGGGTAAGGAAAGGGCGCATTTTTAAGGCAAAGGGTGAGTCTAAAGATGCGGAGAAAAGCTACTATGAGGCGTTAAGAATAAGAGAAAGCCTAAAGGATTCCTGTGGGATTGCCAGCGTATTCAATAATCTCAACAGTGTCGCCGGGACGCCCGAGGAGGCACTTGAATATTCGAAACAAGCCCTAAAAATGGCCCGGAGAGCAAGATGTGATACGTATCTTCCTAATTTTTTCAGTACGCTTGCAAATGGGTATGAAGAATTGGGGAAGATGGATTCCGCGATGGATGCAAACCGAAAGGGTATGGAAATCGCAAAACAAACTGACAATATAGAAGGCCTTATTATATCGGCATACGGTCTTGCGAAACGATATGACCTAACCGAAAAATCGGATACGGCTTTATCACTTTTGGATTCTATACAGGTATGGTTTGCCCTTCAAAGTGAGCCTGATAGCCAGAAACTTGGTCAGGCTTATGAATTAAAAGGGGTGATTTATCTGAGAAGAGCAGAGAACTCTTCAGCGGAATACTATCTCTCCCTGGCCCATTCTATTTATCAACAATTTCCGGAAGATAAATATGCCATCGCCAATATTTATTTCAACCGTGGTGAGTTTGAATTAGAACAAGGCCATTTAAAAAAGGCTGCGGATTTTTATAAAAAAGGAGCAGAACTTGTACCCGAGTGGACGGATTTGTATCTGCTTTTCGAATCGAAGGTAGATTTAGCGAAGAATATGCGGGAAAAAGACTGGATATTTTTTGCTTTATTATTTGTCTCTTTTACCGTTGCTATTTTATCACTTTTACTCTACCGAAAAGAAAAACAATTATCGTTTGAGCGGCTGGAGAAAGAAAAACTCAAACATGACATTGTCAAAAATGAGCTTATGATCATTTGTAATAAAATAGCACTTTCAAACCATGCAGAACCCACCGTAAAAGAAATAAAAATCAGAATTGAACGATTGCTTTCCAGACTGGGCTACCAAACACAAGAGAACTCGTTGAACCTCCGAATATTTGCAGAAGAAATGCTTAGCGAAGGAGAAGTTGCTGCAAAAATGGAAATTGAGCCTAATTTGGAATATCTTGAAGAATATAAATTGTCTCCAGTATTACGAGATGAGTTGGATTGTATCATTAAAGAGGCTTTTATTAATATTGGAAAACACGCCCGGGCTACAAAAGCCTATTTTGAAGTTTCTGTTAATGACGAAGGTTTGAATATCCTTATCAAGGATGATGGGGTGGGTTTTGATTATCACAAAACACCTAAATCAGGATTAAAAAACCTGCAATCAAGAATCGAAGAGATAAATGGAATACTGGATATTGTTTCAAAACCCGGAGAAGGCACACATATTCATATTATAATTCCCCAGTTTCCGGAAGAATAACACATACAACCTCAATCCTAATACCATGATTAAAATAGTAGCAGTTGACGACAATGCAGAATACCTGGAATCCATAAAACCGATCTTCAGTCCGTATAAAGATGAGTTCGATTTAGCTTACTGTTTTAGCAAGTTTGAGGATAAATACAATGAAGAATTCTTGCTTCATAAGATAAAAGAAATCCAACCGGATGTTGTTCTCATGGATTATTCCTTTGCTTTGGCAGGCCTGCCCTCGGACTATGGGCTATATTTAGTGAAAAAAATTTTAGCACAGAACCCCACCCAGAAAATCATGATGCTTGTTTATGATTCGACAGATTCACCCGAAGACAGGGGCGAAAAAGTTCGAAAATCATTTGAAGCAGGAGCAATTGCCTATTTAGGAAAAAAAGAAATTGGCTCGTGGCGAGAAGCGATTTCCGAGGTTGTCAGAGGAGAAACCTATGTAGATAAATACGCCATGAAATCCGTTTTAAAGAGCCTTAGAAAAGAGATTAATCCCAATTTACAACTCACAGACCGGCAAATTGAAGTATTGGTACATCTTGCGGCGGACCAGTCCCCCAGCGAAATAACGGCCCTGATAAAAGTAGATAAAGGAGAATACCTAACCATACACGGAGTTAATTTTCACCTTCGAAATATTCGCGCCAGACTTGGTTGCAGCACCCTGCACGGTGCGGTAGCAAAAGCAATCCGAAGTAAGATTATTGAGTAGTTTTTTTTCTTTCCAGGAGTGGCAAAAATGCCCCTTTCATCGGCCCCAAATCCCCCCAACGCCATTCCTATAGGAGTGGCGTTGGGGGGATTTGGGGGTTCATGATATTTTGCTAGTTCTCAGATCAATAGATGGATAGGTTGGGTTATGGAGACGTAGCTCTTTTTTACCCCCCCACCACTTCTTCTACCTGCCGGTCAATGACCTCCTGCGGGAGTTCGGTGGGGCAGATGTAGTCGGTTGTGGGGATCATCGTTTTCAGCAGGGCGTCCCAGCCGCCGGAAACGTCCACGATGTTGCTGAATCCTCTTGCTTTAAGGATGGAAGCGGCGATCATCGAGCGATACCCACCCTTGCAGTGCAGGAAAAGGGTTTCTTCTCTATTCACCCGGTGCATGTTCTGGTTGATGAAGTCCAGCGGCAGATTCTCTGCGCCGGTGACATGCTGGGAAAGGAATTCGGAGGGTTTGCGCACGTCAAACAATACGTCCACTTCGCCTTTGGCAAACTTTTCGGCAAGTGCTTCTGCGCTGATTCCTTCCACATGATCCACTTCTTTACCCGCTCTTATCCAGGTTTCCAGTCCCCCTTCGAGATAACCCAGCGTATTGTCGTATCCGACCCTTGCGAGGCGGATCACCGTTTCCTCTTCTCTTCCTTCTGTGGTAACCAGGAGAATCGGCTGATTCAGGTCGGGGATTAGCGCACCTACCCAGGGAGCAAAACTTCCGTTTAGCCCGATGAAAATCGAGTTGGGAATATGAGCGGCAGCGTATTCGGCATTGGTACGGGTATCAAGGATAAGCGCACCCATATTTTCGGCGATTTCTTCAAAATAGGCCGGAGCGAGGGGTACGGCGCCTTTGGCCAGTACGTTGTCAATACTATTGTACCCTTCTTTGTTCATCCGGGCATTTTTGGCGAAGTACTGGGGAGGAGGAAGCAGACCGGTGGTGACTTCTTTGATAAATTCTTCACGGGTCATATCGGCGCGAAGGGCGTAGTTGGTTTGTTTTTGGTGGCCCAGGGTATCCCAGGTTTCACTGGACATATTTTTGCCGCAGGCCGAGCCGGCACCATGACCGGGATAAACAATTACATCGTCAGGAAGGTTCATGATTTTGGTGCGGAGGCTGTCAAAAAGCCATCCGGCGAGGTCTTCCTGCGTGATTTGTCCGGATTTTTGTGCGAGATCGGGACGGCCAACATCTCCAATAAACAGCGTATCGCCCGTGAAGATGGCATACGGTTTATCTGCTTCATCGTACAGAAGGTAGGTTGTGCTTTCGGGTGTATGTCCGGGTGTGTGGAGGACTTTAAAGGTAATTTTTCCGACTTTTAACTCTTCGTCATCCTTTGCCTCGATGATTGAAAAACCCGCCTTTGCCGTTGGCCCATAGACAATCTGTGCGCCGGTAGCCTTTGCTAGGTCAACATGACCGGACACAAAGTCTGCGTGAAAATGCGTTTCGAAAATGTATTTTAATTTTACACCTTCGGCGTTGAGTTTCCGCACGTAAGGATGGGTTTCGCGAAGCGGATCAATGATCACGGCTTCGCCTTCACTTTCGATGTAATAAGCGGCTTCGGCCAGACATCCGGTATAAAGCTGTTCTACTTTCATAATTTTGGCATTTAGTTTCGCAAAGGGTTAGGGGTTGAGTATCCGGAAAAACTTACAAATATACGAAATTCCGTTGTTTATTTTACATCTCGCCACGAGCCGCCGTTGGTGATATTCTTCAGCCCCTGGGATTTCAGCCAGCTTACTACCTGTCCGCTCCGGTTGCCGGAAGCACAACAGAACACCAGCGGCTGCTGCATTTTTTTCAATTCGTCCAGTTTCTGAGGAACTTTTCCCATCGGTATATTCAGGGAGCCTTTTACATGTCCGAGCATATATTCCCAGGGTTCGCGCACGTCAATAACGGTTACATTTTCCATTGTTTTAAAAAATTTAGTATTTGATGATTGTAGATTTCCATAATTTACCCAAAGGTAAGACGGCCGCAAACCCTATTTCAGTGATGAGTATCACAATGAGGGGAAATTTTTATAAACACAGTTTTTCGATTTTGCTCAATACTCAATAATTTTCAACAGATTGGGCTAGGTTTTTCGTACGGGTCGGGACTTTTTTTAGGCGATAAAGGTAATGGTCTGCTATAGGGTGTTTTTTTTCTTAGCGGTCAAAATGGTATGAATATCAAACTCGGTTTCGGATATTGGGTAGCTTACTTTGAATACCTGTATTTCCTGGAAATCACATTCAGCAAGTTGCGATTTTAAGTCCACTAGATTGTGGTAGTAAAAAAAAACTCTCCCTCCGCTTCCGCTTTTATAGCCCGATTTCGCGGGGTCGCCTTCTACAAAACTGAGGTAAATAAGGCCATTGTCGTTTAACAATTCGTAGGAATTGGCGATTAGCTGATTGCTTTCCTTTTGCGATAAATAGGGCAAACAAAATCCGCCAATAATTCCGTCAAATTTGGATTTCAGCGTGTGTATTTCCCGTGTATCCATGATTTGAAAATGGGCAGATGGGTTATTCACCTTTGCCAGTTCAATCATATTGGGCGCAATGTCAATCCCCAAAATATCGAAATCGGTTCTTTGGGATAAAAGATATTTACTGATATTTCCCGGGCCACAGCCAATTTCTAATAATTTTGCCTGAGGTTTCGCAATGGAATCGCAGATGAAATTATACGTTTCATTGTACAAGTCCATTTTCATAAACTTTTCCTGATAAATGAAGGCGATTTTATTCCAGGTTTCAAATGTCTCTTTGTTTTTATCCATTGTCTTGTTGAGGTATTAATGAGAGGCTGTGATGTTTGCATAACTGCCGCCCATGACGTTTATTTCCTCATTCTCCCCACAAATATCCTCCCTTTTCTCCATAATCCACCGGTAATTAACCCTCGCCTACTTCAAATGCAATGGCCTGTCAGCCTTTAGTTTTAGCCGCATAAGCAGGTCTGGTAACCCACCTGACTTCGCTTCGCCGGCGAACAACTGTCCACCAAAAAAAGAAAAGCGTTGCAACTATAGCAGCAATTGTCAGCGACCGTTCCGGCAAATGTTTCGCCATATACCCACTCCAACAACTAACAGCAGAGGAGCAATCGGAATCAGTATATTCCAAAATAAGTGAATGCCTACCGTCGGGCGAAATATCAGATGATAGAGGATACTAACACCTGCAATCCAAATCGAGATTTGGATCATCCTCCAGATCAGGAGCGAACGAGGAGATAACCCTTCTCCTGCCTTTAAGTTGAAGTGCGCCATCGTAGCTACTTATATAGTCAAGTTAGGAAAAAAGAGGAAATTTAAAACGATTTTGTTGCAATTAGTAAATGGAGCACTTTAGCCGACATGGGAGTCAGTTTCTATCATCTTATTATTATTTATTCACTGGGCATGCACTTGCTCTCCAGCCGGATTAATGGCAACAGAATACAATATTAACAGTTTAGCCATAGCGAAGCACGCTTCTTTTATTTTGTAGCATATTGAACCCCCGTGTTTTCGGGATTTTTTAAGTCAATCCAAAATATATGAATCGGTTCTTCTTGCTCGATTTGCCCATTGTTGTTTTGATCGGGTTTGGCAAAAATATACATGAAGTCGTTGTCTGAATCATATTCGGAACTCATTGCAGAATAATGAGGGGGGATAAGCGCCTTTTTGCGATTTCCATTCAGGTCAAAGTGGTAAAATCTTCTCAGGTCTGTTATGGTGATAAATCCATCTTTATTGGTGTCTTCGTCATATACCGAAACCATGTAATAATCTCTTGTTACGGGTTGGTTGTTTAAGGTGTCTTTTGAAAAGGCGGGGTAATACAAAGTTTTAACCAGAACGGGTTTGTCGAAAAATTCCTTTTGGGTTTGGGTTTCGTTATTGTAATGGGAAATATTTACAAAGTTGTACCCATATACGGCTTCAAAACCGGGCATAAAATTATTATTCCAGTTGCTTTCATCGTTTTCGCTTTCTCCCCAATTTGTGTGGTAGGTGTTGGCCCCGGTAAAAGGTTTTCCGGTTCTTTTATCATAATTGATTTTGTAAATCGAGCTTAATCGGTGGTTGGGGTGTTTTGTCAGGAGAACATTTCGCGGCCTTGTTTCTAATTCTAATGAGTCAATAGGAATCCCGACAATTTTTTCGCCTTCTTCGGTTTCTGTGATTTCATTTACTTGGAATCCTTTATTTTCGAGTGAGTTATCGGTACAACTTGGAGTGAGAACTCCTAAAAGAAGTATTTTGATTATTTTTTTCATTTTGTCTCTCTGATTATTGTTCGATTTTTTTATCAATTAAGACTTTTTCGGTGGTGTCTGTACTCATTTTTCTTTTTCAAAATGTCTAAGCCTCGTCTAATAAAAGCAGGGAACTGCTTTTGAGTAAGGGTTTAAGTATTTGATAATCAATATTATATATAAATTTTCGTCTAAATCCCGTCTAAATCCCGTCTAAATCCGTCTAAAATCCAAGCCCTATTTTCATTAACCCTGATCTTCTTTTCTCGCTTCATTTTCTGAAGTATGTTTTTCACTTTATGTTTCTTTTGCTCAATGCTTAAGACATCAGGCAGCTTATCTAAAAGAACATCTTCAAAATCTTCTCTTTTTCCTTCACTAAATTTTTGGAGATAATCCAAAATCATTTTTTGGCAATAGGCATCATCTATGCCCCGTTGTTTGATGTAGTCTGCTTTTTCTCCCGTTACTTTGGCAACGGTAGCCGAAATGTGAAAGTTGGGCTTCCTTCCCTCTATAAGCCCTTTACCCTTTAGATTTTTGATTTCGTGTTCACTGATATTTTTTCCTTTTGATACTTTATCTAAAGCCATAATATCCAAAAGGCTTAAGTCAGGCATTGATGCTACTTTCCGGGCGTAATTAGTATCTATTATTTTCCCCAGAATGGTAAGTTTTACCTTATTGCGGGAAAACTCGTACTCGGGCATAGGGAAGAATTTCTTCCGCTGAATATTGAACATCCTTTTAATGCCGCTGCCAATAGCATCAATCATATTGAGATTAATCATCGCTTCTGCCAGAAACGGATTCCTATAAGTATGTTCCGGCGCGTCGGCAATCACCACTTCTTCTATACTCGATGGGATGAAAGAACCTGAATTAATAAAAATCAGCTTCCCATCTTCATGCTCCACTACATTGATTTTTCCATTCAGGGTATAATCCTGATGGGCAATGCAGTTGTTCAGACTTTCTCGTATGATATAAGCGTCGTACTGATCCACTTCTTCGGGAAATAAGGTTCCATCTGCAATATAGCGGTATTTCAGATTCCTGATTTTCTTATACACTTCGTCAGTATTCAGAAGCAAAGGGCAAGTAAAGTGCTCATAGTCTTTTTCGATATTATCTTTGTCTCGCAAAATCCATGATATTTTCGCCGTAGCCGGATTGATGAAATGCTCTGATTCCGATTTCCCAAGTAATAAGATCGCTGCACGGGTAATTTTCCCCCTAATGCATACTTTGGCTTTATTCAAAAAGGTTTCATCACTCCACTCGTCTATTTCTTGTAAGAGGTGCTGATTTTTTCTTTTAAATGATTTGCCGCGCCTTTAGAATCGCCTCGGGTGCCAAATCGCTAATGGTTGCTTCTTCTAAAATGCCAGCACTCCAATCTTCTCTTCGAGCTTTCTCTCTGATGCGTTCGACTTCTTCTAAGTTTAAAGCGTTGAGTTCTTCCCCATCTCGACCATAATAATGTCCTTTCCCGAAGATGGGAATGCCTTTGGGGGCTGCTGGAATTTCAAATAGTACTACTCTGCCTTCTGGTAAAGTCAATTCATAAATTTCAATGAAGGTTAACCGCCCTGTGGTATGGTTGGCAATTTCTGCTTTTATGCTGTCTAAGTCTGCTCCATTGCTTCTAAAATTAGTACCAATAATACTTTTCCCTTTGTCTCGAATACCAAATACCAGCCAAGCTGAACGTTTGCCTTTCAAATTGGCTTCATTGCACAAAGCAGAAAAATATTTACCAATTTTTTCAAAATCGTATTGATTTTTCGCTTCCTTAAACTCCACCACTTCGTTTTCAAAACCCAGTGAGCGTAGGTTTTGAAGAATGTTTGTTATTTCAGATTGACTTCTCATTCCGTATTTTATATTTGATATTCCAGATCATCCTCTGCCACCATATTTGAGGTCTTTCATTTTAGCAAGCATGTACACGACCTCAATAACTACTCTCATCCAGCTTCACTTTCCCCCGGAAAGTCCAAAACACAAACGCGGTATAGGCCAGTACCAACGGCGCGCCGATCGCGGCGATGACCAGCATGATACTCAGCGACTTTTGGCTGGCTGCGGCGTTGTAAACGGTCAGGCTGTAGGCCGGGTCTATCGTGGAAAGGATAATGTTGGGGTACAATTCGATCGCAACTACCATCAACATCAGGCTCAGGGTCAGGCAGGAAAATAAAAATGCGGGCAAATATTTCCGCTTCGAGGCAAGCCTCGGGATATTGGCGATGCTCAGAAAGGCGGCCAAAGGGATCAGAAACAGGGCAGGGGCCTCTTTCAACCGGTCTGACAGATGGGGGAAATAAATCAGGGTGTAAATGCTGGTGATCGCAAAACTCACCACAAAAAAGATGATGGCGTTGCGGAGCAAAAGGGTGAATTTGGCGAATAGCCGCCCCTCGGTTTTCATCGTCAGGTAAATGGCTCCGTGCATCATAAACAGGGCAAGGGTCGTAACGCCTACCATCAGGGCATACGGGTTTAGAAAAACCAGCCAGCTTCCTTCCAATTCGGTGTCTGCCCCGATGGGCATTCCCTGAAGTACATTTCCCAACACCACCCCCAACAATACCGCCAGCATAATGCTCGAAACGCTGTAGCTGATGTCCCACATTTTCCGCCACCACAACATCGGCTCCTTGCTCCGAAACTCAATCGAAACGGCCCGGAAAATCAAAAACACCAGAAACAGAATAAACGGAATATACATCGCCGAAAATACTGAAGCATAGACGATGGGAAACCCCGCAAATAACGCTCCGCCTCCGATCACCAGCCAGACTTCGTTGCCGTCCCAGACAGGGCCTACGGCGTTGAGGGCAATGCGGCGGCTCTCCTCCTTGCGCAAAAATAAATGCCAGGCTCCTGCGCCTAGGTCAAACCCGTCCAGAATGCCATAACCCGAAAACAGGCCTCCGATGACCAGAAACCACCAGGTGGGATAGTCTATGCCGATAAAGGTTTCCATTTGTTTTTATTTTTTTTGTTCAAATACGCCTGCTATGTTTTCAAGGGTAGGACTGTGCGAAGAATGATCTTCTTCGTAAGGGCCGTGAACAATTTTTTTGTTGAGCAGGTACAGAAACAAAGCCAGCAGCAGGGCATAAATCAGGAAAAATAAAATCAGCGAAAACAGCACCTGATTGGCAGTTACTACCTTTGAAAGCGCATCAGAGGTGCGTAGCAGGCCATATACCACCCAGGGCTGGCGCCCCATCTCGGCGGAAAACCAGCCCGCCTGATTGGCGACCTGGGGCAGGATGACGGCCAGCACAAAAGCCCGCAACAACCAGCGTTGTTCAAAAAGTTTGCCCCGCCAGAGCATAAACAGACCCAGGAGCGATAGCCCGATGAGGGTCATGCCAATGGCGACCATGAGGTGATAAAACTGAAAGACGGCATTGATAGCCGGGGGGCGGTTTTCGGGGGGGAAACTGTTGAGACCCGGTATAGGTGTCGTAAAATCAAAATGTACCATAAAAGAAAGCCCACCGGGAATTTTCAGGCCGGTGACCTTCTGGGTCTCTTTGTCCACCCAGCCAAACAGGTAGAGGTCGGCGACAGCGAGGCTGTCGAAGTGGCCTTCGAGGGCCGCAAGTTTGGCGGGCTGGTTGTGGGCGACACCGGAGGCCGATTCGTGCCCGGTAAGCAACTGTGAGAGGGACGCCAGAGCGGCGACGACGAGCGCGATGGAGAAGGCGCGTTTCGAAAGCGGGACGTAGCGGTTTTTGAGGATGTACCATGCGTGAACACTCATCACCAGAAATGCCCCGGCGAGGAAAGCGCCGATCCATACGTGGAGCAGCCGCTCCACGCTGGAGGGGTTAAACACCATCGCCCAAAAATCGGTGATTTCTGCTCTTGCGTTTAAACCTTCGCCTACTACGTGAAAACCCGTGGGCGTCTGCTGCCAGCTATTGGCCACCACAATCCACACTGCGGAAAACATCGAACCCAGCCATACGCCCAGCGTCGCGATAAAATGTACACGGGGACTCACTTTATTCCACCCAAATAATAATACGCCCAAAAAGCCGCTTTCCAGGGCAAAAGCAAAAATGCCTTCGGCTGCCAACGCGCTGCCAAATACATCTCCCACATACCGCGAATAAGTCGCCCAGTTGGTGCCAAACTCAAATTCCATCACAATGCCCGTAGCTACGCCGATCCCGAAGGTAAGGGCAAAAATACGGGTCCAGAATCGGGTCATTTGTTCGTACATTTTGTCGCCGGTGCGGAGATATAGACCTTCCATGATCACCATGATCAATCCCAACCCGATGCTGAGCGGCGGATAGATATAGTGAAAGGCGACGGTGAAGGCAAATTGAACTCTTGCCAGAATCTCTACGTCCATAGGTTTTCAGGTTAACAGGATTTTATTTCGGCCCAACGATACCTGTCCGAGGGTTTCGAGCTGTTTGAGCAGGCGGGAAACGGCCTCGCGGGAGGCGTTGAGGTCATTAGCGATTTCTTGGTGTGTGGCATTTACTTCTTTGCCGCCGGCGATGGCTGCTTTTTTCTGGAGGTAATCCAGCAGGCGTTCGTCCATTTTACGGAAAGCAATATTGTCAATGGTTTTTACTAGTTCAAACATGCGGTTGTCGTAGGAGAGCATGACGAAATTACGCCAGTGGGCGTACCGACTGAGCCATTCTTCGGCATATTTTACGGGAATACCGATGATAACCGAACGTTCTTCCGCAGTGGTGCGAATGACACTCTGTTTTTCCATCATGCAGCAGGAGAAAGACATCGAGCATGCGTCGCCGGCGTTGAGGTAGTAAAGAAATAATTCATTGCCGTCGTCGCCTTCGCGCATGACTTTGATATAACCTTCGATCAGGAGCGGGACCATGCGGATATAACTCCCGTAGTCCATGATGATTTCGCCGGCGTCGTAGGTTTTAAGAACCCCCACCTGCGCGATTTCTTTGAGGAGATCGGGGTGGGAGAGTTGAGGGAAATGTTCCCTGACGAGTACGGACAGGTTTTCGTCGTGCATAGTAGGCACTGGTTTGAGTGGTAAAATTACGCTAATTTGGGAAACCTGTCACTACTTTTGGCGTATTTGTTGGTAGCTGCAAAATGTGTAAATTTGCAAGCATTGCTGATAATCCGTAATACTAAAAGAAAGATGGAAATGGCAGAAGTTCAAACCCCTGTAATTACCCTGACAGAAAGCGCAGTAACCGAATTAAAATCCGTTCGCGAAAAAGACCAGATACCTGCAAACAAATACCTGAGGGTGGGGGTGAAGGGCGGCGGTTGTGCCGGGATGAGTTATATTCTGGATTTTGATGAAAAGCAGGACTTTGACGATATTTTTGAAATAGACGGCGTCGCTGTAGTGTTGGATCGTCGGCATGCTTTGTACCTTGCCGGTATGGAAGTGGATTATCAATATGGCCTCAACGACCGCGGGTTTATCTTCAACAACCCCAACGCCAAATCAAGCTGCGGCTGCGGCACTTCGTTTTCAGCGTGATTTGTATTGGAATGATCTTAGTATTCTTTTATCAAAATTTCTGCTGGAATATTGAGTTTATCGTGAAGCCTCCGGATCATTGCCAGACTGAGTTTTCTTCGTCCCGAAAATATATCGCTAATTCGGCTCCTGTAACCCAAGATTTTTTCGAGTTCTGATTTTTTCATATTCATTTGCTCAACTCTGAATTTTATCGCCTCAATCGGGGTTGGCGCCTCAATCGGGAAGTGAACCTTTTCATATTGTTCAATAAGAATACTCAGAATCTCTAATTCGTCAGACTCGGGAGTGTTTTCTTGTAACTCCAATTGCATAAGATGATATGCTTTTTCTAAATATAGCAGGTACTGCTCGTTATTTTTTATTGGTTTTAACATAGTCAATGGCCTTTACATCAATTTTGTCGTATTCACCATGGGTTCCTACCCAAACGATGAAAATAATTTTTAATCGGTATTCAATGTCAACAACTAAACGATAATCATTCCCTTTAATATTGAATACAACCCGTTTTGAATTTATTATGGACGCACTTTTGTAAGTTGTTTTAAGCTCATTCGAATTAGTCCATTCCGAATGAATCACTTCGTCGTACCATGCTTTTAATGGTTCTTCGGAATTTGAGTGTTTTTCCCAAAATTTCCGAAGTGTACTTACAGCTATTACCCTCATGATCAATCAAAGGTACGAAATGTTACCAATATGGTTCAAAATATTTGAAAAAATCCATCTCTGGCCAGAGATGGATTTTTGTGCTTTTGAATTACATACAATTTATTTATACGTATCCAGATTCACGATCATGGCGGTTCGGCTTTCGCGCTCCTGAAATAATTTCTGAAACCCTACTGCCTGGCTTTGGGAGTCGAAAGGCCCCACGAGGACTTTGAAGACGGTATTGTTGTTCAGTTTGCTGATACTTACCATCACCGACTGTTTATAGACAATTTCCAGCGCAGACACTTCGCGCATGACATTGGCGTAGTCACCAAAAACACCTACTTGTACGCCGTAGCCACTCGATTTTTCTTCTTCCAAACTCATTCGGAACAGACCCACATCGGTATTGACGAGATCTTTTGTCGTTTTAAGGGTAGCTGTTTTTTCTTTGGCGGTAGTGGATGCTGGGCTGGTTGTCGGTGCCGGTTTAGGTACAGCGGGCTTGAGGAAGGATACAGCGGGTTTATTTTCAGTTAAAGGTTTTTCCTCTGAGACCCGGCGAAATTCCACCAGTTGGGATTTCAAATCGGCGGCATTTTTAAAACCTGAAAATTTGCTGACGACCTCTGCTTTATCATTAAAGACAATGATTGTCGGAAAAAAGATGACATCAAACTCCTGTGCCAGATCGCTTTCCCCCCGGTCGGGGGATTCGGCATCCACCTGAAAAGCCAGGTAATTGTCCTGCACGTAGGTAATGAGATCAGGATTTGTATAAGTATAAAGCGTCATATTCTGGCAGGGAGTACTCCATGCGGTATGAAAGCTTATAAAAAAAGGTTTGCGTTCTTCCTGTGCCCGTGTTTTCAGTTGTTCAAAAGTTCCCTGAAAAAAAGTAATTGAGGTGCGTTCTTCGGCTATCAGGGCACTTGCCATCATCAAGAGCAAAGTGAGAATATGAAATCGCTTCATCATTCGGTTTATGGTTAGATATAGAAGGTTGGTAACCCCAAGATTGATCAGCAAGAAAAACAGTTTGAAGTAACCCATTTTTTTTATCCCATCAAAAATACGAACCTGATACTTCCCCCGAAAACTGTAAGGTTTGGCAGGGAATGTTTGACTTTATGCGCAAACCCTGTGCATTTTGTTGAATATCGGCGGGTGTAAGGATAGGGATTTGGTCAAATTCTTTCATCCTTCCTCAAGTCTGTTCTCCCATCCATTTATCCCGCAGGCATACACTCAAAAGCCGGATTAATTACAACTTTCCGGCAAAGATTAAATATCCGGAAATATTTCATCTGCCTAAATCATATAACGGATGCGACACCATTTTATGTATAAAAACATTTCCTGAATAGATTAAACGATTTTTTAATTTTCTAATGGATCATATTTTTAAAAAACTTTATGATTTTTCGTATAAAATTTTTACCCCTAAACAATCAATAATAGCCAACTTTTTCAGGAGATAAATACTGAATTTTGCGGGAGAAATTTCTTCTTTGAAAGGTTTTCTTTCAGCAAATAACCTCAAACAAGAAACATGAAAACGTATTTTCCATACAAAAATATCGGGTGCGGGAAGCCGATGTAATAAGAGGGCTTCTTTTATACCGTTTCTCCCAACACTCTTCCCCTGTCAATTGATGGGATTGAATTGCTTTTTTCTGGTGATTCAGGTTATAACCTCTTACCTTGCAGCCGAATTATTAATAGCACTTATACATGAAGAAAAAACTCCTGATAGCGACAGGCGGAGGGGATTGTCCCGGACTTAATGCCGTCATTCGCGCGATTGTCAAAAGATCCTTGCAGGAAGAAAACTGGGAAGTCTATGGCAGCATCGAAGCCTACAACGGGATTCTTCGCGAACCCATGGAACTTGTTCGCCTTGATGAACATACGGTGGCAGGTATTCATGTCCGCGGTGGTACCATTATCGGCACGACCAATAAGGCCGGCCCTTTCGAATGGCCGGTTCAGCAAACCGATGGCACCTGGGTCGCAGAAGATCGCTCCGGCTGGATGCTCGAAAAACTGAAAAATATGGGCTTTGACGCGGTGATCAGTATCGGCGGAGATGGTTCGCAGAAAATTTCGCAAAAACTCTTCGAACAGGGCCTCAACATTGTCGGTGTGCCCAAAACCATTGACAATGACCTTTCTTCCACCGATTATACTTTTGGTTTCCAGACAGCGGTACAGGTAGCAACGGAAAGTTTTGACAAACTAGTCACGACCGCCGAAAGTCATAACCGTGTGATGGTCATGGAAGTAATGGGTCGTGACGCGGGGTGGATTGCCCTTCATACCGCGATTGCGGGCGGTGCGGAAATCTGCCTGATTCCGGAAATTCCCTATAATATTGAAAAAGTGGTGGAAAAAATCCGCTCCCGCTATCACCAGCGGAGGGGGTTTGTGAATATCGTCATGGCGGAAGGTGCTTTCCCCGAAGGCGGAAGTGTGGTCGCCTCGGAGTCGGGTGAGATTGGCTACAAACATGTCCGCCTCGGCGGATGTGGTTATCGCCTGGTGGAAGAAATTCAACACGCAGGCCTCAAGGCAGACTGCCGCGTTACCGTCCTCGGGCACGTTCAACGCGGTGGTACTCCGGTGGCATTCGACCGGGTACTGGCTACCCAGTTTGGCGTCAAAGCATTCGAAATGGTGCTCGACGGTAAGTTTGGACGAATGGCTGCTTACCGCAACAATACCATCATTGATGTTTCGCTTACCGAAGCTACCACTACCTATAATTACGTCAATCGCGATTCTTTTCTGGTAAAAACAGCCAAAGGCACTGGTATTAGTTTTGGCGAATAACCTATAATCTATGTCCTTAATAACAAATCCCCGGTCATTTAACTATCCCACGCCCATCCGGTTTGGTGTGGGGGTAATTTCAGAGTTACCGGATTATCTTTACCATCATAGCCTCCTTCGGCCTTTGGTGGTTACCGATCCAAATGTGGCAAAACTGGATTTTTTCAAAAAAATCATCACCAGCCTTCAATCCAAGGGTATAAGTGTAGAGGTGTTTTCGGACATTCACGCCAATCCGGTAAAGTCGGATGTGCTCAAGGGCGGTAAACTTTACCATGCGACCGACCGCGATTCCGTAGTAGGTATTGGTGGCGGTGCCGGTCTTGATGTTGCCCGGGCGATTGTGCTTCGCGTCAATCATCATCGCGATTTGTTTGACTACGACGACCTCATCGGTGGAGATCAGTATGTAACGGAAGATGTGCCTCACTTTGTAACTGTGCCTACGACATCGGGAACCGGTAGTGAGGTAGGGCGCAGTGCAATTATTTCGGAAGATGATACCAAACGAAAACGCATTCTGTTTGCGCCCAAACTGATGGCCAAGCAAGTATTTGCCGACCCGGTACTTACTTATGATCTTCCTCCGCATATTACGGCGGCTACAGGTATGGATGCTTTTACCCACAATATCGAGGCATTTCTGGCAAAAGGATTTCACCCGATGGCCGATGGAATTGCGCTGGAAGGCATTCGCCTCATCGCCGAATCCATCGAAGAAGCCGTCAATCGCCCGACGCCGGAGTCCCGTGCCAAAATGTTGATTGCTTCAATGATGGGAGCAACTGCTTTTCAAAAAGGCCTGGGCGTCGTACACTCGCTTGCGCACCCGCTTTCCACCCTTCTGGATATGCATCATGGTCTGGCTAATGCCGTCAACCTTCCTTATGGCATGGAGTTTAATCTGCCCGGGCTGGAAGATCGTTTCCGGCGTATTGCCCTTGCCATGGACCTCGGCAGTACGGCGGGGGAATCCGTCATCGAGGCACTGTTTGTATTGAATCAAAAAATTGGCCTCCCTCGGAAATTGTCGGAATGTGGGGTGAAGCAAGAACACCTGGAGCCACTTTCGGATCTGGCGATTGCGGATTTTGCTCATCCCAATAATCCTAAACCGGTGAGCCGGGAGGATTTCCGGCAGTTGTATGAAAGGGCTTTTTGAGGTTGTCGAAGGAGATTGTAATTTTTTTTAAAAAAAATTGCCTTTAGCTGTTTACGTTTTTGGCCGCTCGTTGACTAATGTATAACTGTGCGCCACTCAGACGAGGATATAACAGGCATGATCTGCCAAGGGGGAGAAGCGTTGTCAAAAGCGCTTCGGATTCTCTACGACCGGCATCGAAGGGAAATGATCGGAAGGCTCCGGAAAGACATGGGTTCGGAAGCCGAAGACATCTTCCATGAAACACTGGTGATTTTGGTGGAAAATGTTTTGGACGGGAGGTTTTCCGGAAAAAGCTCATTGGCAACCTACCTCTGGGCAATTGCTCACAATCTCTGCCTGCGTCGGCATGCGCGCTCAGCCCGGGACGAGCGGTATGTGAATCATTTCTCCGGAAATGAAACACATGCCACTAATCCCGAAATAGACTATATAGATGAGCAACTTCGTGATTCGGTGGAACAGATGCTGGAAAAACTTCCGCCCCAATGCCGCGAAATACTGCGATTGTGGATGCGTAAATATTCCATGCAGGAAATCGCCGAACAACTGAACTACGAGAATGCAGTTGTGGTCAGAAATGTCAAAAGTCGCTGTTTGAAAAAAATTGCCGGTCTCATCGGCAACGATCCTGCTCTCCGCGAAGTGCTTGAAGAATGGATAAAAAACGATTAAAATTCCTCAAAGATGGACAAAAACGACAATACAAACCCACAATTGGAAGCCTATCTGGAAAATCAGTTGTCTCCGGAAGAGAAAAAAAACTTTGAACTTGAACTTGCGCAAAACCCTGCGCTTTTCCTTGAATGGGAACAAGACCGCCGGGTGTATGTAGCCCTTAAGGTATTCCGGCATAAGGACCTTGTAAAAGAAGTCCAAAACCTTGCTACCCAATCTCGGAGGTTAACCCGCCGCCAAGCAGTGGGCTGGGTTTCGGGAATTGCAGCGGGTCTGCTGGTACTGATATTGTCAGTGTATGGATTTGCACAGACTTACAGCAACGAAGCCATTTTCCAACGCACTTTTTCCCCCTATCCCCCTCTTTATGGCACACTGAGAAGCCAAACCTCCGACGATTTGCCGGTTTTTATTCAGGGTATCGAAGTCTATGCGGAAAAAAAATACGAAGAAGCTGCCTCCATTTTTCGCACCATTCCGGCGGAAAATATCTTTTATGAAGATGGATTATTGTTTCTCGCCAATTCTCTGATTGCTCAAAACCAGTATCAGGAAGCCATTGAAGTGCTCTCAAAATCCCCCCGGCAAACTCCTCAGGTGAGTTGGTACAAGGGACTGGCGTTGCTGGCTGCGGGGGAGACAGATTCCGCTCAAAAAACCTTTGAAGCCCTTATTCAGAATCCGGAGGATGATTTTTATCAAAAAAAATCGGCAATAGTGTTGGACGATATTCATTCGCCATTGAGGAAATTAGTCAGGCAATAAATTCTGTTTTCGCGTTGTCCCACAGTAGTGATAAAGCAAGTTTTGAAATACCTAAAACTTTTTATTAGAAAAATTTAGTTATAGTCAAAAAGAATATTACCTTTAGGTAGATCAAGGACTAACTAAACTTTCTAACTATCACTCCTATGCTTCAAAAAGACAACTGCTATTCGCGTTATTGGGCAGGACGATTATTCTCACTCAGACTGATTACAGGTCTGATGATCAGTCTGCTTCCTTATTCGATGTATGCACAAGTTACCGGTACAGTGACTACGGAAAGGGGAGAAGCTCTTCCCGGGGTTACGATCCGTGTACAAGGTACCAGTCAGGGTACTCTCACCGACGACAAAGGAAAATACAAGGTGGACGAAACTTCTGCTACCAGCGTGCTGATATTCAGCTACGTGGGTTATGCCCAGGTTGAAGAAACCGTAGGCTCACGCACGGTAATCAATGTTTCTATGTCCGAAAGTAATTCATCGCTGGAAGAAGTTGTGATTATTGGTTACGGTACTCAAAAGAAATCTTCCCTAACAGGAGCCGTTTCATCGGTTTCCAGTGAAGATTTAAAGGCTTTGCCCGTCATTAGTTTGACACAGGCGATGCAGGGCAGAGTACCGGGTGTACAAGTCACCAACAACAGCAGCCCCGGCACGGAGCCAATTATCCGGATACGGGGTGTCGGTTCGGTGAGCCTGAATCCCAACCCGCTGTATGTCATTGACGGTATTCCGGCGGGAGGTATCAACAACATTGATCCTAGCGACATTGAGTCACTCGAAGTGCTGAAAGATGCGAGCGCAGCCGCCATCTATGGATCACGTGCTGCAAACGGGGTTATCCTCGTCACTACGAAAAAAGGTTCTTCCGGTAAAATGCAGGTAAACCTCGACAGTTATTATGGTATGCAGACGGCATGGCGCACACTGGATCTGCTGGATAGAGACGAGTATATTCAGTATGGTACTGCTTTGCTTACCGCCTCCGGGCAGCCGGTTCCGGGACGTTTTTCCAGTATGGATACGCCGGTATATGACGGGGCAAGCACTACTTTTGCCCAGACGAATACCGACTGGCAGGACGTGATGTTCCGCAGTGCTCCCATCAGCGACAACAAACTTTCGCTGAGCGGAGGTAATGACAAATCACGTTTTTATACCTCGCTCGGTTATTTTACTCAGGATGGTATTATGCCATTTACCGACTATAACCGTAAGAGTTTCCGGATCAATTCTGACCATAAGGTAAACAAACTGATCTCCATCGGACAGACACTGATGATTGCCAGTGACCGCCAAACGGCTGAAAGAGACGGCGGCGGACGCAGCCTGGTGATGAATACCATGCGTATGGTTCCCTACTGGCCAGAAAGAGACCCCACGAAACTGGGTGGATTCAGTACAACGGCTCAGGGCCTTGATGCTACTGACCCCGAAAACCCGCTTCGTGTGGCAGAACATGAGCAGCAGTTTCAGGTAAACAATGGTGTAAAAATGATCGGCTCGATATTCGCAGACGTGAATTTTGCAAGCTGGCTCAAGTATCGTTTTACGATGGGTGTGGATTATGCCAACAGCCGGTTTAATGGCTTCCTGCCGATTTATAACGACGGCAACCGTACCCGCCCCCTGGCGCAGGTTCAGGATAACCGCAGCCAGTTTGTTTCTACCGTTTATACCAATGCTCTTACGTTTGAAAAAAGTTTTGGCGCACACAATCTGAATATTCTGGGAGTAGCTGAGCGTCAGGATTCCAGATTTCGCGGACTGAACTCCAGCGGCCAACGTCCCGACAATAATATCCGCGTGTTGCAGGGTATTTCCAACCCTTCGACCAACTCTTCGATTTCTGAAAATGTCCTCTTCTCTTATATCGGACGCCTCAACTACAATTTTGATGAAAAATACCTGTTGAGCGCATCGGTACGCCGTGACGGTTCTTCCAAATTTGCTCCCGGCAAAAAATGGGGTACATTCCCGGCCGTATCACTGGGCTGGCGGCTGAGCGAAGAAGGTTTTATGGATGCAGTTCCTGCGATCAGCGAACTGAAACTCCGCGGAAGCTGGGGACAGTCGGGTTACAATTCCATCGGCGACTACGAGTGGCAGCCATTGGTACAAGCCAACAACACCCTCTATCCTTTCGGAAATACTCCTGCTCTGGGTTCGTACTTCAACCAGCTTGGTAACATTGATCTTAGCTGGGAGGTTACCACCATGACCAACTTCGGAGTGGACGTATCTCTCTGGAATGACAAGGTTTTCCTCACAGCGGAATACTACAACCGCGAAACTGACGGTCTTTTGCTGCGTGTTCCCGTTCCGGTTTCCATCGGTTATTCCTCAAGCCCTCTGGCCAACGTAGGTAGCATGCGCAACTATGGTTTTGAGGCTGTCTTGGGATACAATCATACCAGCGAAAACTTGAATTGGAGCCTGTCAGGTACTTTTGATATTACCCGTAACGAAGTTCTCAGCCTGGCTACCGCTAATGCCACCATTGACGCCGGTACTAATGCGGACTTTGGAGGTTTTGCAATCACCCGTACTCAGGAAGGCCAGCCCATCCAGTCTTTCTATGGATGGCAGGTGGAAAAAATCTTCCAGACACAGGAAGAAATCAATTCCCTCAACGCTCAGGCCCCCAATGGCTTCTATCAAAACGATAAAACCTCTCCCGGTGATATCAAGTTTCGCGATATAAATGGCGACGGACGGGTAAATGCGGATGACCGTACCTTCCTCGGAAGTTACCTCCCTAAATTTTCCTACGGACTGAACTGGACAGGTAATTACAAAAACTTTGACTTTACGCTGTACATTCAGGGCGTTTATGGAAACAAAGTCTATAACGGAACGAAAGTCATCGGCCAGGGTATGCTGCGGTTGTTTAATGCTTCTACCGATGTACTCGATGCATGGACACCTCAAAATACCGATACCGACGTGCCTCGCGCGATCAGCGGTGACCCCAACCAAAACTCTCGTACATCTGACCGTTTTCTTGAAGACGGTTCTTATCTGCGGGTGAAAAATTTCAGCATTGGTTATACGATTCCCCAGAGTAAAATCGGTGACCTCACCGGCAACGTACTCAACCGAATCCGGATTTATGTTTCCTCCCAAAACCTGCTGACCTTTACCAAATATACGGGTTACGATCCTGAAGTCGGTTCCAGATTTGGAGCATTGCTCACACAAGGTATTGACTACGGACAATTTCCACAGGCAAGAACACTTATGGCCGGTATAAACCTCGGCTTCTAATTTCCGGTTAAATTTTTTAACAAAAAGGACATGAAAAAAATTCTTATAATTTTCAGTGTACTGTTTCTTAGTACAATTACTAGCTGCGACAAAGAAGATCTCGACAAGATTAACCCCAATGGCGTTACTCTTGAGACTTATTTCAAAAATGGAGCAGAATTAACCGCCGGTGTCAACTCCATTTATGCATTGGTACAGTCAAACAGCCTGGTTTCCCGCGAGTGGTTTTTTACTCACGACCTGCGAAGCGATGAAATGGCCTCCGGCGGAGGGCAGTTGGAGACTCCCCGTAACCAATTGCTTATCGGCGTACATGATCCCGGAAATGGATTGGTCAATGCCGTATGGCAAGGCTGGTATCGCACCATCCACCGGGCGAATGTAATCATCAACAAAGCTCCAGATGTAGAAGACATTGACGATGGTCTGCGCAACCGTCTCATTGGGGAGGCTCGTTTCCTCCGCGCATGGGCTTACTACGAGATTGCCACTTTCTTTGGTGGAGCACCCGTTTATACCAATTTCGTTCAGACCATTGACGGTTCTAATGCAAAGTCTTCGCAAAGCGACGTGTATGCCGTAGCCGTAGAAGACCTCAGTGCCGCTCAGGGACTGTTGCCAGCAACCTATGACGCCACTAACCTCGGAAGAGCAACCAAAGGTGCCGCGCAAACTCTTCTGGCTCGTGTATATCTCCAGTTGGGAGATTATAATGCGGCTAAAGCTGAACTGGAAAAGGTTGTAAACTCAGGGATCTACTCACTTACTTCTTCTTACCTCGACATTACCAATGAAGAAGGAGAATTTAACTCTGAGTCTATCTTTGAAGTGGTTTACTCTCCCTCCGGTGGTTCTTACAACTGGGGCGGTGATAGCGACGGCCAGGCCGTACAGGAAGAAACGGTGCGTACTCAAGAGTACTCTGCCGTAGGATGGCGAAATGTTATCCCTTCCGATAAACTCCTCAACTCCTATGAGCGCGTTTCAAAAGGAGATGCCAAAGATGATCCCCGCTACGATTTCAGCTACTGGCTGGAAGGCGAAACCTTCAATAACGGTAATAGTGTCATGACTCCCGACCGGGTTCAGGGCAATACTTCCAATGTAGGAGGAGTCGTACAAAAAGTATCCTGGCAAAAATATTCCGTGCTCTATAAACTGGACGCCGGATTTGCTACCAGTGCCATCAACCAGCGCATTATGCGTTATGCCGATGTGCTCCTGATGCTGGCAGAGTGTGAAAATGAACTGGGTAACTCCGCAAAAGCCATCGAACTGGTCAACCAGGTGCGGGCAAGGCCCTCCGTGGATATGCCTCCGATTCCTACCGCCAATATCCCTGCGGGTAATCAGGCCGAAGTCAGAAAAGCCATTCAGCACGAACGTATGATCGAGCTGGCCGGCGAACAGGTCCGCAACTTTGATATTGTGCGCTGGAGAAAACATGGAAAACTCGACCAAGAGCCGATCTCTTATTTCCTGCCCAGCAAACACGAATTGCTGCCTATTCCTCAGACAGAATTGGACAACAATCCGAAATTGACTCAGGCAGACCAAAACCCTGGCTATTAATTAGGAACCATAATTGATTGAAAAACTCCCTTTGTCGCGAGATATTGGGAGTTTTTATGTTTATTGGACAGGAATGTTTGATTCATTTAGCGGAACAAACCCATGAAGTTTCTCCCCTTTCCCCTGATTTTTTGTCTGTTGTTAGTCGGCTGTATTAGCAAAGACGAAACGTTGTTTCGAAACATTGATGTTGCGGATTCCGGCATCACTTTCCGCAATGATCTCCGTGCCAATGATTCGCTGAACGCCTTCAATTTCACCAATTTCTACAATGGTGGTGGCGTAGGCATTGCCGATTTTAACCGGGACGGTATTCCGGATATATGTTTTACTGCCAATCAGGCCGATCCGGAATTGTATCTGGGAAAAGGCGGCCTGAAATTTGAAAAAATATCGGAAACGGGCCTCCTCAATCCCGGCTGGGTAACCGGGATCAGTATCGTGGACATCAATCAGGACGGATGGCCCGATATTTACCTCTCAATGGCCCAACACGGTTCTTTTAAACATACCGCCAATCAGTTGTATATTAATCAAAAAACTCCTCAGCCCCGTTTTAAAGAAGAAGCCGAAGTATATGGGCTGGCTTATAAAGGGTTTACTAACCAAGCGGCTTTTTTTGATTATGACCTTGACGGAGACCTTGATGCTTTTCTGCTTAATACGGCTCCCGATATTTCTAACCCCAACAACCTCCGACCCGCCGTAAACGATGGTTCTCACCCCTCATCAGATAAATTGTTTAAAAACACCGGAAAACAGCCTGACGGGACCTGGCGATTTGAAGACGTTTCGGTCGAAGCCGGAATTGTTTACGAAGGTCTTGGACTGGGAGTGGCCCTGGCCGACTTCAATGAGGACGGGTTTACCGATATATATTGTTCCAATGACTTTCAAAGCGATGATGTTTTTTACCTCAACAAAGGCGACGGAACTTTTCGCAACGTCATTAAAAAAGCGGTAAAACACACCAGCTTATACGGAATGGGCATAGATGCCGCCGATTTTAATAACGACCTGCACGGTGATATTTTTCAACTTGATATGCTGCCCGAAGATAGCGAACGACAAAAACAAATGATTGTCCGCGGAGATTATGACAAAAAACAAATAAGTATTTCGCCTCAATACAATTACCACTTGCAGTACATGCGAAATTCTTTGCAGGTCAATCAGGGTATGGGTGATACGATTCCTCTGTTTAGTGAACAGGGATTTCTCTATAAAGTCGCTGCAACGGATTGGAGCTGGAGTGTGTTAATGGCGGATTTTGACCTTGATGGATGGAAGGATGTTTTTGTCACCAATGGCTACCGCAAAAATGTGACCGATCTGGATTTTATCACCTACAACAAAAACCAGAATATCTTCGGAAACCAGCAGACACAGGAAAAAAACCGCGAACAAATCTTAAAAGAACTGCCGGAGATTAAATTAAAAAATTATGCTTTTAAAAACATTCCCCATCAAAGCTTTCAAAATAGCTCCGCCTCGTGGGGCCTGGACCAGATTTCCTACTCCAACGGTGCGGCTTATGCCGACCTCGACGGAGACGGAGATCTCGACCTGGTGGTGAATAATATTGACGAAACCGCATTTGTCTATGAAAATCGCAGCAGTAACAAAAATTATGTCCGCGTAGCCTTTCAAGGATCGGAAGGAAACCAGGAAGGAATCGGGGCCTCGGTAAAAGTATATGCAGGTACTTTACGCCAGGTCTATGAGTATTTCCCGATACGCGGTTATCTCTCAAGTATGAATGGCCCCCTGGTAATCGGTCTGGGGGAAAATACCGGGGCTGACAGCTTGGTGGTCACATGGCCGGGAGGAAAAAAACAAATCGTATCCCCGGTAAAAGCCGGGCAGGAAATTGTGCTGGAAGAGGTGAATGCTACAATGAAAGACGCGAAAAATTCGCTTTCTCCGACGCTATTCACAGACAAAAACCATCTACTCGATTTTACGCACAAAGAATCGGGTTACGTGGACTTTCTCCATACGCCCACCCTTCAAAAAATGCTCACCCGCAATGGCCCGGTTATCGAACCGGGGGATTTTAACGGAGATTCCCGTACCGATGTGATTGTCGGCGGAGCCTTCGGGGGAAGCCCAACGGTGATTTTTTATCAGCAGCCTGACGGAAGTTTTGTACCCCATGACACCTTACCAACCGGGGCTTTGGAAGTGGGAGCCATCGCTGTGATGGATGTCAATCAGGATGGAATCAGCGATATTTTTATCGCTCCGGGAGCCAGCGAAAATCCGCTGTCTGTGACGGAAGCTTTTCAACCTTTGTTATTCACCGGAAATGGAAAAGGATTTACCCGGGATATTTCGCTGCCTGTACTCTCAATCTGTTCAGAAAGTATTGTGACTCACGATTTTAATGAAGACGGGAAGACAGATATTCTGATAGGGGGAGGTTATATGCCGGGTAAGTTTCCCTCTACTTTTAAGAGTGTTTTATTAATTCAAGAGGAAGGAGGGCTGAGTCAGGCAAATGTGGGTTGGTTATCGGATGAAAAGGCCATTAAAGATATGGAAGCCCTTGATATAGATCAGGATGGCGACCTTGACATCGCAATGACCGGACACTGGGCCGGCGTAACACTCCTGCGCAACAACGGAAAAGACTATGCAAGAGAAGTTTTGAGCCTGCCTTCCGGATGGTGGAATTGTATCAAAACCGGGGATGTGGACAATGACGGAGATCCTGATTTTGTGTTGGGAAATGAAGGGCAGAATTCTATTTATCAGGCTTCGGCGGAGCAGCCGGTAAGCCTTCTGGTCAAAGATTTTAATGCCGATGGACGCCTGGATCCAATATGGGGGCTTTTTCTCAAGGACAGAGAAGTGGTGATTCACCCACGAGGTACGCTTACGGATCAGATTGTGCAGTATAAAGCACGTTACAAACTTTTTAAAGAATACTCACAAGCCGATTTGTACGATCTTTTCACTCCCGGTGATTTGAAAGGTGCTGTCCATTATCAGGCGACAGAACTGCGTACCGGCATTGCAATAAATGATGGCAAGGGAAATTTTCATTTCCAGGCATTACCGCTGGCAGCCCAGCAGGCTCCGGTTAATGATTTACTCATCGAAGATTTTAATGGCGACGGAATACAGGACATTCTCCTTGCCGGCAATTTTTACCCCAACGAACCCATATTTGGGCAAAGTGATGCCTCTTATGGCGTTTTGTTAAGGGGAAAAGGGAACGGTCAATTTGAGGAATGGCCACTCGCCCAAAGCGGACTGAAACTAGAGGGAGATGTAAGAAAAATGGTTTACCTCCGAAAGGAAAAACTCATTGTTGTTACCCGCAACCAGGACAAAACCCTTGTTTTTTCGCATTGAATCCCCGGCTCATACAAATACAAAGGGAATTATTTGTTAAGTACTTTTAGGATCGTCTTCTGAGCGAGATCTTCCATGATTTTATATCCTTTCAGGGTAGGGTGTACTCCGTCTTCGGCTATATCGGGATCCATCCCGTTTTTTTCATTTTTCATGGCGGAATGATAGTCAATATAGGGTATTTTATGCTCACGGGCATAGGCTTCGATACGGCTGTTTAAGTCCACAATCATCGCCGAGCGGTCGCCGAGTGCTCGGCGCCATTCAAATTTTGTGGCGGGTAACACCGCTGCCAATATGACTTTGATCTTGTGTGTCTGAGCAATTTCTACCATAGATTGGATGTTGCCCATCGTAAATTCGGGGTCGTAGGGCCCCGTGTTTTCGGCTACGTCATTGGTACCGATATGAATTACCACCGCTTTGGGCTTTAGCGCGACCACATCCTGCCGGAATCGCAGCAATAATTGGGTGGAGGTTTGGCCGCCGATACCTCTACCGATATAATTGTTTTGGGTAAAAAAAGTTTCATCTGCTCGTACCCAGCCTTCGGTGATGGAGTTTCCAATAAAAACCACACGGTTTTCTCCCGGAGCGGGCGGTGCCACCTGCTGGTTGGCTTCTTTATAACGGGCCAGGTTGCCAAAATCTTTTCTCATTCTTTCTACTTCTCTGATTTCACCGATTCTGACGGCTTCTTCGCCATACAGTTTTTCATATTTGCTGGGATACACTCTTTTTAAATACCCCTGGGACCTCAGCCATTCGCCAAACCGCTCATACCAGGTATCGGCGGGCAGATTTTGGGTTCGCATACCAAATCCATGTCCGCCTTTTTCATAGACATGTAGTTCGGCGGGCTGACCGGCATTTTTCCATTTCTGGTAAATATTGAGACTGAAAGGCATCATGCCCAACTGATCGTCTCCTGCTACGGCAACAAAAATCGGGGTTGGGTTTGCAGGTACAGTAGCGCCAATAATGGCGGGTTCGTAAGCATAAATCGGTGCTACAAAATCGGGGCGGCTTTCGTCCGTAGCATTATAAACCACGGACATTGTAAGCGTTCCTCCGGCAGAGAAACCCATAAAACCGATTTTGTGGGGATTAATGTCCATTTCGGCGGCATGGTCGCGTACGTATTTTACGGCGGCAAGGCCATCTGCCATTGCGAGCGGGATAATGGGCGCGTTCTCTTCGTCGAGCTTCTTAAAGTCGCCCATTTTCTCCGATAATTCCTTCACAGGATCGTCGGTATAACTTCTCGCCACGCGGTATTTAAGCACAAAAGCTGCGATGCCCAGAGTGTTAAGCCACTTGGCTACTTCCACTCCTTCGCTATTGATGCTCAGGGTATGAAAAGCTCCCCCCGGCGCGATAATGACTGCTGTACCTGTCGCGAGATAATAGGGCGGCAAATAGGCCGTAATCGTGGGATCGGCGACATTATAGATCACTTCGGTCTTAAAAGCGTTGTTGGTACTGGTCTGCTCGCTCTAGGTCCAGTTTTCGGAGCCGGGGGCTTTTCCTTCATAGAGTGAAATAACTCGCTGTGCGGGACTTTTGAAAGCAACCACAAGTACTAAAATCACACAAAAGAATAGTTTCCGTTTCATCTTTCCTGTATTTCGTGAAAACAAAAGACCATTAAGATTACCAAATTCTTTGAATATATCGTACTGTGGTTGCTGTTTTCCTGACTTAGGTTGTTTTTTTCGTCAGCCAATGATACAAAATCGGTACAATAAGAAGTGTCAATATCGTAGAAGATACCATGCCTCCAATCATCGTCCAGCCCAAAGGTGACCAAAGGCTGCTATTGCTGAGGGTAAGTGGCACAAGCCCCAGAATCGTTGTAAGTGTTGTTAGCATAATGGGGGTAAACCGGGTTTCGCTGGCCTGAAGCAGGGCTTGTTTTACGGGCATTCCCCTCTCAATTAATTGATTGGCGTAATCCACCAAAATAATGGAGGTGTTTACGACAATTCCCGCAAGGCTGGTAAATCCTACAAAGGCGAGGAAGGAAAAGGAATATCCGGAGAGGAATAAGGCGACAATCGAGCCTGAAAACGCCAGCGGAATCGCCGAAAATACCACAAATGGCTGACTAAAAGATTTGAATTGGAGCACCAGTACCGCAAATATGCCCAGCAAAGCCACAACCAGCATTTTTCCGAGATCGCCAAAGGATTCCTGTTGGGTCTCGTATTCTCCGGAAATATAATATTCGTACCCCGAAGGCAAAGGAAGTGTTTTTAGCTCCTCAATGATGTTTTGGGTAATGTTGGTTACGTTATAGTCGTCTTTCACATCTGCTGTAACGGTAACGGTTCTTTCCAGCCCGTAATGGTCAATTTCGGAAGCTCCGGGTTCAAACTCCAGATGAGCTACCTGCCCGAGTGGAACTTGCGCGCCGGTTACGCTGGCTACGGACAGACGCTGGAAATCGCTTGCCTGTATATTTTCTCCCTGGGCCATCCGGGCGACTAAAGGATATTTTTTTCCGTCGGGAAGGTTTAGGGTTCCGAGTTCATTTCCGGTGAAGGCTGTTCGTACGGCGATGTCAATATCGGCAAGTTGTACGCCGAGCATACCGGCTTTGTCGCGATTGATATTCGTGCGGATATTGGTTTTGCTGAGTGCCAGGGGGTTGTCCACATTGAGTGTACCTTCTTGTGCGGCAATGACTTTTTCCAGGTCGGCGGCGTATAATTTGAGCGAATCCAGGTTTTCTCCGATGATTTTAATGGCAACGGGTGCGTCGTAAGGGGGGCCGTTTTTGAGTTCCAATACTCTGATTTTTGCGCCGGGGTATTGATCAAAAGTTTCCCTCAGGCGAGTTACGAGTTTGTAAAATTTTTCCTTATCCCAGGCTTCCAGATGTACCAATGCCTGCGCATGATTGGCCGCAAAGTTTTTGGGGATAAGGTTGTAGTAAATCTGGGGATTGCCATGGCCTACGTTCATCACGTGGCCGGTCACAAAGTCGCTGGTGTCGAGTACACTTTCCACATACTGAGCGACCTGATTGGTTTTAGCCAGGTTGCTGCCCTCGGGAAGGTCAATATTTACAATTAGCATGGGTTTTTCAGCCGTAGGAAAAAAACTCACGCCTACAATCGGAAATAAGGCAATACTTCCCACGAGCGATCCTACCGCAATACCAATAATCACCCAGGGTTTTGCCAGTGAAAATTGGAGCAGTTTCCGATATCGGTTTTCAACAAAATTCTGAATGATTTTTTCTGCCCGCGTAAGTTGTCCATTTACTACGGGTCTCATAAGTTTGCTCGCCATAAGTGGGGTCAGCAACAGGGCGAGAATCAAGGATGCAACCAGACTGTAAATAACAATCAGGGGTAAAGATTGGATAAACTCACCTGTACCGCCGCCCAGTTGGGTGATGGGGAAAAAAGAGAGGATGGTTGTAACGGTCGAACTCACAATCGCCCAACCTACTTCTGCGGTGCCTTTGATGGCAGCGTCCACTGGGCTGTGCCCTTCTTTTAAAAACCGATGAATGTTTTCCATTACCACAATCCCATTGTCAACCAGCATACCCAGTGCCAACACCAGCCCGGCGATGGAAATCTGCTGAAGGCCAAACCCGCTGACATCCAGAAGGTAAATTGCGATCAGGATAGAGGTTGGAATGACGGTCATGACAATCAGGGCATTTCGTATGCCGAGGAATAACAGAATCACAACTCCTACGAGCACAATCCCCTGCAACAGGTTCATGAAAAAATCATTAATCCGTGAGGCAACCGCCGGGCCTTGTTTGAAGGCATAGACCAGTTCCATACCCTGGGGAAGTTCCTGCTGAAAACGGGCAATCTCTGTATCGAGGTCATCGGTAATCTGAAGGATATTTTCGCCTGACTTTTGGGTGAGGGACACAAAAATGGCGCGTTTTCCGTTTACCCTTGCCAGGTAACGGGGGTCTTCGTAGCCAAAATATACGGTTGCCACATCGCGAAGATAGACGATGTTCCCGTTCCGGGCAGCAATGACAGTATTGTTTAAATCCTCAACAGACTGATAACTGCCGCTGGTTTTTAAGGTGAATTTTTGTCCTCCCGCATCAAGGTCCCCACCGGGAATGTTGGCATTATTTCCCTGAATAATGCCGGTTACCTGATTGAGGGGAATGCCCAGCCGAGCAATTTTTTCAAGGTCTAAGGCTATGCGAATTTCTTCTTCGGGATACCCTTCTTTTTCGGCATTACGCACTCCTTTTACACCTTCCAATTGGTCTTCCAGTCTTTCTGCCCATTTGATCATTTCGCGGTAAGGTGCGCCTTCGGAGACGATGGCCATTTGAAGAATTTTTACATCAAGCGGGCTGATCTGATTGATTTCCAAACGATTGAGTTCTTTAGGAAGCTGGTCTCTGACGGTATTCACGCTGGCCCGCACTTCATCAAACTGGTCATCGGTGTTGACACCAAATTCTCCTTCAATGCGGATGACGGCTACTCCGTCTTTGATAGAGGTCCGGATTTCCGTGAGGTCGTCCAGTTCGTTTAGTTTTTCCTCAATGGGATCCACTACAAGTTCTTCAATGTCTTTGGGGTCTGCTCCGGGATAGACTGCCACTATGGTGTAAAGGGGGAAATTGAGTGCGGGATCTTCAGACCGGGGCATGTTCAGGAAGGAAAGAGTACCCATGCACAGCGCCAGAAAAACCAGCACCAGCACAAAGGCATAATTATCTATGGCGATTTTTGGTAAACGCATAATGAGTGTGGAGTTTTAGGTGAAAACCCCCTTTCGCCGGTCGTCCCCCTTGTAAGGGGAACTGGCGATTGGGCTTGCGGGAGTCCCCTTAAAAGGGGGACGGTGCAGGTGCGAGGGGGTTCATGGAGTTTTCGGTTATTGTTTTTCGGCAAGGTTTTTTCGAGGTGAATCGGGAAAGGTAACGGCGCTGCCGGGTTTTAGGTAACGCGCACCGTCGGTGATGACTTCGGTCAACCCATTTAGCTGGCTGACGGGCACGGCGATATGGTCATTGCCAATGCGGTAATGAGACAAAATCACTTGTTTCACGATCGGGCTGCCGGGTTCGGTTGTATAAACCTTTGCTTTTCGGGGTTCTGCTTCGACAACGGCTGTCAAAGGAATTTTCACCCACTTTTCTTCGGTTTGGGGAATCAGGGTTATCTGTCCAATAAATCCATTCTTGAGTGTTTTAGGATGTTTTTCGAGTTGAAGTTCGACCGAAAAAACACCGGTCATCGGGTCTGCACCGGCGGCAATCTCCACAACCTGCGCATGGAAGGTGTCTGCCGGCCATGCATCAAAATGCACGGATGCACGGTCTCCATAATTGACTCTCACAATGTCTGCATCGGTAATTCCCGCGCGAATGACCTGGTCGCTATTGGTTGCGGCAAGGAAAAATACAGGGCTTCCGGGGCCGATGATTTCTCCGGATTCGGCAAAACGTTTTAGAATCCGACCGCTAGCCGGTGCATAGATTTCGGAGTACTGCCGATTAAAGGTTGCAATTCTGAGATTGGCCTCTGCTACGTCTTTTGCCGTAGTCAGGTCTTGCACGATTTCCAGTGTCACTACAGTATCTTCGTACAGTCGGGCGGCGCGCTCCAGATCGCGGCGGGCTTTTTCTGCGGCACTAGTCGCCTGATTGACCTGTGCATCAATTTCGGAGGGATCGAGTTTGGCGAGTAACTGGCCTTTTTGCACAGTACTGCCTTCATTTACATAAATAGCACGGATCACTCCTCCGGTTTTGAAGGAAAGTTTGATCTCCTCGCGAGCCGCAACAATACCGCTGGTAAGAATAGCCGGATTTTCTTTCAAGGTAACCACGGGTTCTATTCGTACCGGTATTGCCGGCGTTCTTTCGGCTTCCGTGACGGAGGTCGTACTTTGACCGCAGGCAGCGAAAAGGGCAATTGCCGCGGAAAATAAAAGGGTTTGAAAGGTATTCATTTTGTATTCTTTTTAGTTGTTATCGGATAAATTAAATAGCCGCTGCCCAGTTTAGTTCGGCGACTTTGCTGTGGTAATCCCATGTATGGATGTTAAGGTTGAGTCGGGCCTGCGTAAGCTGGTTTCGGGCATCCATCAGTTCAAGCAGGCTCGCCTGGTTTTCCTGGTATCTTTTGCGGATATGCTCAAAGGTTTCACGCGCAGATTTGACGGCTTTCTCGGTGGCAAGACTTGCGGTTTGGGCTGCCTGTACCTGATACCAGGCCTGTTGTACCTGTAATTGTATCTGCTGCTGAAGTTCGTTCTCCTGATTGTAAAGAATGGTCTGGTCTATCTCTGCCTGTTGCACTCGGGCGTCATTCTGAAAGCCTTTAAACAAGTCCCATTGCAGGGAAACTTGCCCCAGCCAAAACCGCTGGTCTTTGTCAAATGCATACCCATAACCCTGCGCACCGGCATCCACGACGGCTACTACACGGGGAAGGCTAGCGGCCCGGTTTATGCGGAGGGCGTATTCTCCGGCTTCTTTGGCAGAGGTAAGTTGGTCGAGTTCTGCACGATTGATGATGCTTTGGTTTAATGCTTGCTCAAGACCTACGACTGGTACACTTCTTTGAATGAGGGTATCCCGGATGATCGTTTCAGCCAGGGGGCGATTGAGCAAAAAGTTGAAATAGGCTTTGGCGGTTTGGTTTTGTTCAATGGCCTGGGCCTCTTGTTCTTTGAGTTGGGCAAGTTCGGTTTCGGCGCGGGAAACGGCATCTGGGGTGGTTTTGTGATGTTCCAGCAAGCGCTGGTTTACCCGGATAATCTCCCGAATCAGGGTTTCGGTCTCGCGGTAAATGGCCAGGGCGTCTTCGGTTTTCTGATAATTGTAATAGGCGATTCGGATGTCTTTCGCCAACTCGGCGGAATAGGCGGCCTGTTGAGCTTCGGCGATGCTGATGAGGGATTTTTTTGCCTTGTAGTTGAGGTAAATGTCGGGGTTAAATAAGGGCTGGATCACCCGAAACTTGGTCTCCTGAAAGTTGTTCGGCAGAAATTGTTCGTCCACATTTTCGAGGTTTGTGGGGAAATTCTGGGTTTCTGTCAGGGCATTGAGGGTGGCGTAGATAGGGTTGAGCAAATCCCCAATAGGAAACTGAATGGCTCGCCCTCCGTTTGCTACGGTATAAGAGGCCGAAAATGAAACCTGGGGCATAAATAACCCCTTTGCTTCCCGGAGGGCCTGCACGCTTTTCTGGTAGGAAAGTTCACGGTTTTTGAGCGCCCGGTTATTTTCCAGCCCGGTTTTTACATAGTCTTCCAGCCCGGTTGTCTGTGCATAAGAAAATACCGGCGTCAGGATAAAAAACAGCCACAGAGGTGTGAAGACAGGATAGATTTTTTTTCGCATAACGGTATCGGTTTTTAGGATTATTTCGGTGAATGGTGGTAATGGTATGAACATTAGGTATTTAATGAACAGTGTTTAGTGTAGGGGTAAAAAATTTTATTTTTGATATTGAACAAGCAGCATATTGATTGTGTCGCTGATTAGTGTCGCGTTGAGGTGGCTGGGGAATAGTTTTTCCAGTCGCTTGCAAATTCTCAGGCTGGCCATTCCATGAACGGAAGACCAGATGGCAAAGGTAGTCAGGTTGACATCTCCGGTTTTGAAATAACCCTGATCAATGCATTCTTGGACTGTCTGATACAACATACCAAAGGAACGCATGACCGCAACCCATTTTTCCGGGGGCATCACATCCTCTGCCGGTTTGCCCATCCTTTCCTCGATAATGTTCATCGGCGCAGACTGGATAAACATCAGTTCGTAGGTCTCCGGAAATTCATAAGCAAATGCCATATACTGCCGCCCCATTTCTCTCAGCCTTTCGACCGGGTGAGCAATCGGTATCGCTTGGATCATTTTTTCATAGAGCATGTTGAACCCCTCTTCGTGGAGTGCAAAAAATATATCGTCTTTATTCTTAAAATATAGATAGATCGTGCCTACGCTGTAATCAATGGCGTTGGCAATTTTCCTTACACTGACTTTTTCATAGCCTTCTTTTCGGAACAACTTTCCGGCGGCATGCAGGATTTTATCTCTAAGCTCCTGCTTTTCTTTTTCTCTTCTGTCAGCGATGCTCAAGCTTTTGGTTTTTAGTTTACAACGCAAAGTAAATGAACAATGTTCAGTAAAAGCAAATTTTTTTTTCCTTTTTTCTTTTCATCGAAAAAAACCACCGAGGAAGAAGAGAAACACCGAGACTTATCGCCTCCGTGCCCCTCCGCGTTCTATGCGGTTCAAATCCGACGCCATCGAAAAAACCACCGAGGAAGAACAGGGTTGAAAATTATTCTCTTCTGGAAAAAATCTGCTAATTTTCCGCTCCTTTAAATTAATCCTTTATGAAAAAACTATTTTACGTTTCGTTTTTTCTTTTCTATCACCTCTGCTTGTCGCAATTGTTGGTTATCGGGCAAGTGGATTATGAAAAGCTCGACGACTATCTGGCCAAAGCGGTAGCAGACTACAATGTCCCGGGTCTGGCCATTGCGATTGTCAAAGATGGAAATATGGTTTTTTCACAGGGTTATGGTTTGAGGGAAGTAGGAACGGAAAAGCCCATTACCCCCAACTCCATCTTCAGCATTGCATCCTGTTCGAAGGCATTTACGGCAACCTGTATCGGTATGCTGGTAGATGAGGGTAAACTCAACTGGGACGACCGTGTAATAGACCATTTGCCGGATTTTCAGTTACATGATGCTTACGTTACCCGCGAGTTGCGGGTGCGCGATCTACTTTGCCACCGTGCGGGGTTTGATACTTTTGACGGTGATCTTCTCTGGTACGGAACCCATTACGACCGGGAAGAGGTTATTCGGAGAATTCGTTTTTTGCCGCTAAAAAACAGTTTCCGCTCCCGGTTTGGTTACTCCAATGTCATGTTTATCACCGCCGGAGAAGTGATCGAAGCGGTGAGTGGTATGACCTGGGACGAATTTGTACAAAAACGTCTGATGGAGCCGCTAGGAATGAAAGACGCTACTACCACTAATCAAAATTTTAAGAAAAAAGACGAACGCGCACTGCCGCACCTGAATGGCATAGTGGTGGAGGACATTAACTACGACAACAGCGGCCCGGCGGCTTCGCTTAATGCCTCGGTAACAGATCTGAGTAAATGGCTGACTTTCTGGTTGGGCGGCGGCAAATATGGCGACAAACAACTGCTTTCTCCCGAATCATGGCGAGAAATCCTTTCGGCTCAGACCGCCCAAAATCCCAGCAATTTGGAACAGCAAATGGGCATCCACTTCGAAAGTTATGCCCTCGGCTGGCGATTGTTTGACTATGCCGGGCGAAAAGTGGTGGAACACGACGGCGGATTACCCGGTTATATTTCGAAGGTGGCTTTTATCCCGGAAGAAAACCTCGGCGTCGTAATCCTCACCAATGGAATGCCTGCGGTACTTAACATGGCTCTTCGCAACGAAGTATTTGACCGATTTCTCAACGGAAAAGAAAGCGACTGGGCAGGCCGGATGTTGAGTATCGAAAAAAATTACCTCGCGTATGTCGCCGGACAGAAAGCCGAACGCGAAAAAACCCAAATTACAGGTACACAACCCTCCCTGCCCCCGGCAGACTATTCGGGTAAATACGAAGACAAAATGTACGGCCCGGCAGAAGTGGTCATACGCGATGGAAAACTGTTTCTTACCCTGTTGCCCACATCCACCCTCTTTACCGGCGAACTCAGACACTGGCACTACAATACCTTCCGCGTGGACTTTGCCGATCCGTTTTTACCTTTTGGACTGATTGTATTTGAGATGGACTCCCAGGGTAAGGTCACCGGTTTTACAATAGACCTGCCCAATCCCGATTTCAACTTTTATAATCTGAAGTTTGAGAAGGAATAAGGAGAAATAATACAAATCTTTTCCCCGGAGAATCGAGCAAAACATTCAATTTTTTCACACATTTTCGATTGTAAGAGCGGATTTTTGAAATTTATATCTATCTTTATCCGGCTCTTAAAGAACCTGCGAAATCATTATTTTTTCTGCGAAATATGGCAAAAGTTACGATTGACGACAAGGAGATTGCGTTTGAAGGTCAGCACAAGTTACTCCAATTTGCCCTGGATCAGGACATTGAAATTCCCTATTTCTGCTACCATCCCGCGATGAGTATTCCTACCAATTGCCGGATGTGTCTGGTAGAAGTGGGCTATCAATCCCGCGACCGTGCTACGGGTGAGTTTCAGTTTGATGAAAACGGAAAACCGGTGGTAAACTGGGGGCGCAAACCCAATACTGCCTGTAATACTCCGCTGACGGATGGAATGTTTGTCAAAACCCACCGCTCCTCTGAAATGGTAAAAACCGCTCAGCAGGGCGTTCTGGAGTATATGCTCATTAATCACCCGCTTGATTGCCCGATATGTGATCAGGCCGGTGAATGTCCGCTTCAAATCTGGACCTACAAATACGGACCCGAAGGTTCCCGCTTTGAAAACCAAAAAGGCCACAAACGCAAGCGCGTAGAACTCGGCCCACGGGTAGTGCTCGACGAAGAAAGATGTATCAACTGTACCCGTTGTACTCGTTTTACGGAAGAAATTTCGCACTCCAATCAATTGTCAATCGTCGGAAGAGGAGAGAAAAACTGCCCTTCAACTGCGCCGGGAGAAGTTTTTGACGAACCTTACTCGATGAACGTGATTGATATTTGCCCGGTAGGTGCGCTTACCAGCAAACAACACCGGTTTAAGGCAAGGGTCTGGGAAATGTCTCATTCGCCCGCGATAGATATGAACGATAGCACCGGTACAAATATCCACGTATGGATTCGCGACAATAAAGTCCTCCGGATTACCCCCCGGGAAAACGCGGACATCAATGGTTTCTGGATGCCGGATGATCACCGCCTCAATGTGGATTACTACAATGAAAAACGTGTCTCTGGAACCAAACTCAAAGGAGATATTCCGGTGGATTTCCAAACGGGTATCCAACGCGCTGCACAAGTACTAGAAGCGCACAAAGGCAAAATATTTTTCCTCGGTTCGGCTTTTGCTTCGATGGAAAGTAATTATGCCCTAAAAGAGATGGCAAGCAGCCTCGGTGCAAAAACAATCTATTATATCACCCATACCGTTGCTGGACGTGGAGACGGGTGGTTGCTTCAAGACGATTGTACTCCGAATGCCGCTGCCTGCGAACTGCTTGGTTTCCAAGCCCTTTCGATCAATGATCTGAAAGCAAAATTTGAGGCTAAAGAAATAACCTGCCTGTATTCGCTGGAAAATGATCCTGTTTTTGCGGAACTCGCCAGCTATATTTCCGGTGTCCCCACAGTTGCACACGGCCATCAGCATCAGGCCGGGCATGAGTTTGTCGAGGTATTGTTGCCTGCTGCATGTTCCATTGAAGCCGAAGGCACCTATATCAATTTTAAAGGTATCCCACAAGTATCGGCTCTGGCCAAACAAAGTCGTCAGATGACTCCCGAAATGTGGATGCGCCTGCCCAAAAGTCGCCTCGATAAAGGTGCCGTTGCCGTTGACCGCTGGCGGAATCTCGATAATATTTTTGATGTGCTGCCCGGCTGGCGTCTCCTATCCCTGCTATCAGAGGTAATGGGATTGGAAATGTCTTACCGCGAACACAAAGATATTTTCCCCAAAATGAAAGCAGAGTTTGACGTACTGAAAGATGTAACCGTTTCTTACAAACCCCCGAAAGCCGCATTTAAAACCACTCAGTTGGAATTTGCGCCCCGGTGGTAGGTAATATATAAGCTATACGCAGCTCCATGGAATTTACAACGGAAGATATATCCCGCCTGTATGGTCAGTATCTGTTTATCATAGAGAAAGAGGATATTCCCGCAACGGAGCCTGTCATTGAAATACAAAATGAAAAAAATCCGGAAGAGACGGTTGTTCCACCGCTTCCGGATTTTTCCGTTTTGACTTCCGGCTCACCCATTGAGTGGAAACTCAGGCCAACCTCAAAACTGGTATTGGTTCTTTCCCGGAAAGAATTTGCGGACAAAACGCTCACCGGTTTTCTTAAAACCTGCCTCGATGAAGCCGGGATAAATACCACTTTAGCCGGATTTGGAATTATGGACGAAACGGCGGTTAGCTGGAATTTTACGGATGTACCGGTAACTCATGCCTGGGTCTTTGGAATCAACTTTCCCACCCCTGAGGCAGCGATCGGCGGGAAAATTTTTTTTATTCACCCCTCACTCGAAATGCTCAAGCAGAAGAGCGAGATAAAAGCAGATTTAATTCGCCAGCTTCAAGCTTTTGCTACACGGTAATATGGAGAGAAAAAAGCTTTTATTCGGCACCAATAACCGCCACAAACTTCAGGAAATCCGGCAGATGCTGGGAGGAACCTATGAAATTTTATGCCTGGCGGATTTAGGCAAAGAAACAGAGGTGGAGGAAACGGAGGTGACTCTGGAGGGAAATGCAATCTTAAAAGCAAAGGCTTTTTATGCAGCATCGGGAATTCCTTGTTTTGCAGATGATACCGGTCTTGAGGTAGAAGCGTTAGAAGGGCGACCGGGAGTTTATTCGGCTCGTTACGCCGGGGAGGGCTGTAGTTATGAAGACAATGTGCGGAAAATGCTGACAGAAATGACAGGTAAAAAAAACCGCAAGGCTCGTTTTCGCACGGTCATTGCTTTTTTTGACGGGGAAAAAACGGAAATTTTCGAAGGAATTGTCGAGGGCGAAATCGCAACAGAACCGTATGGCGAAGGCGGATTTGGCTATGATCCCATTTTTAAACCCGAAGGACATTCCCTCACCTTTGCTGCTCTTACACCGGAAGAAAAAAATAAAATCTCACACAGAGGAAAGGCCGTGCGATCGTTTGCCCGGTTTATTCTCAACCCATAAATAGATAAGATTACCCCCTGAATGGATAAAAAGCCCTATATCGTAGGTATTTGTGGTGGCAGTGCGTCCGGAAAAACGTTTCTTCTCAATCAGTTGTTGAAACAACTGCCCTTGGGACAAGTCACCATCATTTCGCAGGACAATTATTACAAAAAGCAGGAAGATCAGGTAAAAGACGAGGAAGGTTTGATCAATTTTGATCACCCGGATTCGATCAATATGGATGAACTTTATCAGGATATATACCTGTTGATTCAGAACAAAGGTTTTTCCCGATGGGAATATACATTCAACAATCCGGAGGCGGTGCCACGCCTGTTGCGGTTTGAACCTGCGCCGATCATTATTGTGGAAGGATTATTTATCTATTACCGATCGGAGATTTCGCGGTTGATTGACCTGAAGCTGTTTATAGATACGGAAGAACATATACGGTTGAGCCGGCGGTTAAAGCGGGATCATACCGAGCGGGGATATTCGGTAGAATCCATTCTGAGAGATTACGAAAAATACGTGGCGCCGATGTTTTACCGATATGTAGCACCTTTGAAATCACAGTGTGATATGATTATTCCCAATAATCGGCACATGTACAAAGCTTTGCAGGTATTAGTGAACCATTTGGCGAAGATATTGGAGAAAAAACCCTGAGAGAGGGCAAAAAAAAACCTTCCCGTAGGGAAGGTTTTTTTTATGATAAGATTTTTGCCTATTCGTCACTTTCGTCATCGGAACCGGCATCATCCATTTCGGGTTCATTAACAATGGATACCTCTTCATTGTCAGCAGGAACATCTTCTTTCTTTTTGGAAGACTTTTTCTTGCCTCCTTTTTGTTCTTCGGCTTCCATTTGCTCTTTCAGTTTGGCGAGAACATCAAGCTCTCCCAGTGTAGTCGTCCCAGCTTTTGCCGTAGGCGCGGGGTTATTATTCCCTTTGGTACGGTTTTGATTTTGATTCTGATTCTGGTTTTGACCCTGGTTCTGATTTTGGTTCTGCCCTTTGGAGGAGCTATTGTCTTTGGATTTGGGTTGCTCGGCGGGAGCTTCCTCTTCTTTCCAGGCACGTGTATGAGAGAGGACGAGACGTTTGGCGTCTTTGTGGAATTCGATTACCACAAATTCGGCGGCATCATCAACTTTCAGGAGTTCTTTTCCATCTTCGACGGAGAGATGTTTCGGAGGAACGATGCCTTCCACACCATAGTCAAGTTCGACGGTAGCACCTTTCGTTTGAATTTTCTTGATGGTTCCTTTATGAACAGAACCGACCGTGAAGATTGCAGCGAAGGTATCCCATACGTCCTCGGTAAGTTGTTTGTGGCCGAGGCTCAGGCGGCGGTTTTCCTTGTCAATATCAAGGACAACCACTTCGAGTTTATCGTCCACCTTGACATACTCAGAGGGGTGGCTGAATTTTTTGGTCCAGGACAGGTCGGAAATATGAACGAGTCCGTCCACACCTTCCTGAAGTTCGACAAACAGACCGTAGTTGGTCATATTGCGCACCAGGCCGGTATGAGAACTGCCGACGGGGTAACGGGTTTCGATATCTGACCAGGGGTCGTTCAGGAGTTGTTTCAGTCCTAAAGACATCTTACGGTCATCACGGTCAATACTCAGGACCACGGCTTCGAGTTCGTCGCCGGATCTGAACATTTCGGTGGGGTTTTTAGAATGCTGAGACCAGGACATTTCGCTGGTATGAATAAGCCCTTCGACACCGGGGAGGATTTCGAGGAATACACCGTATTCGGCAACCGTTACGATTTTTCCTTTTACTTTGGTACCTTCCACGAGGTTTTCAGGCAGAGACTCCCACGGGTGAGGTGTGAGTTGTTTCATACCGAGGCTGATTCGCTTTTTAGCGTCATCAAATTCAAGAACAACCACATTAACTTTCTGGTCAAGTTCCAGTACTTCTTCGGGGTGGTTGATCCGGCCCCAGGAGATATCCGTAATGTGCAGGAGTCCATCCACGCCGCCGAGATCAATGAATACCCCGAAGTTGGTCATATTTTTCACAGTACCTTCGAGTACCTGACCTTTTTCGAGTTTTTCAAGGATTTCTTTGCGTTGTTCTTCCAGTTTAGCCTCAATCAAGATTTTGTGGGAGACCACAACGTTTTCGTAAGCGTGGTTGATTTTTACAACCTTAAATTCCATGTTACGACCTACGTAAACGTCAAAATCGCGAACGGGCTTAACATCAATCTGAGAACCGGGGAGGAATGCTTCAATGCCATTTACATCCACCACAAAACCACCTTTTGTACGGCGCATTACGTGGCCCATGATAATGGTATCGTTATCCATGGAGTCATTGATCATTTCCCACGAACGCAGGTTTTTGGCGCGTTTGCGAGATAGGATCAACTGGCCATCCTGGTCTTCGACACTTTCAATAAATACTTCTACTTTGTCTCCAACTTTCAGTTCCTGATTGCGGCTTCTGAACTCGGAGATCGGCACGACACCCTCGGATTTAAATCCGATGTTGAGAACAACTTCTTTATCGCCGATACTAACTACTGTACCGGAGACAATTTCATTCTCATTGAACTGACGCAGGGTACCTGAATACAGGTGTTCAAGTTCCTCCCGTTGTTTAGATGAATAATCGCCTCCATCTTTCCACCAGTCATCGTCGTCATCATCGTCATCCTCTGATTTCGCCGTTGCATACAGTTTTTTTACGAGGGGAGTAGTAATTTCATCGTCTGAGACATCATAATCATCATCTTCTTCTGCCTCAGTGTCGTCAATGTCATCATCTCCTTCATAATCATCATCGGAAATGTCATCATCGTAAGCCGAATCGTCATCAGCTTCGAGTGTGTCGTCCTCCATTTGAGGAATCACTTTTTCGTCTTTGTCAAATTTTTTGTTGGTTTCGTCTACCATTTATTTAGGTTCTCCTTTCTGTCGGGATTTACCGGACGGGTGCAAATGTAGTATAATCTCTCTTTTTTACCAAGATAAGATATGGTTTTCGTTTAATTCCTATATTTTTCGAACCGAGGATCCTCTGACATCACCGAAAAAGCGGGATTATTGAAGATCAGGGCTTTGTATTTGGAGTCCATTTTGACTGCTTTATCGAGATACTCGATGGTCATTTTGGTCAATCCACGATAAGCGCTTACGATAGCGAGGTTAAAAACCGGTTCCGACATTTTGGGGTCCATCTGCATGGCGGCTTTAAAGTCGGCTTCTGCTTCGGTAAACATATTGGTTTTCATTTTGGCGACTCCCCGGTTGTTGAGGTTGGCGGCGGTTGCGGTATTTCCTTCGAATAGGTCTTTATACTCTGTCAATGCCCCGCTGATAAAGCCGATTTTATCCATCAATACTGCGCGGTTGAAATAAATAGGCTTTGCTCCCGGGTTTTTCTGTACCATTTCGTTGTAAGACTTATAGAGTTCTTTTTTCTGATCGAAAGTATATTGATCGGCAAAAAGTACTTTATAACCCTGTACGCTTGTGCTGTATTCGTTGGTGTTAGCATCGCGGAAGCGGCTGGCACTTTCGAGGTCAGCAAAGGCTTTTTCATATTCATCATTGGCGAGGTAGTAGGTAGCCCGGATGGCATAAAGGTTGGGCGTAGCAGCTTTGGTTAATACTTCGTTGATAAGCGCCAAATCTTTGTTTACGTCTTTCCCTTCTTTATATCCCCCTACGCGGAAGACCGTTTTGGCTATATCTTCGAGTTGCATGGACGCTACCGGCAGGGGTTTTTCATATCTTTTGAGGATATTTTCGGTACCTCCGTAGCCAAAGTCCATGATCGAAAAAGTATGACGGGCTTTTACAAGCACATCATCCACAAGGGTTGTCCAGAATTTCACTTTCCGGAGTTGTGCTTCTTTTTGGTCATTGGTCAGGGAGGCGTCATTGGCTATGGCCAAAACCTCCGCTTTTTGTTCGGTGGTCAGACGTGTAGAGGCTTGGGTAAGCAGTTTGACTCTTTCCCAGTCTTCGCCTTTTCCCTGCGCGGTGACATTCAGCCCGGAGAGATTTCCGTTGAGTATTTCGAGAGCTTTTTTAAGGGCTTCGGCGCGTTGTTGGGAGAGTTTCATGTTAAAAGCCTCCTTACCACCAGGAGAAGCCCAGCCTTCGAGGCTTACATTGTCAATTTTGTAACCAAAATTTTTGTATTTCTCTACAAACGCCTGAATCAAAAGGGCCGAAAAAGAGGTGTCGTCGGCAAGTTTGAAAGAACCTTCCTGAAACATTACATCAATCGTACCGGTAAATCCTTCGTACCGGTAAGTTTCGTCTTTTACATTGATCGAAGGGATTTCTATGATGGACTGAAGGCCCGCTGCCTGCCAGGGGGTTGCTGAGCAGCAGGAGGGAAAGGCCGTCCCTACTGGTTTGGCATCGGTTTCACAGAAATACTGTTTGACCTTTCCGGTTTTGTCGTACTTGGCAATGGCAAAAGAAAGCATAAGCTGTTTTCCTTCCAGACTTTTTCCTCCCAGCGGAAATTTATAGAGGAAAAAAGGTTTGCGGTTGGCCACATAATATTCGCGGTTTACCACCAGGGTTCCGAGATCACCGGCTTTGGAGACCTCTAAATCCTGAATCTGATCAACGGCTTTGTAGCTAGCATTTACATGCACAGCTACGCCTTTGTCGAGATACTGCGCATATTCCAGATCCTGTGCGAGCCGGAAGTACAGAGTATCCTTTTTGATTTCATATTGCCCCTGTTCGAGGTAATAATAGGTGAAATCACTGTTGTCATATTCACTTACCTTTAATACACTTGACTGAGTATTGTTCTGAATCAGCTTAGTGATGTCAGCCGTAAAGGTCTCACAGGTGTTGACATATTTGGCACCGTTGTATTTGACCTTGTTAATCAGTCCCTCGGGCTTACAGGCAGATAGTAATACTACCGCGAGTAGCAGGGAAGTGTATCGGGTGGAATATTTGCCGTAGTAACTGGTTTGTTTTGGGCACATACAGAAGCTTTTTGAAGTTGGGTTTTTACAAAACTATAAAAAAAATAAACTTTCAGGTAACCCGTAAGGTTTTTTTTGGTTAATTTCAAATGAATGACACAATTCACTTTGGTTTTATTTGATTTTTTGTCAGAATTTTTCCCATGATTTCTCCCTCTATTTCTTCCAAACTTCCCTGGGTGGGTACAAACATATTTACGGTCATGTCTGCCCTTGCAAGGCAAAATAACGCGATAAATTTGTCACAGGGCTTCCCCGACTTCTCTTGTGACCCTCTATTGACCGACTATGTATCCCGAGCAATGAAGGAGGGTTATAACCAATACGCCCCCATGCCCGGACTCCCTGCCCTTTGTGAAGAAATTTCGCAAATGATAAAGGAAATTTATGATTATTCCTACGATCCAGCCACAGAAATTACGATTACCTGTGGTGCGTCGGAAGCCTTATACTGTGCCATTGCTGCGGTTGTCCGACCCGGGGATGAGGTAATTGTGCTAGAACCTGCCTACGACCTTTACCTTCCGGCAATCGAACTTTCCGGGGGAATTCCGGTTCGTTATGCCCTAAAACCGCCTGATTACAGGATTAATTGGGAAGAAGTAAAAAAACTTGTCAGCCCCCGAACCCGTGTTATTATGCTCAATACACCGCACAATCCCACCGGTAGTATTCTCTATCCGGAAGATCTGCGTCAACTTTCAGCGCTGTTGAGTCATACCGATATTTTTATTATCAGCGATGAAGTATATGAGCATATTATTTTTGATGGAAATATTCATCAGAGTATGGCTCGTTATCCCGACCTCGCCGCCCGGAGTTTTATTGTATCCTCCTTTGGGAAAAGTCTTCATGCCACAGGGTGGAAAGTGGGTTATTGCCTGGCACCTGCTCCGCTTTCCGCCGAATTGCGGAAGATTCATCAGTTTGTGGGGTTTTCCACCAGTACCCCCTTTCAGCAGGGGATTGCGGGTTATCTCCGGGATGAAAGAAGTAAGATCATGGAAATCAAAACTTTTTATCAGCGTAAACGCGACTTGTTTCTTCAACTCATGCAAGGCTCTCGATTTCGGCCCATTGCCTCGCGGGGCACTTATTTTCAGTTGATGAGTTATGAAGAAATTTCGGATGAATCTGAGATGGCATTTGCCCAAAGGCTCACCATCGAATCGGGAGTTGCGTGTATTCCGGTTTCTGTTTTTTACCGTCATCGGGTGGAAAACAAAGTGGTGAGGTTTTGTTTTGCAAAAGAAGACCTTACCCTTGAACGCGCAGCGGAAAAACTGATCAAGTTGTAATAAATACTTCTACCAGTCGGGCGCGCCTCCGTTTTTATGGGGTGTAGCAGCAGATTTTCGCAGTTGTTGCAGGTACTGAATTTCGTTTTGCCGCATAGATTCCAGAATCCGGCGGGCCTGAAAAAGCGAGATCGTATCGGAGCCAATCGGCCGTGCGAAGTCATTGGTAGAGTTGGACTGCCGCTGCCGCTGAATAATCTGGCGAATCATGTCGCGGTAATCTTCCGGCAGGTTGTCATCCGGAGCGGTTTCTTCATCTTCTTCGGGAGTATCTTCTTCGTCCTGAGGAGAGGGCGGCCGTGGTGGCGGTGGCGGTTGTTGCGGGGGATTGTTCCCTTTCATTCTTTTGCGAAGCAACTCGTAGTTGTATCGGGCATTTTCATTTTCCGGGTCATAGACCAAGGCTTCCCGGAAAGCTTCCAGAGCCTCTTTGGTGCGCTGACGGCGAATCATCAGCAGGCCGATTTCATTAGAAGCGAGAGAGGCAACATCGGGGGAGTTTTTGTCCAAAACTTCATGAAAAAACTGCAAAGCGCGATCCGTAGAGTCTAATTCCCGGTAACATTGTCCAATATTGTACTGTATGCGGGCCGCCTGTGCCGGATACGCCTTAAGTGCTTCCCCATAGTGCAAAATGCTGGTATGAAAATCTCCACTCTGGAAAGCATCTGCTGCCAGGGAAAGGCTTTTTTCTTTGCCGGACAGGCCGCCGGCGAGCAAGATTACATAGAGAAAGAGAGTTCTCATATTTTTCGGATCGGCATGATAAACATACTCCCCATCAGTAGAAGGAGCGCCAGAAATAAAAATGCCTGATACTGGTTGTTTTCTACTTTATTCATGCTCGCGGCAATTGGAGATGAGGTAAGTGCACGAACCTGCTTTTCCAGCGGGAAAAGGTCTTTTCCGGGTTGATTGATTTTTACATAATTGGTTCCAAATGCCTCTGAAAGAGCCTCAAGGCCGTTGTCCACGAGACGTGAGATGGCTAGTGCGCCGTCTTCATAACGTTTGTAACCGGCTTTGCGGTTTTCTACAATGTGCGGAATCGGCGCACCTTCATACGTGCCCACTCCCACGGTGTAAACCATAATGCCTGCCTGTTTGAGTCGTTCAATCAGGGATACATAATTGTCTCCAAAATCTTCTCCATCTGATACCAGAATAATCGCCTGGGTTTGGTTGCCTTTTTGCCCGCTGCCGTTTTGAAAACGATCCATCGCTACGGCTAAAGCCGAACGAAACTGGGTTCCGGTCTGGGCAAACTGGCCACTTTCGGCCATATCCAGAAACAGGTTTACGGCTCTGCGATCAAGGGTAAGAGGGCATTGAACGTAGGCGTATTCGGCGAAAAGGATTAAACCGATTTTATCTCCTTCCAGATTTGAAACAAGCTCTTTCAACTCTCGTTTGGCAAATGAAAGCCTTGAAGGTTTAATGTCTTCTGCATTCATACTGCCGGATACATCCAGGACAATAAATATTTCCCTGCCGAGAAAATTTTGTTTCTGATCTCTTCCTCCGATATAGGGTCCCAAAAGGGCAATAAAAAGCAATATAAAACCGCCCATTCGCAGCCCTAGTTTTATCAGGGGAAGGGAACGCTCGTATTGTTCGGGACTAAACCAGGTTTCGGTGATATAAGACACCCTTCGGTACACGAGATATATGATCCCCAGCGTAACTGGCAGTCCGAGCATCCATATCCAATATTCCGGAAAAGCTACTTTCACAACTTCAAGTAAGGAAAAAAATCGGGTATTTTCAGCAGATAAAGGCTCAATCCTCAAATATTAATGGTTAGTTGTCAGTTGTTAATGGTCAATCGGTTTTCGCTGACGAATACTTTTTAGAAAATGAATAATCTGCTCTTTTAACCTCATGCGAAGACTCTCATCAAGGAGTTTGGAGTCGGTGGTTGCCTGATAGGTGAGGTAAAGGGCTACGGGTGTAAAGATCATTACCGACAACCACGCGCCTGCCCAGGGTTCCAGAACGCCCTCTTTTGCAAATTTTTTGCCGTAGGTTGTCAGAATATAAAAAATCATAAACAGGGTGATGGATATGAGTGAAGGAAAACCCAAACCTCCTTTCCTTATAATGGCTCCCAATGCTACTCCTATCAGCATAAACAACAATCCGTTGAAGGGAAGGGCATATCGGAGGTGAAATTCGTAATTGTAGTTTCGGTTTACCTGATCCTGGTCATCCTTTTTTTTGACCATAAATTCGGTATAACTTTTTACCGCCCGCATGCTTACCAATGCCCGGTTGTAGAGGTCGGTAGGCGTATTGTTGGGGAAACAGGTTGCCAGATTGTCTTCGGGTTCGAGCGTCATGGATTCCAGTATTTCATATTTGCTTTCCCCGGTTGTATCGCGATAATAATCCAAAAAGGATGTGTCCACAAAGTTGTAGCGTGCAATTTGTTCAAATGATTTTTCGGTATAAGATTTTTCAAGTTCTACAAGACTATCCAAGGCCGCGACCAGCATCGGGTAGGGGAGTGTGATCTGGTGGCGAAACTGGCTTTCATCCGTGCGATCGAGATCAAATCCGGACAAGTCAAACCGATAGTACAAAGAGTCAAAATAGGTTCGCCCCAAAGGATAGGACTCCGGTTCTCCGGATTCATTTTTATACTCCTCATGGCGACTTCCTTTGTATAGAATCATTTTCATCACATTTCCGTCCATACCGGAAATAGCTGAGTCGGCGATGATCACGTCCACATTCCCCCGATTGTCGGTGTGGTTGTAAATAAGTACATCATACAGAGTCCCGGTCTCATCGTTTTTATCAGTAGCCCTGATAACATAACCGTCAATATCGGAATAGAAGTGCCCGGGTTGAATGGCGACGTTGGGTTTTTTTCGCTGAACATCATAAAGCAGGCTGAAAAATTTCAGATTGGCGCGGGGAACGGTATCCAGCGAAAACCATAAGGAAAGGCCGGTAAGCAAAATACCAAATACCACCGATGCACGCATGATTTTCAACAAGCTAATGCCGCACGACTTCATCGCCGCCAGTTCGTTGTTTTCCCCCATATTCCCAAAGGTCATCAGTGCTGCCGCCAAAATTGCCACGGGCAGGGCCGTGATGGCAAGGCGCCCTCCGGCATAATAAAACAGTTTCAGCAATACTTCTCCGCCCAGGCCTTTACCAAAAATTTCATTCATGTACAACGACATAAACTGGATCACCAGAATAAACAGGATGATCGCAAAACTCATGATAAAAGGCCCGATCAGCGAGCGAAGAGTAAGCCAGTCTATGCGTTTCAACTAATGGTTAATGGTTAATGGTTAATGGTCAATGGTTAATTAGTTGTTCCGTCAGTTCCCCTTCAAAGGGGGACGGCAGACGGAAGGGGGTTCAAAGAGTCATAGTCAATGAATGTGGCTGCTTGGGGGGAAAGGGTTGTATCGCTTTATCGTACATCAGCGAGGAGGTAGAGAACGGCCATGCGCACGGCGACTCCATTTTGAACCTGATCAAGGATAATTGCCTGTTCGCAGTCGGCGACTTCACTGGTAATTTCGACGCCGCGGTTTATCGGCCCCGGGTGCATAATGACCAGTTTTTTTCCCAAACTTTCGAGCAGGGGCATATTCAGTTGATACAACATGGAATATTCCTTCAGGCTGGGAAAATATTTTATGTCCTGTCGTTCGAGTTGGATGCGGAGCATGTTGGCGGCGTCGCACCATTCAAGGGTGGAGCGCAGGTCGTGGCTGACTTTTACACCCAGGCTTTCGATATGCCGGGGAATAAGCGTTGGTGGACCGCAGACGGTCACCTCGGCCCCAAGTTTGTTGAGAGCAAAAATATTGGAGAGGGCTACCCGGCTATGGGTAATATCCCCGACAATGGCGACCCGCAGACCCTTTAGTTCTCCGAATTTTTCGCGCAGCGAAAAACAATCCAGCAAAGCCTGGGTAGGATGTTCATGAGTCCCATCTCCGGCGTTGACAATCTGGGCAGAGATGTGTTTGCTTAGAAAAATCGGTGCGCCCGGTGAAGGATGCCGCATCACAATCATATCCACCTTCATGGCGAGGATATTATTGACGGTATCGAGCAGCGTTTCGCCTTTTTTGAGGCTGCTAGAGGCCGCCGAAAAATTGATTATATCTGCGGAAAGCCTTTTTTCGGCAAGCTCAAAAGCGATACGGGTTCGGGTAGAGTTTTCAAAAAAAAGATTGGCAATCGTCATATCCCGAAGGGAGGGAACTTTTTTGATCGGCCGGTTGATCACCTCTTTAAAATTGTCTGCGGTCTGGAAGATCTGTTCCATATCTTCCCGGGTGATGTATTTGATGCCGATTAAATGCCGGGTGCTAAGTGCCATTCCGTATTGTTATTTTTGTCTTTTCTAAATTTTTACGAAAGAAAAACCTCGTCATTTCCGCCGCTTTCCTTCAACTCGACGATAACTCGCTGGGTATCAATGGTATCTACTTTTATGCCGGTGTAAGTAGGCTCAATCGGAAGATCGCGGGCGTGTTTTCGATCCACGAGCACCATCAGTTCTACCGATTGGGGTCTTCCGTAAGCGAGCATTGCATCCAATGCTGCGCGCACGGTGCGACCGGTATAGAGTACATCGTCAATCAAAATCACCCGTTTTTTTTCGATAAGAAAATCAATCCGGGTGCGGTTCGGTTGCAGCGGATTTTCCCGTGTGCGAAAGTCGTCCCGGAAAAAAGTTACGTCTAGTTCGCCATAAGGGATATTTACCTCGGGTATAAGACCTTTTAGCAGTTGATGTATCCGGCGGGAAAGATATACCCCCCTGGGTTGCGCACCGAGGATAGCCGTCTGGTCAAAACCTCCATAATTTTCGATTAGCTGATGGCACAGGCGCAGCAGCGTAACCTGTAACTTCCCGCTGGGGAAAAGATCGAGTTTATCCTTTGATTCCATTCAACTGCGAAATTGCAAAGAATCTCTTTCAGGGGCAAGTGAAGAAGCGTTGGAAAATGGATAATTCAGATTAACGGGGTATAATTGGTGCGCTTTCACTTTTTTGCTAAATTTTCGTATTATTAGGACATGAAAGCAACGACTGAAATATTGCCTGATTTTCTGGCGAGCAGACTTGACGCACTTCAAGCGCATTGCCGGAAGTATAAAGTGAAATATTTATGGGCAATTGGGTCTGTGTTGACCAAAAACTTCAGAAATGATTCTGACATAGACCTTGTCTATGATCTGGATCGCCCTTCAATATCTGATGAGGAATATCTTTCCGTTTTGGATGGCTTTATATCGGGTCTTTTGGTGTTATTTTCTGGAAGAAAAATCGATCTTATTCATTATCCCAGCCTACGAAATCCCTACTTTATTGAAGAGGTGAACGAAACCAAAGTTATTCTTTATGAACAGAGAAGAGTTGAACAAATGCTGAACGAGCAAGCGTAAGAAAATAATAGGCAAAAACCGCTTACTACCAAATTTTCCCCCAATTCCATTTGTAAGCAACCCCAAGTCCGAGGTAATCGCCATAGGTCACCCATTTGCTTTGATCCTTAAAACTCGCATTGCCTACAGAATATGTACCCGTTGTTGTTCTAATCGGATTAATTCCCTTGATGACATGCAACACGCCAAAGAGTCCGTGTCGCTTTGAATGCAATATTCGTACATCCCACCTGGATTCTATGGCCAGAAAAGTATGGGGTATAACTACTGATTCTGTCTGCCAACGTAGAATTTGCCCGTCGTTGAGCTCAGTTTCATACGTTTTAAAAAATCCTATAGTTGATGTCCACTTAGCATATAATAGACCTAGAGAAAGTTGGGAGGCAGAAAAAAAATGGCGGCCATTTTCGGGAAAGACATACCAGGTATAGAAGTGCGGCATGAAGTGGTAGCGAGTAGCTGTAATATTGGCACTATAAAAGGGCCTGTCCAGTTCTCTTATCTCATTAGGGAAAAATCTTCGTCTAATTCCTATGGGATAGTAGGTAAGCCCCACTCCACCCCCCAGACGACGGGAGATACTATAACCCACGTTCCCCTGAATAAAGAGTGTAGGAAATGGTTCTTGCCAGAATCCGTCATTGATGGATTGTACTTTTGACAGATTACCGCCGCCGCTTATAAACCCTTCAACCTGAAGTGTCTGTGCAGGGACAGGCATTATAAAAAATACAAAACTTGAGATAAGACAAATACCTGCTTTGGTCATATGAAGCAAAGTAAATAGCGTAACACGTAAAATTCAGAACATGGCTCTTATTTTAAGTAAGAGCCATGTTCTAATTAAGTAACTATGTTTTGATAAATTTAACAACAAGAATTCTGGAAGCACTGGAAGCTGAAAGGTAATAAATACCACTTGGTAAATGAGAAAGATTGGCTTTCTGGGTATACATGTTCTCTTTTGGTGAAAGAGTGATGTTATCAAGTGTAGAAACCAGTTTGCCTTGTCTGTCAAAAATTTGAAGTTCATATCTTTCTTCGGCAAGAATCATCGGAGAAGAAAGAGAAATCATCACATATTCATCTATTGGATTAGGAGTAAGGATGAGTGCATTAGGGGCAACTTCATTCGTTTGCTCAACAGCTCTTCTTAATAACTCTTCTTCGTCTTCTTCTGCCTCATATCTGATATCGACCTCAACTGAATCAAACTCAATTTCAGAATCATACAAATCAATGTATTTAGTGAAATTATCAAATATGATTCTAGTTTCATCTTCTGGATCAATATAGATTTCTTCACTATCAAATCCATCCAATGTTCACGGCCATTAAGTTAGCAATTTTTTGCGTCAGATGGAGCAGTTGTATGAGGTTCAGAAGGCGGGCTACAAATGTTTAGGCATAGGTCATGTATTAGGAAACTACTCCCTGGGTGTTGGGTATCGTACAGGAGGTTTTTCATAAGGCAGATTTATAGTTAGATTCGTAATAATGTCTTTCAGTGCCCCTCAACAACCGCGATTTTCGGGGTTGGCCTGGGCGGGATCTTTTAGGTTCGAGGTGTTTGAGAAGTTCTTTGAGCAAGATATGGATTTTGGCGTACCAGTTTTTGACTTCATCGAGAAAACAGGCAGGCATCAAACGCCGGATCAAACCGATCCCAACATTTCGGTTGATCTGGTATAAAAAAGTTCGCTTTTCATTGAGTAGTTTCCGTTGCTTTTCGACGGCACGGATGCACATGCTTTGGAGGTTGTAGAGGCAAAACAATGCCCAGAGGTCCTGTTCGACCGCCGGGAGGGTATAGGCAGAAAAGACCGCTGCCTGAAAGAAACTTTTGAGCGTAAAGAAGGCGGTTTCTATGCCCCACCGGTGATGATATAAGGTGCCAAAATGCTTCCACTGCCAGGTGTTTTGATCGAGTAAA
>JANRJC010000025.1:0-103673 GCA_033764335.1 Bacteroidia bacterium | reverse complement strand
TTTACTCGATCAAAACACCTGGCAGTGGAAGCATTTTGGCACCTTATATCATCACCGGTGGGGCATAGAAACCGCCTTCTTTACGCTCAAAAGTTTCTTTCAGGCAGCGGTCTTTTCTGCCTATACCCTCCCGGCGGTCGAGCAGGACCTCTGGGCATTGTTTTGCCTCTACAACCTCCAAAGCATGTGCATCCGTGCCGTCGAAAAGCAACTGAAACTACTCAATGAAAAGCGAACTTTTTTATACCCGATCAACCGAAATGTTGGGATCGGTTTGGTCCGGCGTTTGATGCCTGCCTGTTTTCTCGATGAAGTCAAAAACGGGTACGCCAAAATCCAAATCTTGCTCAAAGAACTTCTCAAACACCTCGAACCTAAAAGATCCCGCCCAGGCCAACCCCGAAAATCGCGGTTGTTGAAGGGCACTGAAAGGCATTATTACGAATCTAACTATAAATCTGCCTTATGAAAAACCTCCTGTACGATACCCAACACCCATGGAGTAGTTTCCTAATACATGACCTATGCCTAAACATTTGTAGCCCTCCTTCTGAACCTCATACAACTGCTCGATCTGACGCAAAAAATTGCTAACTTAATGGCCGTGTACGTTGCTTTCGCCGCAGTATCAGCACAATATCGTTTGTTCTGCCATGATGCAAATATTCCTAATTCTTGCCCAAATACCAACGCCACTACCAAAACAGGCTTGCTTTTTATTTTTTTTCGTATCTTTGTAGTAAGAGCAAAACCAAAGCACAAAAAGAACAATATGCTTGGCAACCTAGATAACGAAGTGATTTTCAAAAAAGCCTTTACCAATAAAACGGTTTTCAAGGCTTTTGTGCGTGATATTTTAGGCATTGAAGTAGAGGTAGATAAAATAGAAACCGAAAAGAAATTTGAGCCTAAAATTGGTTACGTAGATTTTGAGTTAGATATTTTTGCAGAAACGGTTGATAAACGCATTTGTATTGAAATTCAACGCATTGAGTACGACCATCACTTTGATAGGTTTCTGCACTATTTTTTAATGCTCATTGCAGAGCAACAAAAGAGTAGCAAAGAATATGATATTGAAAGAACTGTTTATGTGATTGTCGTTTTAACTGCACCTTACAAGATTAGCGAAAAAAACGGTAAACCCATTCTTGACGAGGTTTTGCTGTTAAACTTAAACCCACAAACCTTGCAAGGCGAAATCCGAGAATTATACGGACATCAGTTTGTTTGCCTAAATCCAAATCACCCAAACAGCGAAACGCCAAAACAAATAAGAGATTGGTTAGATTTGATTTACCAATCCATTCATAGCCCCGAAAGACCTGTTTTGAATATGCAAAATGAGGGCATAAAAAAAGCAATGGAATTGATAAGTTTTGAAAACCTGACACCCGAAGAAAGAGCAAACGCCAAAAATAAAGAGGCTGCAAAAATTGTTTTAGCCAAAACAGGGCAGCACGCAAAACAAGAACGAAGTGTTGAAATTGCTAAAAGTTTGTTGCAAACACCTTTATCAAACGAAGACATCGCTAAACATACAGGCTTAACAGTTGAACAAATAGAGCAACTACGTAACGAAAAAGAGTAAAAACTGTGCCTGACATTATGTTTGCGAAAAGGCGGGCTAATGTGCATAATTTTGGCTTTTGTACTTTCTATAAACTTTGTGCGTAGGGCAAGAAGGAAAAGACAACCCCTACTTTGCACTATTTTACATAAACGGAGTAGCTTAATTGAATGAATTAATGTAAATTTGTTCAAAACAAGGTGATGAAGCTGATTCCCAGAAAAGTAGAGGCTCAGGTAAAGACATATTTAAAGCCGAATAAGGTTGTGGTTATTTTGGGGCCAAGAAGGGTCGGTAAGACCGTTCTTATCCAAAAAATCGTCTCTGAGACTACCGAACCTTATCTATTGCTGAATGGAGAAGATTTTGGTACAAAAGAATTATTCCAAAGAAGGAGCATAAAGGCTTTAACCGATATTTTGGATGGGAAAAGGTTTCTCATCATAGATGAAGCGCAAAAAATCCCGGATATTGGTCATGCGCTGAAGTTAATGGTTGACGAAATTCCCGGATTAAAGGTGTTGATTACCGGCTCCTCCGCATTTGATGTCGAGAACTATACCGGCGAACCCCTGACGGGTAGGAAAATGACTTTTAAGTTATTTGGAATATCCGAAGGAGAGTTATCCTCACGGGAGTTTGCTACTGAAAAGAAGGATAATCTGTATGAGAGATTGATTTATGGGAATTACCCGGAGCTACTGCAATTGGAAACCCAAACGGAGAAACACTTATACCTGCGGGAATTGGTGAATTCATACTTATTGAAAGATATTCTGACTTTTGAAACCATTAGAAATTCTGACAAAATTATTGATCTTTTGAGGTTGGTCGCGTTTCAGGTTGGAAGTGAGGTGAAGATTCCCGAATTGTCGAAATCATTGCAACTGAGCCGAAATACGATTGACAAATACCTGGATTTGCTTACGAAGGTTTTTATCCTCTACAAAGTGGGGGGATTTAGTCGGAATTTGCGAAAAGAAGTCAATAAAAGTAGCCGATACTATTTTTTAGATAATGGAATCAGAAACGTGCTAATCGGAAATTTAAGCCCCCTGAATTTAAGGAATGATCAGGGAGCGCTTTGGGAAAATTATATGATCAGCGAGCGAATAAAGTTTCAAAACTACAATAACATGCTGGTTTACAATTATTTCTGGAGGACCTACGATCAGCAGGAAATAGATTGGGTCGAAGACCGAGGCGACCAATTGTATGGATATGAATTCAAATGGAATCCGGGTAAAGGCGTAAAAGTGCCGGGAGGCTGGAGTAGTACCTATCCTGATGCTGAGTTTCATGTAATTCATCCCGAAAATTATCAGGAGTGGGTATGAGGGAATAATTCAGATAGCTGACAGTGGAAGTACTCCCCAATTGTTAGGACAGTAAAAGGTAAAAATATCGTTTGATATTGGAGCCATTTCAGGCTACTTTTTCCTTATCTTGATTGCCGTGGACAACTGCTAACGGGAAAGTCCTGTTCAGGGTCATAAAAAAGAATTGAATCTCAAGAAATGAATTTTTCGTTATATTAGCAGCAGGGATTGTAATAAGCCCTAATCAAAAATATATTGGAAATGAGTCATTTACAGCCCATTACGTCTTTGAACCGTCAGCAACTGGAAATCTTAAAGCTATTCTCCCGAGATTTGGAGGAATCTGACCTTATTGCAATAAAAAGATTGATCGTCAAATATTTAGCTGAAAAAATAACCAAAATGGCGGATGAGGTCTGGGAGAAAAATAACTGGACAAATGAGGATATGGATAATCTTTTGAATACCCATATGCGAACTCCTTATAACCCTAATAATTGATTTGCTTTACCACTCTCCTAATGTTCGCTGGATTACTAAATATTACAAATGGAACCTTATCAAAAATGATCCTGATGATAATAAGTTTGTAGATTGTGCGATTGCTGCACAAGCTAAATTTCTTGTAAGTGATGACAAGCATTTTAATGTCCTAAAGGAAATTGAATTTCCTATCGTGAATTTAGTGAAAGCGGCTGAATTCCTCCTGGAAATAAAAAAATAGAGATCCGCAGATATCATCTATACCCTCACACTCCGGCTCACCCCATTAACTTAAGCTCAAAACCCCCAGATTCACAAGCACTGGAATCACAAAAAAAAGTTTCTCATAGACTGGGGTGATCGTTATATGCCTGGGAACCACAGCGCAAATCGGCAAACGTGCGCCTCGATGACCTGTTGGTTGACAGAAAACAAATATTCATGCAGTAGGGAAAGGAAAGATGGATAGATATGTGATTCCTATCGGGCAAAATATTTGGAATGCTGAAGAAATATCAGCAGATTTATAAAGTGAAGTTCTTTAAGGACGGGTTATTTACGGTATGAGCGGCGAGCGGTAGCTGCATGTGCGGAAGGGCGCGGGGGAGAAGTTGGGGAGTCCGCTAGAGGATAGGGATCGCGAAGATATTTAGGGGAGAGGCGGAATATTGCGGATACATGGATGTTCCATGCAATCAAAAAAACAAGAAAAAAATAAATAAAATGGTTTCAAAATACCTCAACAACCTTTCTTCTTCGGAACGAGATGAGTTGGTAAATCGACTTTTGCAGATTCAAAATGGCATTTGCTTCATTTCGGAAGACTCCATTGACCTTTCTGTTCATAAAAATGACTTGGACATTGACCATATTATTCCATTGAAACTTTCCGGGAAAGATGACCCAAGCAACTTCGCTCTAACATTTTCCTCTGCAAATCGCTCAAAGCAAGCCTCTGACCTAAAACTTGCCCGAATCCTTCACAAATTTCAGAGAATAAAAAAGCAGGTTGAGGATGAAACCAATAGAAGCCCCAATTTAGATGACATCTTGAAACGGTTTCAAGGGTCAAAGTATCCAATCACCTTTGATTTTCAAGCCGACAAAATCAGGTATTCACTTTCAGTAATTGGGCAAAATCATGTCGTTGAAAGTCCAGTATATTTAGACACCTTAAGTAATACGAGGTATTTTTTCACGAATTTACCTATTGAGTTTGTATTTCATGATGATATAATAAATCCTCGTTCGATTGGGCAAAATATTTCAAAACTGATTGACGAGTTTTATTCAGGAAATCCTCAACTTCATATTTCGCTTGGCTGGATTGATATTGCTGAATCAACAAATTCCAGCGTGAAGATTTTTGACGGTCAGCATAAGGCTGCCGCTCAAATATTACTCGGAGCAAGAAATATCCCAATTAGAATTTTTATCAACCCTGACAGAGACAAATTAATTCTGACAAACTTTAATGCTGGGACAACTTTGCGACAAGTCGCCTTTGACAAATCAGTTCAGAGGCATCTTGGCAATACTATCTATATCGAAAGGGTTGAGAGATACCAGAAAGAACACAGCCTCGACGAAACGGACTTTCAGTTTAGCGAACGAGATCTGGTTGGATATTACAAAGGCGAATCACGGGAAGTAAAAAGATATATCCTTGATTCTGTAAGAGACTCAATCATTCACGACACGGAAAACAAAATGAAAGATTTTGTAGATTTTGGTGGACGTGGTAAGGAAAAACCTGTCTCTTATAGTTCAATCGAAAAGACTTTCTACTCTTTTTTCATTTTCCAAGATGTCTTGACTACCCCAATCGCTGAAAAACTGGAGGAAGGCAAAAACCCAAGACAACTTGAAAAAAGCCAAATTGTAAGGCTGATGAATGTTATTGCAGAGGAAATCTTGATTGGCAAGTTTGACTTTGACATTGGAACCAATCAAATAGAAAGTCGCCTTGCGAAAGGCGAGCGGTTGCCACTTGAACACATTCGAGCATATCGAATGACGAAGGAAGAATTGATGTGGAATTGGTTAAAATTCATCCGTCAAATCATCAGTCAGTATTTCATTATGAACGGAGTATCTCCTGATGAAAACAGGCTTTTCCAAACTGAATTTCCCGAACCATTGTGGAAGAATATAAAAATATTCATAAAAAACCTTGCAAATCTTCCGCTCTGGGTAAATTATGAACTATCAAATACAGCATTCGGGGGCAAGCAAAACTACGATTATTGGGCAACCATTTTTAGAACAGGAAAGAATGCAGCGGGCAATCCGATTTTGGCAGAACCAGTAAACTTAATAAAAATGCTGCAATAATAATAAATAAAGCATGGAACAACGCACTCCCGCCAACCGCCGCCGACAGCCCAACCCACCAAGACCAACGCTCGCCGCCACGTCGCCCATGCCCTCCCCCCAAACCCATAAAACCACAACCCCTACTTTGCACTATTTTACATAAACAGAGTAGCTTAATTGAATGAATTAATGCAAATTCGTTCAAAACAAGGTGATGAAGCTGATTCCCAGAAAAGTAGAGGCTCAGGTAAAGATTTCCTTTAAAGCCTGTTGCCATCTTCCCCCAGTGTGCACCCGCTAAAAAGTTAAAATTATCAATGCCGGGATTGAATGCCACTACATGGCGCTCAATCCCGGCATTGGTTTTTTTTTACCCAGGGTTTTAGAGCGGGAGGAATGTGGTTGCGCCTTTGCTTTTCAACCAGGTGTTGAACTGCTGCTTCTCGCTTGGGCTGAGTTGGCTGGCAGTCTCTTCAAACTGTTGGAACAAATTTTTGTTGGTGTTGGCCTCCTTGAGGGTATTCAGGGCAGCCATTTTACCGCCAATCGTCTTCAGCCTGGCACTGGCCTCGGATTTAAACCCGGCTCCATTCAGATAGCTGACAGTGGCCCGAATATGGCTGAAATCCACGGATTCGATACTTTGATTGAGAGCACCCCCCGTACCACCGGCTAAATTTTCAAAACAAAAGCAGGAGAAAATGCCACATGAACAGTTGTTGCCGCCCTGGGCCGAACAAAACCATCCCTTGCATTGTCCGACAAACAGGGTTTCTGATTCCAAAAACACGGAATAAGTTTCCACATTGATACCAGGGGTATTTTTTTCAACGTTAGCGGGCATCCAAAAACCCAGGAGGGGGAGCAAAAAAAATGATAGATACTTCATGGCTAAAATTTTTTAAAAGTGGTTGATTGTTTAAAAATGTTTACCCGACAAAGATCGCCTGTGAAGTCAGCCATTTGCATCGGTTGAATTAGGTAAACTGCCTACGTAGATCTGCGGAATTTGAGCTTCCCCCAAGAACCAATCCCTACGGACGAGCGCTAAACCCAAACACCCCTATGGCACATCCGGAGGATTTGTCGTATCTTTATCCAAAGTTTTGAGCCATGAAATTTGTAGATGTAAAAAACGACGTTGCGTTCCGAAAGATATTTGGCAATGAGAACAAAAAGGTCATTTTGATTTCGTTTCTCAATGCGGTCATCGGCCTGGAAGGGCACGACCGGGTGAAGGATGTAACTTTACTCAACCCTTTCCAACTTCCGCGAATTGCCGGGGAAAAATCTTCCATCATTGATGTCAGGGCTACTGACGAAAAAGATTCGACTTTTATCGTTGAAATGCAGGTTGCCGAGCCTGCCGGGTTTGATAAGCGGGTGCTTTATTACACCAGTAAGGATTATGCAGGGCAAATAAATATCGGCGAGGAATACCCCCAACTTCGCCTCGTTTACTTCATTGGTGTTTTGGATTTTACTTATTTTTCGGGTAAAAACTACCTGTCGTCTCATCTGATCGTAGAGGAAGAAACGGGCGAGTGTGTCTTTAAGGATTTGAAGTTTCGGTTTATTGAACTGCCGAAGTTCAAGAAGAAAGGGGCGGAATTAAAAAATATTATAGACAAGTGGGCATTTTTCATCAAAAGCGCGGATGAGTTGGAAGTTATGCCCGACAATTTAGACGACGAAGGCTTAAAAGAAGCCTACGAAGAAGCCGCGCAACACAACTGGACACGAGAAGAATACGATGCGTATATCTATGCAGGGATTAGAGAGCAAGATGAAAGAGGAAGAGTGGAAAAGGCGATAGAAAACGAAAAACATGACATGATTTTAGTAATGAATGAGGAAGGACTCCCCATCAGTATGATTGCTAAAATTACAAAGCTTGACGAGGGGCATGTTCGGCAAATCCTTCAAAATCAATTGAATAGATGAAATCGGGAACAAAGTTTGAAGAAAAAGTAGAAAATCAGAGACACTAAAACAATGTACATCCCGGCCCAAGCGTAATGTTCAGAAAAGCCGGCACAGTGGCAATGGTGCCTCCCATACAGATACCATACATGTTTTCAAAAATCGCAGATTTTCCGTATCTTTAGGGTAAGATTTTGTGATTTATGACCGACGATAAAAGATTGGTACGTTTTGACTGGTTCGTGAAGTTTATGCTGCGCGACAAGTCGAATTTTGAGATACTCGAAGGGTTTTTGTCCGAGTTGCTGCGGGAGGACATCCGGATCATCGAAATATTGGACAGCGAAAGCAATAAAAAGAGCAAAACCGACAAGTTTAACCGCGTGGACATCCTCGTCCGGGATCATAAAGACGAGCGCATTATCGTCGAAATCCAGAACAACAAAGAGTACGATTACCTGCAAGGCATTCTCTTTGGGGCCGCCAAAACCCTCGCCGAGAACATGGCAGAGGGCAATCCCTATTCCCAAATTAAAAAAATCATTTCGGTAAGCGTCGTTTATTTTGAGGCAGCTCAGGGAATTGATTATATTTACCATGGACAGACCGTATTTACCGGCATTCACCAAAAAGACATCCTGCGACTCACCGACGAACAGCAGGAAGTGTATGGCAAAAAACTCCCGCAAGAACTATATCCCGAATATTACCTGATCAAAGCGAAAGACTTTGATGAGAACATCAAAGAGGCCCTCGACGAATGGGTGCATTTTTTCAAAAAAGGCCAGATAAAAGGAAATTTTACGGCAAAGGGACTCGCCAAAGCGAAGAAAAAACTCCATGTGGCCAAACTCACGCCGGCCCAACGCCGCCAGTATGAGCGATATATGGAGGAACAGCGCAGCATCGCCAGCTATAATGAGACCGTGCAAAAAGACTTGGACGATGCCAAAAAAGAAGCAAAACAGGAGGGAAGACAAGAGGGAAAAGAAGAGGGCGAACAAAAGGCAAAATATATAGCTGCAGAAAAGGGACTTAGGAAAGGTTTATCTATGGAAGTGGTTGCCGAAATCAACGATTTACCGATTGAAGTTGTGCCTGAAATTAAACGAAAAATAGACAGCGAAGCGTCCAAATAATAAAACCGACAACAACGGGCATGTACTACCGGCCAAAGTATTTGGAATGCTGAAAGGCCCGGTGCCTGCACCCACGTATGCAAATAGATATCAGAATTATGTATATCTTGGTTTCGGAAAACAAGACTCAATTATTTCTCTGTAAAAAACGATACCATGTCAGAAGAGCACAAATTAGCCATTATTCTGTTTGCTGACATCGCGGGCTATACTGCCTTGATGGAGGAAGACGAAACAACTGCTTTGATTGTTTTGGGACGCTTTAAAGAGGTGATTGAAAGAGAAGCTTTCGGCTACAACGGTCAGCTTGTGCAGTATTTTGGGGACGGAGCGCTACTCACTTTTGATAGCTCATCAAAGGCGGTTGCCTGTGCAGCGGCGGTTCAACAATCATTCCGGGAAGAACCCCATGTTCCGGTGCGTATGGGGATGCACATGGGTGATGTACTGTTCAAAAACGGCAATGTCTTTGGCAACGGGGTAAATGTAGCCTCCCGGATCGAGTCGCTGGGCGTGCCCGGGGCGGTACTCATGTCCAAAGCCATTCGCGATCAGATCAAAAATAAAGGTGACTACCAAATCAGTTCACTAGGCTCCTTTGCATTCAAAAATGTCGAAGAACCGGTGGAAGTCTTCGCGCTGGCCGATCCAGGCTTTGTCATTCCACTAAGATCGGAGATGCAGGGGAAATTGAAACAATCTGTCTCCCCCGGCTTATCCATGAAACGGGTGCTGCCGATCATAGCGTTTCTGATCCTGGGGGGAATTGGGTGGGGAATTTGGATGAATCAATCCAATGCCAGAAATGTCCTGCCGGAAGAAGTACGCCAGGAAAAAGTCGCTGTTGCTGTGTTCAATAATTTTACCAACGATCCCCATCTCGATGCACTGGGGAACATGGCCTCGGACTGGATCAGTTTGGGTTTGCGGGAGTTGGACATACAAACCACCTCCCCGGAGATGATGCGCAAATATAAAGATCAGGTCGGTGTGCTCCCCGGTAATCCGGGAGGGGAGGTTTCCCTATGGGAGCTAACGGCTGCGCAATATGTGGTAACGGGTTCTTATTACCGGAAAGGGGATTCCCTGCAAGTAACTTCGCGCCTGGAATCCACAAAAAACGGAGAAAATATCTATGATTTCCCGGCAATCTGGGGCCATATCAACCAAAAAGAACAACTGATTACAGATATCCGGGAAAAACTGAAGGGCTATTGGACACTGAAGGAGGCGGATAAACTCTCCCTCATCAATCCACCAAAATACGAAGCGTACCAGGCTTACCTGAAATGTCACATGCTTGATTTAGGATGTTTTAACAAGGTGCTTGCGCTGGATTCTACTTTCTTATTAGCCCGGGTCTATCAAGCCTTCGGTTTATATAATTATGAAGATGCACCAGGATATAACACGGCCAGGCAATACATCAAACAGCATTGGCGGCGTTGTACAGAGTTTGAGCGGAACTTTTTCCTTTTCACGGAGAGATACAAGGAAGGAAATTACCCTGGGGCATTGGAGGCCATCAGGAAAAATTACGAATTGGACCCCAGCGACCTGACAATGCGCCATCATTTGGCCTATACCTATTTAGATCTGAATCAGCCGGCAAAAACGGCTGAACTATTCGGGCCCATTTTCAGTCAATACGACATTTACGGAGACCGCCTTACCTGGCAGTCTCACGACGCATATTTTTATGCATTAAATCGCCTCGGCAGGCAGAAAGAGGTGATTGCTTTAGCAGAAAAAGTAGCAAAAAACTTTGACGACAATACACAATTCATCAGGGCCTATATGTTGGAGGGGGATGTCGAAACCTTACTTCAGCGACTGCCGGATATGTCTTTCCACATCTACTTTGCCCAGATGTTCAGCGCGATTTTTCCTCCCGAAACGGACAATATCTACCTGCCTTATCTTCGGGATGACCTTGCCAGTTTTGAGGATCCGGAAAAATCTACGGGCTATCTGATTTGGTCCCATGTGCATATGTACAACTGGGATTCCAAAGCCTATGCCTACTACCTGTTGAAGGAATGGGAGAAGACCGAACAAATCCTGATGGGGTTGAAAAACAAGAGCTGGAGGGAATTTTCGCGAGGGGTGCTTACGGGAAATGCTACCACCCTTGAAAACAATGTTTCCTGGCACATGAATATCTGGGTCGAAGGACTGCTCGGGGCTGCCCTTGCCCGTCAGGGAAAACGTGAGGCTGCGTATGCGCAGATCAAAACCCTGGAAGCCATGCGCCCCGGCTATCCACCTGAAAGTCAGCGCCTGCACAGAGGGACGATTTCCTACTGGCAAGGCAGGATATATGCCCTCCTGGGTGACAAGGAGCAAGCAGTAGCGGCCCTGACCCGTTCACGGGATGAAGGCCGAACGATTGATTACGGTAGTTTTGTCTATGACTGGGACCTGGCGAGTCTGAAGGGATATACGCCCTATGAGGAATTGGTGCGACCTCAGTAGAGGGTTGGAGAAATCTTAAACAGAATATTATTCAGCATCCGGATTTTTTAGAATGCAAGAACACACGCTCAACGTCATTACATTAACTCTATTTGTCATATCTTTATCCAAAGTTTTGAGCCATGAAATTTGTAGATGTAAAAAACGATATTTCTTTATTTTTAAACTTTCACTCATCAACCTCCTCATTATGCCTTATAAACTAATAAACTTTACGAAAACGGCCATTTTGGCTTACTTGTTCCTCCTGGCGGCCGCCGCAATGGCTCAGGACGGTACAATTTATCCGCTCGAAGCTCCTTCTGAGCCGAAAGCCATTCTGCTCAACACGGGTGGTGTTGATGATCAGCCCGCCCCTGAGACATGGTTCCGCCAGTGGGGCGACCCGATGGCACGTAACATCTCCACGGCAACCCTTACCCCTTTCCTGCCCGAACCGGGCAAAGCGACCGGCGCGGCCGTGATCGTGGCACCTGGAGGTGGTTTCCGGTGGCTTTCGATGGGCAACGAGGGCTGGGAAGTTGCCGAAGCACTCGCCAAACAGGGCATCGCCGCTTTTGTGCTCAAGTACCGGCTACATCCAACCCCGGCGTCTCTCGAAGACTTTACGGCTTGGATGAATCGCCCCCGCCCCGCCGCTCCCGCTGCGTCTTCTGATTCTTCGCAGGCTATAACCCCACCTCGCCCGCCACAGTTGGATCTTTCCAACCAACTAGAGGACGCTGAGGCCGCCTACGCAATGATCCTCAAACGTGCGGAGGAGTGGGGAGTGGATACTAAAAGGATAGGCATGATCGGCTTCTCCGCCGGCGCCGGCCTCACCATGCACGCAACGCTCAACTCCCAGACCATGAAACTGGCCTTCATCGGCCCGATCTATGGCGGTATGGGACCGGTAACGGTGCCGGAAAACGCGCCTCCTATGTTTAGCGTTATCGCCTCCGATGACTTTCTCTTCCGCGGCCAGTTTGGCGTCATTGATTCCTGGTACAAAGCGGGCCGTCCGGTAGAGTTTCACCTTTACCAAAACGGCGGCCACGGTTTCGGCCTCGGAAATCCCAACCGCACCAGCAACCGTTGGTTCGATGCCTTTATACATTGGTTAACGGTTAACAACTTTCTCATTGCCAAGCCCGGGGAGTGATTAAAGGGTCTATTACGGAATAAAATAATTGCGATAAAAACCAACAAACCACCCTTGTTGGTTTTTATCCTATATTCTGCAGACTAATTAAAAACACACAAAAAGAAACATGTCAATAACAAACGAGGCTGAACTAATTGGAATGAAAAAGGTGAGCGAAGCGGTTGCCTTCACATTAAAGGAGATGAGAAACTACGCTCAACCCGGTATGACTACCCAACAGCTAGACGACTATGGGGCAAAAGTACTTTCGGCTTTTGGGGCTAAATCTGCACCGCATTTGACTTATGGTTTTCCCGGCTGGACTTGCATAAGCCTAAACAATGAATTTTGCCACGGTGTGCCATCCAACAAGACCGTACTTAAGGAAGGCGACTTAATTAATATTGACGTTTCCGCAGAACTAGATGGCTTTTGGTCAGACAATGGCGGTTCATTTGTGCTGAGCGAAGATATAAACCAACACCAAAAACTTATAGACGCTTCAAAACAAATTTTATATAAAGCAATTTACAATATAAAAGGCGGAGTTCGTATTTCGGACATCGGGCATCTTATCGAAACCGAAGCCAAAAAACGGGGCTACAAAGTCATTAAAAACCTTACCGGACACGGAATCGGAAAAAGCCTTCACGAAGAGCCCCACGAAGTAGCGAATTACAGAGACCGTTTTAATACGACAAGGTTTAAGAAAAACTCGGTGGTTGCCGTTGAAACATTTATATCAACCACTTCCACTTATGCCGAAACCCTAAAAGACGGTTGGACAATGGTTGGAAATAAAGGGGGTTTTATGGCACAACACGAACATACCCTTGTGGTTACGGATGGAAAACCGATGATACTGACAGAGGCAAATGAAATATGGAACAACCGCAGAAATTTTCTTTAGGAAGAATTATAATTTTTGGACACCTTGTGGACAAACTAAAATCCTTCTATGTTGACAATTTTGATTTTTCTTTAGCAGAAGAAATTAAGGACCAGTGGATAGTGTTAAATGCTGGACAAATTGAAATAGCGATTCATAAAATTGGACAAGGATATGAACCGGAAGACGGAAAAGAATTTAGGGTTGAGAGCAATACAAAACTAGTTTTTTATATAAGAGATGACTTAAAAAGCTTTCGTCAGCAGCTTATTGACAAAGGTGTCGTAATAGGAGAAATTAAATCCTTCGAAGGCATTAACTCATTATTCTGTGACGGAGAAGATCCCGAAGGAAATATCTTTCAAATAGAACAAAAACTTCGTTAAAAAACACGTGGATTTGAACCTCGAAGATGTTTAGGGGATAGGTGCAATCGGGGATTTATTCTTTCAATAAAAATAATTGCGTGATCTATGGCCGATAATGAGCTTCTTTCCTCAAAGTTTCCGCTTTCATCGGGTTACCGGTTACCATCCTGAGTGGATTAAGGCCAGCGTGAGTGGAGGTGCAAATCCGTTGGAAACGTTGCCCGATGGTTGGCGTTTATGGCGAGACTGGCATCTCGTCATTGCCCCCGGCAATAGGAAAGAAATAGAAGCCCTCGAGAGCGATGAAGGCCGTTATCTGGGGTATGTTCGTGTGGTAGGTCGGCGACAGCCTGAAATTCAACTGGAAGACCCGATCGTTTCCATGCCCAATGAATATATCAAAAAACCCCTCCTGAGACAATAAAAGACAAAGGACATACCGGATATTTCGAAAACAAACGGGCAGACATTACAAATGGAAATACATCCGTTAGAAGGCTTGGCAATTTTTAATATCTATATTTTTACTACATATATTGTAAATATAAAAATAATTACTACATTTATTGTAAATATATAGATCAATGGGAGAATTTGAAGAATTGATACTTCTTATTGTCGCCATAATGAATGGCAAGGCTTATGGTATTAGCATTATCGAAGAATTGGAAAACCGAACGGGTAGGTCGGCAGCAATAGGTGCGATACAAACCGTACTCAAACGCATGGAAGATAAGGGCTGGGTAACATCTGATTTTGGCGAAGCTACTAAAGAGCGAGGCGGTAAACGCAAACGATACTACAACATTACCGTCACCGGGCAGAAAAAATTGGCTCAAAACCGAGAAACACGAAACAATCTCTGGGATGCTATACCCAAACTTGGATGGAATTATGGAACAGTTTGAAAATACCCCCCCCAACTGGGCATTGGCATTGTTACGTTTCATTGTCCACCCTGAATTTCAAGAAGAAATTGAGGGAGATTTGTTGGAAAAATACGAGTCTGATTTGCAGAAAGACGGGCTGAAAGCAGCCCAAAGAAGATTCTACACGGGACTTTTTTCAGTCGTAAAACCAAGTCTTATTTTTAATTTAAACCATACTACAATGAAACCTCGAAACGGGTTAGTTCTTGTGTTCATAATACTTGTCGTTATGACGGCTTCTGTTGCCCCGTTCTTACCCGGCTTCACTAACAACCGATTCTCGCATGGAATCTCTCAATTTGCACAAAATATTGGGTATATTGGTATGGCTTTTATACCCTTTGGGTTGATTTGGCTCATCATTGAAATCCGAAACAAAAAAGGTCAAAAACTCAACCGCTGGACCAATGGTTATTACCCCTCATGGTTAGTTATAGCGCCTATTCTTCTGTTTTTGCCATTAAAAATAAGTTTGACCATAATCGGAGACCAACCCTTCGATTTATTGCCCTTTGCAATCATTATTTCAGTGGTGGCATTTTTTATTTATCGTATCCAAAAACTAAAAGGGAAAAAGGATTACAAGTTTAATCCTGCTCCTTTATATATCGTTTTGATTCCTGTAATCGCTTTGCTCACTTCCAAATTCGCATTGGAAAGAGCCGCAGTTTTTAGCCGTGAAAAGGCTATATTAAAGACCGAACCGCTGATTGCCGCAATCGAAAAATACAAAACAGAACGCGGTGAATATCCCGAAAAATTAGAAGAGCTGGAAGGGGAATATATTCCTGAAATTCCAAGAATAAATCCCCAAAACACAATACCCTATCATTACGAGAAAGGAAAAGGTTCTTTCCAACTTAGCTTTGAACAACTTTGGCACTGGAATGCCACCGAAGTAGTGGTTTACAACACATCGGGTCAAAAAGGCATAAAAGGTAATTATGAAAACCATCCTACGGAACATACTAACTGGTGGTATTACTTTGCCGATTGAGATAGGTCGTTTTCGATAATCATTCGTAGTCATAAAACCCTTTTCCGACTTTTTTACCCCACTCTCCTTTTATATATTTTTCAACAACTGTGGGCGAAGGCCTGTCGGCAGGGTCGCCGCTTTCTCTGTAGCGCTCCATGCTCACATGATAGGCCAAGTCCACTCCTGTAAGGTCTAAGAGCTGAAAAGGCCCCATGGGATAACCCAGGCCGTTCACCACCGCCGTATCAATGTCCTCGTGAGAGGCCACGCCCATATCCAGGAGTTTCAAAGCTTCTTGCCTTGTGGCTTGCAAAAAACGGTTGACCAAAAAACCGTAGATTTCTTTTTGAAGCAAAACGGGTGTTTTCCCCATTTTTTTAGCAACATCCATCACGGCTTCAACGGTTTCATCGGAAACATGAGCACCTTTTACGACTTCTACCAATTTCATCACCAAAGCCGGATTAAAAAAGTGCATATTACAAACTTTATCGGCTCGCAACGTCGCATCCGCAATCTTTGAACTGACAATGTAAGAGCTGTTGGTTGCTAAAATCGTATGCGCAGGGCAAATTTTATCCAATTGTGCAAATAGGGTGCGTTTGATAGCCAATTTCTCAATAATCGCTTCAATGACTAAATCCGCATCTGCCGCAGCGTCTTCTACGGTGGGGACAAAGGACAGGTTTTTCCTAGCGTTATCAACTTCCGCTGGGGTCAATTTGCCTTTTTCTACCCTTTGTTTCAAATACATATCCGCAAACTGAAGAGCTTTGTTCAGAATGTCAGAATTACTATCGGTACATTTTACCTGAAAACCCGATAAGGCGGCACAGAGAGCAATTTGATGCCCCATATTACCCGCTCCAATGACAGCGATATTTTTGATTTGCATATTGTTAATTTACGATTCTAATACTCAAACGGGCGGCACTTTTCCTCAACGCATCTTCGACTTCGGTTTTGGTCGTCTGCATTTCGCCATCAATACGTGCCAACATGGGGACAGTCATCGCAGCAATGGCATTGCGGTTTATATCCAGAATCGGAAATGAAATCGCGTGAAGTCCTGCATACTGATTGCTTTGAATGGATGCAAAACCTTTCGCCCCAACCTCTTGAAGGATACTACGAAAATTATGGATTTCCGCATCCGATTTATTTAACAGGCTCTCTTGAATGCGCAAGTTTGTAATGACAGGGTCTTGAAATGCCACTAATACAAACCCCGATGCCGAGGGTGCGACCGCAATTTCAGATCCCACACGGGTCATAAAACCCAGGCCGTTAGGCGGCTGAATCGAAGCAATAACGACTTGAACTCCCTTATTATAAACCCTCAAGTCACAGGGGAACAAAATTTCTCTTGACAGTTCCTCCATAATCGGCATTGCTTCGGTCAACAAACGGTAAGTCGGCGGATGAAAATGCGACAACTGAAACAACTTGGCCGTAAGAGTATAGACATTGCCATAGTTAGCCACGTAATTCCTCCGCACCAAAGCGGTCAACATTCGGTAAATCTCGCCTAAATTTCGCCCAAGCCGAGCCGCTATTTCCTGTTGTGTCAGCCCATTTTCGCATTGGCAAAGTGCCTCTAAAATATCCAGACCTTTGTCCAGTGCCGGAGCAGCATAAACACTGCTTTCTTCTTTTTCTTTCATAACAATTCGATCACATGCCTATTTGATGTACCTCAATGATATTGCCATCGGGGTCGTGAAAGAAGATTTGGTACCAACCCGCCAAAGCCCATTTGCCATAGTCCGCATAAGGGATTCCGAGTTCTTCCAATTTCTTTTTGAAACCTTCAATATCGTTGGTTCGAAAACAAAAATGCCCATTTTTGATGGGATTAATCCACTGTTTCATGCGGAAAGCCGTCTCGTTATCTTTCTTCGTGATATGAAACTCTACCTGGCCGTCTGTCAAAAATTCTACCTGTCCGTCGTAACGATTGGCGGTTTCTGCTCCCGTCAAACCGTGTTCCTCGTCTTGGATACGCCTCAAACCGAAAATAGACTGATAAAAGCCCGATAATCTTGACACATCTTCGGTACAAAGATTCATGTGGTGGTAGTTGAATTCCATAAACAAAAATTAAGTAGTCGAAAAAATTATTTTCAAATATAAAAAATTATTTTCAAATATGAAAATATTGTTCTATTTTGTGCGAAATTTCAAATATTATCATACCCCTTTTCAACCCCAACAATTATGAAATATATCGCGGTAAGCCTATTACTTAGCCTATGTGCAATTGCCACTTTTGGGCAAAAAATTACTTGGAACAACCAAGAATTTGAGGCAAAAAATGTCACTGCATCACTGACACAACTCGAAGGCGAAGAAGTTCTAAAAGTGGAACGTGATTTAAACGTCCTGCCTTTCGATGCCAAAAACTTAGAGGCTACGGTTGATGAACCGACTTATGTTAAACTCAAAGACCTGAGCTTCGATAATGGAACGATTGAAGTAAAAATGTTGAGCCAAATACAAAACCCTTCACCTTTTCAAGGGTCTCAAGGGTTTATAGGTGTTGCTTTTAGGATTGATGAAAATGATAAAGCCTTTGAATCTATCTATTTGAGGCCTAAAGTTGGAAGGTCTAATAACCAAATGGCTAGAAACCATACGGTTCAATATTATGCCTACCCTGACTTTAAGTTTGAAACATTGAGAAAACTGGCTCCGGGAAAGTACGAAACTACTGCACCTGTGGATATCAATGAATGGATTAGTATGCGGATTGAAGTGAATGGTGTAAAAGCAACCATGTTTATCAACGATGCGAAGTATTCCACCTTTGTGGTGGACACGTTGAAGGGTAAAACGACTGCCGGTGCCATTGGTTTGTGGGTGGACATTGGTACAATCGGTTATTTTAAAGATTTAAAAGTCACACCCCTTCATAATCCTATTAATGACCTTATTAAAGAGTGGGAACGAACCAAAGTCTATACCCAAGAATACCTCGATGCCATGCCTGAATCGGGATATGCTTTAAAACCGACCCCCGAAATGCGCTCTTTTGCTGAGCAGATGTTACACTTAACAGATGCAAATTACGGTTTTGCCTCAATTGTTACGGGTGAGAAAAGTCCCGTAGGTCAAGGTGAATCTGAAAAAACAGTGGATAAATCCAAAGCCAATGTGACTAAATTAGTTTTGGAGGGTTACGATTTTGTGATTAATAACCTCAAAAAAATGACTCCTTCCCAATTAGATGAAACTATCAAATTATTTGGCAGGTTTGATATGACTAAAGGAACAGCCCTGTCAAAATGTTTTGAACACCAAACACACCACAGGGGTCAAACAACAGTGTATATCCGCCTGGCAGGTGCAAAACCGCCACAAGAGAAATTGTTTTAGTTTTAATACCCTCAAATAATCCTTTTGAGGTTTTGGAGACGACAGAACAATAATTTTACTTAAACGATTAATTGTGCCTAATACAGGTCATGGTTATCATCTGAGTATAATAAAAATTTTGCCGCAGTCTGGGAGAGCATTAGCCCTTTCTTAAAACCTTAATCAAATCGCATGGAAATATGCAGCATTTCAATGGTCCGGCGTGTGGCGGTCATGTTGGATTTAGATGCACAGTCATTCTCAGAGGGGGATGTATTGCCCAGTGGGTGGCATTTTTTTATGCTGACAGGCGAAACCCGAAAATCGTTATTACGCCCTGACGGGTTCCCCGGTTTGGGTGTTCCGATTCCCGAACTCAGTTTGCCACGAATACTTCTGGGCGGTAGAACGGTATCCTATCAAGGAGATATTTTGATTGGTTCTCCGGTAGAGCGAACAAGTTTTGTCAAAAATATTACGGAAAAAACCACTTCTTCGGGGCGAATGTCCATTGTAACCATTCAACATGAATTACGCCCTCTTTCAGAATCAACGGCTGCTATCATTGAAATTCAAACCTATCTCTTATTGAGTGAAAAAACCGTTGAGATAAAATTGGAAAAAACGCCTTTTCTGCCTGTTCACACAAAACATCAAAAAGAGATTGTACCCGATGAAACGCTTTTGTTTCAATATTCTGCATTAGGTTTTAACTCACATAAAATTCATTTGGATCGGGATTATGCCCGAAATGTTGAAGGATTGCCCGATTTGGTAGTCAACGGAGGTTTAACAACACTTCTTTTAACGGAGTTTTTGAGAACAGATTTAGGATTAAAACTGGCGGATCTAAAAGTAAAACATATCACACCCCTTTACTGTAATCGGAAAATGACCATTGGCACGGAGGGAGGAGAGCGAACGTTGCAACTCAAAATATGGGATGATAATAATATAGTTGCTGTTGAAGCAGAAGCAAAAGTAATAGGATATGCAATTTGAACCCCTGAAAGGCATAAAAATATTGGATTTAACCGCGGTAGTCGTCGGTCCCGTAGCCACTTGGCGATTAGGACAGTACGGTGCCGACATTATAAAAGTAGAAAACCCTTCGGGTGACCTTATGCGTGGTCTGGGCGGTATGTCTCCGACGGGGCAACATTCGGGGGCATACTTGCACCTCAATCGGGGTAAACGCAATATTTGCCTTGATCTTAAAAAACCAGACGGGAAGGATATTTGCCAAAAATTGATTGAATGGTGCGATGTTATCGTTGCCAACATGCGCCCCGAGGCGTTGGAGCGTTTGGGATTAGATGCCCATTCAATTCAACAGAAGCATCCCGATAAAATTTACTGTTTGATAACCGGTTATGGCACGGATGGCCCTTATTCAGGTCTGCCGACTTATGACAGCGTTTTGCAAGGAGCTTCCGGCATTGCAGGGCTGACAATGGCGCGTGATGGGAAACCCGCTTATGTCCCAATGTTAATCTGCGACCATATCGTGGGTGAAATTACGGCAGGTACTATTATCGCTGCCCTTCTGCAACGCCAGAATACAGGCAAAGGTGTGAATATTGAGATTCCTATGTTTGAAACGATGGCCTCATTTGTACTTCAGGAGCATTTAGCCCAACAAAGTTTTGTCCCTCCGGTCGGCCCGCCCGGCGACCTTCGACTGCTAAGCCCTCATAATCAACCCGTTAAAACAAAAGATGGCTACATTTCCTTTACTATCAATACGGATATTCAGGTACAAACTTTTTTAAAAATAACCGGTAGAGCTGAATTACTCCAAGACGAACGATTTGCATCGGTAGCCAGTAGAGCGAAATATGTTTTAGAATGGTTTGAAATTCGGGGTGCAGCTTTGGAAAATAATACCACAAATGAATGGCTTGAAATATTCAGGGCGGCAGATCTTCCTGCTATGCCTTGCCATACGCTCGAAACATTACAACAAGACCCCCATTTACAAGCCGTTGGGCTATTGGAATTTGAAAATCACCCGACCGAAGGCAAAACAGCCGTCATCCGTTCTACGATACAAGTTGATGGAAAATACCCTTCGCCTCGTTCATCTGCCGTTCCTTGTGGTTGGGATTCCGTCGAAATTCTGCAAGAATTGGGTTATACAAATGCTGAAATAGAACAATTCACCACTCAAAAAGCCACATTCAGCTATGTCCCATAAATACAATCTTTTACTTTTAGAAAATAAAGTATGTGTGATTACAGGTGCTGCATCACTTCGGAGCATTGGATATGCTACGGCAGAACTTTTTGCAGCACATGGGGCTAAAATCGCCCTTCTCGATATAGCAATGAACGAACAAATAGCTAATGAGATAAGTACATCTATAACGGCTCAAATAGGCTATACACCCGAGTTTCTTCCCGTTCAATGTGATATTTGCCGTGCTGCCGACTGCGATAAAGCGATAGAAACGATCGTTTCAAAATTTGGTACGATTGATTGTTTAGTTAATAGTGCCGGGATTGTAAAATCGGGCGGTTTGTTGTCTATTACAGAACGGGAATACGATACGATCATTGAAGTGAACCTGAAAGGCACATTTAATATCTGTAAAAGCGCCTTGAAAATTTTTGCGGAAAAACAATCCGGGGTTATTGTCAATTTGGCCTCATTGGCAGCACAACGAGGCGGCGGATTGGTCGGCGGTGCTCATTATGCGGCTTCAAAAGGAGGGGTTATTAGCCTTACACGTTCGATTGCCCGAGAATTTGCGCATTATGGTATCCGCGCCAATGTAATTTGCCCCGCGATGATAGAAACGAATATGTTAGACGGACTTACCGAAGAACAATTAAAGGAAGTTATTTCCGCAATTCCTTTGAAACGGGTTGGTAAAGCCTATGAACTTGCCGGGACTTGCCTATTTTTGGCTTCCGCCCTTTCCGGTTTCACCACGGGAGCCACGATTGATGTCAATGGCGGCATTCAGATTCATTAATGTTGCCTCCCCCCTATACATTCAGCCAATAGGTCAGCTTCGCTACAATGGCGCGATTCCGCACGCTAAACGGGCTGAACGGATCGGTCAGGTAGTTGTCGGTGAATACGATGTAAAAGTCGGATACGGGCTGGAAACGCCACTGAAAACGGGCGTTGATATTCAGGTTGTTGAGCTGGCTGTTGTATTGGATAAATGTGGTGAAAAAAAGGCTTTTGGTAAAGGTAATGTCTATCCTCGGCCCAAAAAGCCAAAGATCTACGGGTTGGAAGGGGGCGGCCAGTTCGACATGGTTGTAGGTATAATTAAGCGAAACCGAGCCATAAGGCTGATACCGATAGGTAAAACTTCCTCCCACGCCGGCGCGGGTTCCGTTGAAAAATTGCCCGTAAACCGGGGTGACTTCAATGGAAAACTTTTTTCGTATATCGGAGGTATAATTTCCGGAAATACTGGTATAAGTATAAGCCGATCCCGCTGGTAAAAACACCGAATCATCCTGCACCCGCGTAGGGTCAAAGTCGTCGAGCAGAAATACGTAGTTGTTGTTTAGCTGAACCAATCCCCGAGTATTATCGCGAAATTCGAGGTTCCAGGTCACTTCCACGTCCCGGTCGGAAAGGCCCCATACTGGTAGAAGCACATTTCCATCTCTTCCCGGCTTAAAAATCATGCGATAATCCAACGCCAGGCTGTGGACGTTCAATAGGCCTTTGGAGGGATAAAAATATACCTGGGCCTCCGGGCTTAGCAAAAATATGTCTCTGCGCTGGACATAACCCATCTCTGCATCAAATCCATTGCCTAAAAATATATGCGACCATTCGAGCCGATACCGCCTTTTGAGGTATTCAAGCTGGACGCCGTGGGTGTATTTGTCTTTTTCATCGGCGGTGGTAAATGCCTGGTGGTAAAAAAGTTTTCCTTTCCATCGGTTATTCGCCGAGCCAATACGGTATTCGAGGCCGGCTACACGGTTGTATCGGTTAAAATCCCCCGAATATTCGCCGGCATTAATCGCCTGTTTATTGGCAAAAATAAAGGAAAGATTGGAGCGGCTGAAAATCCTTTGTTGGAGAGTCGCCACGGTAAAATTAAATCCGGGAAGGCCGTTTTCGGGTTCGCTCGCGGTCTGCATATTGAGTACTCCTACCCGGAGGTTGTCGTTGAGTTTGCCGCTGAGCCGGGCACCGTATAGAATCGGATTCTGGATATTTTGGCCAGTGGCGGTATCCACTGCAACCCCAATGCGGCGGGAAAAAAAAGGATTTACACGGGTCTGGCCAAAATCGCTGAATAGGTCAGCATTCTCCAGAAAAAACTGTCTTCGTTCCGGGAAAAATATCTCAAACCTTTGGAGATTGGTCACCTGCTGATCCACTTCAACCTGGGAAAAGTCGGGGTTGATCGTAAGGTCAAGGTTAAGGGCACTCGTAAGGGCTATTTTGGCGTCTCCGCCGACACCGCTGAGAAGATCGGGTTTGTGTTGTTCGGTATTTTCATAATCGCGGGTAAGTCCGCCGGTGAGGTAGGGGATAAGCGAAATGTTTTTCCCGGGCTTTTGCAGCGGTTCTTCAAAAACCATTTCTCGCATAAAACCCAGATCCATGATCACCTGGTTGCGGGGAATCTGTACCCAAGTGGTGATTTCGTTAAAGTCGGTGTCCACCCGATAGCTGTTAAACCGCCAGCGGTCGTTGCCGTCTTTAAACCGCAGGGTTTTGAAGGGAATGGCCATCTCGGCAATCCAATAATCTCCGTGGATTTTGGCTTCACCAAACCATTTGTTGTCCCACGATTCGGAGAAATCATCAAATTCTCTGCCTCCGTTGGCAATAAGCGCCTCCCGCATTACCCCAAAAGCATTCATCCCAAACAGAAAAGCATTCGTGCGGTCACCGTAGGTATCAAACAAGATGCTGATATTGTCGCTGCCGTTAAAAGTGTAATCGCGCTTTAATGACTGGGTGATGTAATGGTCATCAAAACTGATACATTTGGCCCCGACATACAAAAACTCGTCGTCGTAGGTCATGTAAACTTCGGTCTGACCTCGGGCATTCACCGTGTCGGAAGGGAAATGTTGCCAGAATTGCTGAGCCGCCTTTCCCTGAAACCAGTCGGGTTCATCCAACTGGCCATCAAGGGCGATTTTGCCTGTGGCGCGGCGAATAAAAATATTGCCTCCCTGAGTGTTTTCCTGCAAATGGGATACAGAACCCGACTCAGAGTTATTCTGTCCAAAAAGGCTTGCCATAGCCATCAGACCGAAAAAAAAGAAAGAAAAACTTGTTTTCATATCGAAAGCAAAACTAAGGAAAAAAGTTATATTAGGCCTGTGAAAAGCAATGTCCAACTTAAACGATAATTACTATGCGCTGGCAGGGAAGACAAGGTAGTTCCAATGTAGAAGACCGCCGGGGAGGCAGAGGAGGAGGAAGACGTGCAGGAGCGAGTTTTGGCATCGGAACGGTCATCATCATCATCATTGCCCTTTTGTTTGGAAAAGATCCTATGCAGGTACTTCAGCAGGTGCAGTCGGGAAGTCCGCAGGAAACGACTACCTCTGCCGAAGCTCCAAATGACGAAATGGGGCAATTTGTTTCAGTGGTGCTTAAAGAAACCGAAGATGTCTGGGACAAATTATTTCAGGAACAACTAAACCGCCGTTATACTCATCCTACGCTGGTACTTTTTAGTGGTTCTACGCAGTCGGGCTGTGGTTTTGCCAGCGAAGCGACCGGGCCGTTTTACTGCCCGGCAGATCAAAGTCTGTACATTGACCTGAGTTTTTACAACGAGTTGAAAAACCGGTTTGGCGCGCCCGGCGATTTTGCTATGGCTTATGTGGTCGCCCATGAGGTTGCGCATCATGTGCAAAACCTGTTGGGCATTACCGACCAGGTACACGCCCAGCGGCGGCGGATCAGCCAGGAAGAATACAACGACCTGTCGGTACGTCTGGAGTTACAGGCCGATTTTCTTTCCGGTGTATGGGCCAGACATGTGCAACAAAAAAACTTGCTGGAGCAGGGAGATGTGGAGGAGGCACTCCGCGCCGCCAACGCCATTGGCGACGACCGCCTGCAAATGCAGTCCCAGGGTTATGTCGTACCCGAATCCTTTACCCACGGCACGTCAGAGCAGCGGATGAACTGGTTTCGCAAAGGTTTTGAAACCGGAGACCTTTCCCAGGGCGATACCTTTAATGCCCGAAGCCTCTGAGCAAGGGAAGAGGTGGTTTTTCGATTGCGTCAGGGTTGAACCGCAGAGAAACACGGAGATAGAAACCTCAGTGATTCTCTTCTTCCTCGTTGGTTCATTATCCCAATTACTTTATAATTACGAATATTTTTGTACCTTTGTGCCCGGATTCCTAATAACCTATTTTCTCCAAAAATGATTACAGTCAGCAATCTGGGCTTGCAATACGGCAAAAGAATTTTATTTGATGAAGCCAACCTGAAATTCACCCGCGGAAACTGTTACGGTGTGATCGGTGCCAATGGAGCCGGTAAATCCACTTTCCTTAAAATCCTCTCTGGTGAAATTAATGCCTCACGAGGCACGGTTTCCATTGAACCTGGCAACCGTATGGCGGTTCTGAAACAGAACCACTTCGAATTTGAAGAAGAGCAGGTGCTCGAAACGGTCATCATGGGTCATAAAGAAATGTATGATATCATGGTGGAAAAAAATGCTATCTACCTCGACCCGGATGCCAGTGAAGAAGATGGTTTGCGCGCCGCAGAATTAGAAACCAAGTTTGGTGAAATGGGCGGCTGGACCGCAGACAGCGATGCCGCCGAATTGCTCAGCCTTCTCGGTATCTCCGAAGACCTGCACTACCGCCAGGTAAAAGAATTGAGCGGCTCTCAAAAAGTAAAAGTCCTGCTGGCTCAGGCTCTGTTTGGCAATCCCGACATTCTCCTCCTCGACGAGCCTACCAACGACCTCGACGCCGAAAGCATCACCTGGCTCGCCGATTTTCTCGCCGATTTCAAAAATACTGTCATCGTCGTTTCTCACGACCGGTATTTTCTCGATATGGTCTGTACCCATGTTGCCGATATTGACTTTGGTAAAATCCGAATCTCTACCGGTAACTATACCTTCTGGTACGAATCCAGCCAATTGATGGCCCGTCAGTTGTCCGATAAAAACAAAAAAGTAGAACAACGTCGCAAAGAACTGGTGGAATTTATTCAGCGGTTTAGTGCCAATGCTTCCAAATCCCGCCAGGCTACCAGCCGTAAAAAAGCTCTCGAAAAACTCGATCTCGAAGAAATCAGGCCATCCAGCCGCCGTTATCCTTTTATCAATTTTGAAATGAGGCGCGAACCCGGAGGTCAGATACTTAATGTCGAAAACCTTAGCAAACGCAGCCATACGGGCGAATTGCTTTTTGGCAATATTAGTTTCTCCGTCAATAGTGGCGATAAAATTGCGATTCTCTCCCGCAAACCCGCTGCAATAACGGCGTTTTTCGATGTATTAGCCGGCAAAACCCAGCCCGATAAAGGCAAAGCCGAATTTGGACAGACCATCACCTTTGATTATCTGCCCAACGATAACGAAGAGTTTTTTACCAATAAAAACAACCTCGACCTCGTAAACTGGCTCTGGCAATATTCTACAAATGAAGAAACCGACGAGCAGTTTATCCGCAGTTTTCTCGGAAGAATGCTTTTCTCCGGAGAAGAGGTTTTTAAAAAATCGGGGGTACTCTCCGGGGGCGAAAAAATGCGCTGTATGATGTCGAAAATGATGCTGAGTTACCCCAACTTCCTCATCATGGACGAGCCTACCAATCACCTCGACCTCGAATCTATCACGGCCCTCAACCGGGCACTCGAAGACTTTAAAGGGAATATGGTTTTTACCTCCCATGACCATACGCTGGTTCAGACCATCGCCAACCGTATCATCGAAATCACGCCCAACGGTATTATTGACAGCCTTTGGTCTTTTGAAGACTACCTCGCTTCCGAAAAAATCAAGGAACAACGGGATGCGCTGTATGCAGGTGTCGGAGTTTAATGTCCTTCAGCGTACTGCCGATCAATATTCCATTTGCCCAATAGATCCCGGTTTTGCCTTCAGGCAGGATATCCATCGTCTCCAGTCCGGTATAAGGCTCCAGTGTGGAGGAAATAATCACCGATCCGTCAAGGATATCTCCGGGCTGAAGCGAAACAAGTGGTACTCCCCACATGTCCGGATGTCCTGGTGAAACGGCCAGTTTACGTCCGTCGGCAAGGGCTATATGCAATAATTGGTGATCCTCGCTGACCTGAACCCTGTTTTTGATCAATACCGGTGCTGCAATTTTTTGTCCGTCTTCATCCATTGTCCAGACCAGATCGCCTTCAGTAAGTTTTTCTATAGCAAATTCTCCTTTCGGCGTAGCAATCGGTGTGGACGGCGGCAGACAAACGCACGGAAGTTCATACCCGCGAAAATAACTCCCTCCTGCTGTTTGCCAAAGAGACGAGCCATCCGTGAAGTCTTTGATCCAATGAGGGCTCGACGCATTTGCCACCGGAATACACACCAGTTGAATCGGCCAGGTAAGCGTATCATTTGGATCCAGTATCAACTCCGAGCAGTTGCTATCGGCAGCAACCTTCACTCCCATACAATCAGCAAAACATTCATTGACGTAGTTTCGCCCATCTTCTCCGCAGACAAAATGAAACTCAAATGCAGGACAATCACACTCCGAAAAATCGGGAACCTTCACCGGATCCATCGCCTGGTTACACGCCAGCATCAAACCTGTAGCCAGCACCGCAAAAAACTGTAAGTGTTTCATATTCCTTTTTTTCTGCTGACGAAGAGTTACGGAAATCTGCTGCACCGGGATTACAGAAGATCATTCCCCTACATGGACAGGTTGGGGAAATCGGCCTGATTTACGGGTGGCTCGCTGAATATATTTTCTGCCATATCAAGCTTCATCAGGCCTTTTAATTCTGAAAAACCTTCGGGAAGAACCGTCAATTGATTGGCCCGAAGATATAAAGGTTTTCGGTGCAGGGCTGAGAGCTTGTTATGATAGATTACTTCGATGCGCCGGAGCGCTTCTTCCATTATCTTTTGATGACCTTGATCGTTTGTTTTTCGTCTCCCGCAACCACTGTAAGCAGATACATTCCGGGAGCAAGTGCAGTAGTGGGAATGGTTATTTCGCTTTCCCCTTCTTCGTATTCATTTTCCGGAATCAAGGTCTGTATTTTTTGCCCCATCAGATTGTATAAATCAGCAGAAATAAGGGTTCTATCGGAGACAGAAATACGGACGGCAAGCTTATCCTCAAACGGATTCGGCCAGGCATTCACCACCGGCATTATATCTCCGAATAAGACCACTTTTGCAGTTCCGAAAGTATGACTACCCAGAAAACTGAATGTATTGCTTGCATAAGCGTTCCATTCTGAAACGGTATAGGTAGTATTCGGACTGAGCACTTCGGGTTTTCGTACCCTCGTGGTATTGGCAGCAAAATTGGCACTGCCTCCATTAAATACACCGATAATATCAATCAGCACATTATTTTTGAACAAACCCACCGGATCATTTCCCGCAAAATTCATAACTCCTCCTGCAATCAACAGATCGGCCACGGCCGTAATCGAAGCAGATGCGCTGGCATGTCCAACCACAAATACCTCGCCGTCGGCGAGTGTTCCGCTCAGCGTATAGGTATTGCGCCAGTTGCCGCCGCCATTTGACTGCCATTTCAGCGAATAGGCGGACAGATTCACCGCTGCGCCGGTAAAATTGGCGATTTCCAGTGCATGATTGTTTTGTGTGCCCTCTACATATTCGGAGAAAAACAAATCCGTAGCCACAACCGGCGGGGTTTCGGTTTGCCCACTTACGACATTGCTGTTTCCGCTGTTTCCGCCGACATTATAAGCAACTACATAATAATAATAAGTAGTGAGCAACTGCATCGTATTGTCGGTGAATGCGAGCACATCCGCGCCGAGATCGGCAACCTGCGCAAAGGTTACATTGTCCGAAGAACGGAACACAAGATAACCGCCTTCGTCGGCCACATTATCCCATGTAAGGCTCAAATCATCCACTGTTGCGGTAAGGGTCAGGTTGGCAGGTGCCGCAGGTGGGTTAGGGGCAGAACCGTTGACCGTATGACTACCCAGATTGCTAAAGGTATTGGTCGCATAACTATCCCATTCGGCGGTATTGTAGGACGCGGAAGGGTTGGTAACGGTAGCTTTTCGCACAAGAGTTACGTCGGCTCCAAAATTAGCTACCGTGCCAAAATTCCCGACCACATCAAGCAGCGTACCGTTTTTAAACAATCCCACAACATCATTTCCATTGAAGGTTACAATAGCGGCTCCCGTGCTTACATCTGCCTGCGCGAGAATGACGGGATCTGCGGCATTATTGGCGATTACCCATACGGCCCCGTGAGCAAGCGTTCCACTCAGCGCATAATCGTCAGCCCATACACCGCCACCATTGGTCTCTTTTCGGAGTACATAACCCGTAAGACTGACCGAGGCGCCGGTAAAATTGGCGATTTCCAGCGCTTTGTTAAAGGAAGAACCTTCGATGTATTCAGATATGAGCAAATCCGAGGCATTGCCGCCGGTACTTTCGGTAGCACCGCTTACTACATTGCTGTTGCCGCTGTTTCCACCGGCATTGTAGGCGACAACATAATAGTAGTAAGGGATCAACAGTTGGACGGTATTGTCGGTAAATGTATTCTCATTGGCAGCGAGTGAGGTTATCTGGGCGAAAGATACATTGTCTTCTGAACGGAAAACGAGATATCCCTCTTCATCGGCTACATCATCCCATGATAGGTTGAGGTCGGTCGTAGTTGCCAGAAGGATTAGGTTGGTCGGGGCGGCAGGAGGTTCAGGCGCCGAACCATTGAAGATATGAGATCCCAGGTTTCCAAAAGTATTGGTTGGGTAAGAATCCCATTCTGCTACGGTATAAGTAGAATTAGGCGAAACAATATCCGCTTTTCTAACCAGCGTTACATCCTGAGCAAAAACGGCACTACTTCCAAAATTGCCAATCACATCGAGCAATGTTCCATTTTTAAAAAGCCCTACTACATCATTACCATTAAAATTGACGATAGCAGATCCCGTGCTCACGTCTGCCTGAGCGAGTATCGTAGGATCAGCCGAACTATGAGCGATCACCCAGACCTCGCCGTTGGCGAGAGTACCGGTAAGGGCATAGTCATCCCCCCATACGCCCCCGCCGTTGGTCTCTTTGCGCAATACATACCCGGCGAGGTTGACCGGTGCACCGGTAAAGTTGGCGACTTCAAGGGCTTTATTGAAAGATGATCCTTCGATATATTCGGAGAGAATCAAATCGGTCGCGTTGCCGCCGCCACCACTGCCCCCTGTGGGCGTACCACTGACCGTAACACTGTTGGGGCTGCTACCGGTCCCATTAAAAGCTACCAGATAGTAGTAATAAGTTGTCCCGACCGAAAGTCCGGTATGGGTGTAGGAAACAGCATTCGAAGAAAGAGTCGTAAGCAATGAAAAATTCACATTGTCGGTGGAGTTATACACTTCGTAGCCAGTCTCACCGGCTGCGTCAGTCCAGGAGAGAGTAAGACTCGTTGCGCCGGCGGAGACGGCCAGATTGGTCGGCGCCGAAGGGGCAGAAGATGTCATGCTCCAGGCATCGGCGACCCATTCGGGATGATCTATATAAGGATTTCGGTTGCCTTGATACATTTCGACCCCGGCGTTTCGGGCAGTTTCTTTGGGGGAAACCGGATCCTGCTGGTGCCATTGGAATAACATATTGGGATCGGCTACGGAGGTGATAGCTCCTGCCTGTGTGGGGTACATGGTGAAAAAATAAAAAATCGCCCGGGCGCAATCTCCCTTGTGGTCTTCACGCGGTTCAAACTGCTGGTTGGCGTATTCGCTGTATTCTTCAATAAGCGTTGTGGGAATCGTGGTCTGACTCACGTCATCACGCATCCATTTGGTCGTGACATTATCGGCTATGTCTGCGAAGGGATAATTGGAGCGGGTACTATTCCAGATATCCAAAGAAGGAAACAGGTGGTGAATATCCGACTGCATCGGGTCCGCGCTGCCAAAAAAACTTTGCGGAATGGTATGCTCCGCATTGATCGGGGCGGGATTGGTGCCGGTTCCACCAAAAGTCCAGGGCTGTACAAATCCCCCGTAAACATCGGTGATCGTATTATTTTGGTTGTCAATGTAGTTGTACATATACATCCGGGCCGTAGAATAACCCAATGTCGTATGAAAACTATCGTAAAAGTTTTGTTTGATCCAGTCGCGGAGAGCCTGGCCGGTAAGACCCGTGGGAGGAGTCTGTGCAAATACGTTACTGCTCAGCAGGAAACCAAACAATAACCACAAAGTAGTTAGGTAAAGCCTTTTGGTCATAAGGGATTTGTTACGCTTTTTGAAATTTGGGATTAAAGAACTTTTTCTGTGCGCTTATTTTTCAATAAATGGCAAAAAAAGATACAACAGGCATAAATCCAAATCAAAATTCAAACTGACCAATAGAAATTATCCACAGTTCAAAAACCTAACAATTTTTTTTCCCCCCGCTAATATTCAAATTAAAAAAGGACGCCGCCTGATAAGGAAACTGTTTGAAACCAGGCGGTGGGCATCGGGTCACCACTTCCGTCGAGGAGATAAGGGGCAAATCCATAAACAACCTCTCCCAATACCACCCGTTTCCCCAGCGGGAAATCCATACCTGCTCCGATCAAATAGTTAACAAAAAAATTTCGTTTTTCCAGATCGCTGAAAGTCGTGACAATACCCGGCTCCACGGTGTGTACCCGCAGGGTTTCCCACTTTATAAACCGGTTCATGCCCAAACCGCCGATCACATAAGGCCCCCGACCTTTGCGGGAGAATGCATACCGCAGGTACAAAGGAATTTCTACACGGGCAGAGGTCACCGTCACATCCTGAATGTCCACGATTCCCGCTTCTTCTCTTTTCCGGTAATATTCGTTCGTCGCCGAGTAGAGCGTAACGCCCGTGCGAACAGAGGCTTTTTCGGTAAGCGAGGGGAAGGAAAACTCCGCGAGAAAAGAAGGCACAAAAGAAACACTCAGCAGCGGAGCACCAAAATCCGTAAACACATACCTCGCGCTATTTCCCGGAATCATATCAAAAACGGATCCCATCACACCGGCGGACAACCCGAGGCGGATTTTCATTTTGTCCAGATCATACTCATACGAAACAAAAGGTGTGGAGGAACACTGCGCATAATTTTCAAAAAGCCGGGACAGACTTCGCAGATTAAATTCCGTCGCTTTCAGGTATCGGTCAATTTCAAGGCAGTTTATCATTTTTTCCCGCAGCAGGTATTTGTATTCTTCTCGGGCTTTGGCAAAAGTACGGTCTTCAATCTGTACCTTCTCCTGACTCATTATCAATTCTTCCAGCACCCCCGCCGCCTCGATAAAATACGTTTCCCGGTAGTACAGAAGGTTGTATTTTCCTCGGGTTTTGTATTGAAAAAAAACGGCTTTTTGTTCCGAATTCACGCCCGAACGAAAAACTTCCCCTTCCACCGAACCATACCCCCGTATTTCCTCGGGAGAAAAACTTTGTTCTTCCCCATCCGATGAAACCTTAAAACGACATTGGGTAGTGTTAAAAACATGATCCTGAAGCAGAATAAAACCCGGAAGAGAATCGTTGGACAAAGTGAGAATGTAGCCCGCTTTGTATTCGTCTTTTCCCTGACCGAAACTAACAAGACTGGGAAAAACAAACCCAAGAAACCAAAGATAGCGTAGTAGTTTTTTCATATCATTACTTTCAGCCAAATATAAGGATTGGCCGGAATTCACAGGTCGGAGGTCGGTTATTTTTCTCCGGGTTTCCCATATTCTTTTGCCGCATCATCAATCACCAGCACCCAGTCAGGGCCGCCCATATCCTTGCGGAGGCGTTTGCCCCAGGGGAGAGAAAATGTTCCGGTATTGGGGAAAACTCCGTTGAAGAAAGACATTCCATTGCGCGGATTATACCACCATACTTTCAGGTTTTCACCGGCGATACATTGAGTATTAATAGAAATCGAGTAGGGGTAAGGATAATAAACCATCAGATAGGTAGCGTCTTTGCCACCGGGGGTGCCGTCGCGGGTAGCCTGGATATGATTGGCGCCCACGCCTTCGGCAGGCCAACTGGGGCCATTTGCCTGCAAGACCGACTGATCTGGAATCCGCGAAAGATAAGGCCGCGACAGCATCAGGTTTTTCAGGTATTGGAGTTGCGCAGAGCCGGGGGCAGCCATTGCTTCCCGCCAGTAAATATCTGCATAAATAATCGGTTCCCTGCCCTTGTCATACATCTGCCAGATGCTGTTGTGCCCGTAGGTGATGCCACAGCCTCCCGCAAAAACAGACCAATACGCCGCCCGGCGCACGTCAAAATCCTCAAATTTTGGCCCAACCTCATTAAAGCCTACCCGAATCCCCTCATAATTAGGTTCGCCGTCGAGCACAGGTTTGGCGGGAGTGCGCGCATAGTCGCGGGCGATCATCTCGTAGTTGGGCGCGCCGGGGTGCATGTGCCCCGACTGGAGCATATTAAAGTCCAGCCATGCGGCCTCATGCAGCACCTCTCCCGAAGAACGCCCCCCGTAAATATGATAAGTCATCAGCCTGCCGCCGTCGCCCTTGTGCGTTCCCAGTGCCATGCGATCCCATATATTTTCATACCCTTCTGGCCCGCGGTCTCCCCCAAATATCCAGATGATATTGTCGTGATGTTTGAGTCGGTCGCCTAGGTATTTTCCGTAAGAAAAGGCCGTTTCCGGGGTAAAAAGCGAAACATTATCAAACAGCGGATGCGGTTTATCCTCCACATGCGCACCCCAGGTTGGAAGTATGGCCATATAAATCCCATATTCGGCAGCTTTTCCCACGGCGTAGTCCACGAGTTCAAAAAACGCCTCATTGGGACGGGTTACGTCCGTGCCTTCAAAAGGGAGATGGCCTTCAGCATTGGGTTCAGTTACCCCGTTGAGTTCCCCCAAAACAACCGACTGCACCACGGTAAAACCTTTGGCGGCGCGGTCGCGGAAATAGAGATCCATTTCTTCCCGGCTGAGGCGGTGAAACAATTCCCAGGCGGTATCGCCGAGGTAAAAAAAAGGTTTACCGTCTTCCGTAACCAGAAAACGGCCATTTTTACTAGTTTTCACCCAGGGGAGCTGAGCCGGGAGAGACGCCACACCCACAAAAACCATCAACAAAAGCAGGGATATCCGTTTCATAAATAAAACTTTTGCTCAATTTATCCATTTCTCAGAAAAATGCAGCAAATCTCACCCCGGGCAATCACTTGGTGGAGATTGGCAATCAAAAAGCAGTCGTTTTGTAAAAATAATGGCGATGACATATAAGGTTAAGGCATCTCGGTTTTTCAACCCCCAAAGTGAAATCTCTTAGCATAACTCATACGTTCATGGGACGCCCGGTAGAGCCAGATGATCATCGTAGAGCCAGATGATCATCTGGCTCTACGTTCCCCCGCCTCGGGCGAACCCACCCACATTTGGTTTGAATACGACGGCCGGGACCTGTCCGTATCGGACGCCACCGGCAATATCCTCTCCACCTACCAGGAGGCGCACTCCATCGGCTATACCACGGCAGATCCCCCAACCGGTTTCCTCCAAAAAGAACTCACCCAGGACGAAGTCCACCTCTACGGCAGCGCCCGCCTGGGTATGCACAAACCCGCCCGGCGTATGGAGTTATGGAAAACCGAAGACGACCCCGACTCGGAGACCTTCGACTATACGTTCACCACGCTGGACAAACCTCTTCCCCCAACCGGCCCGGCCACCACCCACACGCGGCAGCTGAGTTTGAAATATTATGAAATCTCTAACCACCTCGGCAACATTTTAGCCACGGTTTCCGATAAAAAAAGTGTTATCTTAGACGACTACGACGGGGTCTTTTACATCGCCTCATACGGAGCCGAGGTGTTGAGTGTGAGCGACTATTATCCGTTTGGCTCGGCGATGCCGGGGCGTTCTTTGAATTGGGGGGAGTATCGGTTTGGGTTCAATGGGAAGGAAGACGATGGCGAGACCGGCTATCAGGATTATGGTTTCCGCATCTATGACCGGCGGTTAGGGCGGTTTCTTTCGGTAGATCCATTGAGTCCGCAGTATCCGTGGTACACGCCGTATCAGTTTGCGGGGAATAAGCCGGTGAATTCGGTGGATTTGGATGGGTTGGAGGAACGGGTAGCAACGGGGTTATATGTGAATCCCGATGGGTCATTCGCTACCATTAATTTTGGCGAAATAATTGCAGAATTAGTATGGTCTGCTAATATTGCTTGGAGAAATGGGGTGTATAATGATAATTGGTTTGGACAGGCGGATGTAACGGCGGCAGAATGTAATTGTGATAACCCTCAAGATTATCGGAAAAAGGTAATAGGCGTTCAGGGCGGATTTTTGAGCCCTTCCAAGACGGAAATCGTACCGAAGGCAGGATTTGTTCAAAAAGGGGTTGAAAATCTTGGATATGGGGCTGAGGTAATGGGAGTAGTATTTCCCGGTTTAGGGAGTACAGGCAACGTGTTGATGGCAAAAATTCCATTCGGATTTTCAGGTCTCTCTCAGTTTGTTAAATTCGGTGGCCTACTAAAAGCAGGCCTTAAGGAAGCAGGATTTGAGAATGTAACTTCTTTAATGCAAGGAAGTGCAGTCACCGGGAAAAAATATACAACGGGGGAAGCTTTTGATGTAGGAAGAATTAGCGACTTTGATATAGCCTTAGCAAGTAAAACGTTATTAGACAAAGCTAAGGAGTTGGGAATTTCTTTGCGATCTAGTGGAACAAGAACCGGCCCTCTTAAGGGGGAAGATATAGAAAAACTTGGACTCACTAAACTGGTGTCAGAATTAAGTGGACAAGCAGACCGTCCCGTCAATTTCATGATTTTTGAATCAATAGAAACAGCGGTTCAGCAGGCTCCGAGCATAATAATACCTTAAAAATATGATAAGATATGATTTATTTGGGTTTAAAGAATCGGATTTAGAAAAAGTGAAGTCAGAGATTGAGACTCAACTTGAAATCCTTTTTACTTCTCATGAAAGTATGTATAAGGGTGGTATTTATTATCGTTTGGGGGATATACTTTCTGAAAATTTTGAACTTCAAAAAAATATAGACTTACTAGACGGTGAACCTTTGGAAGATGAATTTAAAGATTTCCCAATACTATTATTTGTCAACCGAACTATCCGTTCAGAAGAAATCGTAGAATTGCTTACAGGACTGAATTTTAAGAGTTTTCATTTACGATCAACAACTATTTAAGTGCTGGATTATAATACCTCAACAAACCGACCCCTCAGCTAAGTATAAAAAAAACCTTACCTTAGCCCATCGCAACTCCCCCGCTCTCGAGGTCGCCATCCTCCGGAAAAAGCCCGAAAAAACCGCTCAGGTCGTTTCCCGGACAAAGGGGGGCAAAACCATTCGGTCGAGGGAAATGCCGGTTCGGCGAATTTCCGCAATGAAGGGATTAATAGTTTCATCCTCGGCAGAAGGAAAAGTGTGCAATTCAATCAACGGAAATCGGGTCAATATCCGTTTGATCGGCTCATAATCCTGGGCCAGGCTCCCGGTAAATTTCTCATCCCAAAGGGCCAGATCAATATCCGACCAGGCATGTTGAGTCCCTTTGGCTACGGAACCAAAAAGGTAGGCCTGTGTCGGGCGGTACCCCTGCCCGGATAATAAGGCGATAAGCTCGCGGATTTGATTTAGGGCAATTGATTGAGTAACCATATTCTGATTTTATCAACGATCCGCAATTTGTCCTGTGTATAAAGCTGAGTAGTCGTGCGGTAAATCATGTCCCGATAATCCTGATATCGGCCTTCCATATTCCAGGCATTCATAATTCGAAGCTCGTCTATATCTTCAGCAGACATGGAGAGCGTAGTCTGTGACAATAAGAATTCGAGGTTGTGGACACGGGGCGGCAACCCCCCGCCATTATCTTTAATCCAATGTGCTTTGAGTAATTTTTCGATCACCAAATGGGCAAAAAATAAAGCCTGAAGGTAGTTTTCCGAAGCAAAAAGGGCCTGAACGGCTGACCAGTCACGCGCTGCCGCCGTTTTCCAATAATTGATATAATCGTTGGTGGTCATACTCATGCTCTTGGAGTAAAGGTACAGTTTTTTCGGTAATCGAACAATAAAAGATAGGCTCCTGACAGGAGCTCCCCCCAACCGGCCCGGCCACCACCCACACGCGGCAGCTGAGTTTGAAATATTTGAGGCGGAAGGCTCTAGACTCCCTGCTTTGTAACAAATCAGGGGTTATGTTGGGAGAATTTTGTAACAGATCATGGGTTATGGTGCAATATGCCCAACATAAATATTTTATTATCAAGCGATGTGGAAGCGGTTTTAGTTTTCGCACCTCGACAGGCAGGGGTTGAACTCACAGTTCAGCATAGATTTGCTTCAAACGATTCTGTATGACAAACATTACCTCCTCAAAAGTCAGAGACTTTACCTCGGTAAACCGCCCCATTTTTTTCAAAAAAGCACCCCATTCCTGCTGACGCCTGGCATTGCGGGCAAACTCCGATGAAAACACTACGTGGTCTTGCTCAATAAGCGTTTCCCTTTGCCTGAAGGTGTTTTGAATAGCCGTTCTCAAAATAGCATCGTGGATTTCGAAGTTTTCCAGCAAGCGATAGACATCATAGAAGTCCTTCATACGCGAATTTTGCGCAGCCAGAGTGATCATAGCTTCAAATTTTTCGGCAATTACTGTTTCTAAAGAGTAAGCCAGGATTTTGGGCGCAGGCATGGGTAACAAGGTCGGATAAATCATCTCTACAGGTGCAGGGGTGGCAATATCTCCGAAGCCGATGTCTATTTGCGACATCTGGCGAATATTGCCCAAGCGTCCGTCAATTTTGATTCGGACGCCAGAGTATCTACCCTCTTTTTTGATTTCACTGGCCTCAATAGTCTCATGTAAAAACGACACGCCATCTTCTGGGCATTCAATTTGGCAAATTGTCTGAAAAACGGCTTTCATTTGTTCCTGATCGTTGGAAATGTGCAGGCCCAATAAATCCAAATCCATCGTAGGGCGGCTGGACTCCCTTTCGTGCGCGTATAGCAGTACCCCGCCTTTCAAACAAAAGTGTTGTCTATATGTCGAGGTGGAGAGCCTATACATCAAACGCTCGGTAAAATATCGGATCAATACGAGTTGATATGCTGTATTCTCTTGTTCCGCGATGGCTTTCAGTCGCGCCTGAATGGAGGGGATTGAGTTTTTCATAGCAGGATTTTCAAAAATTCATCCACCTTGTTGAGTATGTTCAGTTGCCGGGCGTAGGCATGCAGCCGGTTCAGATTCCGGTCTTTCCGGTCCCGATAGTTCCGCAAGATTTCCTTCAAAACTTCAAAACCGATTTTATTGCGGTGGCGGATGGCGTCACACACCGTTTTTTCCAAATCATATAGGCTCACGCTACCCCCCGACAACTCGACCGTGGTCACCCCCAGAGAATATGGTGTTTTGTTCCAAAAGTACAGTTGTATGGGCGGATACCCGGGCAGTACGACCTTGCGGTCGTCAGGAATGGCCACATGGTGCCGGGCAGGTATCGTCGTCGTCAACCCGTAATAAAAAGCCGCCGACAAGAGGCAAAATACCCCGATTGGGACAAGCCGGGCCACCTCTGCCATTTCCTCGGTCTCCTGCGCGGCCCATTTATACACCCCCCTTTTTAGTCTGACGATGACCGCATCCTCCAGCAGGCCGTTGATTTCGTAATAGCTGACGCCGTTTTCCCGCAGCGTTTTCGCGCCAACAATGCCCTTGCTGCGCTCGAATAGTTGTTGAATGTGGAATGGACGTTTCATTTTCTACTCTTTACATGCAAAGATACATTTTTTTACAAAACAACTGCTTTTTGCTTTGAAAAGCAGTTTTTTTGTAAAAATAATGGCGATGACATATAAGGTTAAGCCGCCTCGGGCGAACCCACCCACATCTGGTTTGAATACGACGGCCGGGACCTGTCCGTATCGGACGCCCTCGGCAACATCCTCTCCACCTACCGGGAGGCGCACTCCATCGGCTATACGACGGCAGATCCCCCGACCGGTTTCCTCCAAAAAGAACTCACCCAGGACGAAGTACATCTCTACGGCAGCACCCGCCTCGGCCTGCACAAACTCACCCGCCGCATGGAGTTGTGGAAAACCGAAGATGACCCCGACTCGGAGACCTTTGACTACACGTTCACGACGCTGGACAAGCCCCTTCCCCCGACCGGCCCAGCCACGATCCACACGCGGCAGCTGAGTTTGAAATATTATGAAATCTCTAACCACCTCGGCAACATTTTAGCCACCGTTTCCGATAAAAAAAGTGTTACCTTAGCCAGCATCGCATACCCTGTTCCCCCGATTTTTGATGACGCATTTTGTATTTTGGGGGTCAACCTATTTTAGGACGAGACCGAGGAAGCCTACTTCCTACTTCTCCCAGATCACATCTACGCCATAATTGCTGAAAAGCGCATCTTTGGTCATGATTTTTAACCCTTCGGTTTTTGCCTGACCAATGATCATTCGATCAAAAGGATCCCTATGATAATGGATTAATTGAGTGGCTAACAATACGTGTTCTGGGGTGATGGGGAGAATCTCAAACCCCGATTCTTCTATTATTTCAAAAATTCTTTCCAGACTGTTTTTCAATTCCAGACGATCTAATGAATATTTAATCCCCATTTCCCAATAGGTGGCCATGCTGACAAAACAACGATTGGCTGGATTGGATATAATTTCCTTTGAAGCTACAGGTAGGTTAGCGTTTTCCGTAATAAACCAGATTACCGCATGGGTACCGAGAAGGATGTCCATTTACATATATTCATTGAAGTCTTCGATCGGATCGTCAAAATTATCTTTCATGGTGATCATGCCTTTGGCTAATCCGACCACACGGACGGCTTTCTTGTTCGACTTTTGAGCCTGATATTTGAGATAGTCAATATAGTCAGCCACTTTTTTCTGTAGCTCGCCCGGCAAAGCAGAAATTTGGGTATAAAGTTGAATGGCCCTCATGGGTAAATGGTATTTAATTCACCGTTTTCAGCATCAATTTACGCTTTGTTTGAAAGGATTCCAAGGAACCGGGCAAAGATTGGCACCTTCCCCGAAAAGTGTACCCGTCGCCTGCTCGAAAAGTGTCCTCTTCCCGACAGAAAAAGTGTTAACTTAGACGACAGCAGATACCCCTTTCCCTCCTAATCCCCGCGCCTCCGGCGCAAAAAGGGCGAATCTCCCCCGCTCTTTTTCTTCCCGCCAAAAATCTATATTTTCGGGAAATACTAACTCGCTCCCATTGCTGATAAGAACTACGCTATATTTTCTTTTTCTCGCGGCTCTTGTGGCCTGTGGTTTGCCCGACTCAAAAAAGGTGAGCTTCAACCGCGATATTCGCCCCATTCTCAATCAACACTGCCTCGCCTGCCACGGTGGGGTCAAAAAATCGGGGGAATTTAGCCTCCTCTTCCGCGAAGAGGCCATGGACACCGCCGAATCGGGAAAACTTGCGATCATCCCCGGTGATGCTCAAAACAGTGAACTCATCCTCCGCCTCCGCCACCACGACCCGGAATTGCGTATGCCGCTGGAAGCCGATCCGCTCTCCCCGGATCAGATCCGGCTGATTGAAAAATGGATCCGTCAGGGTGCGCATTGGGAAGATCATTGGGCATATATTCCCCCGGATACAACGATTTCTCCTCCCAACCTAACGCTCCCCGGAAAAACGCTGACCGATATAGATAAATTTCTGCTCGAAAAGATGAAGGAAAAAAATCTGTCCTTTTCTCCGGAGGCCTCAAAGCCGGAAATGCTCCGCCGCCTCGCCCTCGACCTTACGGGCCTGCCCCCGACGGAGGAAGAACTTGCGCGGTTTCTCAATGACAGTTCTCCCGATGCCTGGGAAAAAAGGGTGGACGAATATCTCCATTCTCCTCACTTTGGCGAAAAATGGGCATCTCTCTGGCTCGACCTCGCCCGGTATGCCGACTCCAAAGGTTACGAAAAAGACCTCAACCGCTCCATCTGGAAATACCGCGACTGGGTCATTCAGGCTTATAACCGCGACATGCCTTTTGATTCGTTTACCCTCTACCAACTGGCCGGTGATTTGATCCCCCAACCTACGGAAAGTCAGTTGATTGCTACTGCCTTTCACCGAAATACAATGGCTAATGACGAAGGCGGAACCGATGACGAAGAATTTCGTGTAGCTGCCCAAATCGAAAGGGTGGGCACTACCGGGGAAGTCTGGCTGGGCACGACACTGGCCTGTGTGCAATGCCACAGCCATCCGTATGATCCTTTCCGACATGAGGATTTTTACCGGTTTATGGCTTTTTTTAATAATACCGCCGACAAAGATATTTACAACGAACAGCCCAAAATTTTTACCTACGAAGACTCCGTAAAGGGAAAAGTCTCGGATATTTTAGACTGGATTGAAAAAAAATCGGACGACCCGCCGAAGAGGCTCTCTTCCTCAAGCCTTCACAATCGCACCACACAAACGCTTTACCAAATGGGTTTTCGCCGTGTGGAAGCCGAAGAATACCAGGATCACAGCCGTTTTATCGAACTTACTTCTCCCGACCAGTTGTCGGTATTTCAGATTCAGGATTCGTCGTGGATCATGTATGAAAATGTGGATATGACGGCAGTGGAGCGAATGAGTTTTCGGATTTCCAGTCAGAAAGCGGGGGGATGGATAGATGTTTATGTGGATTCTCTTTATGGGGAAAAACAGGCTTCTATAAAGGTGCCGGTTACTCGTGACTGGAAAAAATGGCAGGTCATTCAGACGCCTGTTCGCCCTGTCAAAGGCAAACATAACCTTTACCTTTCCTTCCGGATGAATGGAATCCCCGAATCGGATCTTTTCAGAATAGACTGGCTGGAGTATCACCTCAAAAATCCGGAATGGGAAAAATACGGGCCGGAAATGAAAAACCAGTTGGAAACCCTGGCGACTCTTCCCACCGTGCAGACCCCCATTTTTCAGGAACTACAAGGCGACCAAAGACGAAAAACGTTTCACTTTCTGCGCGGCAACTGGCTTACACCGGGGGAAGAAGTTTTGCCCGGTGTGCCGGGATCGTTGCCTCCTTTAAGCTCTGAAAGCCCTGAAGATCGCCTCGCGCTGGCCCGATGGATGACCCATCCCAACCATCCCCTCACTAGCCGGGTATATGTCAATCGCATCTGGGCGCAAATATTTGGAACCGGTATCGTCGAAACCACCGAAGACTTCGGTACGCAGGCGCCGTTGCCCAGTCACCCCGAATTGCTCGACTGGCTGGCGGTTGCGTTTGTGCGTAAACACCAATGGTCAACACAGGCATTGGTGAAAGAAATTGTCATGTCCACGGCTTACCGACAGGCTTCTACGGTTTCTCCCAGGCTTCTGGCCATAGACCCGGCCAACCGACTCCTCGCACGTGGGCCACGGGTGAGAATGAGTGCCGAACAAATCCGCGATCAGGCACTGGCGGTGAGCGGATTGCTGGACAAAACCATCGGCGGGCCGCCCGTATTGCTGAATATCCCCGACAAAAGAACCGTTGACCCCTATAAACAGGCAGAACTTATGGACTATCAGCCCTACCGCCGGGCAGTCTATAATTTCTGGAAACGCACCATTCCCACAACTCTCCTGACAACGTTTGACGCACCGGTGAGGGACTTTTGTGTATCCCGCAGGATTTCCACCAATACTCCCTTGCAGTCCTTGGTTTTGTTGAATGACTCGGTATTTTTTGAAGCGGCAATGGTTTTGGGCGAATGGATGGAAAAACAAGAAGAAATACCCGAAACGACCATCCAAAAGGCGTATCAGAAAGTCCTTTTCCGCCAACCGGATACCCTGCGAATAGACGCACTGTTGCGCCTTTACGAAGAAACCGAAGCCGCAGAAAACGCTCCCTGCGGTTATACAATGGTCGCCAACGCCCTGCTGAACCTTGATGTTTTTATCAATAAATAATTCCTCCCCGAAAATGAATCATCTGGATCAATATCAACTCGATCTTTCCCGCTACAATACCCGGAGGCAGTTTTTGCGGAAATGTATCACCGGCCTGGGAGGAATCGCGCTGGCTTCACTGGCGGGTTGTGGAAATGAAACATTGTTTCCCGGCAATATTCTCAATATGCCCGGTTCGGAACCTCTGGCAGCTACGCCTTCACACTTTGCGCCCCGCGCCAAAAGGGTGATATTCCTTCACATGGAGGGTGCACCCTCGCAGTTGGAGTTATTTGACTACAAACCCACCCTGCACAAACTCGACGGACAACCCTGCCCGCCTTCTCTGCTGGAAGGAAAAAGGTTTGCCTTCCTCAAGGGTGTTCCCAATCTCCTCGGGCCGCAGGCGCGTTTTGAGCAATACGGCCAGTCCCGCACCTGGGTATCTGAGTTTTTGCCGCATTTTTCGCAGTGGGTGGACGAGGTTTCCATTCTGAAAGCGATGCACACCGATGAGTTTAACCATGCTCCGGCACAGTTTTACATGCACACCGGCAGCCCACGAGTAGGGCGTCCGAGCATGGGTTCGTGGGTAGCCTATGGTTTGGGAGCCGAAAACGAAAACCTCCCTGCATTTGTCGTATTGCTCTCCGGCCCTATAGACGTGAGCGCCGGGAAAAGTATTTGGGGAAGCGGATTTTTGCCCACGGTTTATCAGGGCGTGCAGTGCCATTCGGTAGGCGACCCCGTCGCCAATATTGCCAATCCGAGAGGCGTATCCTCCGACCTGCGTCAGAAAACCATCACTGCCATCAACCAGATCAACCAGCGCGAATACGAGGAGGTCGGCGACCCCGAAATCCTCAGCCGCATTTCGCAGTACGAACTTGCCTTCCGCATGCAGACCTCCGTGCCCGAGACGATGAATATTGACGACGAACCCGCCTATATACACGAAATGTACGGAACCGAACCCGGCAAAAAATCTTTTGCCAACAACTGCCTTCTCGCCCGCAAACTCGTGGAGAAAGGCGTGCGGTTTGTGCAGTTATTTGATCGCCGCTGGGATCACCACGGCACGGGCAAAGGCAACGGGGTCAACGACGGCCTCAAAAATGCCTGCGAAGTCACCGACAAACCTGTGGCCGCCCTGCTCACCGATTTGAAGCAGCGCGGATTGCTGGACGAAACCCTCGTCATCTGGGGCGGAGAATTTGGCCGCACGCCCATGATGGAGACCCGCGCTTCGGCGGACTACCGGGGGCGGGACCACCACACCGACGCATTCACGATGTGGATGGCAGGCGGCGGCATACGCAAAGGATTTTCCTTTGGAGAAACCGATGAAATCGGCTTTTCGGGCATCAAAGACCGCGTCCATATCCACGATTTGCAGGCGACAATCCTTCACTGTCTGGGCCTCGACCACGAGCGGCTGACTTATCCGTTTCAGGGCCGAAATTTTCGCCTCACCGACGTACACGGCAAGGTTGTAAGGGAGGTTTTGGGGTGAATTTTCGTTACAGACGAGGGAATGAATTCCCTCGCTACCAGTACGTGGCGCACCCCAGGCCCCCGGAGGTTGAGGCTCCCCTTTATGGAATATTTGACTCGAAACCACCGGACATACGCCAAACCCCTTAAATTTCTCTCACTTGCGATGCGCCGCAGGGCTACAAACATTCGACTCCTCCGGAGTCCGGCTTCGCCTCCACGCAAGGCTACTCCTTTACCACTCGGCGCAGCCGAAGCCAACCTTATTCCAAATTTTCCACCTCATACTCCCCCATTTCCTCTTCCGTCATGCTGATTGGGGGGGCGAAGCTGATGCCTTCGTAGATGGCGGATACGGCGATTTCGGCGTCCAACTCGGGGAGGGAAATCGTCTGATCCATATTTTCGTAAAAAACTACTTCCCAACCGCCTTCTGGCTGACGTCGGTAGTGGTAAATGGCGCATTCGGTTTGCTCAACTATGAGGTAATGCCTCACAGTAGCCAGACGGAGGTATTGGCGAAGTTTGATCCCTAAATCTCTGGCTCGTGTACTGTCAGAAAGAACCTCAATGACGATCGCCGGATTTCGTACACCATTTTGTGTCTGAAGGTCAAGCGGCTGGCAGGTAACTACTCCGTCGGGGTAAAAGTATTTTTTTCCGTCAGGACGGAAAACTTTGACCTCAAGGAAACGGGCCTTGCAGCCCTTTCTATGGGCAGGCGGTGCAAGTTGTAGGGTGAGATTTGTACAGATATCATTATGCCTATTGCTCGCTCCGGCCAGACAGACGATTTCTCCGTCGTAGTACTCGTAGCGGAGTTTGCTTTCCTGCTCCAATTGAAGATAACTTTCCCAGGAGTAGGTTTCGGGAGAGTTGTATGTGGGTTGGTTTTGCATATATGTGCTTTTAAAATGGTTCGGGACCGGTATTCATCTGAAGCTGTCCATGCTCGGGAGAACCTCCTGCCATGGCCAGAATATGGCCGTCATAATATTCGTATTTTTCCTTCGAGCCTGCTTCAATTTCCAGATAGGTTTCCAGCGTAGAGTTATGTAATGCTTTTTGCCCCATAGTTTCTTCCGTTTCTCCTCCTAAAATACAGAAACTTTTCTTTTATTCTAGTTGCCGGGCTTTTCTGTGAAATCGGTGTACCGGGTTGGGATTTGTTTTGCTTAATTTGAATATTGGAATCCTAATTACAAACTCTATGAAAAACGTTTCCCTTTCCCGTCGAAAAATGCTTGCAGGCCTCGGTGGCATTACCGGCCTTTCGTTATTTCCCGGTCAAATTTTCGGTCAGTCCGCAGATGAAGCGGCTTCCGCGCTTTCTTCTGCTAAACATAATTTCTCTTTCTGCCTCAATACCAGCACCATCATGGGGCAGAAAGTGGGGTTAGTAAAGGAAATCGAAATCGCTGCTAAAGCGGGTTATGACGCTATTGAAATATGGATTCGCTCCATAGACCAGTATCTGGCGGATGGCGGCAATCTCAAAGACCTGAAAAAACGCATAGACGACTTGGGTATAAAGGTCGCCGATGCCATCGGCTTTGCGCCCTGGATCGTGGACGAAAATGATATGCGTATGAAAGGTCTGGAACAGGCGAAAAAGGAGATGGACATGCTCGCACAAATCGGCTGCCCCCGCCTCGCCGCTCCACCCGCAGGTGCTACCAACGTAGGTGGCCTCGACTTGTACAAAGCCGCAGAGCGTTTTCGCGCTTTGGTCGAACTGGGCCAGCAAATGGCGGTAAATCCACAACTGGAAGTCTGGGGGTTTTCAAAAAACCTCTCCCGCCTCAGTGAAGTGCTTTTTGTAGCAGCGGAATGTGGACACCCGCAAACGCGAATTCTCCCCGATATTTATCATCTCCACAAAGGAGGTTCCGACTTTGACGGCCTCAAACTGATGAGCGGCCCGCTGGTCGAAATATTCCATGTCAATGACTATCCTGCCGAACCCGCACGTACCGAAATTCAGGATAAAGACCGTGTATATCCCGGCGACGGAGTTGCACCGGTATCCGAAGTGTTGCGCGACCTTCACAACGGAGGCACACCCAAAATTCTTTCGCTGGAATTGTTTAACCGCACTTTGTGGGAACAAGATGCGTTGGAAGTGGCCAAAACAGGTCTGGCAAAAATGAAAGCCTCCGTGGCCCTGGCAATTCAATAGGTTTTGGTCATGTCCTCGGGTACGACGATATAAAAATCTGCCTTGCCTTTGTTTTCTTCGGCAACCTCATCGGTAGAAGCCTGCTCGGCAAGGGTGATATTCATGATATTCAGTCCCGGACGGTAATGGTTGAGATACCAGATAATACCTTCTTTGGAATCAGAATGGTAAGAGCCATTCAGATGAAAAAAGAGGGTATTATCAGGCATATTTTCCAGAATAGAATGTGCCATTGTCGCATCCTTTACTGCCTGGGCTGAGATAAAACTTTTGAGCTTCTCTTCGTCCATCTGGTGGCCGCCCATGAGGCTTTTCATGGCCTGGTAAGAGGGAAGATTGTAGTCAACCGTGATGGGGATAGGCGCGATAAAAACCCTTTCATGCTCTGGCAGCGTGTCGAGATAGGAAAGTCCCTGTGAATATACAATCCGCGCATAACGCCGGGGGATGTTCGTCCCAATCACCGAAATTTTATTCTCTTTACAATAATCAACTACCGGGCGGTAATCGGTTTCATAATTGTTCCAGAGGTCGAGCGTATCTTGTAGTTGTTTGTCGGACAATTCACCCCGGAGGTACTGTTCAAGCCGTGCCTGCTGGTTTCGTTCAAACATTTCCATGCCGACGACCAGACTTTTGCCTTCGGCATTTTTGTGGAGATCGCGGGTAAGCTCAAACTCCAGCCAGTGGGCGATGGGATTGTTGTGAGACTCACCAAAGCAGATAACGTCAGCCTCCGAAAGTTTTCGGAGCATTTTGCCGTAGTTGATTTCCTTACCTTTCTGGTCGAAAATCCGGTAGGCCGGTTTTTCCTGCGACATAAGAGGGAAAACATAAATCAGGCACAGAAAAAGTGCCCATGAGGTGCGTTTTTTCATGCGGCAATATAAAAAAATCCCTGAAAAGGGATATCAATATTAAATGCGCACTTCTTTTACCTGATAAAAAAATCCGTCGGAAACTTCGAAAAAATAGGTACCGGAATCAAGGTTACTCACGGTAAATTCCAGTCTTCCATGCTGCGCAGGTTCCTGCTGTTCCTGAAGCAAGATATTGCCCGTTTCGTCCATTAAACGAATCACTGATTCATCCTGATCAAAAGGACTAAGTTCTACCCGTAGCCGTTCGGAACTATCACCGTCGGGGTTTACAATAAAGCCAACTGAAGAGCGAGGTTGTATCGAATGAGATTCGGGATAAAGTTTCTTTTCAACAGAGACCATTGTTATGGTATAAGGCCAGGTTTGGGAAAATTGTTTAGCAATTCTAATAAAGCAAAAACCAAGCCAATGGAAATATTCAAACCTTAGGATTTATTCGAGTTTCGCATAAATCGCGATTGCATTACTTCATTGGCATCTTTTCGTTTAGATAGCGAGCAGTATATGATTTTTCCACGGTTAGCAGCCCTTCGGGTTTTCCCTGATACAGCAATTGCCCGCCTTCGTCCCCGCCTTCGGGTCCCAGGTCAATAATCCAATCCGCACATTTGATCACGTCCATGTTGTGTTCAATGATCAGCACGGTATTTCCTTTTTCGACCAACTCATTCATCGCCCGGAGCAGTTTTTTTATATCTTCGAAATGCAGACCGGTGGTAGGCTCATCAAAAATGTAAAAAGCTCCCTGTGCCAGGGTGGACTGACTAAGGAAAAAGGCGAGTTTCATTCGTTGGGCTTCGCCCCCGGAGAGGGTACTGGTGCTTTGCCCCATTCGGAGGTATCCCAGACCCACTCTCTCAAGGATTTCGAGTTTTTCGGCCAGTTTGGGGATATTATTGAAAAACTCCATTCCCTCATGGATGGTCATATTCAGGATGTCGTCTATATTTTTTTCCTTGTATTCTACTTCGAGGATATGTTTTTTAAATCGTTTGCCGTGGCAGACATCGCAGATAAGTTTTACGTCGGGTAAAAACTGCATTTCTACGATTACAAATCCGTCACCCTGGCAATTATCACAACGCCCGCCTTCGATGTTAAAGGAAAAATCGCCCGACTTAAGTGCTTTAATTTTGGCGAGTTGCTGTTTGGCAAAGAGGTCGCGTATATGGTCGTAAGCTTTGATATAAGTGACGGGATTGGAGCGGCTGCTTCTTCCAATGGGCTGCTGGTCCACCATTTCCACCAGTTTTATTTGCTCTACATCGCCGGAGAGTGATTTTAGAAAACCGCCTCTTTCTCCCGGCTGGCTGAGTTTTTTGCGGAGTGCGGGGTAGAGGATTTTTTCGATCAGGGTAGTTTTGCCTGAGCCGCTTACACCGGTGACAACCGTAATTCCGTACAGTGGAATTTCTACGTCCACTCCTTTGAGGTTGTGCATTCGTGCGCCTTCGAGTCGGATACGGCTCGCCTGTTTACGGCGGAAAGTGGGAACCGGAATCGAATCTCTGCCGGTGAGGTACTGGGCAGTAAGGGTATTGGCGGTGGGTAAATCTTCGTATTTACCGTTAAACACTATCTCTCCGCCAAGTTCTCCTGCTCCGGGGCCAAGGTCAATCAATTGATCCGCTTTTTTCATAATGCCTTCGTCGTGTTCGACCACTACCACGGTATTGCCCTGGTCGCGAAGAGATTCCAGGACGGTGATAAGTTTGTCGGTATCGCGGGCATGAAGGCCGATGCTGGGTTCGTCGAGAATATACATCGAACCTACCAGCCCACTGCCCAGAGAAGTTGCCAGGCGGATACGCTGCATTTCTCCTCCGGAGAGGGTATTGATTTTGCGGTTGAGGGTAAGGTAGCCGACTCCTACTTTGTTGAGGTATTCGAGACGGCTGATGATTTCCGAAAGTAGCCTTTTGGCGATGATTTGTTCGGTATCGTTGAGGTTCAGACCCTCTAAAACCGGTTTAAGATCGGAAAGTTGCATAAACAAAAAATCGCTGATTGAGTGGCCGTCCACTTTTACGTATTCGGCGTCTTTGCGAATCCGGCTGCCTTTACAATCGGGACAACTGGTATAACCCCTGAATCGGGCAAGCATGACACGATACTGGATTTTGTGGGGCTGGGAGGTGAGGTATTCAAAAAAACCGTTGATTCCCGGTGTTCCGTTTACTCCTTTCCAGAGTTTTTCTTTTTCAGTGTCGGAAAGATCCACGTATGCCCGGTGAATCGGAAAGGACTCGGCGGATGCTGCATCAATCCATGCCTCCTGAAAACGGCCCATACTCTCCCCGCGCCAGGGAACTATGGCGCCTTCATAAACCGACATGCTTGGATCGGGGATGACAAGGTCTTCATCTATGCCCAAAATCCGACCAAAACCCTCACAGGTAGCGCAGGCACCGTAGGGGTTGTTGAAGCTAAAAAAATTGACGGAAGGCCTTTCGAAAACGATGCCATCGGCTTCAAATTTTTCGGAAAATAATCGGGGTTCATGGTCATTTACCTGGATAATACACGCGCCTTGTCCCTCCTGATAGGCAGTTTGTACACTGTCGGCGAGTCGGCTGCTCATTTCCCGGAGGTTTTCTCGGTTGAGGATGAGTCGGTCAATGAGTAAAATGAGGTGGTCTCGGGTAGAAAGATTGGGCTTTTCCATCTCTTCTTCAATGAATCTTACCTCATTTTCGACGAAAATCCGGGTAAACCCTTTTTGAAGCGATAGCTCGAGTTCGGCCTTATATCCTTTGGATCGAATTTTTATTTCGGCGAGTATATGAATTCGGGAACCTTCTTCGTTTTGCATGATGTAATCCACAACATCACTCACGACATCACTGGTGACCAATTTTCCGGACACCGGTGAATACGTTTTGCCTGCCCGGGCAAAAAGCAGCTTTAGAAAGTCATAAATTTCGGTAACAGTGCCTACGGTTGAGCGGGGGTTGGAAGTGCTTACCTTCTGCTGAATGGCCATTGCGGGTGAAATTCCCTGAATATAATCCACGTCGGGCTTCTCCATTCGCTCCAAAAATTGCCGGGCGTAGGAGCTAAGACTCTCCACATAACGGCGTTGCCCTTCGGCATAAAGGGTATCAAAAGCAAGGGAAGATTTGCCCGAACCACTCACGCCGGTAATGACCACTAACCGTTCGCGATCAATTTTCAACGAAACATTCTTCAAATTATTGACTCTGGCATTCTTTATGTATATATGTTCCATGTGGATATTACATTATGGTATTTGGAAAGAATCATATCAAGTTTTATATTTGGTAATCTGAAACCGGGGTCATATCCATCATTAAGTCTTAATACGATACACAATGCGGCTGATCGCAGTTTTTCCCTAACGCGATAACAGTGCGTAGAACATAAAAGGCTCGTATGACAAACATCTACGTGACTCACTAAATTCGATGTCATGGAGAAGGCGCTAATTAAGAAAACTCAGGACAGAGACCTAATTAAAGGTTTCATTGCTGGTAATGACCTATGTTTTGATGTACTACTACAAAGGTACAAATCAAAGGTGTTTACTACAATTTTTGTGATTGTAAAAGATCGGAGTGTCGCGGAAGATTTGTTTCAGGACGTGATGATTAAGGTCGTCCGCATGATTCGCTCCGGCAAGTACAATGAGGAAGGGAAATTTCTCCCGTGGGTAATTCGGATCGCCCGAAATCTTGCGATAGATCATTTCCGAAAAGTCCAACGTACTCCTGTTCAACGGGAAAATGAGGACTATGATGTATTTCAGTCTGCCCAACGTCTGGAAGGTAGTTCGGAAGATGAGATAATAACGGAAGAAAATGCTCGTTATATCAGGGGATTGATTCAGAAACTTCCCGATAAACAGAGGGAGGTACTGATCATGAGGTCTTATGCGGATCTGAGTTTCAAGGAAATTGCCGCGATCACAGATGTAAGCATCAATACCGCCCTGGGACGAATGCGTTATGCATTACTCAATCTGAAAAAACTAGCGACGGACAACGGAACGCTGCAGGATTATGAAGAACAAGAAGTTCACAGATGACGATATTATCCGTTTCATATATGATGAAATGGCCCCTCATGAGAGCGAAGCTTTCCTCGTAGAGCTTTGCTCTGATGAGTTGTTGTGGGAGCGGTATGAATTTCTTCAGGAAACAGCCGGGATGGCTGCTAATGTATCATTTGAACCCTCTGAACAATCGGTACAAAAAATCATGGACTATGTCCGTGAAACCGCTCCTTACATCCCACAGCCTACACGAGCCGACCGCTTCCGAGAGGCTACCCGCACTTTTATTGTCGGTAAAATTCCCATGGCTATCAGCCTGAATGCCGTTATTGTTGTGGCTTTTATTTTCTTTGTAACCGTTGCCATTATGGGGTCTGCCTATCAGCTCACCCGCGGGGGTATTATCACCCCGAAAGGTACACTGGTTCACCAAGTAGAAGATGAAAATCCGGAACTTTATAAGTGGGACGATTCGGCTATCGAAGAAGAGCTTAATCAAATCCGCCAGGGTGTGGAAAATCTTCTCGAAGACCCGGTTCTCTGATCATACTTTTTCCCATTCTCCCCGGGAATTTTTCATCAACATAAAAGTATCCGCTATCAGCTCCAACGGGATAGGGCCGTATATATGCGGAAATAATTCTTCTCGATCCGGAGCGGATTCCCATTTCAGAAGATGTTTCACATTTTTTTCGGCGATTTCCAAAACCACTAACTCCTGCTCAAGGCTGAAAAACCGACGCGCGGATTCCATGAGTTGCGCCTGGGTGGAAAGGTGAATAAAACCTTCGCTGCTAAGCGAAGGAGTGCGATAGGTCCCTTTTCTCAATGCCTTTTCCCAATCTTCCGGTTTTGCAAGGTGATAAATCATTCGTCAAAATCAATTTCCGTGTTGTCGCCGATATTAATGCTGTTGGCTTTGCCTTTAAGGGTTGTATCATTTCCCACCACGGAGTTATTTAGGATAATCGAATCCAGCCGTGAATAAGCTCCGAGGATCGAGTTTCTTACAATTGAATTTGCAATTTGGGCATTTTCCGCAATTGCAGCGTAAGGCCCTATGATCGAATTGCTGATTTCACAACCTTCAGAAATAAATACCGGGGGAATGATTACGGAATTGTGATGGGTAAACTTCGGCTGCTCCTGCATTCGCTCCAGAAGGATACGATTGGTGTGCAAGAGGCTTTGTTTTCTCCCGCAGTCAAACCAGTTGTCCACCCGGTAAGTACGAAACTTCACACCCCGGTTGATCATGTGCATGAGGGCATCGGTCAGCGAATATTCTTCGCTTTCTTTTACTTCGCTACGCATCATTTCGCCCAGTACCTCCAGAAGGATCGGTATGTGAGTAATTTTATAGAGTCCTACCAATGCCAGGTTACTGGTGGGGATTTTGGGTTTTTCGCTGAGTTTTTTTACATATTGCGCCTCATCCAACATCGCAATTCCAAATTCACGAGGGTCGTCCACCTGATGTACCGCCAACATTCCTCCCTCGGCTTCAATAATATGCCGGGTGTCATCCCCAAATATGGTATCTCCCAATAAAACCAGGATTTCGCGGTTGTTTTTTATGCATTCGCGGGCCGTCCAGATCGCATGGGCAAGGCCCAATCGAGGCTCCTGAACGACAAACTCCATTTCGATTTTTCCGGAATAATGGGTCTCCACATATTCCTGAATTTTTTCCCGCAGATAACCCACAATAAACACCTGATGCCGGACGCCTGCGTCGAGAAGATTCTCAATGATATGACCCAGGATGGGTTTACCCGCCACCGGAATCAGCGGTTTCGGTTGAGTATGGGTATGAGGTCTGAGCTTGGTTCCAATTCCTGCTACAGGGATCACTGCTTTCATCCAGCTTCAATTAGATAAAAAATACAAACTTTGGCAGATTTACCCGGATTTATACCGGCCCCTTTAGGTGAAAAAAAGTTGCTTTCAACATGGTCAAATGAGGGATTTTAGGGCTTTGATAACCCACAAGGCGCATATAGTCATTATATCGCTCGGCCAGGTCATTGTAACCTCGCTGTAACTCGTAGGGGGAACCTTCGATCATCCAGCCGCTGAAAAAATTATCATTCCACTGTTCAGACGAGTCATAAGGTTTTTTATCGCGAACCCGTCGCATTAAGTCTTTGGCATTTTTAAGAAACTCGTCGTTTTCAGCAAGAAAAGAGGCCGCATGACTCATAAATTCCTCTTCTTTATGTCTTTTAGCATACGCTTGAAAGTCTTCGCTATCGGCTATATACTGGTCAAGCCGGGCCGTAAAGTCGGCTAAGTTTATATCCAGCGGTTTTACTACCGAGCCTGCAATCATTATTTCTCGCGCAGATTGCATTATTTTCCCTGCCCGTACAAAACTGGAGTCGCCCCGGCTTTGAGCAGATTCAATTTCTTTTTTTATGCCTACAGATTGTTCATTTTCAATAAAGCTTCGGAGCGCCTTGTCTGCTGCTGCAAAAACATCAAAAGCATTCAGCAGTGGCTGATGCATTTCACGGGCTTTGGCAAAATCGTCATCCTTGTAATCTTCGTGCTCATAATAACGATTGGCGGTTTCGACTTTTTCGTACAAAACCTCCAGGCTTTGAATGTAAGCAGTAATTAGGGTATCTAGTTGCTCCTTTCCGGCTATGGGAGTTTCATTTTTTTTGATTTCCTGTACATAGCTGGTGTAATCATAAAGGCTGTACAGTCCGTAAATATGAGATTCTTTCCCGGTAGGGCCTTTTTCCCGATCTAGCCAGGATAAATAGCGGTGGTAACTATCAAAGACACGTTCCGTCTGGTTGTTAATGCAGTAGGTGGCCGCATTTAGTTTTTCGATCAGGAGACTATCTGCCGTCTGCTGGCGGATTTTTTCTTCATCAACCTCGACAACTTGAGGGTCAGGAGTATCTTTGGAGAAAAAACTGTCTCCATATTTATTTTTAAAGTAAAGAAACAGAAAGAGCAAGATTGCACCCAGAAAAAGCAGATTTTTAGGGGTTGACGATTTTTGTTTTTCCATACGGTAAATTAAACAAATTCTACGGAAAGGTGTAGTTTTTTCGCACAAATATGCTCACTCTCTATGCCTCACAAAACGGTTGACCGGGTGAGGATATTCGCGGTGAGGGACTTTTTCATCAAAATGCATTCCGAGGTTTTTGGCCAGTTTTGCCCCGTTGCGGTTTTCATCCGATACAAAGAGCACTACTTTATCCAGAAGAAGGTATTCCAAGGCATAACTCATCATCTCTTCTCCTGCCTCCGAAGCAAAACCCATCCCCCAGAAATCGGGTAAAAAGATAAATATGGCTTCCGCACTTACCCCGTCTTTCAGGGCTGTAAGCCCCATTGCTCCCACATAACGGCCCGATGTTTTTTCTTCCACACCGAGGGCAAAAATGGGGCTGGGCGAATCATAAGAGAGGATAATTTCATCAAAAAAAGCCTTTACGCCTTCCCGGCTTCTTTCCTCCGGGGCAATAAACAGGTTTTCGGTAGCCTGCTGGCTGGTAAGAAAAGAATAAAATCCCTCGAAATCATTCTCCCGAAGGGGTCTGATCAACAATCGCTCGGTTTCGAGTTGGGCGGGGACTTCCATAGTTTTGTATATATTGATTGGACTGCAAATATACAATTCTCCCGTATATCCTCCCTACTATTCTGGGAAGGAAAGCCTCATTCACCCGACTCTTTTTCTTCTCCCCAACGATCTACGATATACACGCTGAGAAGAATCAACCCCATCGCAGCGATTTCTTTCCAAGTGATGATCTCGCCATCCTGGTATCCCCAGTACAATGCTACGATCGGAATAAGGTACGTAGTGAGTGTGGCAAAAACCGGAGTGCTGATCTGAATCAACCGGCTGAGCAATATCAGCCCCAAAGCATTGGCCATGGCACCGAGTACCAGCAGAAAACCCGTGGCAACCCATGCCTCTTTGCTTCCAAAAGCCCGTGGAAAAAAACCCGAATAAAGCGCGTAACCAAAAGCAATGGGGAAAATGATAAGAAAGGACAGGGATGAAAGTTGAATAACCGAAAGCCCGGCGAGGTTGTATTTGACAATATTTACGGTAAATCCATTGCAAATTGTAGCAGCGACAGCAATCAGGGCAAAAGTATTGATCCCGTTTATTTGCCCTTCACTTGCTTGAATAATCAATAAAACAGCCCCGGATACGCCGAGTAGAAGCCCTAAGACCTGAAACATTCGCACCGACTGCCGGTAAAATACAACACCCGCCACGAGGGTCATCAGCGGCGTAAGCGTATTGATCATTCCATTTAAAGCACTGTCTATTTTAGTCTGTGCCGTTGCATACAATAGCGTAGTGAGGAGATTTGCCAGAAAAGAAAACATCACCAAAACCGGCCATTTTTCAGCAGGTATCCGCCGGAATTCCCGTAATGCAAAAGGCAGAAGAACAATTGCGGCGGTCATCATGCGCCCGGAAAATACCTGAGGCGGAGAAAAAACCTCCAAAACACGTTTTAGCATGATAAACGAACTGCCCCAAATAAGGGTGAGAACCACAATCATTATCCATGACCGGGTATGAGTACTCCACTGAGGCAATTGTAACTTCAATTGGCGGCGGTTTGAGGTTCAGCAAGATTAGAGAATATCTATATAAAAACAAACTGTACCCCACGTCAATACTTGGGCGATTGATCTTTAGTACTTAAATTCCCTGCATGACAGAAAAACAAATCCTCGATTACATAGACAGCTATCCCGGCAATAAGATCAAGCTGGCGATCACGGACATGGATGGAATCCTTCGCGGAAAAATCATTCACCGGGAAAAATTCCTTTCTGCGCTCAAAACCGGCTTCGGCTTTTGCGACGTTGTATTTGGTTGGGATTCGGCGGATGTTGCTTACGACAATGCGCAGTTTACCGGCTGGCATACCGGTTATCCCGATGCACAGGCACGGATTGACCTCACGACTTTCCGAAAAGTACCCTGGGACAATGATATTCCCTTTTTTCTGGCCGATTTTGTAAACGCAGAAGGATATCCTCTTCCCGTTTGTCCGCGCAGCCTGCTCAAAAAAATAAGGAAACAATCCCTCGAAATGGGCTATGAACCCGTATTTTCGCAGGAATTTGAGTGGTTTAATTTTGAAGAAACGCCTCAATCGCTGCATGAAAAAGAATTTCGCCAACCCCAGCCGATGACACCGGGAATGTTTGGCTATTCGGTTTTGCGGAGTTCGCTGAAAAATGCCTTTTTTAACGATCTCTTCGACCTCATGGGGCAGTTTGATGTGCCGATTGAAGGGCTTCATACGGAAACCGGCCCGGGAGTATATGAGGCCGCAATTTTATATGGCGATATTCTGACCGCCGCCGACCGGGCGGTTTTATTTAAAACGGGAACCAAAGAAATTGCCAATCGCCATGGCTTGGTGGCGACTTTTATGGCAAAGTGGCGGCAGGATCTTCCGGGATGTTCGGGGCATATTCATCAAAGTCTTTGGGATAAGAGTAAGGAAAAAAACCTGTTTTATGACGCCGCCGATCCGTTTCATATGAGTGAGTTGATGAAAAGTTATGTCGCCGGACAGTTGTATTGCCTGCCCCATATCCTTCCGATGTATGCGCCTACGATCAACAGCTACAAACGTCTTGTAGAAGGAGCCTGGGCACCCACGACGATTACCTGGGGCATGGACAATCGCACCACGGCACTGCGGATACTTACCGGCGGAGAGAAGTCCGCCCGGCTCGAAACCCGCGTCTGCGGATCAGATTCAAACCCATATCTGGCACAGGCTGCGGCACTGGCTTCGGGACTTTACGGAATCCGGCACAACCTGAAACTGAACCAGCCCGGAGTGGTCGGAAATGGCTATGAGGAGTACCGCTATGGGGTACTTCCCCGCAATTTGTCGGAGGCAACTCAGGCAATGAAAAACTCGGAGATCGCCGGAGAATTGCTGGGAGAGGCGTTTTGGGATCATTTTGTGCGGACCCGGGAGTGGGAGTGGCGTGAATTTTCCAAAGCCGTAACGGATTGGGAGATGAAACGATACTTTGAGATCATCTGACCGATTTTTAAAAAAAGTTTATGGAAAAATCAAAAAAATCAAATCTTTTTTAACAGAGAATCGTTAACATGAAGGGTGCACAAATGGTTCGAATCGCCTGAAATTGTTTCGGTTACTCAATTTCAATTTCTGATATATTTTACAAAAAGTAGAATAGATTTACCGGAGAAATGTTTGTAAAAAGTATAATAGTGTTTTGGGTAATAGCAGATTGTTTCCTACTTTCACCGTTAATTTACCAAATCAAAAATAACCAGAGCCAAAGATTTCCAATTAGCTAAATAACAAATTTTCCATCTTTGTTTTGACTTAATCCACATGCATAAAGATACACGTTATACCATGAAGAGATTAATCCTGACGGCGCTGATCGCGGTACCGCTGTGTATGCTTGCTCAACCCAATGCTACTATCCGTGCCTTTAAGGCGGAAAAACTATTTGCCCAGGGGCGCACCAACTATGACAACGGAGATTACCGCGCTGCCATAGATATTTTTGATCAAGTGGCAGAACTAGACCCCGACCATCCAATGGTGTATGAACTTCGCGGAGAATCCTACTATAAGCTCGAAAATTTCGAGGCGGCTATTTCCGATTATTCGCAAGCGGCCAAACAACACCCCGAAAGTGCCGAGTTACGCAATAGCCTCGGGGTTGCCTCTGCCAATATGGGGCAATATCGGGCGGCAGCTTCCTATTTCTACGAGGCACTTCAGATTAACCCTAATCACGAATATGCCCGAAAAAATCTCGATATAGCCAATCGCAAACTTCGCGAATACGCCGCCGCTGGTAATACCAAACCCGGGCAAAACCCCAATACCGGGGGCCGTAATAACGATGATTATGGGCTTTTTGACCGTAATAATCCACGGGATAATTCGTCCGGAACCTGGGAACCTGATCCTAAAAATAAGGGAAATGCGATCCTTGATCGCCCCGACGCCGACTCGCCCGTACCGGCAAAACCGAAAGAACGCACTTATGCGCAGAATAAAATTCTGGTGGGAAACCAGTCTGATCCTTTTGTTTCCATCGAACAGGTGAAAATCACCGAAACCGCAACTTTGATTACTTTTAAGGTTCAAAGTGTGGGAAATACGGATTTTCCGATTTTCCTTGACAAAAAAGGAGGAGCCAACGCGCTGTATATTTCTGACCGCGCTTATAAAAAATCCTACCGCCTGTTGAATGTGCGCAGCCTTCAGGGGTGGCCGGAAAAACCTTTTATTTTAAAACCTAATCAGGAGAAATTTTTTACCGTAGAGTTTGAAAGAATAGAAGACAATATTGTTTTTTTTCACATTCTCGAAGGCCAGGGCAACCGTGAAGGTACCTGGGATTTTTGGGATGTCGAACTCAAAAACTAACGTATGACAAAATCAGTAACTACCTATAACCATCAAAGCTCTTTGACCATGGATAAAAACGGGTTTTTGTACCTGCTCTTCACCGGCTTTCTGTGTTCTGTTCAGTTTCTCTCTGCCCAACCCAACTCATTAATGGATCAGGGCATACTCTATTATCAAAATAGCAGGTTTGACGATGCCCTGCGTGAATTTGAAAGGGTGAGAAAAAACACACCCGACGATCCAGAGGTGTATGCTTATATTGCCAATACCTATTTTAAAAAGAAGGATTACACATCTGCTGAGAATTTTTTTTCTCAGGCCATTGACAAATATTACCAGATTCTGAAAAACAGCCGCCAGGCGGATATTTTTCGCGATGGTCAGCTTACGATTCTGGAGCCGGGAAGTATCTCCCGCAGTACGTATGCACTTCTTTACAATAACCGGGGAGCTACCCGGCTTAAACTCAATAAATCCTGGGAAGCTATAAGGGATTTTGAAGAGGCACTCAATATAGATCCGGGCCTCGTTGCTGCTAAGGATAATCTCAGTTTTGCTAAAACCGGAGAAGTATCTCAACTTAGAGGAGAGGATGGTTTCGGCCGGTCCAGTGGTCCCAATTATACCTATACACGTCCTATCAGCGTACCTCAGCCCGTGGATCCCAATCTAAAAAAACAACAAAGCACTTCCGTGAGACAGCAAAGAGCCGCAGCCGTTGCCGGGGATCAAACCAGTGTCTTTGATGTATTTAAACCGAAACCCTTTGTCAAAAGAAGTATTCCCTCTAAAGGTAAAATCTATAAGCTCCCGGCCGTAGATGCCGTCTCTCATAATTATCTGACCATCCAAAACGTGCGCATTACTCCTACCTCTACATTTGTGACGATTAGAGTTCACAACGATGAAGGAAAACCTTTTGACGTGAGTATTGCTGACAAAAACTCCGAAGATGCTTTTTTTATCACGGATCGCACCGGTTCTAAAAGGTTGACCTTTAAGATGAAAAATGCTACGGGCATCAGCTTTTATCCACGTTCAACCGAACTCCGCCCTGGGGAATCCATTGAATTCACCCTCGAATTCCCTAAAATCCCCGATGACCTCGGTTATATCAACCTTATTGAAGGCAATAATCAGATGGGACAGGAATGGAATTTTTACAATATTGATCTTACCAAATAGATACGTTTGATTGATTTATACTAAAAAAATATCAGCGTGGGAAATATTCTCACGCTGATATTGCTTTAATTCATACCGATTTTATAACTATGAACTGTCGCGCAGATTCGGTAAATTTCAAAATATTCCCCGTCTGAAAATAGTTGACCCCTGCAATCGTTATTTCAGTACCTCAAACCCTAATTTCTATGAAAACCCTCCGCCTGTTTTTTCTGGTTTTTTTTCTGCAAACTACTCTGACAGCTATGGCGACACCTCCGGAAAATTATGACCCTTTGTGGAAAACCGTTGATTCGCTCGAATCGAAGGGTTTGACACGTTCAGCAATTGAAAAAGTAGATGCGATCTACCAGAAAGCACGGGCTGAAAATAACCCGGTTCAGCAAATTAAAGCGGTGGTACACCGAATTAAATTTCAGTCAAGGATTGAAGAAAAGTCCGACTCGCTCAATATCATCTGGGTCAGCAGCCTGATTCAGGAAGCACAGTCCCCGCAAAAACAGATATTCCAGTCTCTGCTTGCAGAGATATACCTGCATTATTTTCAGCAAAACCGCTATCTCATATATGAACGCACAGCCACGGAAATGCGCCCGGAGGATTTTCAGACTTGGGATGCCACTCATTTCCACCATCAGATTTCGGATCTGTATTTTGCTTCCATTGAGCCGGAAAACCTGCTCAAAAACGAATCCCTCAAAAAATACGACCCCATCCTCATAAAAACCGAAGAATCCGCCATTTACCGGCCTACGCTATACGATCTTCTGGCTCACCGGGCACTGGATTATTTTATGAGTACCGAATCCGGAATTACCGAGCATAGCGAAAAGTTTGTGCTTAAAAACGCCGATGTTTTTGTGGATGCGGAAACCTTCGCGAATCTGACTTTTGATACTCCGGATACCCATTCGCGAATCCTTCATGCTACTTCGATTTTCCAGCGCCTTCTTCGTTTTCATCCCATTTCTCAGCCCGAGGTTTTTACCGATATAGAGATCAAACGACTGGATTTCCTGAAAACTCATGCAACGGGTGAAAATACCGATACCCTTTATCTTCGAAGTCTGGAACATCTCGCCAGTCGGCTCGAAAATCAACCCGCTTCTGCCGAAGTTTTGTATAAAATTGCCACATTCTACAACAATCGCGCAAATAATTACAAGCCCCTTGAAACGGATCAATACCGCTGGGACCGAAAAAAAGCGCTCGAAATCTGCCGCCAGGTGACTACTCGCTTTTCGGGCACAAGGGGTGTGCAATCCTGTCAGGCACTTGTCGCCAGTATTGAACAGATTAATCTCAATCTCAAAGCCGAGGAAGTCAGCCTTCCCGACAGACCTTCCCGTATCTTTTTATCCTACAAAAACCTCAAACAGGTTTACTACCGGATTATCCGCAGACCTGTGCAAGCCGATAATTATTACCCCGAAAAACAACTACTCGAGATCCTGCTGAAAGAAACCTCGGTCGAACAAGGGGTTTATACACTGATAGATGAAGGCGATTATCAGAATCATAGCGTTGAAATCGGGCTTCCTCCGCTTTCATCGGGCAACTATATGGTCCTGCTATCCTCTTCCCAGAATTATGATCCGGAAGAAGATATTTTTAGTTTTGGCGATATTACCGTTTCCCGCCTGGCCTGGTTTTATCGGAATACAAATACCGGAGAAACCGAACTTTTTATCACTGATCGGGAAACAGGTAAACCCCTTAAAGGAGTAACCGTTCAGCGCTACAATCATGACTACTCCGGAAATGCTCCGGTAAAAGACGGTGAACCGGTTTATACCGATAAAAACGGGTATGTTTCAGTTCCTTACAAAGCACAGGCGGGGTATTTCCTACTGGATTTTCGGTATAAAAATGATATGTATCGCACCGAAAGAATTTACGCCTATTCTTCCGGAGACAGAACCGATATTCCGGTAACCCGCACCTTTATCTTCACCGACCGAAAAATCTATCGCCCGGGGCAGACCATTTTCTTTAAAGCAATCGTACTGCAACAGACCGGCGAAAATTACGAAATACGCCCCGACCTTCCGATAAAACTCACCTTTTTTGATGTCAATAGCCAGGAAATAGGTTCGCAGACTCTTACAACCAATAATTATGGGACCGTCAGCGGGTCATTTGTGGCGCCTACTTCCGGCCTTATGGGGCAGATGTCTTTGCAAACAGAGGGCGGGTATAGCTCGGTTAATGTGGAGGAGTACAAACGCCCTCGGTTTGAAGTGTCTTTTGATCCCATCGAAGGTGATTATCGTTTGGGAGGAAAAACCATGGTTAAAGGCAAAGCCGTTGCTTATGCAGGTGCCAACCTGACCGATGCGACGGTCAGCTACCGTGTCGTGCGCGAGGTGCGTTTTCCTTATTGGTATGGTTATTTCTGGCGTTTTCCGATGCCCAATTCGCCCGCAAGGGAAATTGTCAACGGAACCACTACTACGGATGAGAATGGGCAGTTTTCCATTGAATTTGAACTGATTCCGGATGAAACTGCTAAAAAATCGCAGTTGCCGGTGTTTGATTATAAAGTGTATGCCGATGTGGTGGACATCACTGGCGAAACCCATAGTTCACAAACAACGGTTCGCGCCGGTTATGTGGGAATGGAAGCCGATATTAATGTACCGGAACGAGTTGTAAAGTCAGGGAAAATAGCTTTTCCGGTGACCACCCAAAACCTCAATGGCAACTTTGTTCCCGCTTCTGGTAAAATTACCATCACGGCACTACAAGCGCCCGACCGTGTACTCCGAAATCGCCGCTGGCAGCAGCCCGATCAGCATATCATTTCCGAAGAAACGTATCGCAGGGATTTTCCCCATGATGTTTATGCGGGTGAAAATGATTTTCGAAACTGGAAAGAAGACTCTCCATTGGCGGAAATTCCTTTTAACACCGCCGAAAACAAAGAAATATCCATTAGTCAGTTGGCAAATGCCCGTCCCGGAAAATACAAAGTTGTACTTACTTCTGTGGACGTTTCCGGGCAGGAAGTAAAAGTGATCCGGTATTTTTCGCTTACCGAGGCGGAATCTTCCCGCCCGGTAGTTCCGCAAGTATTGGAAACTTCGCTGAGTACCGAAAAAGCCGAACCCGGAGAAACCGTAAATTTTACCCTTTCGACCTCCGAAAAAATATTGTGGGTAGTCTATGAATTTGAGCAGGATGGGAAAATCCTTGAACGCCAAAGCCTCCGTATAAAAGGCAAAAAGGGCAAAAAAATAGCCATACCCATCAAAGAATCTTACCGGGGTGGGGTTTTCCTGTCGGTAACTGCCATTTGCCACAACGAGTTTTTCTTGGAGCAGAAAACCATTCAGGTACCCTGGAGTAACAAACAACTCACACTCTCCTGGTCCACCTTCCGGGATAAACTGCTTCCGGGGCAGGAAGAAGAATGGCGATTGAAGATCAGCGGCCCGAAAAGTGAAGCTGTAGCAGCAGAGATGGTGGCGGCGATGTATGATGTTTCGCTCGACCAGTTTGTCCCGAATTCGTATGAGATGAATCTTTACGAAAACCGTTACCGGCAGTTTTCGTGGAATGGGTACAATGGTTTTGCGGAAAGCCCTTCCCGTTCTTTCCGGGGCAAAGCGGCTCTGTATTCCTATCCCGGTGGCCGCGCTTATGATCAGTTCAACTGGTTTGGTGCCTTTGATTATTACGGCAGAATGAATAGTGGCGTCGCTTATATGGCGGCTCCCCGAGCCGGAAATGGGCGAGATCGCGTGGAAGATGTGATTGTCTCAGCAAAAGCAGAAGCACCCGAGCGAGGCGGAGAGGAAAATAAACCTGCCGATTTGAAAAATGGCGCCGATACAGTGGCAGAAGGGGCGGAATCGGGAGGTGCGCCTGTATCCATCAGAGCCAATCTAAATGAAACTGCGTTTTTCTTTCCCCATCTCGAAACCGATGCCGACGGTTCGGTAATTCTTAAATTTACCATGCCGGAAGCCCTTACCCGCTGGAAATTTCTGGGACTGGCGCATACCAAAGACCTGAAAATCGGTACACTGACCGGTGAGACCGTCACCCAAAAAGACCTGATGGTCACCCCGAATGTACCCCGATTTTTCCGCGAGGGAGATAAAATGACTTTATCAGCCAAAGTCTCCAACCTGAGTGAAAATGACCTTGCCGGAACCGCCGAACTGGTATTGCTCGATGCTTTTACCCGGCAGCCGGTAGGAGGGTTGTTTGATTTAAATAATGCCTCGATTCCTTTTTCGGTTAAAGCAAAAGGTAATACGCCGGTAAGTTGGGAAATCCGCATTCCGGAGGAAGTACAGGCCGTAGTCGTCCAGGTAACGGCAAGAGCGGGTAATTTTTCCGACGGAGAAGAACATGTAATTCCTGTCCTTAAAAACCGGCTATTGGTCACCGAAACCCTGCCGCTGGCAGTAAGAGGGCAGGAGACACGCACCTTTGAATTTGGCAAACTGCTAAACTCCGGGACTTCTACCACTCTTCGTCACCAGCAACTTACGCTTGAATTTACCTCGAATCCCGCCTGGTATGCTGTGCAGGCATTGCCTTACCTGATGGAGTTTCCTTTTGATTGTACCGAGCAGATTTTTAGCCGCTTTTATTCCAACTCCCTCGCCAGCCATATTGCCTCTTCATCGCCCAATGTCCGGCAGGTATTTGAGCAATGGCGTACCCGTACACAAGGCAACGAATCGGCCCTTCTTTCCAACCTCGAAAAAAATCAGGAACTCAAATCGGTTCTTCTCGAAGAAACCCCCTGGGTACTCAATGCAAACTCCGAATCCGAGCGGAAAAAACGAATCGGATTGTTGTTTGACCTCAATCGCATGAGTACAGAACTAAGTGCTACCCGGCAGAAACTCATGGAACGTCAACTCGAAAACGGTGCGTTTACGTGGTTTCCCGGTATGAGACCGGATCGGTACATGACGCAGCTGATCGTTACCGGCTTTGGACATCTTCAAAAAATCGGTGTTCAGTCTGCCGCCGGAAATCCGGAAATCAATCAGGTAGTTTCCCAGGCATTTTCCTACCTTGACAGCAAAATCAGGGAAGATTACACCTACCTTGTGAGTCACAAACTGGATCGGGAAAAAGACCATATTGGCAGTACCCAAATTCAATATCTGTATGCCCGTTCGTTTTTCCCGGATATACCGCTGACAGAGGGAACCGAAGAGGCTTATAATTTTTATTATACCCAGGCCGAGCGTTTCTGGACTTCCAAAAGCAGGTATATGCAGGGAATGCTTGCCCTGACTTTCCATCGCACCGAAAAACAGGCTACAGGCAGACAGATCATCAAGTCTTTGAAAGAAAATGCCGTGATGAATCCCGAACTGGGAATGTACTGGAAAGACAACTATTCCGGATATTATTGGTATGAGTCGCCCGTAGAGCAACAAGCGCTGATGATCGAAGCTTTTTACGAAGTGGGGGGCGATATGAATGCCGTAGAAGAAATGAAAGTCTGGTTGTTGAAAAACAAACAAACCAATGACTGGAAAACCACAAGGGCCACAGCCGACGCTTGTAACGCGTTGCTTTCGACGGGTGCTGACTGGCTCGAACAAAACGAGATCGTAGCGGTAACACTCGGCAATGTGGCCGTGAATCCGTTTGAACGCGAGGATACCCGGGTGGAAGCTGGTACGGGTTATTTTAAAACCGCCTGGAACAGTACCGAACTAAACGCGCAGATGGGTAAAGTCACCGTCAGCAAAAAAGCTCCCGGTATCGCCTGGGGGGGATTGTATTGGCAGTACTTTGAGCAAATGGATAAAATCACTTATGCGGCTACTCCGCTTTCCCTGAAAAAAGACCTTTTTAAAGTGGAAAATACGGCATCCGGCCCACAACTTGTCGCGGTAAGTGAAACCGAAATTCATCCCGGCGATAAAATCCGTGTACGGATCGAACTCCGTTCCGACCGGGACATGGAGTATGTTCACATGAAAGACTTGCGGGCTTCGGCTTTTGAGCCGGTGGACGTGCTTTCTTCGTATCGGTATCAGGCGGGATTGGGTTATTATCAAAGCACAAAAGACGTGGCTACCCACTTTTTCTTTGATTATCTGCCGAAAGGAACCCATGTTTTTGAGTACGATTTGTTTGCTACCCAAAAAGGAGATTTTTCCAACGGAGTCGCAACCATTCAGTGTATGTACGCACCCGAATTTACAAGCCATTCTCCGGGAGTTCGGGTTTCGGTGAAGTAAATGTGCTGCAAAGCGTGTGCATTCGTATTATTCGTGATTACTCACCCCAAAACCTCCCTCACGACTTTTCCGTGGACATCGGTGAGGCGGTAACGTCTGCCCTGATGTTTGAAGGTGAGTTTTTCATGGTCTATGCCCAACAGGTGGAGTAGGGTAGCCTGAAAGTCGTGTACATGTACGGGGTTCTCTGCGATATTGTAGCCAAATTCGTCCGTTTCTCCGTAAGAAAATCCTTTTTTGACACCTCCGCCCGCCATCCACAGGGTAAAACACCGGGGGTGATGGTCGCGGCCATAGTCGGTTTTGGTAAGTTTTCCCTGCGAATAATTGGTTCTGCCAAATTCTCCGCCCCAGATCACCAGGGTATCGTCCAAAAGGCCGCGCTGTTTGAGATCGAGCACGAGGGCCGCCGATGCCTGATCGGTTTGTTTGGCTTCGGAGCGTATGCCCGCCGGCAGGCCTCCGTGGTGGTCCCAATCCTGATGATAGAGTTGGATAAATTTCACTCCTCGTTCGGCCAGACGCCTCGCCAGGAGGCAATTGGCGGCGAATGTGCCGGGGTTGCGGGAGTCGGGGCCGTAGAGGTTAAACACACTTTCCGGCTCGCCGGAAAGATCCATTACTTCGGGTACCGAAGTCTGCATCCGAAAAGCCATTTCGTACTGCGCGATTCGGTTGTTTAACTCCGGATCACTCAACCTTTCGCCTTCAAGTTCGTGTAACTTTTTCAAGTAATCGAGCATTTCCCGCCGATCCCCGGGGTCAAACCCTTCGGGATTGTTGAGGTATAAAACGGGTTCGTTCCCTGAACGAAACTGCACGCCCTGATACCGCGAAGGCAAAAACCCATTGCCCCATAATCGTGCGTATAGCGGTTGGCCGCCTTTATTTTTTGTAACCAATACGATAAATGCCGGAAGATTTTCATTGTCACTGCCCAACCCGTAACTCAGCCAGGAGCCGATACTGGGGCGTCCGTCAATCTGTGAACCTGTCTGAAAAAAGGTAATGGCTGGGTCATGGTTGATGGCCTCGGTAAACATCGTTTTGATGAAACAAAGTTCGTCGGCAATTTTTGCCGTATGCGGCATCAACTCACTCATCCACGCACCGGAATGTCCATGTTGCTGAAAAGCGAATTGTGCTCCGGCAAGAGGAAGCGAAGTTTGCCCCGAACTCATACCGGTAAGCCGTTGCCCTTTTCGCACGGAGTCGGGCAATTGCTGACCGTTCATTTTTTGGAGCAGGGGTTTGTAGTCGAATAATTCCAACTGTGAAGGCCCGCCGCTCTGAAACAGATAAATGACCCTTTTTACACGGGGCGGAAAATGGGGGGCATGCAGGATTCCTTCGGAAGTTTCTTTCCCCCATGCATTGCCAATACCGATGAGTGAGCTAAGGGCTACTGCACCCAGTCCGAGACTGGTGCGGGTGAGAAAATCTCTGCGGCTGTATTTGGGATCAAAATGATTGCAGGACATAAGTTTTTTCTTTTAACAACGATACCTAACGTTCCATTTGGGCGGCGTCAAAGTTCATGATGGTGGTGGTTACTACGGTCATGGCCGCAAGTGTAAATTTGTCAGAAAGGGTATCTGCCGGGAATTCACCGATATGGAGAATGCCCTCTGTCTTTGGAGGATTGTCCCGGTATTTTCGGAGCGATTTGTCAAACTGTTCTTCGAGCAGCGCCTGTTCTTTTTCCGAAGGTTTGCGGGAAGTAAGTCTGCGGAAAACCTGCGAAATCGCTTCAGAAGGATTCGGAGTTGTTTGCAATACGGTGGAGGCGAGTACCCTTGCGGCTTCGAGAAACTGCGGATCGTTCATGAGCACGAGTGCCTGGAGCGGGGTTGTAGTTTTTTGGCGTCGCACTACACAGTAGGATCGGTTGGGAGCGTCGAAGGTATTCATCGCCGGGGGCGGAATGGTTCTTTTCCAGAAGGTGTAGAGGCTCCTCCGGTACAAGTCCTCTCCATGGCTTTGGGCATAGTCGCCGCCCATGCGGTTGAAATCCCACAACCCGGCGGGTTGGTAGGGGTTTACCGGCGGACCGCCGATTTTGGGTACGAGCAATCCACTCGCAAACAAAACCTGGTCGCGTAACATTTCTGCCGTGAGGCGTGATTTTGGCCCTCGGGCGAGTAGCTCATTATCGGGGTCCTGTTCCATCAGGGTTGCCGCTGCTTTGGACGTTTGGCGGTAGGTTGCCGACATCACTATTTTTTTATGAAGCGCCTTTACATCCCAGCCCGTTGCAACAAACTCTCGGGCCAACTCGTCGAGTAGTTCCGGGTGGGTGGGAAGTTTACCCTGGCTGCCAAAATCCTCGGTCGTCGCAACAATGCCCCGTCCAAAAAACAGTTGCCAGTACCGGTTGACCGTTACGCGGGCCGGAAGGGGATTTTGGGGGTCAAATAGCCATTGTGCCAGACCCAGGCGATCTTTTCTTTTTTCTTCAAAAACCTTTACTGCTGCGGGTGTCAGGGGAGAAACGGGTTCGGCAGGGGCGTCGTAAGCACCGCGTTCCAATAAAAAGGTCTGCCGGGGTTTTTCCATTTCATCCATTACCATCAATTCTTTTAGGGCTTCCACTTCCATCACTTCTTTTTGGCGAAGAAGGGTGAGCGAGTCTAAAAGGGCAGAATAGGTACTGTCCTGAGTTCGGAGAAAATACTCTAACAGATCTTCAGGGTTTGGGCCGGGCCGATTTCCTGATTCAGGGGTTTTTGTTGTGGAAAATACTTCTACTTCAAGGGGCGTGAGTTCCCGATCAAATACGGCAATCTCATCTGCCAAACCCTCTGCCAGACCTCTTGACCGCCATCTTGCCCCCACTTTTAAATAAGTGTCAATATAACCTCCGCCGGGTTGTTGAGGGTGAAAAACCATGTCTTTTATCAGGTTATCCCTCACCGTTTCCATTGTCATTTTACGGCCATTGAGGTACAAATTCACTCCCGATGCTTTTGAGGAACCGTCGTAGGTAAGCATAAGATGAACCCATTGCTCACGAGGAATATCCTCTTCGGACAAAAAATGAATGGCATTCCAGGGAAAATCATGCGCGAGGCGCACATCCAGCCGTTTATTTTCGACCGATACCTGGTAACCCTTAAAGGTGTAGAGATCCGCACCTTTATTTCCGTGGAAAATCACGCCTTCTTTAAGTTGAGCCGGAACATTTACCCAAAGACCCACCGAAAAGGCTTGATAACGGCTAAATCTCCCCACGCCCGGAAAAGCGAGGGCATTGTCGCCGTTGAGTTTCAGCCCTTTGCCATTTTTGCCGGTTACGATTACGGGTGGTTCTTCCGCAATTTTGTCCGTTATCGGGTCAATAATTTTCCCCGATAGGGAAGGGTTTGCGGTATTAGCGATTTTAGCATTTGAGGCATTTTCCAGTGGAAAAAAAGCTACTAAACCCTTAGGAGTAGCGGGAATCACCATCGGTTTTTTCGGATCGCCTTCTTCTTCAAAATCTTTACGGCGGGTCTTTTTATAGGCAGCTATTTTTTCTTCCTGTTGGCCGATCTGACGGCGGATGAAGTCTAGTTGTGCCTGTTTTTCGGTATCGGTCAGAAGCAAAACCGGCCCGGGCATATCGCCCACATTCCAGGTGATTTGGCCGGCTTCCGCCACATTATTGAAGAAGCTGAAAAGTCCGTAAAATTCTTTTTGGGAAAGGGGGTCGTATTTATGGTCGTGGCAGCGGGCACATTGCATGGTGAGGCCCAGAAAGGCCGTAGCAAAAGTCTGAGTACGGTCGGCGACATATTCGACCCTAAATTCTTCCTGTACAATGCCTCCTTCTGCATTTTGGGCATGGTTGCGGTTGAAACCGGTGGCCATGATTTGTTCTGGAGAAGGATTGGGCAAAAGGTCTCCGGCGAGTTGCCAGGTGACAAACTGATCGTAGGGCATATTGGCATTAAGTGCCCGAATCACCCAATCTCGCCAGGGCCAATGCGGGCGGTAATAGTCGGCCTGATAACCGTGCGTATCTGCATATCGGGACAAATCCAGCCAGTGGACGGCCATTTGTTCGCCATAGTGAGGGGAGGCGAGGAGGCGGTTTACGACTTTTTCATAAGCATCGGGGGAGTCGTCGGCGAGGAAGTTTTCGATTTCCGGGATTGTGGGAGGCAGACCGGTGAGGTCGAGGGAAACACGGCGAAGAAGGGTTTCTTTATCTGCCGGAGGAGACGGCGAAAGGCCTTCTTTTTCCAGCCGTGCGAGTACAAAAAAGTCTATGTCATTTATCGGCCAGGAGGTTTGTCTTACGGTAGGCAACGGATGTTTTTCCGGAGGAATAAAAGCCCAGTGGCGTTTCCATTTGGCACCCTGTCGGATCCACTTAGCGATTGTGGCAATTTCTTCGGGAGAAACCGTAAGATTTGACTCCGGGGGAGGCATTTGATATTCGGGGTCTTTAGCGATCATGCGTTGAATTACCCAACTGCGGTTGATGTCGCCGGGTACAATCGGAAAATGTTTACCCAAGCTGTCAAACGCCTGAAAAGCGCCCTCCTCTGTGTCTAACCGAAACTTTCCTTTTCGGGCATTTTTATCGGGGCCATGACAGGCAAAACACCGGTCGGAAAGAATCGGGCGGACATGGAGATTAAAGTCAATTTTGTCGGGCAGTAATTTCTCCGCAGTGATCACTTCGGGGGGGAGATTATCTCCACAGGCGGCCAGCAAAGCGGCGGCTAGCGCAAAAAAAATGAGTAGCAGGGTTTTCATCCTCAGATCAGGCTTTGGGAGGTAATTTACAGATTTCCTGTATGACAAATATCATCCGGTTTTCCTGCGGAATCATTTTCCGGTATGACTATCGTCATTAAGATTGAACGGTTGTAGAAGTAATTTTAGGAAAATATCCATTATGGGAAAAACCATCATTGTATTCGGTTTGCCGGGTTCCGGGAAATCACTGTTTGCCGAGGCATTAGCCACCCGGCTTTCGGCTACTTACCTCAGCAGCGATCAGATTCGGTTGAGTTTTTCTCAGGAAAACCGATACGGAGAAAGTGCCAAACGGGCGATTTATGAAGCAATGAAAACACGGACAATGGACGCACGGAACAAAGGCGAAACAGTAGTCGCAGATGCCACTTTTTTCCGGCAGGACTTGCGAGAATATTTCATTCGAGATCTTCCCGGAAGAGTATTTTTCCTGGAGATTTATGCTGACGAATCCGTCATAAGATCAAGACTGAAAACCAAAAGACGCTTTTCTGAGGCGGATTTTGAGGTTTTTCAGAAAATCAAATCCGCTTTTGAGCCGTTAAAAGAACCGCATCTGAGCTTAGACAGTGGCTCTTTAACGATCGAAGAAATGTTACGTGAGGCAGAGAGTTATTTAAAAGACAATCATCATGAATCAGGCCCAAATATATCAGTTGATCGCCGGGAATACATTTCCTGACACAACCCGCAATCCGGAATTGATGGAGACCCATATCTCTTGGGTCATCCTTACTGATCATTATGCTTTTAAGATCAAAAAACCGGTTAAATACAGTTTCCTCGATTTTTCGACGCTGAAAAATCGGGCCTACTTCACCCGGAGAGAGTTGTTGCTGAATTCCCGGTTTTCGGAAGGAGTATATCTGAAACGGCTTCCTGTATGGGAATACAAAGGCAAGGTTTCATTGGAAGAAAATGGGGGTGAAATCATTGACTGGGCTATCATGATGCGCAGAATGAATAAAGAGAAACAAATGAATAATATGCTGAAAGAGGGCCAGGTGACGCCTAAACATATAGAAGAACTTGCCGAAAGACTTGCCGATTTTCACCGCAACGCTAAAATTATCTTTCTTCCCCAGTCATTATACAACCTCAAGCAAAACTTCAACGATATTCTCACGACGCGAGAACTTGCCGAGGTAGTTTCCCCTGAAGTAGCCCAAACCATTGACCGGGCGGTATATGTTTCCAACCGGTTTTTGTTGGGACACCAGCAGGATTTTCGCAAAAGAGTGGAGAGGGGATTTGTTCGGGATTGTCATGGAGACCTCCACACGGGCAATATTTTTCTGGAATCGCCTCCCGTTATTTTCGACTGTATTGAGTTTAATGATGAATGGCGTCATGCCGATGTATTGGATGACCTAGCTTTTCTATGCATGGATATTGAGGCAGCCGGGGGCGAGGACCTGAGTGAAATTTTCCTTCAAAAATATCTGCAACGGTTTCCCTGCATAACGACCCCTTCCGACGTGGCGATTTTGACTTATTACAAACTCTACCGCGCGAATGTGCGCATGAAAGTAACTTTGTTGGAAATGGCAAAAAACACGCTTTCCGCACAAGAGATCGAAACTCACAAAAACCGTATAAAAAAATATTCGGAGCTTATAAATCACTACATCACCCAATTGGCAACTCCTTCAGTGATAGGGGTGACGGTATCGTAAAAATAATCCGTAGCATTATGAAAACTCTATTAATACCCACCGATTTTTCCGCTCCTGCAATGCATGCATTGAAGTATGCGGTTCCCTTTGCTCAGAAACTGGAGGCAAAAATTGTGCTTTTCCATGCACATCCGCTTGCCGACTATTATGCAGAGGCTCCTGCTTATATGATCATTGAAAAGACCGAAACGATCAAACAACTCGCCTTGCGCCGGCTCGAAGGTGTACGAAAAACAATACTTGAGGAGAATCCGGGTCTCACCGTAGAAATTGTGATACAGCAGGGGCCTTTTCAACGAGAACTGCACATGTATCTGGAAGAATATCCGGTGGATTGGATCATTATGGGGACCAAAGGGGCGCAGGGTATTCGTAAAATTTTTGCGGGAACCCAAACCGCCAAAGTCATCGGACATACCTCGTGCCCGGTACTGGCAATCCCGGAAAAAAGTAACTTCAAGGGCATCTCGGATATTCTCTATGCCACCAATTTTGAGGATGAAACCGAATATGTCTTGCGTCAGGTTGCAGCCATTGCCAGCCGTTTTCATGCAAAGGTACATATACTGCATATTGCTTCCTCGGAAGATGAGGCAACCCATCAGATTTTTGACTGGTACCAGGATGTAATTGGCCAGTTTATTCCGGCAAAATCTACCTCCTTCCATCGAATGGTTCACACCGATATTGAAGCCGGTATTCAGTCGTTTGTTGATACCCTAAAACCCGATATGCTCATCATGTCCACTCGCCGGCGAAACTGGAAAGAAAACCTGATCGAAGGGAGTCATACCCGCAATATGGCGTTTCAGACGCATGTACCTCTTCTTGCCCTTCATGCGGAAACCTTTGAATACGAGATCGAAAAGACGGAAATTTAGTTGGTAGTATAGCCAAATTGGGGCCGTTCCAAAATAATGGATGGCCCCTTTTTCGTTTTATGCGGGTTTTTTATTAACATTCTGTACCTTTTCTCTGATTCTAAAAAAAACCGCTAACAATGAAATTATACCTTGCTTTAGTTTCCGCGTTTTTACTGATGGGTTGTTTTAATTCTACCCCTGAAAAACCCGCTGCCCCCTCACATCCTGCAAAATTTTCAACATCTTATAGACCCCCGGAATTTCCCCAGACTTCCCGCGCAGAAGAACTCAAAAAAATACAACCTGCGATAAAAGAGATATTTGAAAAGTATGCGGTGGAAAAACATATTCCGGGTCTCGCCTATGGAATTGTGATGGACGATACCTTGCTTTTTTCGGGTGGAACTGGGACCATTAATACCACACATCCTCAACCGGTTTCTAAAACCTCTCTTTTCCGAATCGCTTCCATGACCAAAAGTTTTACGGCTATGGCCATCCTGAAACTTCGCGATGAGGGAAAACTTTCGCTGACTGATCCCGTGGCAAAATATATTCCGGAGATGGCCGAAATAACCTATCTCACGGAAGATGCTCCGGCGATCCATATTCAGAACCTGCTTACAATGTCGGCAGGATTTCCGGAGGACAATCCCTGGGGCGACCAGCAGTTGGATATCACGGAGGAAGAATTTCTCCAAATGATCGGGGAGGGGCTTTCTTTTTCATCCACTACTTCCACTCAGTTTGAGTACAGCAATCTCAGCTACGCCATGCTGGGACACATCATCACTCGCGTATCGGGAAAACCGTACCAGGCTTATATAACCGAAAATATCCTAAATCCTCTGGGAATGAAAAATACCCATTGGGAATTCGACGGTCTTCCGGATAGCCTGCTGGCACTGGGGTATCGCTGGGAAGATGAACAGTGGAAAACCGAACCGATGCTTCACGACGGCGTTTATGGCGCAATGGGAGGTTTGATTACCTCGATTGAGGATTTTAGCAAATATGTTATTTTTCTTTTATCCGCCTGGCCTCCCCACAACGGTCCCGAGACGGGGCCGGTAAAGCGGAGTTCCGTCAGGGAAATGCAAAAAATAGATGAACCCTCTCTCACGGAGGCAACGGATGCAGATGGAAACCCCTGTCCGTTTGTCTGGGGATATGGTTATGGACTTGTCATTCAGAAACATTGTGAGGACGAGGTCTGGGTAAGGCATTCCGGAGGTTTGCCCGGGTTTGGGAGCAATTATGTTTTTTTCCCGGATTATGGTATCGGAATTATTTCCTTTTGTAATCTTACCTATGCGCCGGCAGGCGCGGTCAATAATGAGGTGAAAAAAACAATTTTTGCACTACCCGGTATCCAGCCCCGGCGAGAGCCGGTATCAGATATACTCGCGGAGCGAAAGGCGCAGCTAATTCGGCTTTTGAATACCTGGGATACGGCATTGGAAGGAGAAATACTGGCGGAAAATTTTTACAGAGATAAGTCTCGCGAACATCGGATCACCGAAGTAAACAAAATCCTGACCGACCTCGGCGAAATCACACAGATAGAAGAAATTATCCCCGAAAATCAGTTGCGGGGAACCTTCAAAATGCACGGAAAAAACGGTATCGTAGAGGTATATTTTACCCTTACCCCCGAAAGTAAACCCAAAATTCAGCAATTGGATTTGGCATTTATACCCTAAGGATAAATAAACCACAGAGACCACCGAGAAGCACTGAGATTGATCTCCTCTGTGCCTCTCCGTTGTCTCTGTGGTTTTTTCGATTTAACCTGCGGAGGCGTATCTATTTTCAGAAACCAAACTCAATTGCGTCGAGATTGGCGATGACTTTTTCGCGGTCGTTTTTGTTTCGGAAAATGAGGTACAGGTTATGTTTGCCACTCGTCGGTTTTAGCGGAATCGCATATTTTGTGAAAACATCCTCAGGTTTATTGTGAGACCACTTTGTCTGTCCCAGTATTTCACCCTCGCGGCTATCCAGCCTTATTTCCACCTCTCCTTCGTAGAGGCGATTCCTGTCAAAGTAAGTAAACAAAACAACCTGGCGCACTTCCTGCATATCTATCTCCTTAAACATTACAAAACGACCATCCATAATGTCTCCCAAAATCCTCACATCACCTTCGTTCCCGGTGGAGATTCCGTTACTTTTTTCATCACAGTTTTCCGCTTCCAGTCGGGGATATTTCAGTACCATACGCGCCCTTTCCATAATCGGCTGAATCGCACCCTTCCCTTTGTCCTGATAACTGGCCATGAGGACATAAGACCCCTCTTTTCCGCCCTTTACATGTTCCGTTAAGGCAATATTACCTTGAATCGGCAGTAAGTTGGCTTCCGATTTTTGGGGTCCGCTATTGAGGCTGAGGATGTAAGCGACCATTTCACCTACTTGTTTTCGGTTGAGTTGGGGATGCGCCGACATCATGCTTTCGCCCCATACGCCCGAGCCACCGTTGATGATTTTGTTGATGAGATAGGCAGAGTCTTTGAGCGAATATTTTTCCGCGATCGTTTCATAAGCCGGACCATTGATTTTTTGGTTTACGGTATGGCAGGCTTTACAATCCGAAGCATCAATCAACTGGCTTCCTTTGGGTTGCATCTGATGTCCCTGAGCCACGCTAGTAATGTCCTGTCCCTGAGGGATGAAAGTAAGCGTTACGGTTACCTCTTCCGGAGAAATGCTGCCATTTGCGGTATTGCCATCTTCAACGTCGCTGGCGATGGCTTTGTAGCTAAACTTCCTCCCGTTCCAATAATATTGGCTGTTGCCGGTAGTTTCGAGAGCTACGGAAGGTGGTTCGTTACCGACCATGATTTCCGTGGTAGAACTGGCTTTTTCACCTGAAGGATCGGTCACACGGAGGGTTACCGGATACACCCCTTCTTTGTCAAAGGTAAAGGAAGGATTTGCCTCTTTGGATTGGACGACGGCGCTGTTAAAAAACCATTCGTAAGTGAGTTTGTCCCCGTCGAAATCTTCCGATGATTCGGCGGAAAAACTCACGGTCAACGGCAGGCCGCCTATTTGTTTATCCGCAGCGATCCTTGCAACCGGACTGCGATTACCGCTTACGTATTCGATGCGGGTGAGCCGGGCGTCAAAATTTTGGGCAAACCACTTTTCTCCGTATTCGAGGATATACAAATCACCACTTGGGCTAAAGACCATATCCATAAGATTGGAGAAAGACGATCCGGGCATAAAAGGCTCTGCTTTCTTAAAATTGGCGGAATCGTCAAGGGTGATGATATAAATCCAGTCGCGTATCCATTCGTAGAAAAACACTTTACCTTCAAAATAATCGGGAAACGGATGGGCTGCGTTTTTGAAATTGTCGGCATGAAAGATAGGGCCTGCCATGGGGTTTTTCCCACCGGTTCCCACCCAGGGAAAATCTGAAGATTCATCATAAGAATACCAGATCAGCGATTTTTGGATAGGAGGAAGGTTTTGGATGCCGGTATTGTTGGGGGAATTATTTACCGGATGCGCGACGTCAAAAGGTTCGCCCGAAACATTAGCGGTAAAGTCATAGTCGAAGTAGGGCTGGTTGTTGCCACGGGCATAGGGCCATCCCCAAAAACCTGCCTGACGCGCTTGGTTAAGTCCATCGTATCCCTTGGGGCCTCGTTTTTCCCCGTTTTTACCCGCATCGGGGCCAACGTCTCCCCAGTAGAGATACCCCGTATGCGAGTCCACCGAAATACGGAAAGGATTACGACAGCCCATCACATAAACCTCCGGCCTTGTGCCTTCGGTACCGGGAGGAAAAAGATTTCCTTCGGGAATGGTATAGGTTCCGTCTGCCTGTGGCGTAATACGCAGTATTTTCCCTCTCAGGTCATTGGCGTTGGCAGAGGATTTTTGGGCGTCCCAGGGGCTGCGTCCCGGTCTTTCGTCAATGGGGGCAAAACCGTCGGAAGCAAAAGGATTGGTATTGTCACCGACCGAAATAAACAGATTCCCATCCGGCGCAAATTGTAAGGATCCGCCGGAATGGCAACACTGTTCCCTTTGAACGGCGATTTCCAGCAATACTTTTTCAGAAGCGACATCCAGCTTTTCTCCGTCAAACACAAACCGCGACACATGCTGTTTGGGCACATCCCCTACCGGTGAGTAAAACAGATAAATCCAATGATTTTCCGTGTATTTCGGGTCAATGGCTATGCCCAGAAGCCCGTCTTCAAATTTGGTATGAACCGGAAGTTCGATTACCGTGCGAATCGAGTCGGCGAGCGGATCAAAAAGTTTCAGCGCACCTTTTCGTTCTACCAGCAAAATTTTTCCGTCGGGCAGAGCGTCGAGTTCCATGGGTTCGTTTAGATTCTGGGTCAGAATCGTGCGGACAAAACGATTTTCGAGCGGAACCCGAGCCGTGCGGGCAAGAGCGTAGTTGCGTTTATTTTTACCGATAGCGTGTTGAATCTGGTTCAAAAGTTGCTGCGGGGAGAGGCCTTCCTTGCGGATCTCTACAAAACCGCCTCCTGCCTGAACATATCGTTCAAAATCAGCCTGTTGATAATGATCCAGTACGTCTTGTGTGGTATTGAGGAAAATGACGGTGGAAAAATCCTTCAGGTTTTCATCGGTAAAAACCGCGGCATCTTCCGTGACTACCACTTCATAACCCTGCGAAGCACCCAATTCCTCAATAACCTTTACACCCGCCTCGATGGAATCACGGGGAAAATCTTTGGTTTCGGAGAATACGAGGAGTTTCACTTTTCCCTCGCCGGAATCACATGCCCATGAAAAAGTGATAACTGAAAAAATCAAAATTAGACGAACAAAAAAAGATGTCATAGTTTGTTAGTTTAAACGTAGTTAGCCCTCGAAATTAGCCATATTTCGGGATGTCTGCCAAAAAGACTCACAATTGTTTGAGATTCTATTTTAAAACCTAATTCTTCCAGCCGGGGAATGTGTTGATTTTGTTCATGCGTAAGAATCACGGCCTTTCCTCCGGGTTTAAGGAGGCGGTTCATTTCAAGCCAGAAAGGCTCCGGCCCGGCAGAAAGTTTGCCCGTTGCTGCTACCGTATAATCCCAGGGCATATTGGTGATAATTCGGTCAAAAGAAAAATCGGGGTAGGGTAGGGCACCCGCATCCGCACAGGTTGTCTCAAGGGAGATACCCGCCAGCAGGGCATTTTCCTGGGTCTGTTGTACTTGTTCGGGGTGGTAGTCGGAGGCGAATATGCGCGATTGCGGGCTGTATCGCTGCGTTTCGATGGGGATAGTTCCCGCTCCGCAGAAGGGATCGAGAACCTGGTCTCCGGGGGCAGGGTCGGCGAGCATAGCCATAGCATAAGCCAGGGGAGGGTGGAGGGTTCCGATTCGGGAAAATTGTTTATAGTCTCTGCGGTGAAGGGGCGTCTCAAAAATTCGCAGTCCCAGCCACGCTTTGTTTTCCCAGAGATGGACACGAAAGGTCAGCGGAGGTGAATAAGTGGCTCCTTCATTGCTTTTGATATAAAACCAACCGGTTTTTTCAGCAAAAGACTTTCCGATATGATCTTCGATTTCGTAGCGGTTGTAGTTTCGTTTGCCGAGGAAACTGGCCACTACGGTAAAACGGGGTTGGGGAGCGATGTTTCGCCATTGGCGAAATTCTTCGGCAAAAGAAGTAACCATTCCCGTCGAAAATCCCTCTGCGAGAGAAACAAGGCTTTTCCGTGTATGGTCGAGATTTTGTAATACTTCAACCAACGCAAAAACATCATCGGCACTGCCCAGCCGGAGCTTTTCAACATCCGTTTCTTCGCTACGTACCCACACCTCGCGGTGAGTGGAGGAAAAAGGTTCTGATTGCAGGCTTATGCGGATATCCCTGGCGGTTATCGCCTCAATGCCATGCAGCGTACGGACAATCAGGACCCGGTTTTTCATTTTTTAAGAGAGACAAATGTGGATATTTGTGAAATTTGTTTCAAAAGTAAACAAAGCGGAACTAACAATTAACGCCTGATGAATGAGTAATTTCCCGAAATTCAAAAACTGGCTTACCCAGGTATCCTTCCTGACGGAAGAAGACTGCGTTATGTTTGAACCTTTTCTCCGAACTAAAACTTATAGAAACAAAAGTTTTTTTCTCGTAGAAGGAAATATCTGTAAGGAAATCGGCTTTATCAATTCGGGCGGTTTTCGCACTTTTTATCTTCAGGACGGAAAAGAAATCAACACACAGTTTGTCTTTGAAAATCAGTTTGTGGTGGATTACGACAGTTTTTTACAGGAAAAGAGAAGCCGATATTTTATTCAGGCAACCGAAGATGCCGAAGTGGTAACTTTTTCGCTGAACACACTTCAAAATGCTTACCAGCAGTCACAAAACTGGGAACGATTTGGGCGGATCATGGCCGAGGAATCGTACAAAATCGTCACCCGAAGAGTAGAGAGTTTTTTATTTTTGGACGGGAAACAGCGATACCAGCAGTTGTTGGAAAACGAACCCTATCTTTTCGACCGGTTACCGCTTTATCATATTGCCTCCTACCTGGGTTTGGAGAGAGAAAGCCTGAGTCGTCTGCGGAGAAAGATGGTAAATAAGTGAGATTGTAACATTTGTCAATTTTTTTCAGCGGTGAGCACTTGAATTTTGGGGATCAATTTTTATTCACCCTAATTCAAAAAAGATGAAAAAGACATTTGTTTTAATCACGATTGCCCTTGTAGCAGGGCTGGCGAGTTGTACAGTTTCTGAAAAAGCGATAATCCCGCTGAGCGAAGAAATCAAGATTGAAGATACATACACCATTATCTGGAACGGGACGAGCAAGGCATACCGTTATGAGGAAGGGCAGTGGGAAAGAGCCGAAAACTATGATTACCAGTTTAGTGTAATTCAGAAGCGGTACGATTCTATATGGAAATCGGTAAAAAATCTTCACCGCCAACATCCCGATTATGACGGCAAAGCAGGTGAGCGGAACCAGACGATGTATTTTGAGTTGGCCTATCAGTTAGAGGGAGACCATTTAATTTGCGACCTGAACGCCTCCCTCGGCAGGGGTAAAGGGGTAAGTGACCAAGAATTCCGGAAACAGACACTCGATTTTACCCTTGCCGATGTAAGCCGATTTTCACCCTACGACCATATTCGCATTACCCAGACCTATAAATATGAGGAAGGCATATTGCAAGAGACCGTATTGTTGTATAAAAAATCGGGCGCCGAAGAAATCCCCTTTATGAAAAACGAAGAACAAGCCTTTTTTTATGTAAAAGGAAAAACGGCAGGTGCACCGACGGTTTTTAGAGCGGAGCGATAAGCATAAACCCATCAAAACGCAATATCTTCAGTCAGGGCGATAAGTGTACGGAAATCATTTTATGCAAATTTGCAGTTCAATTGCAGATTTACATAAAAAATAATTACAGAACGGTTATTTTTTAGAACGAAGGGGAGAAAGATTAGCAACATATATTGTTGTTTATTATCAACAAAAAATGTATTATTGTTGATAATAAACAACATAATATGAAAAGTAAAAAACTAATACTTTTCCCCAAACACCAGCAGATATTAGAGCAAGTTGGCGAGAACATCAAATTAGCCCGGAAAAGACGACGACTTACTACGCTTCAGGTGGCTGAGCGGGCGGGTATTAACCGAACGACACTTTATCAGGTGGAAAAAGGGAAAGCCGGTGTTTCGATGGGTGCTTATTTTAATGTTCTGAGGGTACTGGGTTTACAAGATGATTTTCTGAAATTGGCTTCAGACGATAAGCTGGGCAGAAAACTTCAGGATTTAAAACTATTGGGAGGGAAATAACCATGTTATCCGGAAAAACAGATATTTGGGTTTATGCTCATTGGGAAGGAATGGCTGTCCCCAAATTTATCGGCGTTCTTTCCGCACATCAAGCGAAAGGGAGGAAAACTTTTAGTTTTGAATACGAACCGACATGGATACAATCCAACGAACAAATACTCCTTGACCCTGATATCGGATGGTATTCAGGTTCGCAATTTCCCGGGGATAAAGAAAACTTTGGCATTTTTTTAGACTCTATGCCCGACCGATGGGGAAAAACCCTGATGAAAAGAAGGGCAGCACAAACCGCAAAGGAAGAAGGAAAACCGGTACCTGTTTTGTATGATATAGACTTTTTACTGGGGGTAAAAGATCATACCCGAATGGGTGCTTTGCGATTTAAGCTCAATTCAGATGCGCCTTTTTTAAATAATGACTCAGAATATCCTATTCCTCCGCTTTCCTCGGTAAGAGAATTACAGCATGCCGCCCGTATCATAGAATCCGGTGAAGATGATATTGCCATGAAAAAATGGCTGCCGCTATTAGTCGCCCCGGGATCATCTTTAGGAGGAGCACGTCCCAAAGCGAACGTAATGGATGAAAAGGGGAATCTCTGGATTGCAAAATTTCCCTCCCAAAATGACAATAACGACATCGGCATGTGGGAATACCTTGTTTATAAATTAGCGTTGAAGGCAGGGATATTGATGTCAGAATCTCGTTTGATGAAAGTTTCGGGAAATCATCATACTTTTCTTACAAAACGGTTTGATCGTATTCGGGACGAAAGGATACATTTTGCCTCAGCCATGACGATGACGGGAAATAACGAGGAAACAATAAAAGACCATACACCAAGTTATCTCGATCTGGCCGAGTTTATTCGTTTTTCCGGGGCGAATATTAGAGACGACCTACACCAGCTATGGCGGCGAATTATCTTCAATATTGCTGTTTCCAATACAGATGACCATCTGCGGAACCATGGATTTCTTTTATCTAAAAACGGATGGATTTTATCCCCTGCTTATGATCTGAACCCTAACCCGGATAAGGATGGTCTGTCTATCAATATAGATACCGATAGCAATGCACTGGATTTTGGGTTAGCAATGAGTATCGGAGAATATTACAATCTGACCCCATCAGATATGAAAAAAATATTGGAAGAGGTAAAAAAATCCGTTAGCGAATGGCGTTGGGTTGCAAAAGACCTCGGAATTTCCCGCCAGGAGCAGGAAGACATGAGTTCTGCATTTAGGGGGACGTTATTGTAAGGTTATTCCCAAAACTTTCCCCTCCCCCGAAAAATTCCTTGCAAGGAAAAAAAATAAACTTTACCTTAATCCTGCTTTCCCAATTATCCTACGAATTAAAATAGCTCCTAATTGACGATCTGTGGTACAACCACGAGGGGAGCCGTAGGCTTGCTGCTAAAGTTTTACCGGGTTATCTGTATGAAAACTTCTCCTGAGTCTAAAAAGAATGGCTCCTCTTTGCCGAAAACCGAGGAAAACAAATCTTCTTCTTCGGCAATTGAGGTTCCTCAAATCTCCCTTCCCAAAGGCGGCGGAGCGATCAAAGGCATTGATGAAAAATTCCAGATCAACCCGGCTAATGGCACGGCGTCTTTTAGCTTGCCGCTGCCGTTTTCTCCGGCCCGCAACGGTTTTATGCCCGCCATCGGCCTGAGTTACAATTCCGGCGGAGGCAATGGCCTGTTTGGTCTGGGCTGGGAACTGGGTTTTCCTTCCATTCAGCGAAAAACGGATAAAGCTCTGCCGAGGTATCGGGACGGGGAGGAAGAGGATGTGTTTATGTTTAGCGGTGCAGAGGACCTAGTTCCTTTCCTGAAACCGGATGGCCGCATTGACGAAATACCCGACAATGGAAATGGTTTCCATATCCGCCGCTATCGCCCCCGAATCGAAGGAGGGTTTTCCCGGATTGAAAAAATCCGCCATGCAATCCACGGGTTATGGTGGAAAGTGACCACCCGCGACAATGTGGTGACTTTTTTCGGAAAAACCCCGGATTACCGCATAACCGATCCCGCCAAACCTGCCCATATTTTTCAGTGGTTGCCCGAACTGAGTTATGATGAAAAGGGAAACTGTGTATTATATTCCTTCAAACCGGAAGACGGCAGGGGTTACGGAACAACCCTTTTTGATGCCAATCGCTTTCATGACGACGGTTCACCGCGTTTTGTCAATCGTTACCTCAAACGAATCTATTACTGCCCGAAAACTCCTTATTTACCCAACCAAAGTACAGCCGAAGGTCTATACGCAACAAACAACCCCGCCGCGAACGATTTTTTGATGGAATTGCTGTTTGACTACGGTGAACACGGCAACATTCCAACTGAACAGCACGGCGATATTCACACCACCTACCTTGAAAGTACAGCCTGGGCGACCCGTCATGACGCCTTTTCCAGCTACAGATCCGGGTTTGAGATACGCACCGCCCGCCTCTGCAAGCGGGTGTTGATGTTTCACCATTTTAGTGAACTCGGCGTTTCGCCGTGCCTTGTCCGTTCGCTCGACTTACGGTATCGGGACTGGGAGTTACACCGCGAACCGGAACAAGGCAAAAAGCTGGAAGTTACGTATTTGTCCGCCGCCGTTCAGCGCAGTTATATCCGAAACGCAGCCAACGATACCGCCTACCGCCATCGGGGTTTGCCACCGGTCGAATTTGGTTATGAAGAATTACGATGGAACAAAAAAACCGCCTCCATCACTCCAGAAAACATCGCCAATGCCCCGGCAGGCCTGAGTTCCGGCTACCAATGGGTGGACTTGTATAACGAAGGCATTTCTGGCATCCTCACCGAGCAGGGCAATGGCTGGTTTTATAAGGAAAATTTAGGCAATGGCCAGTTTACCCCCGCTAAACCAGTAATGCCCAAACCTTCGCTGCTGGGCATCGCCTCAGGAGTGTTACAATTGCAAGATCTCGAAGCCGATGGCCGCAAGCAGGTAGTAGTCAATAGCCCCGGCCTGAACGGCTATTTCGAACTGACAGCAGACAGAAGCTGGGAGCCTTTCCGGAGTTTTGCACAAGTCGCCCATGTGGATTTGCGCGACCCGAACGTCCGCATGTTTGATATCAATGGCGACGGACAGCCCGAGATTGTCATTACCGAGGAAAATGTGTTTACCTGGTATCCTTCCGCAGGCGTGAAAGGATATGAAAATCCAGAACACACCTATAAATCCTACGACGAAGAGTCCGGCCCGGCGATTGTTTTTGCGGAAAGCAGCCAAAGCATTTTTCTCGCCGACATGAGCGGAGACGGCCTGACCGACATTGTACGCATCCGCAACGGAGAGATTTGTTACTGGCCAAATTTGGGTTATGGCCATTTTGGGGCTAAAGTAAACATGAGCAACAGCCCCCGGTTTGACTATTCCGACCAGTTTGACCCCGCTGCCATACAACTCGCCGACATCAGCGGCACCGGTGCCACCGACCTGATCTATCTGGGGAAAAACCAGTTCCGCGCATGGCTGAACCTCAGCGGCAATGCCTGGAGCAAGGCCTGCGACATCGAGCCTTTTTTCGATACTGCTTCGCCCAATCAAATCAGCGTAACCGACCTGCTGGGCAACGGAACTGCCTGCATCGTGTGGTCATCCCCTTTGCCGGGCAACGTCGGTTCGCCACTCCGGTACATAGACCTGATGGGCGGTAAAAAACCCCATGTGCTCAATTTTTACAAAAACAACCTCGGCAAAGAGACCCGCTGGGAGTACAAAAGTTCCACCCATTTTTACCTCGAAGATAAAAAAACGGATCAACCCTGGATCACTCAACTGCCTTTTCCGGTGCAGGTAGTGAGCCGGGTAGTTGTGGAAGATACATGGCGAAATACCCGTTTTTCCAACCAATACAGCTATCATCACGGTTATTATGACCACTCCGAGCGCGAGTTTCGGGGATTTGGCAGGGTAGAGCAGACCGACGTGGAGGACTTTGGCGAATTTGCCGCCGGGAACCAACACAGCCCTTATATAACGTCGGACAAAACCCTCTACCAGCCCCCGGTCAAAACCCTCACATGGTTTCACACCGGCGCATTCCTGAGCCGCGAGCGCATACTGAACCAGTTTGAGAAAGAGTATTTTCGCCCTGATGGGAGCGATTTTCACGAAAATCAACTGCCTGAACCCGACCTCCGAACCGCAGGTTTCAGTGCCGACGAATACCGGGAAGCCCTGCGCGCCTGCAAAGGTTTGACCCTGCGCACCGAAACATACGAACTGGCCGTGGACGATGAGGGCCAGATGACCAACCAGCGAGTGCGGCTGTTCTCGACTGCCTTTCACAACTGCCACATCCGGCGGCTGCAAGCACGTGGCCAAAACCGGCACAGCGTATTTTTGGTGACGGAAAGTGAGGCCATCACTTACCAATACGAGTTGCCCCTGGAGAATGGAATCCCTGTACAGGGAGCCGATCCGCGAATTGCCCACACAATTAACCTGAATATTGACGGCCTCGGCAATGTGCTTCAATCCGTAGCCATCGGCTACCCGCGCTGGCGCTATGAGCTGCTCAACGACCCTTTGCTGCCGGAGTCGGCAGAAAGATTGATACAAGACGTTCAGCGCGAACTTCACATCGTTTATACCGAAAATCGTTTTACGGACGACGCCATCACACCACGCGACCATCGCCTGCGTATGCCCTGCGAGGTCAAAACCTATGAATTGAGCGGCGTTGGATTGGCCAGGCAATCTTACTTTGCCCTGACTGATTTTTCCCCCACTCCATTACAGGCGCTTACCCCAACTGCTTATCATCGGCAACCCGCAAGCGGCCTGGAAAAGCGTCTGGTGGAGCATGTTCGGATGCTCTATTTTAATGATAGCCTGACAGCAGCCGAACCTTTAGGCCAACTCAACCGCCTTGGTCTGCCCTACGAAACTTATAAAATCGCCCTGACGGCAGATTTGCTCACAGCGATATTGGGCAACAAACTCAGCAGCCTGCAACAAGCGGGAGAATCCTATACGGACATGCTGAACCGGATATTACCTGCGGGCGGCTACCACCGGTTTGCAGGAGAACCAAATACCTGGTGGATACGATCCGGCACAGCCGGATTTGAACCCGACGCGAAGGCGCATTTTTACCTGCCCGAGCGTTATACCGATTCCTTTGGTAACACCACCGTGCTGACTTATGATCCGCGTGACTTGTTTATGCAAAACAGTCGGGATCCGCTGGGGAACACCGTCACCGTCGAACAATTTGACTACCGTGTACTCGCGCCCATGCGCATACTCGACCCTAATGACAACGTGAGCGAAGTCGCCTTCGACATGCTGGGTTTGCCTTGTGCCGTTGCTGCGAGGGGCAAGGTGGTAAACGGCAGTTCAGAATCGGGCGATACCGTTACAGGCGTGCTTACGGAAGTGCCACCGGAAGTTATCCGGAATTTTTTCACTGGCACTTACAACGAAACCGAAGCCCGCAACCTGCTTGGCAACACCACCGCGCGGCATTTGTATTATTTCGGCGAAACGACCGCCCCCGATGGAAAAATCCTGTACGGCCAGCACCCTGCCTGCGCGGCGGGCATCCTGCGGGAAAAGCATGTGGCACAATCAGCCACAGGCGGAAGCCCCCTCCAGATCGCCTTCGAATACAGCGACGGCAGTGGACAGGGGATCGCCGCCAAAGTGCAGGCGGAAGACCTCACCCCCGGCCCCTCTCCTGGAGGAGAGGGGAGTATTCGCCGCTGGATCACCAACGGCAAAACCATTCTCAATAACAAGGGAAAACCCGTCAAACAATACGAGCCTTATTTTACGCCACACCATCGATTTGAGGAACCGATAGCAGTGGGCGTGACACCGATTATCTACTACGACGCAGCGGGCCGCACGGTGCGCACCGAAATGCCCGACGGCACGTACAGCCGGGTGGAATTTTCGCCCTGGTTTGTGGCTGCTTATGATGCGAATGATACGGTGCTGGAGCAGGGGAATGCCTGGTATGCGCGGTACCGCATCGGTACGCCCGAACAACGCCAGGCAGCCCGCTCAGCCGCAGCCCATGCCATTACGCCCGCAGTCACCCACTTAGACAGCCTCGGGCGGGAAGTGATCGCCATTGCACATAACCGCAGGGACAGGGTGGATGAAAAACATCTCACCTATACCCACCTCGACGCCGAAGGCAAACCTCTGTGGATACAAGATGCGCGGGGCCACCTCGTCATGCAGTACATTTTTCCCTACGCCGCCGACAACCGAAGCGAGCCGCAGAATTTCTCGCCCTGCTACGACATCGCCGGAAACCTGCTCTTTCAGCACAGCATGGACGGCGGCGACCGCTGGACGATCAACGACGCCGCCGGTAAACCGATGTTTGCCTGGGATGTGTATAAAGCAACTAACACGGCGGCGGAAGAAAATCGCCTGTATTGGACAGAATACGATGCCTTGCACCGTCCCACGCGCCAGTGGCTGCGTATTAACGGCGAAGCAGAAAAAGAAATCAGCCGCACCCTGTACGGGGAGGGCTTGTCCCTCCCCCAATCGCCCCAATCCAATCCCCAATCGCCCCAATCCAATCCCCAATCCAACAACCTACGCGGCCAGGCAGTCATCACTCTCGGCCCGGAAGGCCGCACAGAAGCTGTTTCTTTCGACTTTAAAGGCAACCTGCTAGAGAGCCGCCGCCAACTGCTGGCCGATGCCATCGAGCATACCATGGACTGGAGCGACTATGTGGAAGGAACCCCTTCCAGCCACCTCTCCACAGAAGTATTTGTGCAACGCACCCAATACGACGCCCTCAACCGCATGACCCGGCTGTTTAACTGGCACCGGGGCAATGGCAGTCGCGTAGCGGTATATGAACCCCGCTACAATGCGCGGGGCGTATTGCAAAGTGAACGGCTGGTGCTTGGCGCTACCAAAACGGCGAGTGGTTACAGCGGCGGCACGGCAGCCGAAGCCATCCGGGACATCCGCTACGATGCCAAAGGGCAACGGCTATCCCTCCGGTCGGGCAATGACACCCTTACCACCTACACCTACGATGCCGAAACCTTTCGCCTGATCCGCTTGCATTCAAGCCGGACAACAACGGACACCTGCGCTGCGGGAACGGGTTCCGTTTTTGTGAATGATCGCATCGTTCAGGATTTGTTTTACACCTATGATCCGGTGGGCAATATCACCGAAATAAAAGACGCAGCCTTTCAAACGGTTTTTTTCCATAACAACCGGGTAGAACCCGTCAGCCGCTACCGATACGACGCGCTGTACCGCCTGATTCGGGCTACCGGGCGGGAAAACGGCAGCGCTGCGGGCGCGCCTGCGCAGATAGAAGCTGCGCCCATCGTCAATGCCTTCCCCTGCGTGGCAGCAAATGCCTTTCGCGACTACACCCAAACCTATCACTACGACGCCGTAGGCAATATCCAGCGAATCCGCCACACCGCCGACGGCGGCAGTTGGACCCGCAACTATGCCTACGCCTTCGACGATCCGGCCCAGCCGGCCAGCAACCGCCTGTGGAAAACCTGGATCGGCAGCCACCGCAACCAAACGATCACCTACCGCTACGACAGCCACGGCAGTTTGCTCAACCTCGCCAATGTACCCGACGACTACCGCCTGCACTGGGACTACCGCGACATGATTCATACCATTCACCTCGGCGGCGGCGGTATGGCGAAATACCAATACGATGCAGGTAAACAGCGCAGCCGTAAATTCATCGAACGCAATGGGTTCACCGAAGAGCGTGTCTATCTCGGCGGACTGGAACTCTACCGCCGAAAAGCCGCCAACGGCGACACTAAAGAAGAAATCGAAACCCTCCACCTCTTCGACGGCGAACAACGGCTCCTGATGGTGGATCAGATTCTGGAGACGGACAACGTCAGTTTGGGTAAACGCAACCTCTACCGCTACACCCTCAGCAACCACTTGGGTTCCTCCACCCTCGAATTAGACGAAGCGGGGAAGATGATTTCCTATGAAGAATACCACCCGTATGGCACGAGCGCCTACCGTGCGGGCCGCAACGCGGCGGAGGTAAAACTAAAACGCTATCGCTACACGGGCATGGAGCGGGATGAGGAGAGTGGGTTGGCGTATCATAGTGCGAGGTATTATTTGGTGTGGTTGGGGAAATGGGGGAGTGTGGATCCGATTGGGATTGGGGATGGGGTGAATGTGTTCAGATATGTTAAAGGTAATCCATTAATTTCCTTTGATAGAACTGGGCTACAAAGTGTTCCTGATCCTGCAAAGACTACAGAAAGTAAACCAATTGTCGGAGTTTCTAGAATTTTAATTAATGGTGCTAATGATCCCGTTATATATGTTGGTTGGGAAAATACAAACCCACATCATTGCCTTTGGGCAACTAAGGAATCTGAGGAAAAATTGATGATGAAGTATTTGGGGAAAATAGAACCAACAAGAGGAGAGGAAGGTAGAGGAAACCCAGGCCTTTGGCTTTATGACAAAGATGTTTTACCAAAATCACATGACTCTGTATCGACAAATAACTCGAGGTCAGCCCCAATATTAGGTTACGTTGTTGAGAAAATAAATGAAGGATTGCCTGTAAAAATTGGCGTAAATGTTAAGGGGCAGAACTCTAAACAATTAAATGGAGGAGTTGTGGATCATTTTCTTTTTGTCGTAGGATATCAAAAACAGATCATTGGAGGAACCCCAACTGTCGTTAAACTTATTGCAGTAGACAACGCTTGGGGAAAAGGTCAACCTCCAGCAAATTATACAATTGAATTTATTATAAATCCAGATGGATCATGGGTTAAAGAAGAAAAACCTGGCGAATCTGCATCTCCAACACCTTATGATATAAATAAGGAGTATGAAGTCGCAGTCGTAAAAAACTATAAGAAAGACGAACAAGTAGATAAAAAGACTGGGGTTGTAAACGTGAATGGCATTAAACAAGAACGTTGGGTAGGTGGAGATAAATCTATTCCGAAAACTGAAAGGAAAAAAATTCCTGTTAAATTTCCATAGCTAGGTGTTTGCTATGCCCCGCTGGAACAAGTCTCCAGACTTGTTCCGATTATCTGCACGTCTCTGACCTGCTTTACTGTACAGACAACCGACAGCAAGTATTTTTCGATCCCGAATCCCTTACACATTTTTAACACAATACCCTATTTACCAACTAAATCTTAACACAACACCATGAAAAAATCAAGCTACTTTCTCACCCTTTCTTCGCTGGCACAAGACTTCCAAAAATCAACCACAACATCCAAATCAGTATCCGCAGAATGAGAGAATTTTCAACATGTGTATCGTACATAGACCCCATTTACAGCCAATAGGTAACCCTATAAAACATGCAAAACATAGATAATCACACAGAGCCACCCCTGCGCTGCCCGGGGCAGCAATGTTTTTTCTGGCTACAGAAAGGCGATTTATACGCAAGTGGGATGCACAAGAGCTTAGACGCAGCGATGGGAAAATTGAAAAAAGCCACCGAAAGCAGATGCGAATGTTCTGCGGGGACTTGCATCCGGGACGAACGGTTGCCGCTCAGCGAAAAAGACCCCGCAGTGTATAAAGATTTTTATGAACCCTTGTAACGACTAAAACCTATGCACTTATACCAACAACAACTCCGCTACATTTTTGACCGCCCGGTGACACAGCCGGAATGGTACTGGGCGGAGCAGGAAGAACATAGATTTGAAGACGAAGACCCGATGACGGCTTTTGTTTTTATTGAGACCTTGTTGCAGGGAATAAAGGCCGATTTGCAACCTTATTCTGACGACCAAATTGGCGTGGGGCTGGGTTTTGTGTTCAATGAGACTTCCAACCTGCCCCATGATTTTAAAAAAGCCGCTGTACCTTATGAGCGTAAGGTGGCCGCCTTGCGGTCTTTGGTTGCCTTGTTTCGGGATATTTTTGAGCCGCGGTGTATGCCCGTAACTTCAGCGAGCGCACAAGAAATGATGTCAAAAATCAACAATGTTTGTTATATGTTTTGGGACGTCTGCCCATTGTCCGATTGGAATGGGAAAGCCTCCGAAACCAACGGCTATTACAGCACCATTGCCGAAGTGATGGAATACAGCATTAGGCTGAACAACCCCGCTTGCATCGAAAGCGGACTACACGGGTTGGGGCATTTGGCGACTTTTCATTCCCGTTTGGCCGTACCGATTATAGACCGTTTTTTAAAAACCCAGAAAAAACACGACCCTCAATTGCTGCGCTACGCAGAAGCAGCGCGTACAGGGATGATTTTGTAAACCAATAACCCTAACCAGACAAACTTTAAAGTCAGATGTCAGAAACGAAAACCGAATTAGATAACCCTTTAACTACCGCCAGGTGGCAAGAAAAAGGGCTTATAACGAAAAAGGTTTTTTGCGAAAAAAAAATTATAGCGTTTATCGCGGCAGCAGGCTTACGCAACCGCAAAGTCCTCCATCAGCGGGCGGAGGTGGGGCGGCTGAAAACCGACGACGATATTGTTTTTGGGAATACCGCGCCGCGCCAATTCATCGGCGATATTCAGGTCCGTACCGTCGTGTTGGAGCCATACGCGGCCATTTTCCCGGACATCGAGGTGGACGAAACTGCCATAGACCCAGTCCATGCCCTGCCAACCGACCGAATAGAGGAGGTAGTGGCCATTGGCGTCATCGGTTATTTTTTGGACTTCTACTTCGTCCGAGTGAGGGCACAGGGAATAAACGTATTCGACCAGTTCCCGGACAATTTTTTTATAGGTTGTTACTTGATCCATTACTGTGTTGTTGAAAGTAAAGATAGTGATTTTTAGAATAAAAATAACCCATTCCCTATATGCAACCCATCTCCGCGACCATCACCCGCAACGCAATCGGCCCACAGGCCGCCAACCTCATCGAATGCCTGCTTTTCCTCATCGGGAAAGGTGCGCTCAGAACCAACGACCTCGACGCACCCACTCAGGTGGAATTGTTGTCTCTGGCAGAACAAGCCCGAAAGGAGCAGGCTACCGAAACTTACGGCGATGCCGCCCAGGCTTTGGTGCGATACTTTCAGGCGCAATTTGGCCTCGACCCTAACCTGCAAGGAGAGGTGGATTCGGATACCGCGTACAAACTCAATGTCTTGCTGGAAAAACACGGTGCATGGCCGGCCCCGGTGGAAAGTTATGTGGTATTCGGTCGTGTAGCCGACCACAACACCGGCAAAACCCTGTCCGGCCTACTTGTGCGGGCCTTTGACCAGGACGGTTTTCGCGCCACCCCGCTGGGCGAAACCCACAGCGACGCGGAGGGGGTTTACAAAATCACCTTTCCCGCTGCCGCCTACCAAAATACCCCCGCCGAACGCGGAGGCCCCGACCTCATCCTGCGCGCCTATGACGAAAACGGCACCGAAATCGGCAAATCCCCGCTCGTCAACAACGCGAGCCTGTCCACCGAACTCAATCTGACAGCCACCCCCGGCCTCTGGGTCGTAAAAGGAACAGTGCGGCAGGGCGAGGAACCCGTTGTGGGAGCAATGGTGTTGGTCTTTGACCGGGATTTGCGGAAACGGCAGTTGCTGGGGACCGACGCCACCGACGACCAGGGGCGGTATTCCGTCACGTATCAAACCTCCGATTTTCAGCGCGCCGACCGCAAACAGCGCCCCAGCCCCTGGCTAATCGTCGAGGTGAAAACCGCCGACGGAACTTCCCTTTCCCAGGAAAAACGGCAGGGCGTAACCCGAATCGAAACGATAGACCTGCAATTGCCCGGCGCCCGTCCGATAAGCGAATGGGAGCGCATCAGCGCAGCGGTGCTGCCCCTCCTGGAGGGACAAGGCGAGGGCGAAAGCGACCTGCTGCCCGAGGCGATGGGCCCTGCGGACATTGACTTTTTGGAGAAGGAGACGGGGGAGGAGGGGGATCGGCTGCGGCTTTGGTCGTCGGCTTATGGTGCCGCTCAGCAAGAAGGCAGTATTCCGACTTGGGCATATTACGCTTGGTTTCGGATGAGTTTGCCTACGGAGTTGAAAGATTTGCTGGCCAGAAGCCAGGAGGAATTGAAAAAAACACTATACGATGCCCTAATCCCAAACATCATAAACGCAACAAGCGATGAGTTGGACAAGGTAATTGCCCGAATCGCTGAACTGCGCCTAGAATTTCCGCTGCGCCCGGCAAAGGAAGGGGAGGCGGCTAGTTTGGGGGATGTGTTGGGGACAGCAGGAAGCGATTGGTTAAGCGAGGAGAAGAAAAAAAAGTATGCCGAAATAGCGGATCAGATTGACCCAGACGCTGACGATTTTGAAGAGAAAACAAAAGCCCTGGGCCTTTTACCTAATGAGCAAAATATTTTACAAAAGACGCTACGTTTGGGTAAACTAACACAAAATCATGCACCCTTGATGACCGCTCTGCAAGGTTTTGTAGCGGAGGATGAAGATACGACTTTAAAGGGTTTGGTTAAGCTTGCAGAAGACCAATGGATAGATCTGGTTTATACACATGGGGTGGCCGGATACATTTCTTCTCCCGAAGAAGATGCCCTGCAATTGGTTCAGGCTACTGAGGATAGATTGCCTACGGCAAGTTTGTTGAATAAAATCAGCACGGGTGCCATACTCACCTACCAACCCGGAACAGAATCTATCCAGTCTTTTTTGAATGAAAACCCGGCATTTGATATTGTAAAAGACAATATCGAAGTAAGTGCCCTGGACGACGAGGGCAAAGACCTACTAAAAAAATTACAAAACTTAAAAAAGGTGGGCGTTCGCTGGAATGATGCGGATGCATTTTTAAACAGAGGAATCACCTCATTAACTCAGATTGTAGAGTATTCGCCTGAGCAACTTAAGGCGATTTTGGAGGAAGATGTAGAACACGAGCAAATAGCTATCGTTCATGCCAAGGCCGCAGTTGCTCAAAATGTTGGCATTGCCCTGATGGGCTACTTGCAGCCCCTCTTATACGGCGTCAAAGCCCACGTGATGCAGCCGCTCACAGAAACTGCCCAGGAAACGGGTACTGAACTACGTTCAGCTACTACCGCATTGCCTCACCTTGATGACCCTAATTTGCGCAATTTATTTGGCGTTTTGGAGCAGTGCGCCTGTGACCCCTGCTTGTCTGTCCTTAGCCCTGCGGCCTATTATGCTGATCTGTTGCGTTTTATTGATGCCAGCGGAAATGCTGGTGGTACTTTGCAAGTTAGGCGTCCCGATTTATACGACCTCGAACTTTCCTGCGACAATGCACAGATCGAATTGCCTTATATTGATTTGGTATTAGAGGTTTTGGAGAACCAGGCTGCGTTTCCTCACGTTATCTCTTTGCCTGCAAGTGTATCAATCTCTTCACAATTGAGTACAACCCCAATTGGAGAATATGTAAAAAACGAACTAAAACGGACTGTGGAAGATGAGTCGCTTGAAAACCTGACAGTAGAAGGAGGTGGCTGGCATTTTTTCCCATCTCCTCCGCATATGCGTAGGGTTTGGGTAGCAAAAGACCGCTATCGCAGGTGGGCGCTAAGTTCGACAGAAGAGCGTATGGCTTTTTATGGAGAGAATGCCGTCTGGGGTTTTATCCGGAGAAATAGCTTTGATTTAAACCAGTTTAACATCTTGGACTTATTAGCTTGGTTAAATAGTAATAACCCTAATAATAAGACCATTCCAGAACCTTCTTTAAAAAGAGTATTTGAGGATGTCTTATTAGAAAAAAAATTGGTTCCAGGCAATCTTGTTTATTCTGTATCCAAAGTGGAAGACTTTCACTGGAAAATTGAATATGAAATTATAACAAATGTAATTACGGAAATCTCTTCGGGACAATCATTCATAATAATGGGGAATACAGACGGCACAAGATTAACCAGCAAGGAATATGGTAAAAAAACAGTTGAAGCCACTGCCTCCCAGCTTGATAAAGGCAAAACACCTCGTATTTTAAAGTCGGATATTGACGGGAAATACACAACCGTTAAATCGAAGGAAAGAGCATCTGATTCAAGTGATTCTATCGGATCAACACATGTAATCAAAAATTACATTACTTCTACCAAAAAAACCATTCATTTATTTTACAACCCGGCTCATTTATATATACAGGGTCTTACTTACCAAAGCACCAAAGCCGACAAGAATCTTTTTGCTCAGCCGCAAAACCGCAACCCACTGGCGTATGAAAAACTAGCTTTAACAAGTGCTGTTTACCCCTGGACATTGCCTTATGACCAGCCGCTCACCGAAACGAGATTGTTGTTGGAAAAAGTAGGGATTTCCCGATTGAAACTGATTGATCTTATTATCGCAGAGGATAAGGCTTTTTCAAAATCAATATGGGCAAAAGAGATACTGGGTTTATCGCAAGACCAACTAACGGTAATAACAACCCCAACGTCAGCACACCCATTGTACCTCGCCTGGGGGCTTAACAAAAGAGCTGATGGCCAATATACTGTGGCTGATTCATTTCAAGGAGGGAAGCCGCAGGTAAACACAGGTTTAAATCTCCTGAAACAAGTCTCCATTTTGATGCAGCAGGCAAGAATCAATCACAACGAGTTACAAAACTTGATGCAAAGCCGGTATATTAATCGCGATAATTCTTCGATTCCACCTAATCAGGATTGCAACCCCACTCAAATGGAGGTCAAAAATGCAAACGATGGCTTTTTTGATCGCCTGCATCGCTTTATCCGTTTGTGGCGGGTATTGGGCTGGAGCATTACTCAGGTAGATCAGGCATTGATGGCGAAGGGAATCGGGAATGACGATTTAAATGATAATGGCACACTCATCCGTATAGCACAAATTAAGGCACTTCATCAGCAATTGGGACTGCCGCTTGATGTACTCATAGCATTATTCGCGCCTTTTTCAAATCATAAAACAAAATCTTTTACGAGCAGTGGAAAAGCGATTGAAACACGCTCCATGTATGAGCAGGTTTTTCAAAATATATTGCTTCAAAACCCGCCCAATAAGGATTTGGCTTTTGATCCCAAAAATGAACAGGGCGTTTCCATCGCTAGAAAAAAATGGGAGGAATTACTTCCCTCTATTGCTGCCGCCTTAGGTATTCGCCAGCCCGATTTAGCCCATTTTTTAGCGTCAGGCATCGCAGATTTTTCAGCAATAGCCCTCAATAGTACCGCTACTTTAGAGGGTTTAAACGCTATCTGGCGGAACACGACCCTGGCTAAGGAGTTATCTTTGAACCTAGAAGAATATGCTGCGGCTTGTAGGCTGATTTATGCTACTTCTTCCCCTTTTGCAGAACCGATTCATTTGTTAAAGTTTGTACAGGAAATAGGCTTTGTACAACAAACAGGAATAGAATTGAAGGATTTAGAACAGATACTATGCAGGGACGAAGTCCAAGAAAAGACACTACTACCAACCGAAACCGCCGATGATATACTGAAGGGTTTACAACAGGAACTTCGCCAAATTACCGATCTTAATTTTGGTAATTTTAGACTATCTACATCCAAACTATCCGCAGAACCTTTTTTGATCAAAAATACATGGGAGACGACCGATCGCTGGAAGTATTGGCAATTGAGTCCAGTCCAGGGAACTGATAAATGGTCTGTAGCTGATCCAAGTGATCCAAGCCGGAAAATAGAAGATTTACCCCTCACCTTGCTGCAACAGGAGGCGGTGCTTATCCAACAAATTAACTTGTTGTTTCCGGCGCGTCCCCTCACTTCTGGCGATTTGCCTGAGCTATTAAAAACATCTTTTGTTTCACCAAATGGGCCTGATGAATTGGACACAAGCAGTACGCCAGGCATTATTGAAAATTTAAGTCCTGCCCACCTTGATCGTTTAGTTCGTTTTATCGCGCTCAAAAATTCAATTGATTTACCAGTTCCTGGGTTGGATTTATTGATAAAAACAGTAGCTGCTTCTGGCAACGAACCCTTAGAGTATGATTTAGCAGTACTGATAAAAATGTATCAACATATTACCTTAAAACAGTGGGATGCCATTATCAATTATTTTGCCCGCCTGTATAAGCAGGAGTTCAAGATCACCCAGGAACTAATCTCAAAAATACACATTAGCATCCTCAGTGCTGACACAACCTCCCGGCTACCAAAAATTATTTACGCACTTCGATTTTTTTCATCATTTGATTTCTGGGAGAAAAAACAAGTTTCTACCACAGACCCAAATGCGTACAAAATTGTAGCTAAACTCCATAAATTTTTTCTACTCAACGAATATTGGAAAGCAACACCGCAGCAAGTACAATGGTTAGGGAGCTGGGCTATGCCGATAGATAGCACTTTTGCTGGCCTCAAGCCGGATGATTTGATCGCATCCTCTGAGGCAATTTCGTATTCGGATTGGAAGCGCACAACGCTTTTGTTCAAAACAGCACAAACAAGTGCTGAAATGGAAACCGTGTTGGCCAAATACTTGAAAGCTTTGACACCAGACGATGATACAAACACATCAGACGACGATACAAAAATAACAGCAGCAAATACGGTTTTGTCCGAAGCCTTTGGTGTGACAATAGAAGACCTTGATCATGGTGCAAACTTAGTGGAAATGACTTCCATCAGTGACTATTTCGACCCCTTGAAACTTTGCCGCTTACTTGAGTATTTGAGCACCTTACAAAAATTGGGTTTAAACAACACACAGTATAGTACCTTAGTTTCAGAACCCACCACAACTGAATCCATTCGCATCGCCCGCCAAATTCTGTTAGCCCGTTATGGCGCACACAATTATGCAGATGCGCTCAAGGAAGTAAATGACCGCCTGCGGCCACAACAAAGGGACGTACTGGTGGACTTCCTCATTTGGAGAGACCAGGTTCAGGATGCCGATGACCTGTATAAAAAATATTTGATTGATGTAGAGATGTCGGCCTGTATGCGCACTACCCGTTTGTTGCAAAGCACCGCCGCCGCACAATTGTTTGTACACCGCTGCCTCTTAAATTTGGAACTCGATGTAAACCCCAAATCTTTTGATAAAAAACGCTGGGAATGGACGAAAAACTACCGGGTATGGGAAGCCAACCGCAAGGTGTTTTTGTATCCCGAAAACTGGCTGTATCCCGAACTCCGAGATGATAAAACGGCGGCTTTTAAAAGCTTTGAAACGGAACTGTCGCAGAATGAGGCGTCGGATGAGAACGCAAAAAATGCGCTGATTGACTACGCCGAAGAATTGGTAGAACTTAGTAAAATAACCGTACTGGGTATGCATGAGTATGAAATCTCCCATGTTTTAGATGATAAGGATGTTACAGAAAGAAGATTATTTCAGGTGGGTAGAACCATTAATCCCCCATATCGCTTTTACTGGCGGCAGGCATTTAACTATGGCAGCGACGGTATGCGCTGGACAGGCTGGGAAAAGATTGAGCAGGATTTATCGGCAGACCACGTTGTGCCTTTTACGTATGGAGGTGATTTGTGTATAGCCTGGCCTGTGATTAGCACCAAAGAGGATGCACAGAAAAAAACCTGGTACGAGGTAGAATTGGCCTGGACAAGGCGCACCAACAAGGGCTGGACGGAGCGCAAGCGAAGTAGTGATAAGTTTGAGGTGGAGAAATTGTTTGCTCGCGATGAGAAAAGTATGTTTTTGTTACGGTTGAAAGATCAAAAGCAAGAGGCTGAGATAGAACTGTATATTGCACAAACGCCTGCTGGCCTTCAAAAGGAATCTACGATTTCGATATTAGACAAGGGGCTCCGATACGTGGCTAATGAAGTCCCCCTTAATGAAGCCTCGCTTGAAATCTCTTTTATATGCCAGAAACAATATTCTGGTTCTTATAGAACTGAAGGCATCTCTAGCGGTGCTGAGGTTTATATTATGGGGATGTTCGTGCTTGATGGCCAATCAAAAGACTATAACGATTATGCCGATAATAAATATAAGCCGCAAAGGGATATCGACGGAAGTATAAACTACCTATCCTCTTATTACATTTTAAGTAGTAACAAAAGTGGGCAATCCGATAATTTGGCAAACAGTACTAAAACAATAAAAATATATTTTTATGATCATGACAATCCTAGTGCCCGTAATCCAGCTTGGCATTATTTCGACTTGGAAGCTAATTGGAGTGATCAGCCTGCTATAACGAAATTAAGTTTGGGTCCAATTATAAAAGGACATCACCATGAACTAACATGGGATATAATATTTGACGGAGGAGCGGAAACCAATGAGCAAGAAATTCAGAGGGCAGCGACCGCAGCGCTTTCTATGGAAAAGAAAGGGGTATTCAAACTATTCGGCAATAAAGATGGGGAATGGGATGAACAAAACTTAACTCCGCCTCTTGCTCTTGAACCATCTGCCAATACCTATTTCTTTTCCTCTGGATTAAAAGAGCAAAACCCTGGCAGTTATCCTATAAAATTGCTTGGAACCAATGACATCACTTCAACACCACAACCTGAAAAATATTTTGCCATCCGTTCTTCCAAATCAAATTCAGGTTCGACCCGAGCCTGGCAAATAGAGGAAGGAGATGCAAAACTATTGGTTAATGTCTCTGGCAATGGCAGTGCATTATCGGTGCCGACGATCTTAACAGCCTATCCGGAGGCAAAAACCATCAAATCAAAAACTTCTTTCGATTTGCTTGAACTGTTCGATTTGCAAAAAAACACTCTTTTCGAAAGTGGCAGTTTTGGTCACGATAAGCTTATGAATTATAACAATGGTAGCGCATTTACGATTGTACAAGACCCCGAGGATTTGCCTTTGCCCTTCAATCTATCCATGCCCTACGCCCTCTACAACTGGGAAGTCTTTTACCATCTCCCGCTTGCTGCCGCGTATTATTTCTCCAAACAACACCGCTTTGAAGAAGCGCGTCAGTGGTTTCACTACATTTTTGACCCAACTAGCAATGAAGAAAACCCAGGAAGAAAAAGATTCTGGCGTTTTTTGCCTTTTAGGAATAATAACGAAACAGATTCAGTAAGTAAATTACTTAATGCCTTATCAGACCCCAATGGTACAAAAAAGGTTCAGCCACAAATTGACGCCTGGCTTGCCGATCCTTTTAGCCCCTTTGCAGTAGCCCGCCTGCGCATCAATGCTTTTGAATGGTTTACTGTGACCTCGTACATCAAAAACTTAATCGAGTGGGGCGACCAGCTTTTTCGCAGGGATACCCGCGAATCTATCAACGAAGCTACCTTGCTCTATGTAATGGCTTCGGATATTTTGGGCAGGAGGCCCATGCCCATTCGGTCGGAAGCCAAAACAACGGATCCTTTAAGCTACCGGGCATTGAAGGAAAGGGGACTTGATGGATTTGGTAATACCTGGATAAAATTGATAGATACTCCATTAGGAAAGCAAATGTTGTCTGACTTATCTGGTGAACAAGAAAAATACAGTAAAAATATCTTTGCTTATGGAGAATATTCATTGCAAATATCCCGATTGTCGTCAATAGGCTCCACTTATTTCTGCGTGCCCCCCAATGAGAAAATCCTGGAGTTATGGGATACGGTTGCCGACCGCCTATTCAAAATAAGAAACTGCCAAAATATTGAAGGCATTACCCGAAACCTACCCCTGCTCGATCCTCCGATTGATCCGGAGTTGTTGATACGGGCAAAATTAGCAGGAGTCAGCGTTGCAGACGCCATGAGTGATTTGTATGCCCCGCCACCGTTGTATCGGTTTAATGTATGGATACAAAAAGCCATAGACCTTTGCAATGAAGTAAAAGGATTGGGCGCAGCGATACTTTCCGCCATCGAAAAGAAAGAAGCAGAACACCTGAGTTTACTGCGTTCCAGTCAGGAAATTGACATGCAGAAATTGGTCACCGCAGTGCGGGAGGAGCAGATCAATGAAGCGGGCGCGAATATTGAAGCACTCGAAAAATCGAAGGAAAATATCATTTCCAGGGTAATCTATCTGCAACGCCAGATGGGCGGCACTGAAACTACATTAGATGCCGATGGAGTACCGGTTGTGAGTGAATCGTATATAGGACAACCTGCGGAATCTTTGGAGCTTGATTTTAAAGGTTTGGGGTTAACCAAACCAGAAGTGGACCAGATAACTTTTATGCAAACCAACAATATCTTTAATTTGATAGGAGGAGGATTACATACTGCCAGTGGTCTTGCACATACAATTGCGTCAAAATATCCGTCAGCAAATCCGCCATTAGATACTCCAAAAAAGACAGCAGAATCTCTTGGACATGCATTTTCTGCACTTGGAACAGGTTTTAATACCGTAGCCTCCCACTACTCCATGCTTGAAAGAAGATCCGGAATGATAGCTGGTTGGCAAAGACGCCGAGACGAATGGCTGTACCAAGCCAAAACCGCCGTTGCCGAAATCCGACAAATAGACAAACAAATCATTGCTTCGGAAATCCGGCGCGCCATTGCTCAAAAGGAGTTGGACAACCACCGCAAACAAATCGAACATACCAAAACCTTGGACGATTATGTGCGTACGCAAAAGTTTTCCCGAGAAACACTCTATGTCTGGATGGAAAGCCAACTTTCCTTGATGTACAAGGCTGCTTTTAACCTGGCTTTTGATCAGGCCAAAAAAGCCGAAAAAGTTTTTCGGTTTGAGCTAGGATTGGCAGAGGATTCGACATCGTTTATCACCGCAGGTTATTGGGACACCTTGCACAGAGGACTTTTGGCGGGCGAAGGACTGTCGCAAGACTTGAAAAGAATGGATATCGCCTACCTCGACCGCAACCGCCGCGAACTCGAACTCACCAAACACATTTCCCTCAACCAACTCAACCCCTTTGCCCTGCTTCAACTACACGAAACGGGCACATGCGACTTCTCCATCCCCGAAGAGCTATTCGACCTCGATTTCCCCGGCCATTATTTCCGGCGCATCAAATCGGTAAGTATTTCGATCCCTTGTGTGGCAGGCCCGTACACTACGATCAGTGCCACGCTACGCCTGAAAACAAGTAGTATAAGGGCAAAAGCCAATTTAACCGATGCTTTGGTTAACAATTTCGCCGCCATCCAATCCATCGCGACCAGCTCCGCCCAAAACGACGGCGGACTCTTCGAACTCAATTTCCGCGACGAGCGTTACCTGCCGTTTGAGTATTCCGGGGCCATCAGTGAATGGAGACTGGAAATGATGGAATCAAAAAAATTGCGCCAGTTTGATTACAATACCATTTCAGATGTGATTGTGCATCTGCGTTACACGGCAAGGGAGGATGGCGGGCTGAAAACGGCCGCCGTAACACACCTCAATGGATTGACGAATGCACTGGGCGGGGTTCCCTTGCAACGCCTCTTCTCCCTCCGCCACGACTTCCCCAACGAGTGGCACGCCTGGAAAAACGAGGGCCAGCAGCCGCTGAACATAACGCTGGAAAAACACCACTTTCCCTATTTTGCGCAGTGGGGGACGCTTGCGGTAAAGGATGTAAAAGCTTATAAGCGAGAGGGAGAGAAAATTGATTTTGCTTCCCCCGAAATTTTTACTTTTAATGCTTTTGCGCTAACACCGCCAACTCCCTTCAGTTCAACTCCCGACGACTGGTTTTTACTGGTGAGCTACCAAATATAACAATCAGGGAATCCGGGTTTTGTGAAAACGAAATCTGGGTTCCCCTTAAAATTATTTCTCAAGAGGTTGGAAAAAGATCCTCACACCCACACCGCAAAAATCGCTTTGCCCCGGTGCTGAATCTCCTCCTGCCGCCCGCTTTTTTCCTTCTGTCCTTCAAAAATCACGAGAAATCCGCGATCAAGCTCCTGCCGGTCGAGGTAGTCGGCCAGTTGGTCCAGGCCGCGCTGGTGAAGGGCTTCGCCGTACCAGCGTTTGAGTTCGAGCACGTATTTGTGGCGGTGGTAAGTAACCACCACGTCGAGCCGTTTTTCCTCCGAAATCGCCACTTCCTTAAAGTCGTGGCCCTGCCCGTTGAGGATCGGTTTGAAAAACGCCAGGAATACCAGTCGCCATTCCCGTTCGAGGAAATTCTGATCTTTTTTGCTGTATTGTTCGCGGAGAAACTGCTGAAAGCGCACGAGCACTCCCGCGATGTCGAGCGTTCCGTCGGGCTGGGCATACGATACCGGGAGGTAGGGATGTTTTTGTTCCAACTGCGCCTGAAAGGTTTTGGAAACCATGTAATTGTACAAAATCTGCTCATAGACGCGGTTGTGAATTTTGACGGTTCCGTTTTCCTTAAATACGCCGTACAGTCGTCCGAGGCTAATGGTGGGTTCG
>JANRJC010000014.1:0-188856 GCA_033764335.1 Bacteroidia bacterium | reverse complement strand
CTACCGGTTGTTTGTGGAGAAGGGGATTGCCACGGGCAAGGTCTTTGTGAACAGCAGTTATGCCGACTACGTATTTTTGCCCGATTACCCGCTGCCGACGCTAGCAGCGGTAAAAAACCACATCCAGTTACACGGCCATCTGCCGGGCATGCCTTCCCAGTCGGAAATAGACGCCGCGGGCGGTTTTGAGGTCGGGCAGATCGCGGTGAAACAAATGGAAAAAATCGAAGAATTGTACCTTTATGTGCTGCAACTGCATGATCGGATTGGGGAACTGGAAAGTCAACTACAAACTTCCTCAACGAGCAGCCATGAGTAAATATGCAGTGATTTTCGGCGGAGTGATTTTTTTCCTCCTGACCGGGCTTCTCACCGGATGTAAATGCGACGATCCGACCAATCCCGAGTGCCCCAATTATTGTGGGGATGAGACCAATCCCGAATGTCCGAATTACAATCCTTGTTGGGATCAGTTACCGATTAGTGCGGATTTTAGGATTATTGAGAGTGCCTCGTATGCGTTTGTGAGCATCCTTGACACGGTGTATTTCGATACTCTAAGAACACGTGACCTCATTTTCGATGCAAAGTACCCGGAAGAAGGACGTAAGTTCACTTGGTATGTGGGTTCCGAACAATATGAAACCGCCCAATTATACTTGGATTTTCGCACGGCTCCCACCGAAGTTCCGATTCCGATTACGTTGGTATTGGAAACTGCGCCCCATCCTTCTTGTTTTCCTGATTCAGAGGGTAAGGATACCCTTACTCGATCTATTGTTTTGACCAACCGATCTCGATTTGATTTTAGACATGCACCGATTCACTATCACGGCTATTTAAACGGAAATATCAATGACACCATAACCCTTAAATTTTATCAGATAGATTACCCGGGGCTGCCCAGTGAATCTTTTTATCTAAACTTTAAAAGGGGGTGTGTGATTACAAGTTTAGGAGATCGGGCTTTGACAACCCGCATACGTCGTTTCGATGCCAGTGGCACAGCAGACTGCGACGGTCCCAAGGGGGAGATACGGCTGGATCCGGATAAAACGGGAGATTTCCGAAAGGTAAAAATCACGTACTCTTTATGGGATCGCAGTGCGCCGGGATTTACGGTTCGGATACCGATGTTATTTGAGGGTCGGCAATTGTAATACAGCGCTTTTCCACTTCCGTCCCGACATCGGTGACGGCCTAATAAACGATAATCATGAAAAAGTATAAATTTTTTCTTTTAACCAGCGGCTGGCTATTCCTTGTAAGATGTGTATGGGGACAGGGAAATCCGTGTCCCGATTCAGTGGGAATAGCTACGAATCCGATTTCCGGCCAAGCCTTTAATAACGAGTCAAACCAACCGGTGAATACTTTCAACTGGATGAACCCGACCCTGACCCCTTCGACGATGTATGGGACTTATTTGAATCAACCACCGCTTTCGAGCCCCTATTTCGGGAATAATTATCTGGATCTTATCTATTTATCCAAAGGCACCGATAGTGATTTTTATCCGGAAGAGGGGTGGGAATTAGTTCACTGGGGCTTCGGAGAATTAGTAGATGGAACCGATGAATACACGGCCACGGGGAAAACCCGCCAGTTGCCCAGTCTGGTATTGTACAACCGATATTCCGGAATGTTACACGTATTTGGCGCGAGTGATTTTACGGAGTCGAATGTCATTCAAATTGAGTTGCGTTTCACCTTGGACGGATCTGATTCCGGTGAACGTCCAAACTACAAACCTTCCGGATTGTTTGCCTACGCAACGCCCGTTGCGCAGCCTCTGGATCAGGAAACGACGGTTTCGCGGGTTACCAGCCGGTCTCGAAACCCAAATCTGACTTTGGCGATCTTTCATGCGGCTTTCCCCGTCGCTTACGATCCGTGTGTATGCCATAATCTGGGAGCTTTTCAGATTCTCTATCGCCGGATAAAAAACATGGACGTATCCTTAATCGGGCGATTTGCCGGCACTTCTTATAGCCCGGCGGAGTATTATGCCGGCGGCAGTTCTCCCGCAAGTTTTGAGGAATTTCTGAATCCGGTGGTACGCAACGGAGACAATGTGGTGGCGGGAGTACAGGTGTACAAAGATGCGACCAAAATGTACGATGATCTGATTACCGAAATGAATCAAAAAGGGAAGTTTGACATTGTTGCAGCATTGGACGTGCTTAAGGCAAGAGCGGAGCTAGGGGCGGAAGTATTTTCGATTGCAAAAATACCCGGTACGGAAATAGGTGCTAGCTATTCTTTAAAAGTTTCGGCCAAAGCAATCAACTATGCGCAGTCCTTGATAAAATTTAAAAAATCGCAGGATCCTGCCCAACCTTCTTTTTCGTTGCCTGCCATCATTCGAGAGGAGTCCACAATGAGTGGTACCATTACAGATAGCCTTTCGGAGAAATTTGTTTCAGAGGTTGCCATTCCTGGAAGCAAGGATACTTGGACTTTACCGGAATCCAGTTTTGACAAACCCTACTATCCGCTCTACAACGAAGAATTGGGGATATTTGCGCTTCTGGAAACACCGGTTGTGCAGCGGCATGTGGACGTTACGAGTGTGCCCGGCACCAACCCCTGTTATGCTTACGGGATACCTTCGAGCACGGAAACCGAACTGACTACGACCCAAACATCTTCTTACCGATTGGCTTCCCCGTTGAAGTATGCGGTAAATCCTGCGGACCGATTAGATTTAGCGAATAGCGATATATCCGTTGCCCTAATGATTCGGAGCCGTTTTGCCGATGTTAATTTAATCGGAGGAGGATTTTCAAACACCACGACCACACTCGGCAATCTGGAAGAGGGCCCGGATGCATTTGTGTATTATTCCCCTTTTCTCCCCATTGAGTGTTTGGAAAACCTATCCGTTTATCTTTCACGGGTAAGCACGGGCTGCTTTGGGGCGAACCCCAATTTTGAGGAAGACTCACTCTTTCTGGTCTTCGCTAATACTTACTTAACCTCAAAGCCAGGTAAAAACGGCAACCCGCTTATCTCTCAGCAAATCCTTACCTTTCCGGTGATCATTGAAGAGGTGCTCACGGCACTACCGGTTTCTCCCATCCTTCCTTTTTCGACCACCGTTACCGGCGTTTTAACTGGAGATATAAAGGCATGGCGAGAGGTAACGGTTACCGGTACGGTTTCGTCAACCCTTCCCGTTAGTATTTTTGCGGGTACAAATCTTATTATCTCACCTACGGCTCTGCTAAACCCCAACATTAGCTTATTGACCGGTGTCAGTCCGATTGCTTGCGCGAGTGTTAATTTACCCCAAACGGCTGCTCAACGGGATGCTTTTTGCACGAGTTCTCAATATAAGGCGAATCAGCTTTCTCGATTAGGCTGGGAGTATCTGGAAAACAAACCTCCCCGTTTGAATGAGGAAAAAGAACCGGATGACATCCCGTTGACGGCATATCCCAACCCCTTTACCCACGAATTTACCTTGTCTTTTAGTTTGTCGGAGGTTGGACTGACGAGTGCTCGTCTGCTCGACCTAACGGGCCGGGAGATTGCTCGTTTTTGGGAACATCGTGAAAGCAAAGCCGGCCTTCACGCCGAAACCGTAAACCTCAGCAATCTGGCCGCAGGCATCTACCTCGTCGTGCTCGAAACCGCGCAAGGCCGCCAGACGGTGCGGATTGTGAAGGAATAACCCGGTGTGACCCGTATTTCTACGTATAAAAATGCGTAGAAATACGGGTTGACAAAGACTTTAGAATCGCCGAACTTGCACCTACTATACTGGAAAACATAATTGCGAAGACTAATCGAGTATTTTCCGGCATTATCATGATGTTCAATATCGCCGCCTCTTTGTAGGCGGCGTTTTTTTTAGGGGTGATTTTTCGGGGAAATGGCTTGAAAAATGGCTGAAAAAATGGCTACTGCCACACAACCGATCAAATTAAACCATAAAAAGCCGATGTCGGGAAAACCGGGGGAAATCTGCGGGAAAATATAAAATCCGAAAACAATGACTTCCGCCAGTATTGCCGCGTAAAACACAGATGTGCCCCGGATTTTTTTCATAAAAAAGGCTACCACAAATATTCCTAAAAGGGTTCCGTAAAATAATGATCCCAAAATATTCACCGCCTGGATCAGGTTGCCCAGCTCGCTGGCAAAAAGGGCAAAACCAATCGCGAAAATCCCCCAGCCAAAAGTAGCCCATTTAGAGGCAGAAAGATAATCTCGTTGGTCGTCGTTTTTGTGGAAAAGGCGTTTGTAAATGTCCACAATGGTCGTGGTTGCCAGGGAGTTTAACTCCGCCGAAGTAGAGGACATGGAAGCCGAAAGAATAACGGCCATAAGTAAACCGATCAATCCTACGGGAAGGTGATGGAGGATAAAAGTGAGGAAAATTTTATCCAGATCGTTAGTATCTGCTCGGGGGTTATAGGTTTTAATCAGGTCAATCCCCTGCTGGCGTATCGTGTCGGATTGGGCTTCAATCCGTTGGAGGTTTTCCTGGGTTTGTGCGACCCGAGAAACATCGCCCTCGTTGCGGGCGTGGAGTAGTTGCCGCAGGAGGTTGCTTTTTTCAAGGTGAAGGGTTTCGTATTTTTTTTCGGTTTCGAGGTATTGGGGGCCGACATCGCTGGCGATAATTTGTGTTCTTTCCGGTGTATTAAAAAACATCGGGCGGGAATTAAACTGATAAAAAACAAACATCATCGCCCCGATAAACAAGATCATAAATTGCATGGGAACCTTAAATATTCCGTTAAAAAGCAGGCCGATCCGGCTTTCGGTCAGGGATTTACCGCCCAAGTATCGCTGTACCTGAGATTGGTCCGTGCCAAAGTAGGAGAGCGCGAGAAAGGTTCCGCCAATCAACCCTGACCAGAGATTGTATCGGTCTTTGATGTCAAATTCTGCCCAAGAGGAAGGGGTCGTAATGATATTCAGTTTACCCATTTTCCCGGCGATAAAAACGGCATCTCCTAAAGAAACATCGGGAGGCAGTTTTAAAATCATCACAATGCCTGCCAGAATCATCCCGACGAGTATTACAAACATTTGTTGTTTTTGGGTGTGGCTGACGGCCTTATTTCCGCCCACTACAGTATAGATCAGCACCACCAGACCCAGTGTAATGCAAGTAAGGTCAATCTGCCAGCCGAGCAGTGCCGTGAATATAATCGCAGGGGCATAGATGGTCAGACCTGCGGCCATTCCCCGGGAGATCAGAAACAAAAATGCCGCAAGGGAGCGGGTTTTTAGGTCAAATCGTTGCTCCAGGTATTCGTAGGCTGTATAAACATTGAGCCGGTGGAATATGGGAATGACCACAATGGAAATGATGACCATGGCAATCGGAACCCCAAAGTAAAATTGCACAAACCGCATCCCGTCATCGAATGCCTGACCCGGTGTGGAGAGGAAGGTTATCGCGCTTGCCTGTGTAGCCATGATGGACAAACCAATGGTCCACCATTTCATGTCTTTGCCGGAAAGCAAATACCCCTGAATATTATTGATATGCCGACTTTTATAAATTCCATATACGACAATCAGCAGGACTGTCCCGCACATTACCAGCCAATCAATATAACTCATTCGAATGCCTTGCTAAATGCGTAAAACAATAAAATCAGCACTGCCAATTCCCCTAATACGAGTGCGTAAAAGGTATTCCAGTTTTTGATAAAAGGAATCATCTTCCTTAGTTCTTCATTAGGATCTGTTTCTGTCATAACCATTAATTTTTGAACCCCCTTCCGTCTGTCGTCCCCCTTTGAAGGGGGACTGACGAGCCAAGTGGTATATAATTATCATTAACCATTATCACTGACTGTCTTTCCCGATGGAAATCATGTTTGCAAAAAGTCGGTAGGCACCGGGGACACCGGCGGGTATTTCCCGGAACCAGGCGAGGCTGGTATAGATAAAATAACCTTTTCCGTAAGAGGCTACCAGTAAAGAGCCATTTTGGGGAGATTCGCCCGGATCTTGGCAGGAAAGAACTGCGGTATAACGTTCATCCCATTCTCCGGGAAAATACAATCCACGTTCCTGTATCCAGCCCTCAAAATCTGCTGCGGTGATTTTATTGGGGAAATTCAGAATGGGATGATCGGGCGTCAGGAATTTTATCTCCGAATCCTCATCCGTAACTCTTTCCCGTGAGAGGGAAAGAGGGTAGGGGCCGGGCTGTTCGCCTTTGGGTATTTCAAAGTTTTTGTTGTATTGAACAATGTAAGTCCCTCCTTCGCGTACGTATTCGAGGATTTGTTCGCGGTGGAAGGGCATTCGGCTCCGCCGATAGTAGGCACGGTTTCCGGCAATGACGGCATCGTATTTTCGCAGATTTTCGGTGCGTATTTTATCGTCTTCGAGTAGATCCACTTTGTAGCCAATTTGCTCCAGCCCAAAGGATACTTCGTCTTCGGCTCCCATGATGTAGCCGATATAATCGCCTCTTTTTTCAAGGTTTACCCTTACGAGTTTGGTTTCGGCAGGATCAAAAACCATTTGTACCGGGATATGGTCGTAGGCAATGGTACGGGTGCTAAATGATCCGCTAAAATTTCCCACTTCGGCAACCACTTTTAGCGTGCCATTTTGGGGATTTTGAGAAGGGGTAATTTGGGTGGAAATGATTTGTTCGGTTCCTTTTCCTTCGAGTTGAATGTTTATTTCTGCCGGAAAAACTTCCCACCCTTCCGGAACAATTATTTTCAGTCGGGCATTCCCCTGGGGAAGGAAAGAGCGCACCGTCATTTTGATTTCTTTTTCCTCGTTTCCCGTAAAGAGATAAACGGCGTCGGGGATATTGACGGTTACGGGCGGGGCAATGATAAAGGGTCGGTAAAGTTCTCCTTCGGAGCGATCTACATATTTATGAATAACTGGAAGTTCTACTGCTATTTCTACCTCTTCAAACTTCAATTTCCAGGTAGCGGTGAGTGCGGGAGGTGTTTCGGGTAAACCAATCAGCAAGGGGTCGCTGACCTGAAAAGAGCCTTTTCCCATGGTTTCTTTTAACCAGTAATGTTGGCTGGCAGGGAGGTTTTGGATAAGAAAACGTTTTTCAAAAGAAAGCAGTTTATGGTCATTTTTTAAAGGCTGATTAAGGGAAAGAGAAACGCCGGGATAACCGTATTCAATCCCGGTGAGTTCTACCAGGGCTTCGGATCGTTTGATAATCTGTGCGGTGAGTCGGGCGCTGTCCCCGGGAGCAGTCAGCGGTTCAAGGCTATTTACTTCCATCCAGATACCGGCGCAGTAAACGATGATTTTTTGCAATTCTTTTCTTTTCTGTTCGTACCAATAACCTTGTTTTCCTTCGAGGAGTTTCCACACTTTTAGGAGTCCGGGAATACTTGCGGCGGGGTTGGCGGGTTTGTAGTCCTGATAAATTTGTTCAATGAGTTTTCCGGTTTTGGTTTCGCCGATTCGATCCCAGGAGGTGATTACTCCTTCAAAAACATCGGTTTTGGCTTCTTCGCCTTTTTCGTGCTGGAGGTATTCCAAAATCTCTCCTCGCCAGCGTGCAACGCCAAAGTCCTGACATTTGTGCATACTTCGTGCTTCGGCGGCAATTTCCCCAAATCCTCTTCCCAGCAGCGGATTGTAGGTGTCCACGTTGAGGGTGAGGGTATGCGAGTAGTCAAAGTCCTGACGTTGGCCGGGCATCCAGGTATTCCAGAGCAGGCGTTTGGGTTGCCAGACCGGTACGTATTTGAGTTGTTCGGGGAAAACGTTGGGGTCTGCAGCTTTGTCAAATGCCTCTTGTGCGAGCATGGCTGATGCGGTATGATGCCCGTGGCCGCCGCCGCCTTTTTCCGGGCCGGGAAAGCGGGTGATGATCACATCCGGCTGAAATTTGCGGATTGCCCATACCACATCGGCAAGGATTTTATCTTTCCCCCAGATTTTGAAAGTTTCCTCCGGCGTTTTCGAATAGCCAAAGTCGTAGGCGCGGGTGAACATTTGTTCGGCACCGTCTATTCTTCGGGCGGCGAGTAACTCCTGTGTGCGGAGAATGCCCAAGTGCGGCCCTACTTCCTCGCCAATAGAATTTTGGCCACCATCGCCCCGTGTCATGGAAAGGTACGCTGTCCGGTACCCTCTTTCTCCTGCAAAGTAAGCGAGGAGGCGGGTGTTTTCATCATCTGGGTGAGCGGCGATATACATGACACTTCCCAGTGTTTGAAGTTTTTGGAGGGAATGATGGATTTCCGCGCTGTTTTTGGCAGGCAGCGGAGCTTGAGCAAAGAGGCGACTTTCGATTAATAAACCGAGGATGAGAAAAACAAAAATACCAACAGACTTGCTGAACATAAGGGCTAAGGTTAGGTATGAGTTTTCGAATATACACAAAATCCTGCTTTAGCACGAAGCCAAAGCAGGATTTTGTACGCAGACTGAGGCAGAACTCGGTGAGTTTATTCTTTCACCACCTCGGGTTCTGGAAGAACTTCCGTAGGGGTTTCATGAACATTCAGCCGAAGTCTGCGAGCGACCGAAGCCTCAAAGTTTGTCATCATATAAAATAAAACCGGGACAATTACAAGGGTTACGACTGTTGCAAAAGTAAGCCCGAAAATGATAGACCAACTAAATGGCTCCCAGAAGGACGCGCTGTCTCCGCCGAAAAATATCTGAGGATCAAAATCGGAAAGCAGGGTTCCAAAATTAATATTCAGCGAGATAGCAAGTGGCACAAGTCCCAGAACCGTGGAGGAAGCGGTAAGGAATACCGGGGTAAAACGAATAGCCCCTCCCTCGATAATCGCTTCCTTAAGCGGAACGCCCTTCGCAATCTGCTGATTGAAAAAGTCCAGAAGGATAATCCCGTTGTTCACCACAATTCCGGCCAGGGTTACGATTCCTACTCCTGACAATACCACGGAAAAATCCATTCCGATGACGGCGTGCCCCAAGAATACTCCCACAATGCTCAATAAAACCTGACTCATGATGATCAAAACACTGCTCAGGGAGTTAAACTGTGTGACCAGGATTAGAAATATCAGGAGGATCGCCGCTGCAAACGCACCGCCGAGGAAAGCTCCCTCTTCGGCCATGTCTTCTGTTTGCCCGCCAACGGTGATGTCCACTTCTTTCATTTTTCGGTCTTGTTTAACAAACTCTTGGACGGCATAGTCCACTTCGTTAAAAACGTCGTTTACATTGTATTCGCTAAGGACATTAGATGTGATACGTACCGATTTTTTGAGGTCTGTACGGTTGATGCCTCCATAGTTGGACGAATAACTAAAATCAGCCACCGAAGAAATCGGCACGGAGCGGAAACGACCGGTTGCCATATCCATATAAGTAATCCGCATGTTTAGTAGCGTAGAAATCTCTTCCCGGTATTTTTCATCGAGGCGAAGTAAAATCTTAAACTCATCTTCATTTGCCCGAAAATTGGAGATTTCTTTTCCGAAGATGGCGGTGCGGAGTTCCATCCCAATCTGACCGCTGCTCAAACCCAGTTCACGGGCTTTTTCGCGGTTGATATTGATGATGAGTTCGGGACGTTTTTCATCCACATCCCATTTAATCCGTTCCAGCCCGGCAATCGAACCGGCATTGCTGAGAGAATCCAGATAGGCAAATAAATCTTCACTCACATCCATCATAAAAGCAAAGTCTTCGGAAGTTACTTGAACCTCGATGGGAGCGCTGCCGGGAGGGCCATTTTGATCCTGCTCTACGGTGATTTTTGTGCCCGGTATTCCGGTGGTGTTAGCTCTTATTTTGTCCAAAATTTCTTGCGTAGATGCTCCATTTCGTTCTTTTACCCCTACAAACTCCACGGTAATTTTGCTTTTGTGGGTTTTAGAGGTGCTTTGATCAAAAGAGTTGGGATCACCCGCACCGATAGCTACGTTGGTAATTACGGACCGGATCATGGGATTATCTTTGCCGATTACTTCATAGACACGTTCTTCCAAAATACGAGTGATAGAGTCAGTTACTTCAATATCCGTTCCACTGGGAAGTTCATTAAATACATAAGCGAAGTTGGGATCTGTAGGGGGGAACTGGATATACTTAATTTTTGCACTGCTAACAAAAACCATGGTTAATACCAGAAAAGCGATAGTGGCAAAAACCACAAAACGGGTATGATCCAACGACCAGCGAAGCGTTTGGCGATAAAAGTTTTTGATGGCAGGAAGTACCTTGCCTTGAAACCATTTAATAACAAATACCAATACGTAGTTGTGCAGGAGGACAAAAGCCGTCATAAAAAACATAAAGTTCCCAAAAGAAACTGCTCCTGCTACCCGTAAGATGATTCCACTCACAAGGGTCAGACCGGTGTATAACCAGATTTGTTTGTGGTTAATCCCCTCATTTTCCGCACTTCTTTTCATAAAAGTAACGGCAAATACGGGGTTGATAATGTATGCTACAAACAATGAAGCAAACAGCGTAATGATCATTACTACGGGCATAAAACCCATAAACTCGCCCACTGGGCCTTTCCAGAAAAGTAGGGGTAAAAACGGACATACTGTGGTAAGTGTTCCTGAAAACACCGGCCCGATTACCTCACCCGCCGCTTTTTTGGCGGCGGTTACAATGGGTAAGTTTTCTTCGGTAAACATCCGGTAGGTGTTTTCTATTACCACAATGGCATTGTCCACCACAATACCCAATGCGAGGATAAAAGAAAAAAGCACAACCAGATTCATCGTGTATCCCAGTGCCGGAAGAATCGCAAAGGCAATAAAGGAGGAAAGCGGTATTGCCAAACCCACAAACAAAGAGTCCCGAAGACCCATAAAAAACATAAGTACCACTGTCACGAGGATAAACCCGATGATAATGGTATTGGTGAGTTCTCCGAGGGTATTGCGGGTGAGTTGAGACTGATCCGCAGAAAGGGTAATGGTCAAGTTTTCGGGAAACCGTTTTTCCTTCATTTCCGCCGTAATGACTTTAATTTGATCGGCGGCGTCCACGAGGTTTTCACCCGCTTTTTTGATGATGTTTAGCGTCAACACCGGCTGGCCGTTGAGACGAGCATAACTATCTTTTTCTTTAAACCCGTCCACAACATTTGCCACGTCGCGGAGATAGACAATATTTCCTTTGCCGGATCGAACGACGATGTTGCGGATTTCCTCGATAGATTTAAATTCTCCGTTAATCCGAACCGACACTTTTTGCTGATCAATGTCCAGTTCGCCTCCAGAGACAATGATATTTTCGCCACGGATCGTTTGCTCAATATCGCTCATGGTAACACTGGCAGCTTCTGCTTTAAACAGATCCACATTGATCTGAATCTCTTTTTCCGGCGCGCCCACGATGTCCACCCGTAGGATTTCTTTCAGTTTTTCGATTTCATCCTGAAGTTCTTCCGAATAACGTTTAAGGGTAACATTGTCATAAGGTCCTGAGACATTCAGAAACATGATCGGTATCTCCGAGAGATTGATGTCAATTACCTGTGGGTCACCGGGGAGGTCATTGGGCAATTCCCCTTTAACCCGGTTGACGGCCTCCTGTACTTCACGTTTGGCTTCGGCCAGGTCAACGTCGGTTTCAAACTCGACAAAAACGCTGGAAAAATCCTGAATCGAAGTACTGTTGATTTCCTTAATTCCTTCAAGGCCTTTGAGTTCTTTTTCAATTTTCCGGCTTACCAGGTTTTCGATATCGCCAGCAGAGGTGCCGGGGTAAGGCGTGGAAACGAATATAACCGGCCATTGAATTTCGGGAAAATTTTCTTTGGGCAATAGCTGATAAGAAATTAATCCGGCTGCTGTAATTATTGCGGTAAGAATAAAAATAGCAACACGGTTATCTATTGCCCAGCTTGACGGGATAAATTCTCTAAAATTATTTTTCATAAGTGGAGGTTTTCAGGGTATTGCTATTTAGTCCCGGCTAATGCCTGTGTTTCATTAATGATGATTTCCTGTCCGTCGCTCAGGTTTTTATATCCCATCACGACCAGTTGCTGACCGGTTGAGAGGCCCTCGATTACTTCGACTTGGCCGTTGTAGCTAAGCCCAGTTTTGATATTGGTGCGGGTGGCAATCCATTTACCTTCTTTTTCACTAGCAATAAACACATAGTCGCTTTCCTCCGATTGTTGAATCACACTTGTAGGGATGGTTACCACACTTTTTAAGGTGCGGTCATTGATAGACATTGCCCCAAACATATTGGCTTTCAGCATGGGGTTGTTTGGCAGTTGTACCTCAATGGGGAAGGTGCGGTCATTGGGGTTAATGAACTGGCCCACCACGGTTACTTTTGCATCAATGGTTTTTTCAAGTGCGGGGAAGGTAATTTTTACCAAATCTCCGCGTTTGATGTAAGGAATATACGACTCCGAAAGTTGAGCTTTCAGGCTCAAGTCATTGGGGTTGATTACCCGGAAGGCCGGAAAACCCGGAGAAACAGTTTCACCCACCTTCGGCATAATTTCATCCACCGTACCGGAGATCGGAGACTTGATTTTGCTAAGTTCTAGCTGTTCTTTCATCGTTTCGATTCTCCGTTCAAGTGCTTCCTTCTGGTTTTTGGCGGTGAGATATTGTACTTCGGTGCCGATCTGTTGTTCCCAGAGATTTTTCTGTTTGTTGAACATGATATTCGCCAGTTCCAGCGAAGTTTCCATTTCCTGAATACCGCTGCGCATGATAGCGTCGTCAATCTGCGCAAGGACCGTTCCTGCCGATACGGATTGGCCTTCTTTTACATTGATTTTAATAATGGTGCCGGGTGTCTGGGGACTTACCAGAACATTTTTATTGGCCTCCACTTGGCCTTGAACTTCCACATAATGTTTAAAATCTGAGGTAGTGACGCTAAGGGTGCTCACCGGCGCTTTTCGGGCTTCGGCACGCATCACGGGGTCAAGTTTGGCAACTTCTTCTTCCAGTTGTGTTACCTCGCGGCTAAGGTCTTTCAGTAGCTGTTTTTTTTCGGTTAGAGCCGCTTTTTTCTCTTCCAGCGTTTGCGGAACTTTTTCTCCACATCCAGGGTTGATGGCCAGAATCAGGAGGGAGGACAGAATTAAATAAACAGATTTCATTGATTTTCTTTTGACTGTGTATAAACGGGTAGTATTAATTATTCTTTATGAAAACGGGAGAACTCGCCGCGAGCTTTTTGTAGGTCAATTTTCGCCATAAAAAACTCAAACAGGCCGTTTAGGTAAGCAGATTCCGCCATTTTTAATTGACTTTCGGCCTCATTCACTTCCAAGCTGGAACCCACACCTTCTTTATATTTAACCTGGCTTACGGCGTAAACCCTTTGTGCCAGTTCTTTGTTTTGTTCGCTGGTTTCAAGGGTTTGGTAAGCATTGAGAAGATTGGCGTGGGAAGAACTGACTTCCAGTGCGATGGATTGTTCCAGCATGCTGAAGCCGTTTTCGATTTTTTTCAGCGCGAGCATAGATTGTTGCACCTGCTGGCGTTTCTGAAATCCGTCAAAAATAGGCACATTGAGCTTCAGACCGACCACACTGACGGGGTACCAGCTTTCATTGGTGTTGAAGAGATTAAACTCATTGCGTTGAGCATTCCACTGATAAGAGCCGAAGGCGTACAGGCTGGGAATATATCCCGCGCGATATCTTCTCAGGTTGTAGTTTTCCAGCATTTGTTGAGTTTGTAAGATCGAATATTCAACTCGGTTTTCAACCCGGAAATCCGACTCTTCAAGTGCAGCTATGGGGCGGGCTTTGAGTTCTTCGGCGGTTTCGGTAAGGGTAAGTTTGGTTTGAATCGGCAAACCCATTTGGAATTTAAGCAGGTTCATGCTCATTTCGGCATACCTTCCGATTCTCGCCTTTTCGAGTTTGAGGTTGGTATAATTAATTTCCAGGCGATCCACGTCTATTTTTTCGACAAAACCTTCTTCATTCAGTGCGCGGGTTTCTTCGAATAGTTTTTCCACGCGGCTGATGTTTGCGTCGAGAAGATTCATTTGTTCCCCGGCTATCAAAGCCTGAAAATAAGCCTTACTGACGGCAAGAGCCGTTTCTTCCCTCGTGCGGTCGGTATTTTTTTCGGCGAGTTCTACAAAAGTTTTGGAGGCTTTTAAGCCAATAAAATATGTGCCGTCAAAAACCAACTGATTGGCGCTAAAACCCAGGTTTGCATTCCAGGGAAAACCAAATTGAAGGGGAATAGGCGCACCGGGTACGGGTTCACCGGTTACGGGATCAATGATCGGCTCACCCGTAACGGGGTCCGTTTCGGGGTTAAAGATCCCCGGCAAAATCGAAGTCGGTAATTCTACAAAATACTGTAAGTCAGCCGCTCCACTAATTTGGGGATAACCCAGAGAGAGAATTTCCTTGACTTTTGCCGCCGAAATATATTCATCAAAACGTGCGTTTTGGATCGTTTTGTTGTTTTCAATGGCATAGGTTATACATTCCTCAAGGGTGTAAGCATACTCCTGAGCCATGAGGCCGGGAGTAGCCAGCAGGATTACAGACAAGAGACCGGACGTAATAATACGTTTCATTTTATTGATGAGTAAGTGGTTGATTCGGTTTAAAGAGTTCAGACGAAGTAGGAAAGTTGGCAAGAAACTCCCTGCCTTTTTCGGTAACAATTCCATTCATATACACTTCCAACATTTGAACCTGGAGTTCCATGAAGTCAAACTTTCCGGAGGGGAAATACTGAGGATTCAGGCAGGCATCAATTTGGGAAAGCCGCATGCGGGCGACCATTTCGACATTGATTTCTTTGCGGTAATAACCTTCGGAAATCCCTCGTTCCAAATTTTCGCTAAGTTTGGTAAGTACGAAATGAGTTTTGTATTCGTCAAAAAGTGCCCAGGCGTGAGGGTAATACTTCTGAATGTCATATACGACACTGGGGTGGACATTGCGGATAAAACGCAGGGACCAGTTGACGACCTTTGAAAGTTCATCCAATGCATTGACCGCCTGTTTAGCAATTTCATCCATCATGGCTTTTTCCTGGCGGAAATATTCCTGACTGATTTCATATACCAGTGCGGCTTTGGTAGCGAAATAGAGGTAAATGGTTTTTTTGGAAATACCCAAATCAGCGGCGATCTCATCCATTGAGATGCTTTTGACTCCTTTTTGCAAAAAAAGCTGTGTCGCCCGTGCCAGAATACGGTCGCGGATTTCCATGTAACCTAAAATTTAGGGTCGCAAAACTACGGAAACTCTGGGTGTATTCAAAGTTTCCAACCTAAAAACGAAAAAGGTTCTAAAAGGTTTAGCAAAAAAAGAAAAAAAAAGAGGGTATCAGGAAATGCTTTTTGTAAACCGTTGTACGGCACTGATCATGTATTTTCGGATTCGGGTATCCATGCCTTTGATTTGTCCCGACATGACGAGGCTGATATGTCCATGTACGATGGCCCACCAGTGGAAGAAGAGTTCGTCGAGTTCGCCGGAAAAGAGATTGATTTGTTTAAGGATCTCGATCACAGGCGTAGTGGCCTCTTTAAGAGCGTTAGGGTTGGTGGGCGAGCAGTGAATACCTTCGAGGTTAAACATTACCTGGTAAAGTTCGGCGTTGTAGAATGCCCAATCCCAGAAAGCGGCGGAAATGTCTTCGAGTTGAGTAGTTGGTTGAGAAGATCGGGTGCGCGCTTCCATGAGCGTAGTTCTCAATTCACGAAACCCCATTTCCTCCAGTTCGATGAGGATTGCTTCCTTATTTTTGAAATGCTCATAAATAACCGGAGAAGTGTATTGGACGATTTTCCCAATTTCACGGATAGACACTCCCGACCAACCTTCTTTTACCGCGAGGTCGCGAGCCGCTTGAAGTACCTTTCCTTTAAGCGTTTCGATGTCTTTAAGTCTTCGTTCCTTGTGAGGTAAAGTCATGTGATTTTTTCTAACAATGTTACGAAGATAAATAATTTGGAGAGATCTGCAAATGTTTTTATAGGCGCAATGCTATCTGCTTTTGCCCCGGCCAACGCTAAAGAGGTATAACCCCCTAATGAAAACCCTGCTGCTCGGTATCGGATTATCGTAGGTGTTGCCATAATAGTCAATCGAAATATTTTATAACACTGTTATGGGAAATTTTGGCACGACCGGTTTCCTTCAAAAACACATCTTGCGCGGGAGGGCAGGGGAGTAGGGCAAAAGATGATCTCGTGTTGGTTCACTGCGTGAATCTTCTTACTTTTGCACCGCAAATATTAATCTTTAGCGGAAAAAGCCATTATGGGATTCAAATGTGGAATTGTCGGACTACCGAATGTAGGGAAATCTACCCTTTTTAACTCCTTGTCCAGTGCCAAAGCGGAGGCGGCTAATTATCCCTTCTGTACCATCGAACCCAATATCGGGATTGTTTCCGTACCGGATGACCGGCTTATAAAACTGACGGAATTTGTAAAACCTAAACAGGTTGTGCCTGCCGTTGTGCAGATTATGGATATCGCCGGACTTGTAAAAGGTGCCAGTAAAGGGGAGGGGCTGGGGAATCAGTTTTTGGGAAATATCCGCGAGTGCGAAGCGATTCTGCATGTGCTCCGCTGTTTTGACGACGATAATATTATCCATGTGGAAACAAACGTGGACCCGGTACGCGATAAAGATATTATTGATACCGAACTTCAACTCAAAGACCTCGATCTTCTCGAACGTAAGCGGGACCGTGCGCAAAAAATGACTAAAGGCGGGAATAAAGACGCGCTCCGGCAAGTGCAAGCCATTGAAAAGTATATCGCACACGTTGTGCAGGGGCTGAATGCGCGTACCCTTGAGGTTACGCCGGAAGAAAAAGCAGCGGTCGAAGACCTCGGGCTGCTTACCGACAAAAAAGTACTCTATGTCTGCAATGTGGACGAAGGCAGCCTGCCACACGGAAATCGCCACGTAGAGGCTGTCAAAGCCGCCATTAAGGATGAAAAAGCCGAAATGATCATTATATCTGCGGCTTTTGAAGAACAACTGATGGATTTAGGCGATCCCGATACTGCCCGGGAATTTCTGGAGTCCGTCGGGTTACATGAGCCGGGGCTGAATGCGCTAATTCGCGCTGCTTATCATTTGCTGGATTTGCAGACTTATTTTACTGCCGGAGAAAAAGAAGTACGGGCATGGACCATTCAAAGGGGAACCAAAGCTCCTCAGGCGGCGGGAGTTATCCACTCCGATTTCGAAAAAGGTTTTATCCGGGCTGAGGTTATTCACTATGCCGATTATGTGCAGTACAAATCGGAACATGCGGTAAAAGAGGCCGGTAAACTCTATGTGGAAGGTAAAGAATATGTATTCCAGGACGGCGATGTGGTTCATTTCCGATTTAATGTCTGATAAAAATTTTCATACCTTTAATTCCTTAATCAATAACGACATGGACATTTCTGTCAAAGAACTGAAAAGCCGAATTGACGCAGGTACGGCCCCTGTGATGATTGATGTAAGAGAACCCCACGAGTGGGCACAACAGGCGCTGAACGATGTGGAAAAAGTTTCACTGGGAATCCTGCAGTTTAAACTTCCGGAACTGGAATACCTTAAAGACAAAGAAGTAGTGATGATCTGTCGCTCCGGTGGCCGCAGCGGGCGGGCGACGGCGTATATGCAAAGCATGGGGTTCCAAAATGTGCGCAACCTCACCGGTGGCATGCTTGCTTGGAAAGCCGAAATTGACCCTACTTTCGACGTGGAATGATTGTCCACGATACTTATGTGCGGGTGCGATACGCAGAGACAGACCAAATGGGGTATGTCTATTACGGCAAATACGCCGAATATTTTGAAGTAGGCAGGGTAGAAACCATCCGAAGTTTGGGAATTTCGTATCGGCTTATTGAAGAAAAAGGCATCCTGATGCCCGTAGCCGATCTCCAGATTAAATATAAAAACCCCGCTTTTTACGATAGCCTTCTTCGTGTGAGGACGATTGTGCCGGAGATTCCCCGTGCAAGTTTTCTTACGCGGTATGAAATCCACGACGAAAACGAACGGCTGATTGTAACAGGAGAAGTCAGGCTTGCCTTTTTTAGCAAAAGCCGGATGATGCCGGTACGGGTTCCGGATTTTATTCTCACAGCGGTCAAAAACCACTGGCCCGCCGCCCTTTAATTCTCCTTGCAGTTTGGCAATCATCCGTGTAAATTGCAGGAAGAAGAACCCCATAATTGTTATTTTTGAATCGTATCAAGTGGATACTTTGGCGCCTGATGGTGCAGGCAATTCTTCTACTTCAGAAGATCAAACTCCCTGGTTTCCAGGGGATGGGGCTGTATGATGTGCTAAAATTTTTCTACAACGGCCTAATGGACAGCAAGTTTACCTTGCTTGCTGCCGCAATGGCGTATCAATTTTTCTTTTCTTTTTTTCCTACCCTGATCCTCGTATTTATTATTTTACCCAAAATTCCGATTGAAAATCTGGAGAGTAGGGTAGTGGAGTTTATCCGACAGTACCTGCCCGAACAGGGTATAAGTGTGCTGGATGTAGAAAAAATCGCCGAAAATTATCTTGCACGGGAAGCCGATTTCCTCCTGATCGCCGTCAGTATTTTCCTGGCCGTCTGGGGCGCAACCCGGGGAATAATTGCAATGATGAAGGCTTTTACGAAAAATGAAGATGTTTTTAAAAAACGGGGGCTTTTTGAGATGTATGGAACTGCCTTGATGATATTTTTTATTCTCGGCTGTATCATCATTCTTTCGGTACTGGGGGAAATATTTATGGACTATTTACATCTGAAGTTTTTTGTGGGGGATTTTTTATATGGCGCAATCCGTTCGATTATTACGCTACTGACCACTTTTATTTGTATTTCGGTGCTGTACTACTTGGCTCCTCCGACCCAGCAGCGGTGGAAATTTATTTCTCCCGGAGCCGTCATTGCGGGGATATTGACGGTAACGGCTTTGTTTGGCCTTCGGTATTATTTTGCCAATTTCGCCAATTTCAACAAACTGTATGGCAGCCTGGGTGCAATTATCCTGTTGATGGTGTGGTTTTATTATTTGTCCATCGTCCTGTTGATAGGGTTTGAACTAAATGCGGCCATTGACCTGGCAACCTACCACAACGAAAAGTACAAAAAGCCTATAGAAGAAACGCCGGAAACCTCCCCGGAAGTAGTTGCTGTGGGCGAAACTTCTGAAGGCGATTCCCGACATTTAAAATAAAAGATCAAAGGTGGAGGCCGCACTCGGTTTTGTTAAAACCAGCCCAACGCCCTGAGCGACTGGCTCCAGGTTTGGTACAATGCGTACATCCAATGGAGGAATAACCCTCTGATTCAAGCGGGTGTTCCGGAAGATCATAAGCGATCCGATAGTAATGCGCTTCCTCTTCCGTCATGTCAATCAACGGGTAAAACCTCAGAATCCCCCCCTTCATCTGAAATAGAGGCTGATTTCTGCGTGTTTCACTAGCTCCAATCATACCGGAAACCCATACATCATGCGAAGCCGTTAAGGCTTCAACCGGCAGCACTTTGTTGACATAACAACAAGCGTCCGGTTCGTAGCTCCAGGTATAATCCATTTGAGTGTAAGCGTTTTCATTAGACTTGGGTGCCACTGCCCGAATATCCAGTTTCAGCATTTTTTCCAATTCGTGCTTATACTTGATGGTTTCGGTAAAATGATACTTGGTGTCAATGAAGTAAACCGGATGTTCCGGCCGCGTTTTATGGAGTAAATGTAGAAAAGTGGCTGATGTCGCCCCGAAAGACGATGTAATCAACACCCTGTCAAAGTCCCGGAAGATCGCGTTCATACGCTCCCGATGATTATAGGGTGAGTAAGTCTCACACAGGGTTTTTAGATCCATAATATCTGCTATTTGGATTTGTGAATATTCAAAGAACCGCCCCAAATATTGCTAATTTTTTATTACTCAACAACATTTTTCAGCGACATAACTTTCATCCTCCTGTAAATCAATAAGTTGGCAGTGCCGTATTGATTTCTTTGGCATAAGCAAGAACACCTCCTTTCAGGTTGTACAGGTTTTCAAACCCGTATTTTTCTTCCAGCAATCGGATAACTTTCGCGCTTCTTACCCCACTTCGGCAGTGAATAATTACGGGCTTCCCACTGTGAATTTTTTCCAGATGATCCTCGATTTCATTTTGGGGAATTAATTCTCCCCCGATATTGACAATTTCGTATTCATGGGGTTCCCGGACATCAATCAGTTGGAAATCTGTACCTAAACTGCGAAAACGATCCAACTCAGCGACAGTAACTTCTTTCACCGGCAGGTTTTCCACATGCTCTTGCTCCACCTGGGGTGCACCGCAAAACTGCACATAATCAATCAATTCCTTCTGCGTAGGGTTTTTGCCGGTAAGCGGATTGGTTTCGTCTTTGTGAATCCGTAAAATCCGGGAACTAAAGTTAAGTGCGTCGAACAGAAACAGGCGTCCAGCCAGCGGCTCGCCGACTCCCGACACGACTTTTATCACTTCCAGTGCCTGCATCGAGCCAATAATCCCTGGTAAAACGCCAATAACACCGCCTTCGGCACAACTAGGTACCAAGCCGGGAGGGGGTGGGGTAGGGAAGAGGTCGCGGTAATTAGGGCCGGTATTTCCTTCTTTATCGGTATAATTAAACACCGAAACCTGTCCTTCAAACTGAAAAATAGATCCGTAAACATTTACTTTTCCCAAAAGCACACAAGCATCATTGACCAGGTAGCGGGTAGCGAAGTTATCGGTTCCATCCGCTACGACATCGTAGTCTTTAATGATGTCTAGTGCATTTTCGGAAGAGAGCATAACGTTGTAAGTGTGGACGGTAATATGCGGATTTAGGTTTTCGATTCTTTTTTTGGCCTCATCTACTTTCAATTTTCCGACAGATTCCAGCCCGTACAATACCTGACGCTGAAGATTGCTGTCATCCACCCGGTCGTAGTCCACAATACCAATTGTGCCCACACCGGCTGCCGCCAGGTACTGAAGCAACGGACTTCCCAGTCCGCCGCCGCCGACCACCAGCACCTTGCCGGCTTTCAGTTTTCGCTGCCCGGCTATATTAAACTCCGGGATGATCAGATGTCGGCTGTACCGCTCGATTTCTGCCCGTGAAAAAGTTACTTCCTGCATTTTTGTCATGAGAAATTTTGTTGGGAGTTAGAAACTTCCGCCTGCAATGGCGGGAATAATACTTATTACCGATGATTCGCCTACCGGTGTGGCCGGGCCGTCGAGTGCTTTGATGTCTTCATCACCGAGATATATTCGTATGAAGCTCCGGATTCCTCCGTTTTCATCTATCAGATGTTTTTTCAGATCTGGATGTTTTTCGGCCAGTTTCGTTACCGATTCACCGACAGTAGCACTTACAACCTGAATAACGGATTGATTATCAGCAAATTTTCGAAGCGGAGTAGGAATAAGGATTTTTGCCATTTTTAGTGTATTGAGAGGGGTAATGGATTAATTAAAATATAGGGTTTCTTCGCCAAATTTTCCGGATAGGTCATCTATACGCCAGGAACGCATCTCGGCAGCGACACCTTCTTTTACGGAAAGAATGATATAGGAAAAATGCGGCATCGCCTGGCGCAGGTCATGTTCGGAAGGAATTGCCGGATGGTTGGGATGGGTATGATACACACCCAAGAGATCAAATCCTTTCTCCAGCGCAAATTGTTCCGCACGTATGTAATCAAGGGGGGAAATTTCAAATCTGCGCCGCTGGTCGCCTTCTTTGCTGTTTACAACGGGTTTCGCAGCTATGATTTCTCGGACTTCACCGTCATAACCGTAAAGAAACCCGCATACCTCGTCGGGAAATCCGTCTTCTCCCTGGGCTTTGATCTGCTCAAGTACAACGGTGTCTAAGCGGACCTGAAAGGGGATTTTTATTTCCGTAGTAATACTCATTTTATAGAATTTCTTCGATTATTTCCTGGTATTTGGAGGCATCGTCGGGAAAAACGGTCACAATCACACCGGAATCTATTTCATTTGCAACGGAAACAGCGCCGGCAAAATTTGCGGCAGCGGAAGGGCTAAGCAATATGCCTTCTTTGAGGGCAAAAGTTTTGAGCCAATGATAGGCGTCGCCGGTACTTACATGGCGTACTTCATGATGAACCGCAGGATCATAAATACCAGGGACGCGAGCCGTTTCAAGATCCTTCCAGCCTTCCAGACCGTGTAAGGCAGTCTCGGGCTGAAGCGCAACCCGGCGTATATCGGCATTGATTTCGCGAAGTTTTCGCCCGGTTCCGATAAATGTCCCTGTTGTGCCCATTGCTGCGACAAAGTGGGTGATACGGCCACCGGTCTGATGATATATTTCTTTAGCGGTTCCGTAATAGTGGGCCTTCCAGTTGTTTTGATTATTGTACTGATCGGCATAAAAATATTTTTCCGGATGAAGTGCGAACAGTTCTCTCGCCTTTTCCTGAGCGCCATCCGTTCCTTCGAGCGGAGAGGTAAGAATCAGCTCGGCCCCATAAGCCTTAAGAAGTCTTTTTCGCTCCGGCGAAGCATTAAGCGGCAGACATATCGTCAACCGAATACCCAGCCGGGCGCAAATAGCTGCATAAGCGATCCCGGTATTTCCGCTTGTGGCATCGAGAAGGGCTTTTTCCGGAGTCAGTTCTCCCGAAAAGATGGCATTCTTAATGATTTCATAAGCGGCGCGGGCTTTTACGCTTTGGCCGAGCTGAAACCATTCGAGTTTTGCAAAAATCTGCACACCGGGTTTGGAAAAAGCATGCCGAATTTCCAAAAGGGGGGTGTTGCCAATATAATTACCCGTTTGATCCAAGTTTTCAAGAATCGAGGGCGAAGGACTAAGCAGGGTTGACATTTCAGGATGATTCATAAGCTAAAACAAAAAAACTCCAACCGGGTGGGTGGAGTTGAAAGATTAATTTATACTTATTTATCTCTATATCAGGGCAATATCTCCACCCCTGTATGGCAAAAACTCATACAGCAACAACAATTTTTAATCAGTTGTTCAGAAGTGAAAAGGGGTGTGAAGTTTTTTGTATTCATCAATGTTGAAACGATGATTTGGGTATTCTAACGAATTTGTTACCATAAGGTTTTATTCATCTTCATTTTTTCTTACCAGTTCCATCAATACCTCGTAAAAATTCCGCTGTGTCATCCGCGCTTTTAGCCAGCCATAAAAACCCATCACGTGAATGTTTTCCTGAACGACCGGCACGTAATAAAAAGAATCTTTGACTTCTTCATAAAAATCGGGAGAAATTTCGGCTCCGGGATTGCTTATCATCCGTCGGACAAACGACAAATACACCGTTACTTTTTGGTAAGCGGGGAGTTTGAGTAAATCAGGGAAATTTTTTTCAATCGTCCGGATTTTGCCACGTGAAAAATCATAGTTTCCTAATTCGTACTGAAGGATCATTTCACTCAGATTTTTCTTTAACACCCATTCTTTTCCCATCTTTTTTTCCAACCATTTATCGGAGTGTTGCATTTCAATCCCGGCTCGTACGGCTCCGGTTTTATCCCCCGCCAGAAAAGAATAATACCCCATATTGAGCCGGGCATTCAAGATGTCCTGCGTCTGAAGCCGAAGCTCCGGGTTTTGAAGCATGTCTTCCAGTAAAGGAATGGCCTCCTTTACCCGGTAAGTAAAAGTGAAATTAACGGCTTTGAGCATTGCATAACGGGGATAAAAGAGGTAATAATGGCTCTTATGGTGTTCTTCGAGGGCATAGGCCATCTTTTCCAGCCACTTGAGGGATTCATCGAATTTTTTGTTTCGGTATAAAACATGGGCAATCATGTAGAGTAATTCCAGCTTGCAGACGTGGTGTGGCCCGGAAAACAGATGACGTGCCTCCATTTCCAGAAAACCTGCCATCACCAGCGGCTCAAAATTATAATAATCCTGCCGGGCAATCACCATACTTCGGGTGATGGACATCAGATTAAAAAACAGGCGGGGGTGGTTGTTCACCGCTTCGGAAAGCTGATATTTCTCCAAAACCTCCCGGATCGTATGATCAAAATCGGGAGAAATGCCTTTCATCCGAATTTCCGCGAGTTTGTGTTTGATATGATTGTTGGCCAGAGCCGCTTTTTCGTCTTCTTCTGCCCGCAATTTATTTCTTTCACGTTTGAGCAGAATATCTTCCCATGCGTCGGCAGTCTCATGCCCGGATTTTTCAATCTGAAGGTTGTAAATATTATTAAGTAGGTCAAAATGTTCGTTTTCCAGAGCAACGCTTTCCGCCTTTCGGATAATGTCCCAGCCCAACTTATCCACTCTCTTTTCAAACAGATACCTTGCCATCGAGATCATACCCATAACGGAAGATGCTGTGGAAGGATCTTCATCCATTTGTTTTAGCAGGATAAACTCGTTCAAATGCCGCATAAGTCGCTTGCGGAGTGCATGGTATGCAACCTGGTTGTTGGAATCCGGGTACAGTTTCTGTAAAATAACTTCCGGCGGGAAATCCTGTTCCTTTCTGAGAATATTCAATAAGTCCAAATCCTTTCGATTTTTCTTCTTTTTCTGCCGCTGCACAAAAAGACATAACTCCTTCTGGTCTTCCGGTGAAAAAGTCGCAATAATGGTTTTGAGTTTATCCATGAATGATCGAATCTTTTCCCTTTTACTGAAAATACGAAATCAGGTTGAATTTAGCGTCTTTTTTAAAAGTCTGTTTTTGATTTTTATAAAAAATTGATAATCAATTTTTTATAAATTTTCAAACATCTTCTCTAATATCCGTTTAAACAAAAAAAACTTCCAACTACCTATTAGATGTTACGTTTTACAGACAGATATTCTTACTACTTAAACCACAACAATTATGCGTAATCTTTCTTTTTTAGCCGTTTTGATGGTGTTTATCACCTCCTGTATTACAGTACAGTTTACTCAGCCACAGCCGGAAGGAAAGCCGGCACTGACTTCCTTTCCGGAAGAATTTCGGGGTACATACCTGATGACCGAACCCGGAGATTGCTCGAATACAGATAGCCTGGTCATTTTTGCAGAAGGGTTTTTGAGCATTTCCCAAACCGGAGACAGTGTTTCGCCTCCTACGTTTGAAAGGCAGAAATCGTTTTTATCGGATAGCTTAGTGCTAAAATTTTACAAAGGGGAGTACTACCTTAACGTTCTGGACAAGGAAGAAAAAACGTATAGCGTTCTACTTCTTAAAAAGGAGCGAAACGGAGATTGTGTCGTCTGGATGATTAATGCCGAAAAAGAAATCGAAACACTGCGCCGTTTTACTTCCGATATCGAAGAAGTTGTCAATACCGAAGGTAAAACGGACTATTACATTGCCAATCCTTCTGCAAAGGAATTAAGTCGGTTTGTAGAAAGCGGCGGATTTCAGGGTTTACTTTACCGATTACAGCGTGCGGATTAGGTTCCCTCTTTTTCTCTTAATTCCCGCCGGATAATTTTTCCGACATTAGATTTGGGAAGCTCGGAAATAAAGGCTACATGTTTGGGAACTTTATACCCGGTGAGGTTTTCCTTGCAAAATTGGATCAGGGCTTCTTTTGAGAGGCTCTGATCTTTTTTTACCACATATATTTTCACGGCTTCTGTTGATTTTTCATCCGGAACACCAATGGCTGCTGCTTCCAATACTCCGGGGTGGGAAGCTACTACGTCTTCGACTTCGTTGGGGTAAACATTAAAGCCGGAAACCAGGATCATGTCTTTTTTGCGATCCACAATTCTAAAAAACCCGTCTTCATCCATGATTCCAATATCACCGGTGCGAAACCAGCCACCCGGGAAGAAAACCAACGCAGTCTCATCGGGTTTCTGCCAATACCCGGGCATTACCTGAGGCCCACGAGCGCAAATTTCGCCCCGTTCTCCGAGCGGTACTTCCACGCCTTCATCATCGAATATGGCCATTTCTGTATTGGGCATAGGCAAGCCGATAGTACCGATCCGGTCGGAGCCATTGGTGGGGTTCATTGTGAGTACGGGAGAGGTTTCACTCAGCCCATAACCTTCCAAAATCGGCACACCGGTCAGGCTTTTCCAACGTTCATTTACCGATTTTTGAACGGCCATTCCACCGCCTACGGCTAGTTTTAATGTACTGAAATTCACCGTATTTATATCGGGCTGATTCATTAGCCCATTAAAAAGTGTGTTTACCCCTGTGAAAAGAGTAAAGGGATATGTTTTAAGGTCTTTAATAAAAGATTTCATGTCCCGCGGATTAGTAATCAGGACGTTCAGCCCTCCCAATCGCAGAATAAACAGGCAATTGACGGTAAAAGCGAAAATATGATACAAAGGCAGCGCCGTAATAACGATCTCTTTTCTTTCTTTCAGCGATGATTGTATCCATTCATAAATCTGAAGCGTATTTGCGACGATATTTCCATGAGAGAGTGCCGCGCCTTTGGAAATTCCGGTTGTCCCCCCCGTGTATTGCAGAAATCCCGTATCACTAAGATTAAGCGCAGGGGCGACATAACTTTGCGGATTTGCTTTTTTGAGTGCGGACGAAAACGACACCGCCTGAGGAAGATGAAAAGGAGGCACCATTTTTTTTACCCGTTTCACGACAAAGTTTACCAATATTTTTTTAAACCCTCCCAACAAGTCTCCGATTTCGGTAATGATAATGTGTTTGACCGGAGTATTTGAAACAATTTTTTCAAGGTTATGGGCAAAATTGGCCAGAATGACAATAGCCGTTGCGCCTGAATCTTTTAGCTGATGTTCCAACTCCCTTGCGGTGTAAAGCGGGTTAGTGTTGACAATGATCAATCCGGCACGGATTGCGCCGAAAAGCACAACCGGATACTGAAGCAGGTTGGGCATCTGGATGGCGATACGATCGCCTTTTTTGAGGCCGATTTGTTGCAGATAAGCCGCAAAGCGAAGCGAAAGATGGTCAACCTCACCGAAAGTGAGGGTCTTGCCCATGTTTACATAACCTGGAGCATCCGCAAATTGGATGAGGCATTGATTGACCATGTCCATTACCGAAGTATAGGAATCCGTTACATTCAGCGAAGGGCGAACGTTGGCGGGATAATTTCTTAACCAGGGGAGTTCTTGCATAAGTAGTAGTCCTTTTGGGTGAAATTAGCAGGTTTTGGCAATAAAAAAAATCCTCCAGCCCCAAAAGTATGGGACCGAAGGAAACGCCTTACACCTAACTTATTGAAATTATACTAATGCCTTAATGGAAATCTCTTTGAGAGAGGGGGTATGATGGAAGTGTGGGTCGTCAAACAATTGGAGAACCCGACTAAGCCCTTCAAATCCGCCGGGATCGGTGTCATCGTCCAGGGTGGACACATAGGTCTGGTCATAAATTTTCACCCTTCCCGAAAAAGCGGATTCTATACCAATAATCTGCGCAATTGTAAAACCCGATTCCCGAATTTCTTTGAGTCCGTAAGCAAACCGACGAGGGTCGGATAACTTCATGCTGTGATCCAGGGTTCCTTTTACCGGGTGTATTACGTCCAGCCAGGCTTCACCGCCCAGCAAATGCGTGAGCGCACAATTTCCAGGACTTTGATGTCCGAGACCACCGGAGGAAAAAACCTGTAGCAGTTTTGCAACGGCAGATTCAGCATTGTGGAGAAAGGGTTTCATTGGGGTTTGACTAATTGGGTTGATGGAAAATTCAGCTTGTGTTCATTGAGGTATTTAACCGGGTTCGTATCGTTTGATAAACTAAATTATAAATTTTATTCATTTGCACAGAAAAAACGGTGTGACGAATTATTGCCCAAAATAACGGAGATATGTAAGAAAAAAACGGGTCTGCACAGCGTCCAAAATAGGGGAGTGGGTGATATAAAAAACCGAGGGGAGTGGGGAAATGTAAAAGATAAAGGGCTTCCTTTTTGGAAAACCCTTTATTCAGCTTTAAAATGAAGGAAGACTGTTATTTTGAGTATTGAATGATTTGAGTGAGTATGTCACTTTTTTTTAGGACACTTACCCGAAAATCATACATCGGGTGATGTGGGAGGATGTAATATCCTAACCATTTACTGCTCATTTGTCGGAACATAGAGCTACATAAGCATAAAATTGCCAGACTTCCAGAATGTCTTCCATCGGTAATTCATAGGGTTCATAGCGGGGATTATCCGAAGTCAGGAGAAGTGCGGCATTGTTTTTCGACTGTGTGGGCGTATAGACCCTCTTAAAAAGAATCCCATCCTTGGCAATGATGATATATCTTTCCCCTTTTTTGATTCCACTTTTGTCTTCTACGTATTTTCCGAGGACAATAGATCCAGATTGAATCGGCGGCATGGAATCACCGGCGATTTCAAAAGCGCGGTAGGTATATTCCGGAGGAAGCCAGGGCATGTGAAATTTCTCCAATTGTTTGATATAGCTGGTACTGGAGAAGCCCTTTATATAACCGGCAGATGCCTTTTCTCGGACGAGTTCAATTTTTTCACGATTGTCTGGGCCTACAGAAATAGCCAAAATCTGAAACTCCGGCTTTGAAAGTTTTAATGCCTGAAACGCAGAATCTGTCAGCGCATAAAGCTCATGATTGACGAGGTGTTCGTATTTTAAGCCAAAAAAAGACAGGATTTTGCTTATCGCCTCCGGCAGCGGAAAAGCGTGTCCCTGTTCGTAAGAACCAATACTCTTAGGTGTAATTTTCCCGCCTTCTTCCGAAAGAATCTTTGCAAGTTGGGATTGAGTAAGCCCCTCCTTCTCGCGCAGGAATTTCAGGTTTTGCCCAAATCTTTTTCGAATCGAATGCTCCATTTGCTAAAATTAAAAACCAAAGCTAAAAAATTTGGCCAAAAATTCCAAATATTCAAGCAAAATAAGTGGCATTATGTAATCTTTGGAGGGAGAAATAGGGTAGGGGAACTCCTATTTTGGCGAATGTGTTGTTAGATTTAGTCATTTTAGGCGAATCTATTTGAGTAAAAAAGGCCTTAATTCTTTGCAAAAGGCTGTTTTAAGGTTGTTTGGGATTTCCATTAAAGGTTAACATTGGATTATTTATGGCTTGTTTAATACTAAAAACCAAACTATCCTTGTAATAAGATAAATTCAATGCAGATATATATGCAAACAACAAAAACCTCCTGGAACTATCTCGATGATATGGCGAGGGCGTCTATTGAAGAGCTGATGGACGGCGATCCGGAATTGATTTCGGATTTAGTAAATACGCTGATCGCCTCAAGTCCAGATTTGCTGAAAGAAATCGAAGTTGGAATAAAAACGGGAAACGCTACACAGATACGGGAAGCCGCCCATGCACTCAAATCTTCTAATGCTCAGTTGGGAGCCTTAAGCTTTTCGGAACTATGCGCCGAAATGGAGAAAAGAGGAAGATCCGGTGAAATTTCGGATATAGAAACTTTATATGAAAAAATCATGGAGGAATTTGAAAGAGTAGCATCTGCATTGGAATCATGGAAAGAACATCTGACATCTCAATAAATCAATTATATTTTTACAATGAAGCAGCTTTTATTTATCGCCACACTAGCATTATTGATTATCACAGGTCCCGAAGCTTTGGCTCAAAGTAAAGGAAAAGGCTTACAATTGTTGCAGGAGGGTTTGTCAAATTCCCCTGACGAGGAAATGGTTTCAACCGAACTGATTATCTATCCCAATCCGGCAACCGACTATTTTATTGTGAAAGGAGATTTTTCACCTTATTGTAAAGAAGGCGGGGAATGCCTTGAAATATGGGTAATATCTCAGAGTGGAGAAACCATCATAGAGCAAATGTCGGAAGTTGCCCAGGGTTTTCTCTATTTCAACACCGAAGAATGGCCTGTGGGGTATTATTACATCCGCATTCGCAGCCTTGAAAATCCGGAGATAAGTTTTTCATCAAGGTTTTTTGTAGAAAAATAGAGTTTTGGAGGGTTGACCATGAAAATCACACAGAACGTCGGCTAGGTCAGCCGGTGTTTTGTGTTTTAGATAATTTAATTAACATAATATAAATTATGGGACAAATAATGCTATTAATACTATTCGTGCATTCGTGGCCATCTTTTCCGCAGGATTCGCTGCTTACAACTTTTTTACAAATTACTTTTCCTCAAACAACTTTTTATTCTTGCTTTTCGTTTCCTTATCATTATCTTTATGTTAAGAAATTGTTAACAAAACCAAACGATGAAAAATTACTTCAAAATCTTACTGGCTAATGCCATCCTCCTCGCAGGAGCATTCTCTGCTTTCTCTGCCGGAGGTGCTCCCCTACCCTTTTCCGGCAATCCCGATACCCTTAAAGGGGTACTCTCCGGAGCCACTATCCCCAAACCCAAAAACCTCGCCCAGGTCAAGTCGCTCATTCAATATCCGGAATCTGCCCGCGATAACGGCATACAAGGTGAACTCCCCGTTCGCGTCCTAATTGACAAAAAAGGCCGTATCGTCTCCCATGAATACATGACCGAAAATGCCCGCTTCTTCCGCGAAGCTGTTGATCCTCACATATATAAACTTAGGTTCGAATCCGCAACCTACCAGGGACAAGCCATGAACGCATGGGTAACTATCTGGTTTGAGTTTAAACTTACGGACTAAATTCTGAATATTTAATGTGCGGCGGACAGTAAGCCCGCCGCTTTTTTTTGTGTCATTGCATCGCGGGTGTTTTGTGATATGCAACTTCAAACAGTCGCTTCATCCTCCGATCAATATCACTCACTGTCACTACACCGTCCCGGTTTTCATCCAAACCTTTATTTTGCTGGTACGCCTTTGCCGGGCTGGCATACAACGCAAAACAATAATCCTCCTGCCCTCTTGCCTGGGGATACAGTACCGCAAGGTACAAATCGGTGAGGCTTACATACGCACCATATCGCTCCCGAACCTGAACAAAATACTGCTCCACATAGTCGAGTTGTGCCACCGGATTCATGTCGGCAAGGGTTTGATGGGAAACCTTTAGTTCACCTGCCGTAACCGGCATAAACTGAATCAAACCTACTGCCCCACTCCCTTTGTGATTAAGCACCGAACTGTCAAATCCCGATTCTGAAAACATTACCGCCATTAGCCATTCCGGCGGAACCTGAAGGTTTTTGGAAATCAAACGCACTTTGGTCTCGAAAGCATCAATGTCTGAGATAAATTTTTGCGCTTCTCCCAATAGATAAAGCCGCTCCGCAGGTGTCTTTTTTCCCGGAAAACGAGGATTCAGCAGGTAATGTGTGCCCATATTGCTGAAAATAATCAAAAGTGCCAATCCTTTCAGCCGAAAGGAACGCAGGTTCAATACAGGCAATTGCAGCGTAATCGCCTTCCCGGCTTTTACCGGCTGCTTCCGGATTTGGGTACGGTTTTTCAGCATGTTTTTCGGTGTTAAAGGTGGAACAAACTTCTATGTGTGGATACCTCAATTTACGCCTTTTCCTATCGGTTGTTGCTCCGCTAAAACACTCTTTTTGCTTTCATCCTCAGGCTCAATCTCATACGATTTCCACAAATTTTGCACATCGCTTTCCCCCGGAAAAGCGGTTCTTTTTTGCACTTTTGATGCAATTTTATACTATTTTAAATTTTTATTTGGATTTATTCTAAATACCCGCGATCTTTCCAGAGTAATTTGCAAAATCATTAAAATCTGTCTGCTTTGAATAAAACTTCCCATACCGCATGTTGTTGTAACATGATGTGCCGCAGATCAACCATCTGGGAAGGGATTTTCTATATTCGAAGTTAGCCACTAAGAATATATTTACATCAAAAGCCTTTCCGGATTCCGGGAAGGCTTTTTTCATTTTACAAACCTAATCCATGCGTACCATACTCGGAAAAACTGTCAATCAACCCGCCTACGACGACATCGTAGAGCTTCAGGAAAAAATTCAGGCTTTCGCCGAAGGCCGGATACCGGAAGAAAAATTTAAAGCTTACCGCCTCACACGGGGCGTTTATGGTCAGCGCCAATTGGGCGTACAAATGTTTCGGATCAAAATTCCCTTTGGAAAACTTTCTCCGGAACAACTGACCCGTATCGCCGATATTTCCGAAAAATACACCTACGGGAATCTCCATCTTACCACCCGGCAGAATATTCAGCTTCATTTCGTAAAACTTCACGATTCTCCTGCAATCTGGGCCGAATTGGAGGAAAAAAATATCACCGCCCGGGAAGCCTGCGGAAATACCGTCCGAAATTTCACCGGATCGCCTACCGCAGGAATTGACCCGGAAGAGCCTTTTGATGTCTCTCCCTATGTCCAGGAGGCTTTTTTGTATTTTCTCCGCAATCCCATCTGCCAGGACATGGGTAGGAAAATCAAATCAGCCTTTTCTTCCAGTGAAAAGGATTCTGCCTTTACTTACTTCCACGACTTTGGGTTTATCCCGCGAATCCGAATTGAAAATGGTGAAGAAGTCCGCGGGTTCAAAGTTGTGATCGGGGGTGGATTGGGCGCACAATCCATGCTCGCCTCAACGGCCTTTGAATTTCTCCACGAAGATAAAATCATCCCTTTCATGGAAGGTGCTATCCGGGTTTTTGACCGTTATGGGGAAAGAACCAAAAGATTTAAGGCCCGCCTAAAATACCTGGTCAAAGAAATCGGCCTGGAAAAATTTATGGAACTTGTCGAGGAAGAGCAGAAAGCCGTAAAACTAAAGGAATACAAAATTAATCGCAGTATCCTGGCAGATGAAACCCTGCCCGAATTGCGCGATTTTTCTCCGGTAGTTATCGAAAACCCGGTTGCATTTGAGGCGTGGAAAAGCACCAATGTATTTGAGCAAAAACAGAAGGGATTTTACGGAGTATGGATCATTGTGCCACTTGGAGATATAGACGCCGAACGTGCACGCAAGTTGGCGGCTTTAGTAAAAGATTATGCTTCCGACGATATTCGTATTACAGCCAACCAAGGTCTTTTACTTCGTCATGTCCAACCTGAAGCCCTTCCGGGTTTGTTTGCGGGACTTCAGGAACTGCAACTCGCCGACCCGGGGTTTGACTCTACGGCAGACATTACTTCCTGCCCAGGTACCGATACCTGTAATCTCGGCGTCACTAATAGTACTGGCCTTAACACGGAACTAACAAAGGTGATCCGCGCCGAATTTCCGGAACTCATCCACGAAACCAATATAAAAATCAAAATCAGTGGCTGTATGAACTCTTGCGGTCAGCACATGGCTGCCCAGATCGGCTTTCATGGTAGCTCGGTAAAAAAAGGGGAGCTTGTTATACCCGCCATGCAGGTAGTTTTGGGCGGAGGTGTTGATCCTCAGGGCAACGGTTTTGTCGCCGATAAAATCATTAAACTCCCGACCAAACGAATACCCGAGGCAGTAAGATGGGTGCTGAGTGATTACGAAGAAAACAGCCTTGAAGGAGAATATTTTAATGATTATTACCGCAGACAGGGGAAAAATTATTTTTACAACCTCTTCAAACCGCTCGCCGATACCGCTACCTTGGAAAAGGAAATGTACTTTGACTGGGGACAGGAGGAATCTTTTAGTCCGGAAGTGGGAGTAGGTGAATGTGCCAGCGTCAGTTATGATGTGGTGGGCAGCATCATAACTGACGCTACGCTTAAACTTTCCCTTGCGGAAATAAGCCTCCAAAATCAGGCTTACGCCGACAGCATTTATCACAGTTACAATGCATTGATCGTCGGAGCAAAAGCCCTGCTTCTGGCAAAAGATATTTCCTGTAATACCCAGATCGGTATTCTCCGGGATTTTGATACGCATTATACCACTGCCGGGGAGATTTCACTGCCCTCTGCTTTTGAGGAATTTGTGCTGCGAATCAATAAAAATGAGCCTTCGGCTTCGTTTGCGGAGGTTTATTTCGAAGATGCCCGTATTTTCCTAGATCAGGTGCTGAAAGTCAGGGAAAATCAGCTCGGCGTTACCGGCAGCGATAAAACGGTGGTTGATAATTATTACAAAGCGTAATCATGGCCGGAACCCTCACTTTAGTTGGCGCAGGCCCGGGCGACCCGGAACTCATTACACTTAAAGGCATAAATGCCCTCCGCTCCGCGGACGTAGTGCTCTACGATGCACTTGTCAATCCTCAAATCCTTTCTCATGCACCGGAAACGGCTGTAATCCGCTACGTTGGCAAACGGGCGGGAAATCACAGCTTTCCGCAGGAGGAAATCAACCGGATGATTGTGGACTACGCCTCAACCGGTGCCCATGTGGTGCGTTTGAAAGGCGGAGACCCTTTTGTATTTGGCCGGGGTTATGAAGAGGTTCTTGCCGCGCAGGAAAACCAAATTGCTGTAAATATTGTCCCTGGCCTAAGCAGTTCGGTCGCTGTACCGGGCAGTCTTGGGATTCCGCTGACGCATCGTGGCGTTGCCGATAGTTTCTGGGTGTTAACCGGACAGACCCGAGAAGACGTTTTTTCGCGTGATCTTGAAAGGGCGGCAGGTTCTTCTGCTACGGTTGTGATTCTGATGGGACTGGCAAAATTAGAGCAGATTGCTACGCTGTTTATTCAACATGGAAAGGCCGATATGCCCGCTATGGTTATCCAGTCGGGAAGCTTGCCGGAAGAAAAAAGAGCGGTCGGAACCGTTCAAACCCTCGCACAAAAGGCCGAGAAGGAGGGCATATCCTCCCCTGCCCTGATTGTCATCGGAAACGTGGTTCGTTTTTACCAGGCTTTTCCCGAGTCTATTTATCAACCCAACAACTAAATCTATTTATGAACACAAGTCTGAATACATTATACCCCATTTTCCTCAAGCTAAACCAGCTACACGTCCTGATCGTTGGTGGCGGTGAGGTCGGGTTGGAGAAAATTTCTTTTATGCTAAAAAGCAGCCCGGACGCACAGATTACGCTGGTTGCGCCGCAGATTTTGCCCGAAATCTACAAAGTGGCGGAAGCTCATGAGAAAGTGCGTTTGCTGAAAAGAAACTATTTGTCGGATGATCTAAACGGGAAAGACCTGGTAATTGCTGCGACGGAAAAACCGGAGCTAAATGTTCGCATTTACGCCGATGCCCGGAAAAAACATCTTCTGATAAATGTAGCCGACACCCCTGATTTATGCGATTTTTATATGGGGTCAGTTGTTACAAAGGGAGACCTGAAAATCGGCATTTCCACTAATGGCAAATCGCCCACTTTCGCCAAACGATTCCGGCAGGTGCTGGAAGAAATTCTCCCGGATGATATTTCTGCACTCCTGCAAAACCTGCATGAAATCCGCAATCAGTTGAAAGGAAATTTTATTCATAAGGTCAACGAACTCAATAAAATCACTGCTGATCTGGTAAACAAAGCCTAAAAAATGCCATGAGTGTTATTTCCCAGACCTCCGTTTCCGTTGAAGGATTAAACCAAATTTTTGAGCCTTTACCGCCTCACCGGCGACTCCAGCTTCTATATGAATATTTTCCGCCGGAAGAAATTATGGCTACTACTTCTTTTGGAGCCAGTTCGGCGTTTCTTCTTCATTTATTCAGCCGGGTAAGGCATTCTCAAAAGATTTTTTTTATTGACACTACTTTTCATTTTCCCGAAACCCTTCGATACAAAGAACTCCTCATGCGGAAATTGAGTCTGAATATTCAAACCGTCAAACCGGATCCCGGAGTGAATGCCGTAACCCGAAAAGAAAAAAGCTGGGTTTCTGACCCCAATCTCTGCTGTACCGTAAACAAAGTACTTCCGCTGGAAGAGGTGAAATCTCAACATCGAATCTGGATTTCCGGACTCATGGGCTATCAAAACCCTTTTCGAAAAAACCTCCGGGTTTTTGAAGAGCAGGACGGCGTACTTAAATTTCATCCTTTGATTGATGTAAAAGAGGTGGATGTGAGACGATACCTGACTTTTTTTAATTTACCCTTTCATCCATTAGAGGAAAAAGGTTTTGGCTCTATTGGCTGTACCCACTGTACGGCAAAAGGGAAAGACCGCGCCGGAAGGTGGATCGGAAAATCTAAAACCGAGTGTGGTCTGCATCTTTCTTTTACCGAGTTCTCCCGTGTTTCGATTTCGGGAAAATAAATTCATTCAACTTCAACTTTTCGATGTCCGAATTTCCTTTAACCTTCCCCGAAAAAATGCTGGTGGTGGGCATTAGTCACCGCCAGGCAAGCCTCGCAATCCGGGAACAATTTCGTCTGAGTGAATCATCGGCGAAAGCACTTATCGAAGCGATTTTATCACAAGGCGGCGAAAACGCGCTGGTTCTTTCCACCTGCAACCGAACCGAAGTATATGCTACGGGATTGACGGTTAGGGAAGTTTCGGATTTGCTTTGCCGGTACTCCGGTGGGTTTCTGTGCGAATTTCAAGAATTGGGCTATTCTCTTTCCGGAAAGGAAGCCGTGCGTCATTTTTTTCGTGTGGGGGCAGGTCTCGATTCGCAGATTCTGGGCGATTTCCAAATCATTGGCCAGGTAAAAGCGGCTTTTCGCCTCAGTAAAGAACTCGGGGCAATAACGGGGAAATTTGAAATGCTCATCAACCACGTAATTAAAACCAGTCGTAAAGTAAAAAGTAGTACAGCACTTTCCAGCGGCACAGCTTCTGTATCTTTTGCCGCTGTCCAGTACCTCAAGGAACATTTTCCTAACCCGACGTCCATACTTTTGCTCGGATTAGGGAGCATTGGCAAAGCTACGGGAGAACACCTGGTTAAATATCTCGGCAATACCTCTATTACACTGATGAACCGATCGCGAGAAAAAGCGGATATTTTTGCCCAAAGACACAATCTTCGTGTCCGCCCCATTGAAGAACTAGTCCCTGCTATTCAGGAAGCGGATATTGTGATTGTGGCCACCAACAGCCCGGAACCGATCATTACGGCAGCGGAGATTCCGCACGCCGGGAAAACCCTCCTAATAGACCTCTCCCTTCCCCGAAATGTCCACCCGAATCTAAAACACCTGCCCGAAATTTCGGTCATCCACACCGATGACCTGACATCGGTCATTGAAGATACTCTCTCAACCCGCCAGGCAGAAATACCCGCAGCCGAAAAAATTGTTAATTCCAGTATAAAAGAATACCTTAATCGGTTTGATAGATGGAATTCTCCCCACATATCCGCATTGGCACCCGTAACAGCGATTTAGCCCTCTGGCAAGCGAATCAGGTGAAAACCGCTCTGGAACAACAGGGATATTCGCTTGTGCTGGTTCCCATTCGCACGACGGGAGATTTGAATCGGAATGTGCCTTTCGCTGCCCTGGGGCAGCGGGGAATTTTCACAAGTGAGTTGGACCGGGCGTTATTACGAAAAGAAATTGATATAGCCGTACATTCTCTCAAGGATGTGCCCACTACTCTGCCAGAGGATTTAGGGTTAATTCCGGTATTTAACCGAGCCGATTCATCGGATGTACTGGTTTATAAAACCGATCCGGAAATTTTGTTCAGCCAGCCCACCCCCCTTATTGCCACGGGAAGTATCCGTAGAAAAGCGCAGTGGCTACATCGTTTTCCTACCCATCGTATTACCGGACTTCGGGGAAATGTGGACAATCGGTTGAAACAACTGACGGAAAACCCCTGGGAGGGAGCCATCTTTGCCCGTGCAGGGCTGGAAAGAATTGGCATTCTGCCTGAAAATAGCCTCGATCTTCCTTGGATGATTCCCTGTCCTGCACAGGGAATTTTGGCCGTTGCCTGTCGAAAGGCTGATGCGAGGATCAATGAAATCATTTTTTCTTTAAGCAATCCGGAAGTCGTACTCCTTGCGCAAGTGGAAAGGGATTTTCTTCAGTGTGTCGAAGGAGGATGTATGGCTCCGGTAGGTGCTTTAGCAGAAATAAAAGGCAATGATGTGTTTTTTAAGGGTTGCCTGCTCAGCTTAGACGGCACTACTCAACTCACGGTAAATCGGCAAAGTGCCCGTGAAGACGCGGCGGAACTGGGCCAACAGGCAGCTCTTCAGATACTAGAAAATGGCGGGAAACAAGTCATCGAAAATATTCGAAGAGAATCCCATGATTAGTATTCTTTCTACCAAAACCCTGTCTGCCTCAGAAAGGAATCTGTTTACCGACAGAGGTTTTTTCCTGGAAATCGCGCCGATGATCCAAGTGCTTCCGACCCTTTCTTCGGATGAATTATTGCCCCTTATCCGGGAAGGAGTGCCAGAAACCTGTGTTTTTACCAGTAAATCGGCGGCGGAAATTTACGTCAAAGCCGTGGAAGGTTTATCCGATTTTTCGCCCGGAAAAATTTGTGCGCTGGCACCCGCCACTTCTGAGATAATCGAAAATGCCGGGTTCAATGTCTTTATAAAAGGCGACTCTGCCGCAGATTTAGCAGAAAAAATTATTCAAGCGGGTGATATTCGTTCCGTTCATTTTTTTTGTGGAAATAAACGAATGCAGGTATTGCCATCACAGTTAAAGGAAGCGGGAATTATAGTAAAAGAAACCCTTGTTTATGAGACCATTAAAACGCCTCGACCGCTTGAGTTTTTAAATTTTGATGCCGTTCTTTTTTTTTCACCGGCTGCGGTGGAAAGTTTTTTCAGCAAAAACCACTTACCAGTACATACGGCTATATTTTCCATTGGAAAAACTACCGAAAAAACAATCAAAGCCTACACTTCCTGTCCGGTTTTTTTCCCGCCCACACCTTCGCTAAGCCTTCTCCCGGATATGATCGAAGCCTATTTAACAAACTCCAACCTCCGATAATTATTTGCCCATGAGTTTTCCTTACAACCGACCCCGACGACTGAGACAATCCCCGGCTATCCGGCAAATGGTGGCCGAAATAAAACTTTCTCCGGATGATTTTATCCTTCCGCTGTTTATCATTGAAGGAAGCCAGCAGCAGGAGGCTATTTCCTCCATGCCAGGTTATTTTCGCAAAAGTCTGGATATCACACTCGAAGAAATCGGCCACTTGTCGGGGCTGGGTCTCCGCAGTGTGTTGCTTTTTGTGAAGGTTTCCGATGAAAAAAAAGATAATACGGGCGCAGAAGCATTAAATCCGGAAGGACTTATGCAACGTGCGGTAAGGGCCATAAAATCTGCTTTTCCGGGAATCTGTATCATGACGGATGTTGCGCTTGATCCCTATTCCTCTTACGGCCATGATGGAATTGTGGAAAACGGCGAAATCGTCAATGATCCCACCATCCGGGTGTTGGCACAGATGGCCCTTAGCCATGCCCGCGCAGGTGCGGATTTTGTCGCACCTTCCGATATGATGGACGGGCGTATCGGAGCCATTCGCGGGTTATTGGAAAAAGAAGGTTTTCCCCATACGGGGATTCTGTCTTACAGCGCCAAATTTGCCTCAGGTTTTTACGGGCCGTTTCGCGACGCGCTGGACTCTGCGCCCGGATTTGGCGATAAAAAAACGTACCAGATGGACTATGCCAATTCAAGAGAAAGTTTGACGGAGGTATTGTCTGACATTGAAGAAGGTGCAGACATCGTCATGGTCAAGCCCGCCCTACCCTATCTCGACATTATCCAGCGAGTGCGCCAACAGGTTTCCGTTCCGATTGCTGCTTATCAGGTTTCAGGAGAATATGCCATGATAAAAGCAGCGGCAGAAAGGGGTTGGGTAAATGAAAAAGATGCTATATTCGAAACACTAACGGCCATCAAAAGATCCGGAGCGGATTTGATTGCCACCTATTTTGCGCCTCAAATCCTTTCTTTTCTAAAACATAGCTAACTATTTGATTATGAAAATTTTATCGCCTTTCCACAAACTTTTTCTTCCCCTGCTGGTGGGACTCTCTTTTGTGGCCTGTCAGCCAGCAGAGGAAAAAACCGCCACACCTCCCGCAACAACCGGCCCTAAAGTAATTGCTTATTACAGCGGACAGCCGATCAATGGTGAAGATTATCAAATCCATGCACTCGATCAGATTATCCATAGCTTTTGCCATCTTAAAGGAAACAAACTTGCCGTGGACAATGCCGAGGATACTACTGCTATTGAAAAATTAGTTGCACTGAAAACCACCTATCCCAGTCTGAAAATTTTGCTTTCGTTGGGAGGATGGGGAGGCTGCGAAACTTGTTCTGATGTATTTTCTTCTGATGCCGGCCGCAAAGAATTTGCCGAGTCGGTAAAAGAATTGTCCCTTCATTTTAACACAGACGGACTCGATCTGGACTGGGAGTACCCAGCGATTTCGGGTTATCCCAACCATGTTTATAAACCTGAAGACAAACACAATTTTACGCTGCTTGTCAAAGAGTTGCGTGAGACAATGGGGGAAAATTTTATTATTAGTTTTGCTGCCGGAGGGTTTGAAAAATTTCTGGTGGAATCGGTCGAATGGGATCAGGTGATGCCGCTTGTGGACAATGTAAATCTTATGACTTATGACCTGATCAATGGCAACAGCCCGTCAACCGGTCATCATACGGCCCTTTTTCCCAACGATCGCCAAATCGAATCCACGGATCATGCGGTGAAGTTTCTTGATTCGTTGGGGGTTCCGAAATCTAAAATGGTGATTGGTGCAGCCTTTTATGCCCGAGTTTGGGAAAAGGTTTCGCCGGAAAACAGGGGGCTTTATCAGCCCGGAACCTTTAAACAATCGGTTCGATATAATAATCTGGAGTCCTTTTTTCAGGAAAATGCAGGGTTTGTTACCTATTGGGATTCGATTACTCATGCACCTTATGCATGGAATGCCGAAAAACAAATGTTTGCCACCTTTGATGACATTCGTTCCATCGCCGAAAAAACTCGTTATGCGGCGGATAACCAACTGGGAGGTATTATGTTCTGGCAGCTCTCCGGGGACAAAAACCAGGGAGGACTTCTGGAAACGATCCACCTGACAAAATCCGGAAATTGACATGCAGAAAGAAAGTGAATCGCTTTTCCATCGGGCACAAAAAGTAATACCGGGCGGGGTAAACTCGCCGGTAAGGGCTTTTAAATCAGTAGGAGGCGTTCCGGTATTTATCCGGTCTGCGGAGGGGGCTTTTTTGTACGACGAGGACGGAAACCGGTATGTGGATTACCTAAACTCCTGGGGGCCGATGATACTCGGCCATGCCTATCCGCCGGTTACAGCAGCAATTCTTTCACGTATCCATGATTCTACTTCCTTTGGTGCCCCGACGCGGCTGGAAGTGGAAATGGCAGAGCAGATTTGCCGGATGGTGCCGGGCGTAGAAAAAGTAAGGATGGTAAACTCCGGTACGGAGGCGTGCATGAGCGCGATACGTCTGGCGAGAGGATATACCGGGCGAGCAAAGATTGTCAAATTCGCGGGTTGTTACCATGGTCATGGGGATTCTTTTCTGATAAAAGCGGGAAGCGGAGCCATGACACTTGGCGTACCTGACAGCCCGGGTGTTACCGCCGGCACGGCGGCAGACACTTTGCTCGCCGATTTTAACGACCTTGAAGGAGTAACAAAATTAATTTTTGAAAACGAAGGCCAGGTCGCAGCAGTAATTGTCGAACCTGTAGCCGGAAATATGGGTTGTATCCCTCCCGCAGAAGGTTTTTTGCAGGGGCTGCGAAAAATCTGTAATACCCACGGCATTATTCTAATTTTTGATGAAGTAATGACTGGTTTCCGACTTGCGGCAGGAGGAGCACAGGAATTTCTCAAGGTAAACGCCGATCTGGTTACAATGGGCAAGGTCATTGGGGGGGGGATGCCGGTAGGCGCTTATGGAGGAAAAAGCGAAATCATGGATTTCGTCGCCCCTGCAGGACCGGTCTATCAGGCAGGCACACTTTCCGGTAATCCGATAGCAATGATCAGTGGGCTGACAATGCTGAAAGAGTTGGAGGCAAATCCCGAAACGTACCGAAAGATCAACGAGACAGCCCATTTACTGGCGGAGGGAATGGCTAAGGAGTTGACAGTCAAAGGAATTCCCTATCAAATCAATCAAATGGGGTCTATGTTAAGCCTCCACTTTACAGAACAACCGGTGACGAGTCTGGCAAGTGTTCTCACCAGTGATACCCGGCTTTATGGAAAATTTTTCCACGCTATGCTGAAAAACGGCGTTTATTTACCGCCCTCTCCCTTTGAATCGTGGTTTGTATCAGCGGCAATTTCCCCGGAAATTCAAGCATTTACACAGGAAGCTTTTCGGAAATCCCTTCGCGAATTATAGGAAACAAGCTCCGATTATCCCAATTGAGAGAGGTCCATCCCCCCAAAATTACCGGAAGACATCATCAGCATGACATCATCACCGGAGACCGTTTTTTTGATCGCCTGCCGAAGTTCTTCCGGATTGGTGACATACACCAGATTTTTTTCGGCGAAGGCATCGGTCAGGTCTGATTGGGAAATAGCAGGCATACGCCTTTTTTCAAGGGCGTGAGGATCCACATATACGATCTTGTGATCGGCTTTTTTCAGCGTATTTTTATAAAGCGGTAAATAGTTTTTATTGAGACTGCTGAAGGTGTGTAACTCTACGCAGGCAATCAGGTTTCTTTTTTTGAATTTTTCCCTTACCGCCTCCACCGTAGCCTGCACTTTGGCCGGAGCATGTGCATAATCTTTGATAACCAGTTTTTGGGAGTCTTCCACCACGGTTTGCATCCGGAGTGCTGCTCCGGTAAAAGTGGCTATATGCTTCATAAACCCTGCCGGCTCCACACTTAGCAAGTTACACACTTCCCATGCTGCGGCGATATTGGCCATATTATGTTTTCCAATCATCTTAACTGCGGCCTTTTCGCCTTCAATTTTGACTTCATACACACCGTCCTTTACCTTATAACTCGGCACACCAAAAGGATGGGGATACTGACTCGATTCGTCCACATATTCTTTGACCAAACCGGAGAGCAGCTTGTCCTCCTGATTATAGACAATATCTGCGGCTTTTTCCAGGGATTGAAGCAGGCGGGCAAATTGGAAATTGTACTCTTTTTCCGTGGGGAAAACGTTGATATGGTCCCAGGAAATCCCGGTAATAACGGCGATATGGGGTTGATACAGCAAAAACTTAGGCCGGGGGTCAAGTTTGGAAGCCAGATATTCATCGCCTTCCATCACAATCAGCGGCGCATCCGGAGTAATCCTCACCGGATTGTCAAACCCGGGAACTTCTGCGCCGACCATATAGTCAAACTTTCGCCCCAAACCTTTCAAAACATGCATGATCATGGAGGTGACCGTTGTTTTACCGTAACTGCCGGCAACGACAATTCGATGTTTGTTGCGTGATTGTTGAAAGATAAATTCGGGGAAAGAAACAATGTTCAGCCCCAATTCTTTGGCTCGGTTGAGTTCCGGATTGTCGTCGAAAGCATGCATACCCAGTATGACGGCATCGAGATCCGGGGTAATTCTTTCCGGATGCCAGCCCTCTTTTTCCGGAAGCAGCCCGGCATCTTTGAGTTTGGTATAAGCAGGGTTATATATTTGATCATCCGATCCGCTCACGACATACCCGGCCTGATCCAAAGCGATCGCCAGGCTATGCATGATGCTTCCTCCCATTGCAATGAAGTGAACTTTCATTCAGTTATTTAGTCGAAAATCGTTTCCCAAAAGTAATCATATTTCAAATAATCGCAATCAGAAACGAATCTTCGACAAATCTCAGATTTAGTTGCAACTTTACTATCATAGCCGGTAATTTGTTTAAAATATGTCACGAATTATCATTGTTTCCAACCGCTTGCCTGTAACCATTGACCGTAAACAAGGGGAACTTATTTACCACCCCAGTGCCGGCGGCCTCGCCACGGGGTTAAAGTCGCTTGAAAGCCCAGACCGTCGGATTTGGATTGGCTGGCCGGGTAATCCCGTGGAAGATGAGTTGGAAAGAGAATCCATTTCCTATCAGTTTCACAGGGATGGCATGGTACCTGTATTTCTTAGCCAACAGGAAGTGGAGGAGTTTTACGAAGGTTTTAGCAATAAGACAATCTGGCCACATTTTCATTACTTCACGCAATACACCGCCTATCGCGACGACTACTGGAATGCTTATAAAGCCGTAAATCAGCATTTCGCGGATGTTGTCGCCGCTACCATCGAAAAGGACGATACGGTCTGGGTGCATGATTATCAGCTTATGCTGGTTCCCGGTATGCTTCGAAAAAAATTTCCGGAGCTTTCCATCGGTTTTTTTCTTCATATACCTTTTCCTTCGTACGAAATTTTCCGAACCCTTCCCTGGCGCGAAGAATTGCTGGAGGGCATTGCCGGAGCAGACCAGATCGGTTTTCATACCTTTGGTTATATGCGGCATTTCCTTAGCGCAGCTTACCGTATTACGGGTTATGAACATAGCTTTGGAAAGCTAATGGTGGACAACCGAATCACCAATGTGGATGTTTTTCCGATGGGAATTGATTATGAAAAATATGCGCGCCCCGATCAGGAAGAAGCCATTTCGGAAGAAGTGCGGTATATAAGGGAGTATAGCCAAAAGCAGAAGTTGATTCTTTCCATTGACCGGCTGGACTATTCGAAGGGAATTCCTCAGCGGATAAAAGCTTTTGAACTTTTCTTAAAACGAAACAAAAAATACCACGGCAAGGTATCGCTCATACTCATTGTCGTGCCTTCCCGCTCCAACGTAGAACAATACAAATCACTTAAAGTAGAAATAGATGAACTGGTAGGCCGAATTAACGGCTCTTATGGAACCTTCAACTGGATTCCCATTCGGTATTATTATCGGTCGTTTCCGTTCAATAGCCTGATTGCGCTTTACCGCTCATCGCATATTGCTCTGATTACCCCTCTGCGCGACGGGATGAACTTGGTCGCCAAAGAGTTTGTCGCAACCAAAGAAGACAGCAAAAGAGGGGTGCTTATTTTAAGTGAAATGGCAGGTGCTTCTTCTGAGTTATCGGACGCGCTGATTATCAATCCTAATGATGTCAATGACATCGAAAGAGCACTGACCCTTGCGATGGAAATGAGTGAGGAAGAACAAGAAAAAACACTTAGGGAAATGCAGCGAAGACTTGCTCAGTACAATATCAAACACTGGGCAAACAATTTTATCCAACAACTTACCGAAGTGAAAAAACTCCAGAAAGCCCGGCAAACCAAACTTCTGAATGAAGGAAGTCTCGAAAAACTGATTCAGGATTTCCAGGCTGCATCTTCTCGTCTGCTCCTGCTTGATTACGACGGTACCCTTGTGGGGTTTAAAAATGACCCTGCGGCGGCTTCTCCGGATGATCATTTGCTCCACATCTTAAAACTGCTGAAAGAACAGGAAAATACCTTTACCGTCATTATCAGTGGCAGAGACCGCCATACCCTTCGAGAATGGTTTGGCAATACCGGTATCGAGATTGTTTCGGAACACGGCGTATGGCTTTGGCGGAACAATAACTGGCAATTGAATGAAAATGTCGTGGACACCTGGAAGCCGGCGGTGATGCCCATGTTAGAAAACCTGGTTCAACGCACACCGGGGTCTTTTATCGAAGAAAAAGATTATACCATTGCCTGGCATTACCGACGGATTGACAACGAACTCGGGGCAAACCGAGTTCGGGAAATACGGGACGAACTCATTTATCTGACTGCCAACCACGACCTACAGGTACTGGAAGGAAACAAAGTCGTGGAAATCCGGAACGCAGGGGTCAATAAAGGCAAAGCCGCTTCCATCTGGCTCAACCGGAAAAAGTGGGACTTTATCCTCGCCATCGGCGATGATCATACCGATGAAGATACGTTCCATGCTGTCCCCGGACACGCCTATACGGTCAAGGTGGGGCTGGCACAGACGCTGGCAAAATACAAACTCAGATCCGTGGAAGAAGCTCGTGACCTGGTGGGAAAATTAGCCGGGCTATAATGTTTCTGTTTGTTGTTTCAACCAACTGGCATTGGGAATGTTTCCTGCTGCCCGAATATTTTCCAACAACTCCTTTCGCCGGAGTTCAAAGACTTCGGCATCAAGACGGGGTTTCATTCGGCGCACACGGGCTACTCGGCTTACCATTTGCAAAAGATTGAGATGGCCTTCATAATGAAAACTTGAAATCCGCCGGTTTCGCTTCAAAAATGCCTTAAAAGCCAGGATATGGTACTTGAGCGAATCATCATCCCGAAGTTCAAAGTAAATTTTCAACAAAACTGATTTTGCCCCCAAGTGGTAATAAAGATCGGAGAAATCCACCTGCTGAAGAAGTTTCATCGCCTCCCGATACTGGCCTTTTTCATAATAAAACACACAAAGATTGTAGTTATAGGCGTTGCTCCGAAATTCCGGATGGAGTTTTTCCCGGTAGGTTTCCAGAAATCCTGCTACCCAGTCAAAGGCTTTTAGCCGCAATCCTACTGTGGTAATGTTCTTGTAGTGCTCATGGGCAAGATAACCACTGTCCACTAAAATTCCCTCGTCAAGCAATTGCTGATAGAGCATAAACAATTCGTGAAGGTACTGCGGGTTTCCTCGGTTGATTTGTTTGATACAATAATTCTGAGCAAAAGCATAAAGTGTATAAACCTCCGAAGGCGGTAACTTCCCTACGTGCTCCCTTAGGCGGATGGCCAGATTTTGATAGTGGTTTTCGTTTTCGGGTTCAATAAGGGTTAGGTAAATGTGAAAGTAAATGGAGACAAAGGGGATTTTCAGATAAGGACTGTTTCCGTTCAGTAAGTAGGTGTAAATTTCCTTATCCATTTCCGATTGATAATCGGTATTGATGATATTACGTCGGTTGAGCATTTCACAAGTAGAGCGGAGTTTTACTGATAAAAAATAAATATCCAGATGCGTGATCTGGTCTTGAAGTAATTGATTGGCGCTGCGATTCTCAAACTTTCCGGAAAAAGCCTCCGCCTGCTGCTCAATACGATGAAGGTGAAGATAACTGTCAGTAATTGGTGTACCGGAAAGGAGTTGTTCTTCTGCCCGACTATACACCCGGTAGAAATGTTTGGGAAGATTTCGGCTTCTTAAGGCTTGAAGCAGATAGGTGTATTTCCCTCCTGTATCACTTTCAAAGTTTAGCTGAGTAAAAAAATTTTCCAGCAGCCGCAACAGCTGCGAAAGCTGATCATGTATCTGTTGTTCGTTAAGCGTTTCAACCTTGCCATACATGGTCTCAAATAAGGTTTTATGGGTGAGCTTTTTTTCCGCAAAATCCGGATAAACTTTTTGAAGATAGGTGACCAGTTTTATCAACTTTTCATTGCTGTTGAAATAAGGAGATTTTACATAGGTCACAAACTGCCGGAACTCTCCCGGTGCCAGTGTGGTCAGCATTTTGATTAATCTTCCTTGATACATTCTTAAACAATTATTTTCCAGTATCAACAAAAAACATAAGGCTTTTGTTATTGATTATGAATGATTTGTGAAATATATTATAGTTGATTTTATTCCAGAATTGCTTAAAAATGTACAAGTTATGTTTAAACAAAACCCCTGAATATTCGATTATTTAGTTGTGAACATTAAGCAGAACTTAAACCATTACCTCGTGAAACACTGGATAACTATTCTGACGGCAATTTTGGTCAATTGGGCAGCCAACGGAAAAGTGTTTGCAGACGTTTCCGTTAAATTTTCTTCGGACACGCTTTATCTCTGCCTTGGGGAACCCTTTGTGTTGGAAGCATCGGTCTCCGGGGCTATCGGCACTACCTCGTATCTTTGGAATACCGGTGATACAACCCCAACACTGGCAATTGTACCGGTACAAAATTCCGGGCTTTACCATTTGACGGTTACCGACATATTGGGTACCACCGCCACCGATACGGTCTGGGTAATAGCTTTACCGGAATGTGTATGGCCGGGTGATGCCGAAGGAGATGGTTTTGCCAACAACTACGATGTGCTGACTCTAGGTCTTGCTTATGGTGCTCAGGGGTTGATACGACCCGATGCTCATACAAACTGGATCGGCCAGGGATCGCCTTCCTGGAGCCAGGTATTTCCTTCCGGGCTTAATTATGCGCATTCCGATACGGATGGAAACGGGAAAATTGATTCGGCAGATTTTTTTGCCATTGGGAATAACTATTTCCTTCCCAACACCTCTCCGGGGGGAAGCCCTGTAAATGAAGAAGGATTCCCGATCTATATCGAATTTCCTACGGGAAATTTTCAGCCAGGAGATACCGTCACCGGGAAAATTATGCTTGGGACGGAATCCATACCCGCTGACAGTGTATATGGGGTTGCCTTCAGCATTCTTTATGAGGGTGAATTAATTGATTCTGCCTCGGTGATCGTAAGTTATGATACCTCCTGGTTGGGTAATCTTCATGTAAACATGGAGACCGTTGACAAAGACTTTTATCTTAATGGGCAATTGGATGTGGGCATTACCCGAACCGATCATGCCGAAGTTAGCGGCTATGGAAGGATTGCCGACATAACCATCATGATTGATGATATTACCGGGAAAAAGGAAGGTGCTGATCAAATTTCCCTGAGAATCGAGAACATTACATTGATCAATGTTTCCGGAAAAAAACTAGGGGTTAATAACTCCGGTTCTCAATCCGTGATTTTGCTCTCGGGCGAGAAGTGGGAATTTGGGTACGAAAATACATTTACGGTTTTCCCCAATCCTGCAGAGGACTATGTGTATGTAGAAACAAATCAGCCCGTGAGACCTGGCACTCAAATTACGGTTCGGGACATTCAGGGGAAATTGTTTTTGCAGACAAATATCCCTACGGAAAACCTCTTCAAACTTGATATTTCACAACTTCCGCCGGGTGTATATCTTATTGAAAAACAATACGATAGCTGGCGGGAAACACAAAAACTTATGGTTAAGTAAGTGATTCGGTTTATATGGTTTTTAAGGTTGGTTTAGTGTTCTGTGCCCCATAAGGCGCATGTAACCCAAAGGCTCCCGGGCCTGCTCTCCCTCCGGCGGTTTCCGTCGGAAGGGCCTGGGAAGTCTTTTTATTTCGACTCGTAGTTTAACCCTTTAGATAGGTCTTACATTTTTTTTAAAAATTAACTAAAACCTCAAACTCTTTATTTTATGAAAAAATTAATGCTACCCTGGGTAGTGGGACTTTTATTTGCCTTTCCCACCCTGAATACATTTGCACAATTTGCAGACGTACAGATCATTCACAACTCTGCTGACCCTGCGGCAGACAGTGTGGATATTTACATCAATGCCGGTGCTGCACCGGCGGTTGCTGACTTCAAATTTCGGGAAGCAACCCCTTTTATTTCGCTTCCCGCAGGCGTTTTGGTAAATGTGGGCATTGCTGCAGGAAACAGTACCGGTCCCGGCGATATTATTGCCACCTTCCCTTTTACCCTCACTGCCAATGAAAAATATGTGGTAGTGGCTACCGGTGTACTCAACCCTGCACAATTTGATATTTCGGTGAATGGTGCTCCTGCCATAGGATTTGACCTGAAAGTGCTAACCCCAGCTCAGTCTGCGGGCACTGCCGGAAATGTATCGCTTGCCGTCGCTCACGGAGCTACCGATGCTCCGGATGTGGATGTTCTGGCCAATTTTGGAACGCCTCCCCTGATTGATAATCTGGGCTATGGCACTTTCAGCGGTTATGCTTCTGTGCCCGCAGCGGCTTACATCCTGAACGTAACCCCCGCCGCCGATAATGCCACGATTGTGGCTTCGTATTATGCCGATCTTTCGGGACTCGGTGGTGGTGCCGCGGTAGTATTTGCCTCCGGATTTCTTACTCCGGCAAACAATCTGAATGGAGCAGCTTTTGGCCTTTTTGCGGCTTTGCCCAGCGGAGCAGTAGTTGAACTTCCGGCGGTAGGCAATGCCCGCGCACAAGTGATACACAACTCCGCCGACCCGGCAGCAGCAACGGTTGATGTTTATATCAACTATGTAAGCGACTCGCTAAAACTCGATAATTTCGCTTTCCGTTCTGCTACTCCTTTTGTGGATCTGCCTACGGGTTATCCGGTATCCATTGGCATTGCGCCTGCCAGTAGTACTTCTTCCAGTGAGGCAATTGCAACCTTTACCCCTACCCTGGCCAATGGTGAGTCTTACCTCGTAGTAGCCAATGGCGTCCTGAATCCGGCTATGTTTGCGGCAAATCCCGACGGTGCTTCTACCGGTTTTACCCTTTTCCTCGAAGCCGGAGCGAAAGAAACCAGCGGCAATACCAATGTTGACCTCAAAGTACTTCACGGTGCTACAGATGCTCCTTCGGTAGGTGTAAACGCCAATGGCGGCGCAATTGTGCCTTCGGCTTCTTATAGCAATTTCACTGGTTACCTGAATGTGCCTGCGGCGGAATACCGGGTGGACATCACCGGGGCTAATGCGCCAGCGACGCTGGTCGCTCCCTTTTATGTGGATGCTTCGACCCTGGGTGGAGGTGCAACCCTCGTTTTTGCTTCTGGTTTCCTCGATCCTGCGGCCAATATGAATGGCCCGGCTTTTGGATTATTTGCTGCTTTTCCCAACGGTACGGTCGCTCCGCTGACCGCCGTAGGCAATGCACGCGCACAGGTAATCCATAATGCAGCCGACCCGGCTGCCGCAACCGTTGACGTATATGTAAATGCCCTGGCCGACACAATCAAATTGGATGATTTTAACTTCCGCACAGCTACTCCTTTTGTGAATTTGCCCACCGGTTATGACCTCGACATTGTCATCGCACTTCCGACGAGCACCGGTATTACCAATGGCGTAGTAGCCACCATTCCGGCTACGCTCACCTCCGGAGGAAGTTATCATATTGTGGCAAATGGCGTAATCAGTCCCGCGGGGTTTGCGGTTAACCCGGATGGTATTCCCACGGCTTTTGGGCTGTTTGTGGCTGACAGCGCGCGCGAGACTGCCGTAGGCACAGGTGTGGATATTAAAGTGTTTCACGGTGCTACCGATGCGCCAACGGTGGATGTACTTGCCAATTACAGCACACCCGCACTGGTAGCCGGTGCCGCTTATACCGATTTTACCGGTTATCTTTCCGTTCCTGCAGCCGATTATGATATTAGCATTACCCCTGCGGGTCAAAACACTACGCTTGTAGCAACTTTTGATGCAGACGTAACAGCTTTGGGAGGAGGTGCCGGCTTGATTCTGGCTTCGGGTTTTCTGGATCCTGCTACTAATATGAATGGGGAAGGTTTTGGTTTGTTACTGGTACTGGCAGACGGAACCAGTGTTTTACTGCCACTGGCAACGAGTATAAACGACGATTTGATCCGCGCCGATCATAATCTCCGTATTTTCCCCAACCCTGCCCGGATAAATTCGACCATCAGCTATACGCTGGAGAATAGTGGAGACATTCGGTTGACGGTTTTGGACATAGCCGGCAAACCGGTATTTGAGCGTACAAAAGAAAAGCAGGCAGCCGGAACTTACGAAATGAACTTTTCTGCGGAAACACTGGCAGCCGGTATATACACCGTTGTTTTGACCACAGAGACAACCCTTTCAGTAAAAAGATTGTCCGTCATTAAGTAAGCAAACCAATTGCCTGCTTTTGGCGTTGTAAGAATATTACAGTGAAACTGTCTGTATAATTCTCAACCGTTCTTTTGACTAGTTTCTATAATGTTGTGGTGGCAGAAGCATTTCTTTGTAAGAGATGCTTCTGTTTTTTTTAGTTATAGTTGGGTAAAAAAGAGTATTTCTCAGCGAAATACAGCATCTGTGCCGTAAAATCCATCGGATACTCAATTAATACATCGGTAATTTCGTCTCCATTCATCACTGGTTTTAGCAGGGGTTGAATAAATCCGGAATAAGGCGCAGAATTGAGTGTTTTGTAACGGGCCAGCACCTCGGCATGCAATACCGGATCTACTTTTACGCCATAATTTTCCACCAGAGCCTTAGCGGCCTCATAATCTCCCTGCGACTTGATACGCTGAACCTCCCGCAACAATTGACCGAAGATATCGCGGAGTTTTTCGTAGTCGTTGATTTTGAAATAAGTTTTTCCGTCCCGAACAACCTTTTCGATAACATTTTCGGGTTGCCCTTTTTCAAATGCCCAATGAGAAATCCATGCCCGGTTGCGCATGTGTGATTCTTCAATATCGTTTCCGGGTTTAATTCGGGTAAGCTGGGTCATTATTCCGTTGAGAATATAGTCGTCGTAACCGGTTTTCCCTACTTCCAGTGATTCCATCAGCCCCATGTCCACGAGTTTCTGATCAAGGATATAATACAGAGCGATCAGGTCGGCACGACCTTCTTCGATGGTGGAGGAATAACTATCAAGTGCATCTTTTGCCAAACTCCTACCCGGCTCCATCTGTCCGGAAGCATGACCAATTACCTCGTGCATATCGGTATGGAGAAGATCGGCAAGGGAACCATACTTCCGGGCATTTTCGATTTCTTTTTCGGAGTATGCAAATTCCTGAAGAAAACCACCGCCTTTGGAAGCCTCATCATAAGCGCTAACAATATTGGCGAGGTTAACGGATTTTGAGCCATGCAGCCCTCGTATCCAGTTGGCATTGGGAAGGTTAATACCAATCGGAGTGGTAGGTGCTGCGTCGCCGGCTTCCATGACTACATTGATCACTCGTGCAGAGATACCCTGCACATTCTTTTTCTTATGAGCATCCATAATGGGCGAATGATCTTCGAAATACTGCGCTTCTTTTCCAATGGCCTTGATTCTTTTGGTCGCCTCCGGGTCGCGGATGGAAACCACCGATTCAAAGGAACCTTTATAGCCTTTGGGGTCGTTGTAAACCTCAATAAATCCATTGATTACATCAATGTCGGAAGTGGTATCTGCCACCCAGGCGACACTATATTCATCAAAAATCTGGAGGTCCCCGGTTTTATAGTATTGCACTAATAGCCCGAGGGATTTTTTCTGGGCAGGATCATCGGCAACGGTTATCGCTTTTTCCAGCCAATAAACCACTTTTTCGATGGCTTCGGTATAAATTCCTCCCACTTTCCATACCTTTTCCACAACCTTACCATTTTCTTTGACTACCTTGGTATTCAGACCATAGGAAATAGGTGTTTCATCCGTGGTGTCAATTATTCCTTTGTAGTAAGCATCTACTTCTTCTTCGGTTACTCCTTCATAAAAATTGATCGCCGAATTTTGCACAATGTCCACCTCTGTATTGAGGTTCACCTTTTTGGCGGCGATGGAAGGATCAAACATAATAGGCGTTATCCGGGCAAGAAAGGCATCCGGTGTTTCACCTTCCATTAGAGGGAGCTTCGCCGGGTCAATACTTTTTACCAGACCGGCAAAATACGCCTCGGAAAACTCCGGTAAAATTTTCTCATTGCCGTAGTGGTGGTGGATACCGTTGGAGAACCATACCCGTTTGGTATATTCCATAAATTTTGCAAAATCACCAGATTCGTCCGTTTTCCCAGATTTGACAATCGCCTCCAACGTGCGGCGAATCGTGAGATTGTGTTTAAAATGCTGATCCCAAATGATATCACGACCCGAAAGCGCCGCTTCGGAGAGGTAATACAATAGCTTTTTTTGCTGTAAAGGGAGCGCCTCAAAACCAGGAACCTGGTAACGAAGAATTTTAAGGTCCGCAAATTGTTCGGTTTTATAAACAAATTCCTCCGACTCCGGAGGTGTCGTGGTAGATTCTCCTGTACAACTGAACAAAAGAATCATGCCCGCCAGCAGAAGATAGAATAGAAAACGATTCATAGTAAGTTAGCTTTAATTTTCAGGTTTCAAATGTAGGAATAATTTCCCATTCGGTTTACTGCGGAAAACCTGCCAGCAGACGACCTATGTTAAAACCTGTTTGCTCAAGGTTGCGCGCCGTGGATGCGATTGCTTCAGCCAGGCTTACCGGCTTCTGCTGAATCGAAAAAGCCGCAAAGAGATTCAGGGTTGCCAATTGTTGCGGGGTAATATCCAACGCACCGCAGACAGCGATTACCGGAACGTGATGGATTTGTGCTTTTCGACAAATACCGCTAATCAATTTACCGTGAATGGTTTGTCCGTCTATTTTTCCTTCTCCGCTGATGACCATGTTCGATTTTTTTAAAGCAGATTCAAAACGGGTTACGTCCATAACCGCTTCAATTCCGGGGCGGATTTTTCCATTGAGAAAAACCTTTCCGCCAAATCCCAATCCGCCCGCCGCCCCTGCTCCCGGGGTAATCGAATGATTTTCGCCTTTTTTTTCCCACCACCGGGCAAAATGCCGTAACCCCTGATCCAATTGTTTTATTTGATCCGGAGTAGCGCCTTTCTGCGGACCGTAAATAAATGCTGCCCCCTTGTCCCCGTAAAGTGGGTTGTCCACATCACAAAGGATTTCAATTTCGGGAAGGAAAACCTCTCCGGGGATTATCGTTTGTACCCGCATAAGGTCAGCTCCTGTACCGGTTAATTCTGACTGAAAAATATCCAGAAACTTCCAGCCCAGGGCACGCGCCATTCCGATGCCTGCATCGTTGGTGGCACTTCCTCCGATTCCGAGTAAAATTTTCTTTACTCCCCGGCGAATGGCATCTGCAATCATTTCACCTGTGCCAAAAGAAGAGGTATTCATTGGGTTTTTTTCATGCTCACTCAGCAATTGAAGGCCTGAAGCGGCAGCCATTTCAATAAAAGCCGTAGAGCCATCCCCGGAAATACCATAAGTCGCCGCTATCGGGCGAAAGAGGGGATCGTTTACAAGGATGTCAACGGTTTTTCCGGCAGTATGCCAGGTGAGGATTCGCGCGGTGCCTTCTCCGCCGTCTGCCAGGGGAAACAGACTGACCCTGTGTTTTTCGGAAGCCAGGATAAGGCCATCACTAAGTGCCTGACAGACTTTTTCGGCAGAAAGGGCCTCTTTAAAAGAATCACAGGCAACAAGGATATTCATAGCCTTATTTTCCAAAAATCGTTTCGGGAGTGTGGGGGGTTTTCAGATGCACTTTTGCGAGGTCTTTATATTCCGTGTTTTCAGCCATGGAGAGGGTATTGTGGTAGGCGGTTAAGGCTTCTTCCCGCTTTTTAAGGTTGTCATAACAAACCCCCGCATAATATTCGTTTCCGGCAAGGTAATTATCTTCTTTTACCCCGGCTATACGAGCCATGTCATTGCTTTTCTTCAGAAGAGACATCGCCTTTGTATAATCCTTGTGCAAATAAATCTGTGTAATAGCCAGATAATGATAGGCTTTAATCATCAGGAACGTTTGATAGCGGGATTCGATGCTGGAAATCATTCGGCTATTCCATCCGCTTTGTAATTCAAACTTTTGTTGAATTTCCAGCAGGATTTTTTCTCCTTCTGTATATCGGTGGTTTTTGATCAATCCCCTTGCATAGTCGGCTTGAAACCAGGTGTTCATGGGGAATTCCTGAGAGAGGCTTTTTGCCACTGTCAGCCCCTTATCCAGACGTTTGGTTTCATCAAGGTAAATGTAAATGAGAAAAAAATTGGCTTCGCGCTGGGTAAAATTCGAAATCCGTCCGGCTGTTTCGATTTCTTCCAAGCCGAGTTGTTCATTTCCATCTGGAAAAAAGGCCAGAAAAGGGCGCACGAGGGGATAGTAATTATGGTAGGTAGCTACATAATAGTGGTAGATACCCGCCAGAAAGTAAATTTCAGGGGCATCTTTGGTCAGTTTTAATCCAGCTTTTACCGGTGTGAGGGTTTTCCGGGCGGCATTTACTGCGGGTAACCAATTTCGTCGCAAGGCATAAAGTCGGGCGACCAGAGCATTGTTCATAAATTCAAAAAAAATGTACTCCGGGTAAGCCGTCGGAATTTTTTCGAGTTTTTTATTTTTTTCCAGTGAGAGCAACAATTGTTTTTCGGTATAATCGTAAAAGTCGGGCGTCGTCTCGGAAATATACGTTTGCCAATAACGGTTCATTCCCAAAAGAAAATAACCGGCAGGATGTTCCGGATGTTGGTTTTTGAGTTTGTTAAAAACCCATTCCGCCCGGTCAAATTCCATGTTATACATAAATCGCAGCCCTTTGTCTGCTTCCGCCCGAAAAGTCTGATCCTTAAAGGAATTAAGCTGCGCCGAAAGATTTCCGATGCAAAATAGAAAAAGGATGAATAAAAAATAAAAGCCTTTCATACTCAGTCAACGATTGAGATTTCAGATTAGTTTGCAATTTAGCGCTCAATTTTGATTTTTCGCGCCATTGCAACCGGAATGCGAATACTTTTGCCCTCAAAATTCACCTCAATTTCATCTGCCTCCACTTTCCCTATTTCAAACTCCACCAGAGGATGTAAACCGCGTTTCCAGAGGTCGGATCGCACGAGGTGATTGATTTGATAGGAACTGATTTTGGCTTTTTCCCCGCTAATAAGGGTCGCGAGGTTTTTGAGCAGGGAACCTGATTTTTCCGGAATGGGAGACCCGTGGGGGTCTGTCAACGGATTTCCCAGGGATTTGGCCACTTCTTCAACCAGTGCGTCGGTAAGAATATGTTCATATTTTTCGGCATTTTCATGAATCTGGTCTTCACTCAGCCCCATTTCTTTTACCAGATATGTTTCCCACAGGCGATGGGCCCTTACGAGTGCATATCCTCCTTCAATGCCTTTGTCGGTCAGTTTCAGGAGGCCTTTTTGCAGGGATAAGTTTCCCTGGTTTTCCAGTTTGCGTAACGCTCGGCGGATCCGGAGTGAATTTACACCTAGTTTTTGCTGGAGAGCCGTTGGGGTAAGTTGTCGTTTTTCGTGCAGTCGAACAGCCTGTTTTAACACATCTTCCTGCAAGATTCGGCTGCGTTTCCTTTGGCGTTTGATATATCGGCTGACCAGTCCTCGCTGGGGAGAAAAAAGAACCGCAGAAAGATACAGTCCCGTGGCAGTAACGGTCATTGCAGGGCCGGGGGTTGTCTCAAATAAAATAGCGATTAACAGGCCGAGAGTGGTGGATAAAAGCCCCATACCTGCCGCAATCAGAATCATGTTTTGCAGCCGTGTGGTCAGCAGATATGCCGTCGAAGCCGGGGTAATAAGCATGGCAACTACCAAAATCACCCCCACCGACTGTAAAGAAGCCACTACGGCGAAAGACAACAGCAGCATCAAAAAATAATGCATCGTACTTACCGATATTCCGATGGTTTGGGCAACTACCGATTCAAAAGTGGTAACAAAAAAATATCGGTAAAAAATCGCCACACACAGAATGGTGAATGCCAAGATGAGAAAGGTCATCCATAAATCCTGGTCGGAAATTCCCAGAATATTTCCAAACAAAAAATCCTTCAAATCCAGGTGTACCCCTTCCTGGCGGGTGAGCCACGATATGCCCATTACTCCAATGGCAAACATGGAGGTAAAAACAATGCCAATCGCCGCATCTTCCTGAGTTTTTACATTGCGTTGTATCCAGGTAATCAAAACGGCGGCAAGGAGGCCCGCCACTACCGAACCGGTAAAAAAGCCCAACAAACTATAACCGGCAATGAGAAAACCCGCAACTACCCCCGGAAGAATGGCATGAGACAATGCGTCGCCAATCAGGGACATATTTCGCAAAACGATAAAACATCCCAGTATGCCGCACATAATGCCCACCATGGCCGAAGCATAAAAAGCACGGATGGCGTAGTCGTATTGAAAAACTTCGATGATTTTTTCCATGATTTAGCGAATGGTTTCCGTTTTCTGAAGAATGGTCAGGCGCCCTCCATATGTTTTTTTAATATTCTCATCCGTAAATACTTCTTCGGTATCTCCTATGGCAATAATTCGCTGATTGACCATGATCAGACGATCAAAATACTCCCGCACCTTTGCCAGGTCATGATGGATAATGACAACCAGTTTTCCTTGTGCGGCAAGCGATTTTACAATTTCGATTATTTTGTTTTCGGTTGTGACATCAACTCCTACAAAGGGTTCGTCAAAGAGGTATAATTCCGCCTCTTGGCACAATGCCCGGGCAATAAATACCCGCTGCTGCTGCCCTCCGGAGAGTTCGCCGATTTGTTTATCTTTCAAATCATAGATTCCCAGCAGTTGCATGGCTTCTGCGGCTTTTCTCCGGTCTTCTTCCTGTAACCGCTCAAAAACCCCTCGGTGTGGATAACGCCCCAGCAAGACCACATCAAAAACCGTAGCAGGGAATGTCCAGTCAATTTCTTCTTTTTGAGGAATATAGGAAATGTACTTTCTCACCGAATCTACCGGTTCTCCGTTGATTCGGATGGAACCCGCGTCTGCTTCCACCAAACCCAGAATGGATTTAAACAAGGTGGATTTTCCCGAGCCGTTTCCCCCCAATAGTCCATAAACATATCCGGGTTCGATTTCGATGAAAACGTTGGCCAGTGCTGTTTTCCGGTCATAAGAAACCGAAAGGCTTTTGATTTCAATTTTATAGTTTTCCCAGGAAAGCCCCGTTTTGGAAGGGTTTTTCAGCCGAAAAACAACCACCGAAAAAGATAAAATGAACAAAGCGAAAATGACAAGAAGAAAAGACAGACTTTGTTCGTCTTCTTTTATTGCGGAGGAAATCATAAGTCCGGCTACAATCAGGTCGGTATTCTGGCGAATCATTTTCAGATAAGTATCGGCTCCGGATTTTTCATCCCCCAAGGAGTCGGCAAAAAGTTTACCACCGATACGAATTCCCAAATCCTGCGCGAGCTGAATAAGGAGTTTGGGATTAATGGTTGACTCAATAAAGATGGCCGGAACTTTATACTTGCGGATCAGCGAAGCCAGATAATTGTAGTCTTCGATCCTCGCTTCGGCATCAGTGGATGTACCCAGTATAGATACTACCTGCAAACCGTAACGGTTTCCATAATAGCGGAAAGCGTCGTGAGACGTAGCGAGAATCCGATGTTCCGGGGGAATCCGGAGAATCTGAGCCTCCACATAGTCGTCCAGAAGTTGCAATTCCTTTCGGTAATCGTCATAGTTTTTTTGATAATCGGATGCATGGGGCGGGTCAATCCGGATCAGAGCGTCCCGGATATTGGCGATGTAAATGAGTGCATTTTGAAGGTCCATCCATGCATGGGGATCATAGGCATTTTCGTGATCGGCGCTCTGTATAGCCGTAACGCCCTCGGTAATGGTAACGACATAAGCATGTGTCCCTGAATTGTCAATCATTTCATTCAACCAGCCTTCCAGCGTAAGGCCGTTTTTGAGAATCAAATCGGCTTCGGCAATCTTTTTCGCATCACCGGGAACCGGATCATAGGTATGCGGGTCGCCGCCGACCGGCATCAGAGAAATTACTTCGGCGTGATTGCCTGCGATGTTACGGGCCATGTCGGCGATAAAGGTCGTCGTGGCAATAACCCGTGGGTTTGCCGCTCCGGCAAAATCAGGTGTAAACAAAAAAGAAGCATACGCAAAAAGATAAAGAGTCCGAGACAAAAAAGAAGGCAGTGGTTTCATACTTTTAACATTCACGTCAGCAAATATAGAAACAATTTTATCAAAATTTAATTTTGTCTCAATTTTTTTTTAAGCAAGTCTAAATTTTATCAAAAACGAAAAAAAAGCCTGATGGAGGACCATCAGGAGCGGAAAAATCAAGCCGTCAGAAGCCGGTGGTTTTTTTGCGTTTTTCCAGCATGTATTGTCCATGCTGAGGATGATTACAGTTTTTACGGGGGTCTCCGCGAAGAATACGACAGGACGACAGTGTCATTCCGCCGAGAATTGCCAGAATCAGAAGGAGGGCGACGTTCCGGGATAATTTTTTCATCATAACTATTTACCGGTGGCTGTAAAGATCTGCTTAGTTGACTTCGAGGGAAATCCTTTTGCGGATTTCGCTTACATTTTGCTTAAAATATTTATCCGTGGCAATAAGATCATTGACCGTTTGGAGGGCATGTATAACCGTCGAATGATCCCTTCCGCCAAAATGGTAGCCAATAGATTTGAGCGAGTGTTGCGTCATTTCTTTAGCGAAATACATGGCGATCTGGCGGGCCTGCACGATGTCTCGTTTCCGGGTTTTGGCCTTCATGAGTTCCACTTCAATATCGAGATGATCACCGACAATCTGCTGGATGGAATCAATGGTAATCTCACGGGTGACCGTATCCACAAAATGCTGGAGCATTGAGCGAGCGAGTTCAACGTCCACTTCCTTACGGTTTAAGGAACTTTGCGCCAGCAAACTAATCATCGCACCTTCCAGTTCGCGGATATTAGTGGTGATATTGTGAGCAATGTATTCGACGACCTCTTCGGGGAGTTCGATGCCGTTCTGATACATTTTGCTTTTCAGAATTTGTTTGCGGGTATTGTAATCGGGAACCTGCATACTGGCACTGAGGCCCCATTTGAAGCGGGAAAGGAGCCTTTCTTCCATTCCCTCCATGTCATTGGGCGAGCGGTCGGAGGCCAGGACAATTTGTTTTCCGGACTGGCGCAGGTGATTGAATACATGGAAGAAATTGTCTTGGGTTTTTTCTTTCCCGGACATAAACTGTATGTCATCCACCAGCAGGACATCAATCATCTGGTAAAAATTCATGAAGTCGTTCACGGTGCCTTTTCGTACCGCTTCGACAAATTGATTGATGAATCTTTCGGAGGAAACGTACAACACCGCCTTTCGGGGATTGTTTTCCTTGATTTGATTGCCGATGGCCTGGAGGAGGTGGGTTTTGCCAAGACCTACGCCGCTGTAGATAAAAAGCGGATTATAGGCCGTGATGCCGGGTTTGTTTGCTACGGCATAACCTGCTGCCCGGGCAAGGCGGTTGCAATCCCCTTCAATAAGGGTATCAAAAGTGTAGGAGGAGTTGAGGTTCGATTCGACCTCAAATTTGCGAATACCCGGAATTACAAAGGGGTTAGGTATAGGTCTGTTTACATCCAATTGATTATTAAGGCTTTGAGATGAATTTCCTTGGGGGTGTGAGGCAGCAGGCATTCTGACGGTGGAGGCGCCGTTGTTTACATTGTTTTCTATGACGATGGAATATTCCAGCCTCCCGTCGGGTCCCAGCGTAGCACGAACGGCCCGCTTCAACAGGGCCACATAGTGGTCTTCCAGCCATTCATAAAAGAACTGACTGGGAACTTCAATGGTCAGGACATTCTGTTCAAACCGGATTGGTTTAATCGGTTTGAACCAAGTGTCGAAACTTTGATCCGAAATCTCCTCCTGTATAAGTTGGAGACACCTTTTCCATATGTCAACGTATGTCGTTGTCATCTCCTGGCGTTACTAAATCTATTTGTTACTTAACCCTTAACGAAAAAAAGAGTAGTTTCTTATTTCAGCGCAGGGATAAAAGTCCCGAAAAAAAACTGAAAAAAAAACTTGAAAAAGAACCTTTTTTTTCGGTTCAATCAAATATTTGCATTCTTTTGATTATCAGTTTTTTAGCTCAAAAACCTCTTTTCTGCAAAGCCAGAGGGTTTTTTTAGTATGCATGCACACAAACCTTTACACTAGGTTAATATTGTTAACTATGGATTTATCAGCGAGTTAGCTAGCAATTTCTGAATTTGTGTGAGAATCCGATTATTCAGAAAAATATTTTTTCGATTATCCGAAGAACTCCAACCCGGCAGGTTTTTTTGTTTTTCGGAGCCTACTTTCTCTGCTAAAACGAAATTTTTCTTGCAACTTTCCTTAGCAAAAATATGCTAAAAACGAGGCTTTAATTAATTTCCTTCGATTTCGAAAATTTTCAATACATCTGATTTTAACAAGAATGTGGCTTTATGCGTGGATTGCTCTTCCCGGTTTGCACAGATTTCAATGATTTTTTGGCTCAGAATCAGTCCCTTCTCTTCCCGTGGTAATTCGGAGGCTGCTTGTCGGATTGTTTGAAGCATCTCGTTTTTGGCCATTACCAGCCCCGACCAGCCAGAATAGGAAATGTATAATTGCTGCACAAGGTTGTGTTCATACTCTGAAGTGATTTCATTGACCAGTTCTCTTTCTAACTGCCCGACGGTTTTTCCGGTTGCATTTATGCGCGGAATCAGGTTTTCCGGACTGATTCTTTCCAGAAACAACACTGCACGCTCATACGCAGCCAGCTTCAGCGGAAGATGTGTCCGGATGACCGATTTTCGGAGCGAATGGCTGTTTCGGCTTCTGATTTGCCGGGAATGATAGTCCTGTGTCAGTTTTACCGCCAGCAATACCAGCACGGCCGGTACCGTATATTTTAATACTTCTCCCAGGATTTCTGCAATTTGTTCCATTTGTTCCGAAACATAGTTATTTTGTTGGGCAAAATTAGCGGATAATGAGATACGCAGCCATTTTTTTTATGATATTTTTCCTAATAGTCTCCTGTCACGACAAAAGCGCGAAAGCGATGCGCCGGAGTAAGGCGGCTTCCCTCATGGTGGGGAAAAAACAACAGAGTGATAGCATCGTCTGGCAACTGCACCAAACCTACGATCCCTACAACGGCGGGCAGTACTATCCGGCAGATTCGCTAAACCCTCAGTTTTTGGTACTCAAGCCCGACGGTACTTTTCGGGAATATGACACGCTTAACCAAAGCCAGGGCCGTTGGCTGATCAACCGATCACGTGATCGTATCGCCAAGGTATATATCCTACAAAATCGGATCGAAGTTCCCGAAGACCGCCAAGTACCGGAGTTTCGTTACCAGATTCTGACCCATACACCCGACAGCCTCCAACTGAGCATACAGGGGCGGCATGGAATGCTGAGACTTACCTACCTGATAAAAAAGTAATCCTTATATGACTGCCCCTCATCGTCTGACTGCCGAAATCTATACGGAAGGGATACTCCGGGGAGATCGTTTGACGTTGAGCCGGGCGATCACGCTTATCGAAAGTACCCTGCCTTCAGATCAGCAACTGGCCACTGAAATCATTCGGAACTGCCTGCCTTATACCGGTAACGCTTATCGGGTAGGAATCACGGGCGTTCCCGGGGTGGGAAAAAGCACCTTCATTGACGGATTCGGAAGTTTCTTGATTTCAGAAAAACTTCGCGTGGCGGTACTCGCCGTGGATCCTTCAAGCTCCCGCAGTGGCGGCAGCATTCTCGGGGACAAAACCCGAATGGAAAAACTGGCAGCCTCCTCTCAGGCATTTATCCGGCCTTCGCCCTCGGGCGGTAATCCGGGCGGCGTTGCCCGAAAAACCCGCGAGTCCATTTTATTATGTGAAGCCGCCGGCTACGAAATGATTCTGATTGAAACCGTGGGAGTAGGTCAGTCCGAAATTAGCGTTTTTTCCATGGTTGATTTTTTCCTTCTGCTCCTTCTTCCTCACGCCGGAGATGAGTTGCAGGGAATAAAACGAGGCATAATGGAAATGGCCGATGGGCTGATCATTCACAAAGCCGACGGGGTAATGCAGGCCGCGGCCCGCCAGGCACAAACGGCTTATTCTCAGGCAATCCGATTATTTAACCATGATTCTCCGGACTGGCGGCCCCAGATTATTCCTTGTTCATCCCTTACCGGGAAAGGTTACCCGGAAATCGGTAATATGCTGAACCAGTACAAGACATTGACACTTAAGAATGGATTTTGGGAGCAAAAGCGAAGCTTGCAATTAAATCAATGGTTAAAAGAGGCCATTGAACAGCAATTATTAAACTCCTTTTACAGTCACCCCCGCGTTGTTTCCCGCCTCGAAGAACTAAGTAGAGAGGTTGCTGATAAACGACTTTCCCCAACAGAGGCAGCCGAAATTCTGCTAAAAACAATGGGGGAGTCTTAGTAAACATCCCTCATCAGTTGCGAACGAATGTTTCCTCCTTTTCCGGAAAAAACAATTTGCCCCGATTTTATACCCGTAACAAACACCGATTCATCCTCAAGGGGTTCCAGATCGTGGGTGGTGCAAATAATGGTTTTCCCTTTCTGTGAAAGTTCTTTTAAAAATGGAAAAAGAAACTCTTTGTTCCGGGGATCCAGTGATTGGGCGGGTTCATCCAGTAGGAGAACCGGCGTTTGTTGAATTAATGCACGGGCAATCAGAACTTTCTGAAGTTCTCCACCGGAAATTTCGTGGAGATGTCTTTGTCGGAAAGGCTCCAGGGAAAGGAGTTGCAGGGATTCTTCCACGGTTTGTCGGTCTTCGGCAGAATAAGTTCCCAACCAGTTGAGGTAAGGAAATCTTCCGGTAAGAAGAAACTCATAAACGGGAATCCGAAAGGGAATATCGAGGCGTTGTTGTACAAATGCAACGGTACGTGCTCGACCTTGGGTAGAAATTCGGGATATATCCGTACCGTCCATTAAAATGGTTCCCGAATAAGAAAGCAAACCTGCTAGAGAGTGCAGGAGTGTCGTTTTTCCACTACCATTTAACCCTACAATATAATGAATCCCTGGCTGAAAAACCAGGGATATGTCTCTCAGTATCTTTTGATGATTGAGATTTACGCCGAGATGAGAGATTTGAATAATCAAACCCCCTTAATACTCGTCTTCATTAAAGAGAAAATCCTCTTTGGACGGATAATCCGGCCAAATCTCTTCAATGCTTTCATAAGAAGAATCCTCATCGGGAAGTTCCTCCAAATTTTCGACAACCTCCAGCGGCGCGCCTGAGCGGTTCGCGAAGTCAATCAGTTCTTCTTTGGTAGCCGGCCAAGGGGCGTCTTCCAGATAAGTGGCTAGTTCAAGTGTCCAATACATAGTTGAATGCCTAGTTTTAAAAGGTCGCAAAAATAAAAGAAAAATCCACATTGTCAAGTGGAAAATTTTTCATAAGAATAGGCATCAAACGGATTATATCCGGCGATTATTATTGCGAAATATTGGGAAAATTTACGCGGAACAATCTAAACCGATAAAAGCGGATGCGGGGTTTCTCTTTTCTGGCTATATTTACCGGAATATTTATCCGTTCAATCTTCTGAAATGGCTTTTTTAAATCCGGCTGCACTATGGGGGCTACTGGCTCTTTCGGTGCCGATTATCATACATTTTTTTAACCTTCAGCGCCCGAAACAAATTCTTTTCAGCAATGTGGCGTTTGTGAAAGAGGTAAAAAAATCGGTTGTCCGACGTGTAAAGTTCCGCCAGTGGCTACTGCTGCTGGCCCGACTGCTGGCCATTACAGGCCTGGTATTTGCCTTTGCCGGCCCGGTTATTGTTTCCAAAAATAACCAACTACTTCGGGGAAACCGTTCAATCGCACTGATCATAGATAATTCCTACAGTATGACCGCGGGCAATGAAAAGGGGGAATATTTCCAACAGGCGATTTCCCTAGCCCGCAATATCATCCGGGACTACAATCGGGAAGATGAATTTCTTCTGATGACTACCTCCGATCTTCGGCTGAATTTTAATTTTTCCCGGCAGGAAGAAGCCCTCGAACAACTCAAAGATTTTTCGATCAGCCAGAATATTCGTTCACAAAGTGATATCCTGGGGTTTCAGGATGAAATATTTTCCAGAGCCTCCAATTCTCTCCGGGAAATGTATCTGCTGAGCGACTTCCAGTTGTCAACGGTTCTTGCCGACAGCCAGACAACTTCCATGGGTGATTCGCTGCCAATGATTAAATACATTCCGCTGGCTTCCCGCAGGCAGAAAAATGTCTATATCCATTCCCACCAGGTATTGTCTCAGATTGTGGAAAAAGGAAAACCGGTAACGATGTCCATGCAGTTGGTCAACGACGGAGAAACCCTGATTAAGGATTTAAGTGTGCGGGTAATGCTCGAAGGTAAAGCGGCAGCGATTAACACCAAATCGCTGGAACCGGAAACAGAATCCCGGGTGGAAGTTTCTTTTACTCCTTCCGAAAGCGGATGGCTTTCGGGTTATATTGAGTTGGATGATCCCTTGGTTGACTTTGACAACCGCCGGTATTTTACGTTGTATGTACCCGAAAAAGAAAAAGTGCTGATTGTGGAAGGGCAACCGTCCCGCAATATCCGTCTGCTGTATGAGTCTCTGTTTGAGCAGTTTGAACCTACTTTTATATCCGCACGGAACATAGCGGCGGAAGAACCCTCGGCTTATCGTTCGATCATTCTTCTCGGAGTAAAAGATATTAGCAGTGGCTTGGGGGATAAACTTCGGAGTTTTCTTGAAGAGGGAGGAAGCATCCTGTTTTTTCCTGGTGATGACATGGTTTTGCCCGGGGTAAATAGCTTCCTTTCTGCGACGGGTTGGGGTACAATGGGACCGGTTGTTACCCTGCAAGAAGGGGCAAAAGCAAGTCGGGTGGACCTGGCCAATCCTCTTTTTGAAGGAATTTTTGCCCGCCAGCAAACCAATGTGGAGTTTGATGCGCCAAATGTGTTTCGGTACCACACCGTTCAACTCAATAATAAAATTGCGCATAACCGCATACTTGCTCTGGAAAACCAGGCACCGATCCTCGTTGAGTCTCGCATCGGCAACGGACTGATGTTTGCCTTTGCGCTTTTTCCTGGCGATGCATGGACCGATTTCCATGTGAAAACCATATTTTCACCGCTGATTTTTCGACTCACCCAGATTATGAATCAGACCCAAAATATACAAGCCGGCCAGGAAATCGGTTTTTATCAGCCCAAAAGTGTCCGGACTCATCAAAAGGCGCTGATCAACCTCATAGACTCCGAGGGAAAATCCACGCCACCCGAACAATATTCGCAAGGAGGAGCCACCATTCTTAATTTTGAAAAAATGGACATTCGGGAAGGAAACTACATTATTATGCAGGAAAATACCCTGCTCGAAAAAATCGCCTTTAACGTCTCGGATCTTGAATCAAAACTTGCCTACGCCAGTGAATCCCAACTTGCGGAGATTCTTGCCCGCAAAGGGCTTGAGGATATCGAAATTCTCCCTCCTTCCGCAGATGCCATCAAAACACGGATCGAGGTGGAAAAAGAAGGATTCCCCCTTTGGAAATATTTTATTATCATCGCGGTCATTTGTCTGGCACTCGAAGGAATGATTCTCCTGCTTCGAGATAAACCTGTCAGCTAAACTGATCCTAAACTTCACATTATGTCAGCACCGCTTTTATTCCGGAATGTAACGGTTATAGATCCGGGTTCGGAATTTCATGAACGCCCGGCCGATGTCCTGATTGAAGGAACCCACGTAAGTCAGGTTAAACCTGGAGGGACACTCTCTCCCGAACAGGCAAATGTGGTAGATATACCGGGCGCCTGTATTTCTCCGGGATGGGTGGATATGATGGTTTATTTGTCTGACCCCGGATACGAGTGGAAGGAGACACTGACAGAACTGGCTCAGGCGGCGCAATCGGGGGGATTTACCCAGGTGTTATGTACCGCTAATACGCAACCGGTAGTGGACAACCGGCAAATACTCGAATCCCTGCTTTTACGCACAAAGGGGTTACCCACCGAACTATGGCTTACCGGTACACTTACGGTCGGTGCAAAAGGGGAAGACCTCGCCGAGGTTCACGATATGCACCTCGCCGGTGCGGTTGCATTTGGGGATGGTGATCATCCGGTACAAAAACCGGGGGTTGTACTTCGCGCTCTTCAATATTTAAAGCCTTTTGAGGGACTCCTGATCAGTTATCCGGAGGATCGTTCGCTCTCCACCGGCGGGCAGATGAACGAAGGAGAGGTATCTGTCCGATTAGGTTTTAAGGGAATTCCCGTGCTGGCTGAGTCGCTTGCCGTAGCTCGGGACCTCGATGTTTGGACCTATACCGGTGGAAAAATCCACTTCCAACCGCTTGCGTCTGTCGAGGCAACGAGCCGGGTTTTTTCCCACAAAAAAGCAGGAACCCTTTCTACCGGTACGGCCATTTACTATTTGGTGCTGACCGATGAAAGCCTCGAAACCTTTGATCCGATTTTCAAGCTATTTCCCCCGCTGCGAAATCACGCTCAGCAACAGGCACTGCTTTCGGCTATAAAAGAAGGGCAAATAGATACACTCGGTTCCGGGCATCGCGCACAGGCGCTGGAAGAAAAAGACGTGGAGTTTGAGATCGCCGAACCCGGAATGCTGGGGCTTCAGACTTTCTTTCCCCTTGCAAATGCCGCTTTGATAGATACCCGGATCATTTCCCTCGGTCGGCTTATTGAGATGATTGCACTTAATCCCCGCAAAATTCTCGGGAAAACCCCGGTATCCGTTCAGAAGGGCAGTATCGCCGATTTTACGCTGTTTGATCCCCTCGGAGAATGGATTTATCAGTCTTCTCAAATCCCTTCTCGTAGCAAAAATAGCCCTTTTATCGGCCAGTCCTTTAAAGGAAAAGTATGGGGCACCTGTCTGAAAGGTACTTGGCAACCTTCGGTTTTTTGACTGACCCAGCCGCCCCTATTATTATGAAAAAGATTTTTTACCTTTGGCCTCTTATCCATCCGGTGAATGAAATTTAGCATCAGACAGATCGCACATCTTATAGGGGCCGAAATTACCGGAGACCCGGAAAAGGAAATCCATACGTTTTCCAGTATTGAAGAGGGCAAGGAAGGCGGAATCACTTTTCTGGCTAATCCGAAATACGAAGATTTTGTATATACCACCCAGGCTTCGGCGATTATTGTTTCCCGACAGTTTGAACTTCGAGAGGCAATTACCCCTACCCTGCTTCACGTGGAAGATCCTTACAGTGCAGTTGCCGTATTGTTGGAGAAAGCAGAATCACTGACTCGCCCGGCCAAAAAAGGCATTGAGTCACCCGTATATATTGCCGAAACGGCATCCATCGGAGCCGATACCTATATCGGTGCATTTGCCTATGTCGGTCAAAATACTTCCCTTGGCAACAGGGTACAGGTTTACCCGAATGTATATATCGGTGAAGGCGTTTCCATTGGAGAAGGAAGCATTATTTATCCCCATGTAACAATCTACTACGGTAGCGTCATTGGGAAAAACTGTATCATCCACGCCGGAAGTTGTATCGGCAGCGACGGATTCGGTTTTGCGCCTCAGAAAGATGGAACGTATAAAAAAATTCCCCAGATGGGAAAAGTAATTCTGGAGGATAATGTGGAAATCGGTGCCAATACCTGCATAGACCGCGCTACCTTTGGAAATACGATTGTGAAAAAAGGAGCGAAACTGGATAATCTGGTGCAGTTGGCGCACAACGTGGAAGTTGGCGAAAATACCGTAATCGCGGCTCAAACGGGAGTTGCCGGCAGTACCCGTATTGGGAAAGCCTGCATGCTGGGCGGCCAGGTCGGAGTGGTTGGGCATTTGAAAATCGCCGACCGAACCCTGATAGACGCCCAGTCGGGCGTCAACCGATCCATCCCGGAATCTGGCCTCGCTTTTCGGGGATCACCGATACAACTTCACCGGCAACAATTAAAATCGGAGGTTTTATTTCGTAAATTAGAGGAAATGTACCGCCGGATCGCTGAACTCGAAAAAATATTAGCAAACAGAGAATAAGAGAATAGAAGATATGGCGGAAAAGCAACGCACGATTCAATCACCGATATCGGTTTCCGGAGTCGGACTACACACCGGTGAGCAGGTCACAATGACCTTTGTCCCCGCAGGAGAAAATCATGGATATGTGTTTCAACGGATTGACCTGGACACACAACCGCTCATTCGGGCCGATGTGGAGAATGTGGTGGACACCAGCAGAGGTACAACCATCGCCGAAAATGGCGCACACATGCACACGGTTGAACATACCCTCGCGGCCTTAGCCGGTCTTCAGATTGATAATGTTCTGATTCAGGTGGACGGCTCCGAGCCACCGGCTATGGATGGCAGTTCCCGCGATTTTTCGCAGGCCCTGATTCAGGCAGGAATTGTCGAGCAAGAAGCGGAAAGAGAATACTTTATCATTGAAGAACCGATTCATTATATGGAAAATGAGCGAAAAGTTGAACTCGCCGCACTGCCGGGTTCAGAGTTTCGTGCAACCGTTATGATTGATTTTGGGTCTGATATACTCAAGGCGCAAAGTGCTTCTTTGACAAGTATTACCGATTTTCCGGAAAATTTTGCCAATAGCCGGACCTTTTGTTTCCTGCATGAGTTGGAAATGCTTCACAAAGCGGGACTTATTCGTGGCGGATCCCTCGATAGTGCCGTTGTGATCATGGATAAAGAAGTGACACAGGAAGAACTTCTTCGGTTACAGACCCTTTTCGACAAGCCGGAACTGGACATAAAAGAAGGCATCCTGAATCACTCCGGGCTGCATTATGAAAATGAACCGGCAAGGCATAAACTCCTGGACCTGGTAGGAGATCTGGCATTGGTGGGAGTACCCCTGAAAGGCCATATCATGGCATTAAGACCCGGACACAAAGCAAATGTGGAACTAGCCCGAAAAATCAAATCCCGACTGAAACAAAAACGCATCGCGAGTCGTTTTCAAAAGGAAGAAAAAAAGGGAGTGGTCTTTGATATTAATGCCATTCACGAAATCCTCCCCCATCGTTACCCTTTCTTACTGGTGGATAAAATCACGGATTTTACCGAAAGTACCATTCGAGGAATCAAAAATGTCACCTTCAATGAACCCTTTTTTCAGGGACATTTTCCCGGGAATCCGATTATGCCCGGAGTTCTTCAACTTGAAGCCATGGGACAGGTCGGGGGAATTTTACTTCTTAATACCATTGAAAACCCCAAATCGGTATGGGTTTATTTTGTGGCAATAGACAACGTAAGGTTTAAAAAACCAGTTATACCAGGAGATACCCTAGTTCTTGAACTTGAAATGACCGCACTCCGCCGAGGTATTTGTAAAATGAGTGGCAAAGCCTTTGTTGACGGACAACTCGTTTGCTCCGCTGACATGGTTGCCAGCGTAGTACCCAAAAACAAAATATGATAAACCAACATCTGAACCCAACGAATTACAACGCCCACCCCCAAGCAAAAATTCACCCCAGTGTTCATATTGGCCCTTATACCACAATCTATGAAAACGTCGAAATTGGCGAAGGCTCCTTCATTGGCCCTAACGTGGTCATCTATGAGGGCGTAAGAATTGGTAAAAACTGCCGGATCATGGCAGGGGTTATTCTCTCTTCCGACTCCAGTCAATTGGAATTTTGGCGGAACTCGTCTTCTAACGACCTGAAACCGCTTCTCCAAATCGGAGATAATGTCCACATTGAGCCTTCCAGTCTTCTTCACGGAGGAATCACCATTGGCAGCGGAACCTGGATTGGCTCCCATGTCACTATTTACGACGGTGCCCGTATCGGTCAAAATTGCCGGATATTCCCCGGAGCGGTTATCTCTGCTATTCCTCAGGATTTAAAGTTCGGAGGGGAAAAAACCACCCTCGAAGTTGGAAACAATACCACCATCCGTGAATGTGTTACCCTCAACCGGGGAACTTCTGCGCATGGGAAAACGGTTATAGGTGCCAATGTATTGCTGATGGCTTATGTTCACGTGGCACATGATTGCCTCATCGGTGATCATACCATCCTGGCCAATGCCGTGAATATGGGTGGCCATGTGGAAATCGGTGAGTCTGTGGTAATCGGGGGCATGGCCGCCGTTCATCAGTTTGTGAAAATCGGCTCCCATGCCATGATATCGGGAGGATCCCTTGTCCGAAAAGACGTGCCTCCTTTTGTAAAAGCCGGGCGAAATCCGGTACAGTACGAAGGGGTTAACTCCATCGGCCTTCGCCGCAGAGGATTCTCGAATGAAAATATCCATTCGATCCAGGAGATTTATCGCTATATCTTCTTTTCCGGCATGAACACTTCCCAGGCACTCGATTATGTAGAAACCCATCTTTCCCCAACCGAAGAAAGAGATGAAATTATTACCTTTATCCGAAATGCCTCAAGGGGAATTATTCGTGGGCATACTTCGCATCAGACCGAAAACAAAAACAACGCTTCTTCCGCGAATGATTAACTGCGCTTATGAATCTGCATATCCACCTGCAAGGCATCGGCAAAAAATTTTACCACCGCTGGATATTCAGAGACATTTCGCATGATTTTTCCCAACATCCGCACCTGGCACTCATTGGACGTAACGGCTCCGGTAAATCCACGCTGCTTCGCATTATCGCCGGACAGCTTGCTCCTTCCGCCGGTAAAGCAATTTATACCAAAGGCAAAATGCGGGTATCGGTAGAAAATGTTTATCAATACCTCAGCTGGGCAGGACCTTTTACGGATATTTACCCGGATCTGACACTGGAGGAACATATCCGATTACATTTTGGCTTCCGAAAATGCCTCCTTTCTTCGCCGGAAGATATGGTCTCTGTCTTGCATCTGGAGGAACATAAAGATAAAAAACTTCGCTACTATTCCTCCGGAATGCTTCAACGGGTAAAAGTGGGATTGGCCCTGTTCAGTCAATCCGATATTCTTATCTTAGATGAACCCACCTCCAATATGGATGCCGAAACCGCCCGCTGGATACTGGATTTGATCGCCGAAAATATCGGAAGCCGGATTTATGTGCTTGCCTCTAATATGGAACGTGAGTACGAAGGAATTAACCAGAGACTTCATCTATGAAATACGGGGTTCTGCTCGGATATATGTTGCCGGTATTCCTCTCCGCTCAGCCCTTGATCCTCCGGGATAACATCCTCTTTTACGAAAACGGCCAGAAACTCACCAATGCCTTTGCCGGAGGTTTGGATCAGCCCCAGCCTTCCCTTGCCGACCTCAACGGCGATAACCGCAAAGATTTGTTTATTTTTGACCGGGCAGGAGATTGGACAAATGTTTTTCTGAATTCCGGTGAAGCTGCCGCACCGGTTTACAGTTATGCCCCCGAATTAAAGGAACTACTTCCCCCTCTGCGAGACTGGGTATTACTTCGTGATTATAACTGTGATGGGAAAGCCGATATTTTCACGGCTCTTCCGGATTCCTCGGCAATCCGGGTTTACCAAAATACCAGTCAGGGAAGTAGTTTAAGTTTTGTGCTGGCTTATGCCAAACTTACGGTTCCCGGAGGAGTCATTACGGTATTTGAAACTGATATTCCCGCAATAGCCGATGTGGACGCCGACGGGGATTTGGATATTCTGAGTTTTGACAATCAGGGTTCCCATGTACGATTTTATGAAAATACCGGCGGATGCAGCAATCTTTCCTTTGTCGTAAACACAAATTGCTGGGGGCAATTTCAAGAAGCCGGACTCACAAATGAAATTACCCTTAATACTGCCTGTAAAAGAGGGGAAGAAGGAAATTCGGCACATTCCGGTTCTACCTTATGCACGCTCGATGTTGAAGGCGACAGTGCTTTAGAGCTCCTTTTGGGAGATTTGAGCAATACGAATATCGTGTATCTGCACAACGGTGGTACGGCAGAACTTGCGCTCATGGATCAGGTAAATATGGCTTTCCCCTCCGGAAATCCCGTCTTTTTACAGCAATTCCCCGCAGCCTTTTCCTTGGATATTAATGATGATGGACTTTTAGACCTGCTGGTCGCTCCCAACGCCCCCAATATTTCCGTTAACCGGGAAAACCTCTGGTGGTATGAGAATACCGGATTACCCCAGGCAGCCAGTTTTACTTTTCGTCAGAAAGATTTTTTAGCAGAAACGATGGTGGACATCGGATCGGTAAGTTACCCCGTATTTTTTGATTACAACGGCGATGGATTAGTGGATTTGATCATCGGAAATTACCTCTCCCGCGACCCCGATCAACCGGAAGTATCCGGACTGGCTTTGTATGAGAATACCGGAACCCCGACTCAACCGGAATTTCACCTCGTCACCCGCAACTACCTGAATCTCCCAACTCTGTTTAATCCGCCTTTGTTTGGCGTTTACCCGGCCTTCGGCGATATGGACGCTGATGGGGATGAGGATCTGATCATCGGTGAAGAAAGCGGAGCCATTCACTATTTTTCCAACCTAGCCGGACCGGGAAATCCGGCAGATTTTGTGTTGACTACTCCTTTTTATTTTGGGATAGATGTGGGAAACACTGCTACCCCCGTAATTGCGGATGTAAACCAAGATGGTCTTCCCGACCTTGTTATTGGCGAAAAAAGCGGAAATCTGGAGTATTACGAAAATACGGGAACCCCTGCGATTCCGGCTTTTGGGGGAGGAAACAAAACTTTCGGAGCCGTTGATGTCATGCCGGAATGTTGTACCGGTTACAGCGTGCCCTGGTTTTTTCGTAACTCTCAGGGGAATTGGGAATTGCTGGTAGGAAGTGAAAAAGGCAATATTTACCATTTTGGTGAAATTGCCAGCCACCTTAATGATACTTTCCCTCTGATTACAGCGCAATACGGCAATATCCGAGAAGGAACCCGTATCTCTGTCTCGGGAAAAGATATTACCTCGGACGGAAAACCCGAAATCGCAATCGGTAATCTGCGTGGAGGGATTGCTATTTATGGCCCTAATCCGGCCAACTCAATACAAACTTTTTCGGGTTTTCAACTCATTCTCTATCCTAATCCAGCAATTTCTCCGGGCTTTCTCAATATCAAGATGGAACCTTTTTCGCCTTTTCATCTGGAAATATTTTCGGTACAGGGACAAAAAATTTTTCGGAAAACGATTAATCAGGCGGCGCAGGCAATGCCCGTTCTCTCCCCGGAAATTTCCCCCGGAATGTACCTGGTAAGAATACTTTTGTCAGACGGACGCACTTTTTCCCAAAAGTGGTGGGTCATTCCGGATTTTTAATTGAACCATTTTCTACTAAATTTGACCCGGGTGGTTAAAATACATACGATAAATGGAAGAGATACGCAAATACATTGAACAACATAAGGATCGTTTTCTGGCAGAACTAATGGAGTTTTTGAGAATCCCGAGCATTAGTGCAGATTCTGCTTATAAAAAAGACGTCGAAAACGCAGCTGAATGGCTGGCCAATAAATTTCGGGCCGTAAAAATGGACGTGGTGGAAATTATACCTACTCCCGGAAACCCGGTGGTATATGCCGAAAAAATCATTTCCCCGCAGCATCCTACGGTATTGATTTACGGCCATTACGATGTGCAACCGCCTGATCCGCTCGATCTTTGGACGAGCCCCCCCTTTGAGCCTGTTGTCAAAGACGGAAAAATTTATGCACGCGGCGCCTGTGATGACAAAGGCCAAGTGTATATGCATGTCAAAGCAATAGAAATTCTAAACAGCCTGGGCGTTTTACCCTGTAATGTTAAATTTATTGTCGAAGGCGAAGAAGAAGTCGGGAGCGTCAATCTGGGGGATTTTGTAAAAGCAAACAAAACCCGCTTAAAAGCAGATATTATCCTTGTATCCGATACTTCCATGATCGCCAATGACACCCCGTCTATCACCGTAGGCCTTCGCGGGCTTTCTTACATGGAAGTGGAGGTCGTTGGCCCCAACCGCGATTTACATTCCGGTATTTACGGCGGTGCGATAGACAATCCACTCAATGTGTTATGTGAGATGGTCGCTTCACTTAAGGATGCCGCTACCGGTAAAATTGCGATTCCGGGCTTTTATGACAAGGTGGTGGAATTGTCGGCAGAAGATCGCGTAGCCATGGCCCGACGGCCTTTTGATCGGAATAAATACCTGGCAGAACTCGAAGTTGCCGATACACGAGGGGAAAAAGGTTATTCGATATTGGAACAGAAATCCATTCGCCCCACACTCGATCTAAACGGAATATGGGGTGGATATACCGGAGAAGGTGCAAAAACGGTGTTGCCGGCTAAAGCCCATGCTAAAATCTCCATGCGGCTGGTACCCAATCAGGATTCAGAAGAAATCAGTGAATTATTTGCCCGTCACTTTGAAAAAATTGCCCCCCCGTCGGTAAAAGTGACCGTCACCGCCCTGCACGGCGGGCAGGCGGCCATGCTGTCCACGCAAAATCCCGGGTATCAGGCAGCAGCAATGGCCATGAAGGATACCTTTGGGAAAGATCCAATTCCCACACGCGAAGGTGGCTCCATTCCGATTGTGGCTCTCTTTCAGGAAGTTCTGGGATTGGATACCGTGCTGATGGGTTTTGGGTTAAATTCCGATGCCATTCATAGCCCCAATGAACATTACGGTATATTTAATTACCTCAAGGGTATAGAGACTATCCCTCGGTTTCATCAGCATTTTTCCCAAAAGTATTCGTAAATAATACAGGAAATCATGCGAAAATTTCTGAAAAAACTGTTCTTTATTCTCGCCGGCCTTGTCGTACTTGTAATTACCCTTTACCTAGTCCGGGTGCCTATTCTACGGGGAATCGGCAATTTTCTGATACGGGAAGACACCCTGATGCCGGTAGATGCGATTGTGGTGTTATCCGGAAATTCGGACGAACGGGCAAAAAAAGCCGGTGAGCTGTACCGGGAAAAATTAGCTCCGGTGGTAATTGCTACCGGAGGAACCGTCAACCAGGCACTATTGGCCTATGGTGTGGAAATAAATGATGCAAATCTTACCCGCATTGCCTTGCGCCGACAGGGCGTTGACAGCACAGCCATTCGAGTCCTTGAAAGCGGTACCAGCACCTTTGAAGAATCGGAAGGGTTACTAGGATATGCCCACCGGGAAGGATTTAAACGAGTCATTGTGGTGACCTCTAAATTCCATACCCGGCGGACGAAAAATGTTTTTCATAAAAAGTTCCGAGAAGTGGGGATTGACGTATTGGTTGCCGGAGCTGAATCAGAGGAATATGACGTGGAAAAATGGTGGGAATCCGAACCGGCAATGATATTTGTAAATAATGAATACGTCAAAATGCTCTATTACTGGCTTAAGTATTAGCGCGATGAGCACTGATGAGGTCGCGAAGGCTGGCGGCAGTTGAAAGTCCCTGCCATTCCCGATCGGAAATGCTAACGCCAAAATCTTTTTCACAAATCATCACGAGTTCTACCATGTCAAGCGAATCCAGCCCTATTTCCACGCGAAGGGATTGGCTCCAGGAAAATTGTGCCTCCGGAATTCCGGCAAGGTCTAGGATCGTGTTTTTAAGCTGTGATTCCATTCCCTCAGGTGATTGAAACTCTCCGGATCTGCTTTCTTCCCGGTCATAATCGGTGTGGGTGAGTTGTTTGAGGTTTAAAGCAAGTTCCGAAACATCCATGGTTTTTTTCTTCATATCGTGTGCTACAACAAATCATTTTTAAGAGAATAATCAAAAACCAAGCCATGATAAAAATCATTTCGATTATTTTCTACAGGTTATTTTTCCTAACTTTAGTGCCTAATTCATCATTATGACTATTTCACCACAGAAAGTTGTTTCCATCACCTACCAGCTTCGTCTGGATACCGTTGACGGAGAATTTGTTGAGGAAGTAACCCTGGAAGAACCTCTGGTGTTTCTTTTTGGTGCAGGAAACATGCTCCCTGCATTTGAGGATAATCTTGAAGGATTGAGTACGGGAGACGCTTTTAATTTCAGTCTGAGCAGTATAGACGCTTATGGCGAACTAAACGAAGATGCGATCATCGAGCTTCCCAAAGGAGCTTTTATGGTTGATGGCGTCCTGGCAGAAGATATGCTCGTTTTGGGAAATATTGTTCCTATGCGAGATCAGGACGGCAATACCCTTCGCGGTCGTATCATCAGTATGGATGATTCCATTGTGGAAATGGATTTTAATCACCCCCTCGCAGGTCGCGATCTGTTTTTTCAGGGTGAGATTGTCCAGATTCGCCCGGCAACTCGGGAGGAAATTGCCCATGGTCATGTACACGGCCATGGAGGTGTGCACCACTGATTTTTAGCTGGATTTCTATGGAACTAAATGCCAAATCATTTGGGCAGGGACCTGCCCTGATTATTCTTCATGGGCTTTTTGGTTCTCTGGATAATTGGGTAACTCATGCACGAACGCTGTCGGCGGATTTTACCGTGATTGTGCCCGATCAACGCAATCACGGTAAATCTCCCCACAGCGACCGCTGGGATTATTCGGCCATGGCCGATGATCTTGCCGCGTTTATGGACAAACAGGGCATTTTCCAGGCACATATCGCCGGTCATTCCATGGGCGGAAAAACGGCCATGCAGTTTGCCGCCGAATATCCCGAAAGAATTGACCGCCTAATCGTCGCAGATATGGCTCCCAAAGCCTATCCCCCTCACCACAACGCGATTTTAGATACCCTGAATCGCGTCAACCTCGCCCACCTCCAATCCCGGCAGGAAGCCGAGGATGCCTTGCGGGAAGGAATCCCGGAAGACAGCGTGAGGCAGTTTCTGCTAAAAAGCCTGGGACGATCCGAGGACATGCGTTTTCAGTGGAAATTTAACCTTGAAGTCATTACCCGAAATTATGAAAACATTCTGGCTCCGATTGTGCTGGAAACTCCTTTTTACCGCCCTACCCTTTTTGTCTCCGGAGGCCGTTCTCACTACCTACAGCCGGAAGATGAGTCGCTAATACGAAGTTATTTCCCGCACGTGATTTTTGAAAAAATACCCGATGCCGGCCATTGGCTTCACGCCGACCAACCCGAAGTTTTTATCCGGATTGTCCGGAATTTTTTGCTTTCCTAAGACAGAAATCCTCGTTTGAAGTTTCCCTCAATTACCCTATCTTTCCGGGAGAAGAAAAACCTTTTGAAATAAGCCATGCAACGATTTCCTCATTATTTTTTAATTCTTTGCCTGCTGTTTTTGTATGCCTGCGATAAAACAACCGAAAACGAAGAAAAACAAATGGTCGAAGACTCACTCCTCCTAGAAGCGTCTCCGGATACCCTCGTGATAGAAAATACGGTTATCAATCCTTCGCTGGTGGGAAAATGGCAATTGTCGGAAATGAAAAGCGGGAGTGTTCCCATTACCGATTTTGGTCAGAGCACCCTGGAATTTCGGACAAACGGAGATCTGATTGCCGAATCGGATCAGGTTCCGGCAGAAACCTTTGCCTTTTCCGAAGACGGAACCTATATCGAGTCGGATTTATGGGATTCACCGATCCGGATTCAGGCATTGTCCGGAACGCAGTTAATTCTCACAGAAGAAGTGGACGGGGAGAAGATTCAGTATAAATATATTCGGAAATAACAACCGGTAATTCGGGAAAGAATATTTTACGGGGAATAAAATTAAGTTTTTTGCGTTTTATGTGAGACTTCTGCGCATTTTATGCGTCCCTATTTACATAAACAGATACACAAAAACTTTTTTATGAAAACCTTTCTTCGTTGTTTTCTCCCGGTTTTCACGCTTCTTACCGCATGTTTTCCGCTTTGGAGCCAAAATGCCACCCAGAAATGGGGGATAGGCATGGGATATACCCAGCGGGATTTTACGGGGATTCCGGCCCGTGATATAAATTCTCTTCGTTTTTCACCCGCTTTTCACCTTAGCCTGAACCGATACCTGAATCCTTCTTTTGAAACCAATCTCCAGGCTTCCGTTGTCCCTTTTTCCTTCGGCAAGGAAAACCCTCTGCTTCGGGATTTGGGCGATGCCGATCTGCTCTTTCGTTATAAATTTAATAACGGATATATCCTCAAAGAAACAGCGGGAATTGCGCCTTATCTACTCGCGGGCGGCAGTATCAATACGCAGAGTTACCAAAATCCGCAGTTTAATTTTTCCGTACCTCTGGGTTTGGGTTTTCGGATACAAACGGGAATTCCCGTTTCCTTCGACTTCAACGCCATGTACAAACTCAATGTAACGGACTTTCAGGATTATTTTTCCCTTAATACCGGGGTGGTGTTTAATTTTGGTAAAAAACTGCCTCCCCCGATTGTGGAAGACCCCGATACCGACGGAGACGGAATTAAAGACCCGCTTGATGACTGCCCCGAAGTTCCCGGAATCGCCCGCCTGAATGGCTGTCCGGACCGTGACGGGGATGGAATTGCCGATTCGTTAGACAAATGCCCCGATACCTTTGGTTTGGTGGAGTTTGAGGGTTGTCCCGACCCCGATCGCGACAAAGACGGAACTACGAATGAAAAGGACGACTGTCCCGATGAACCCGGGACTCCGGCATTAAAGGGTTGCCCGGATCAGGATAATGATGGAATTGCCGATCGAATGGACAATTGCCCGGACCTTGCCGGGATAGCAGCCCTGAACGGTTGCCCCGACCGGGACGGAGATGGAATTACCGACGGGGAGGATGCCTGCCCCGATGAAGCCGGAACAGTGGAGTTGAAAGGCTGCCCCGAAATTGAACAAGAAGTCGTTGAAAAACTTGAATTTGCGACAAAAGCCGTGCAGTTTGAACACAATAGCTCCATTCTGCGGCAGTCCTCCTATGCGGTGTTAGATACTCTCGTGGCTCTGATGGGAGATTATCCCGAATACAGCCTGCGCGCTTCCGGTCATACCGATTCGGAAGGAAATGACGGGTATAACTTCGAATTATCGGAAAAAAGAGCCAAAACCTGCGCTGATTACCTGATTAGCAAAGGTGTTGCGTCCGAACGACTCGTTTACAGGGGTTATGGCGAAGCCAAACCGGTGGCCGATAATATTACCGAGGAAGGAAAAGCGAATAATCGGCGGGTGGAATTTGAACTGTTTGTGCGTTGATGTTGGGTTTTAATAAATTGTGACAAGGTTTTTTCCGAGTTTGGAATATCATTTGTAAAGGTAATGGTGCTAAGAAAAAATAATGCCTTACGCTCTATGCGAAACACGCTTAAATCGCTGGTTTTCACCTTGTTCCTATTATCGTTTTCCTTAGCGTCTTATTCTCAGACCTCCGAATATCCCTGGGCCTTAAACAGCGGCATGGGGATGGTTCGCTATCAATCCCATCCGGGTCTGCCAAAACTTCCCGGTTCTACTTATGCTCCGGCACTGAATCTGGGCGTATCGCGTTACCTCGCCGGAGGTTTCGACTTCCGTACCCAACTGCTCCTCAGCCATCGCGTAAATTTTCCAACCGCCGAAACCGTGCTGAATTCGCAACTGATAGACATGACTTATCAAATGGTTTTTAAGTTTAATAACGGGGTTCTATTGCGGGAAAATAGCTTTATTGGCCCTTATATATCCGTGGGAATCGGTGGAAGTTATATGCAAAACCATCCCGATGTATATGTCCCTCTGGGAGGCGGTATCCGGTTTAAGTTTAATGATCGCTTAAGTGCCCGGATTGAAACCACCAAAAAGATTTCGGTAAATAAAGATGTGCAGCATATTGCTCATGCGTTGGCGTTTGTCTATAACCTCAACACAAAAGATATTCCGATAGAAAAGATCGAAGAGGAGGAAATGAGCGAGGAAATGATTGTTTCTGCACTGTTGCCCAAAGACTCAGATCTCGACGGAATAATTGATTTTGATGATCAATGCCCGGATGATGTCGGGAAAGTCGAAAATAATGGCTGCCCGGAAGGGATTTCTACCCAAAATTTGGAAGAGATTGTTTCCTCCGGGGAAATAATGGAAATACCCGAAGAAGAAGAGGAACTTTTTGTCGAGGAAGAAATCGAACTTTTCGCCGAGGAAGAAACTGAACTTTTTGCTGAGGAAGAAGAGGAACTTTTTAGCGAAATCGAAACTGCGTTGGTAGAACAAGAACCGCATTCGGAGGAAGAACTAGAGGAAGAGCCTGTATTGGAATATCCGGAAGAGGAAACCTCAACATTCTCTCAACTTTATTCACTGAATGTATTGCTTCAGCAGTCCGAGACGGCCACAAGCCCCGAATTAGCAGCGGTTGCAAGTCCGAAGGAGGAAGAAATTGAATCGGAAGAACCAACAGGGGAAAAAATCGTCACCCCTTGTGGTAATTTTAGTTCCGATGCCCTACACATTTCTCCGATTTTGTTTGCGGAGGGTAGTGACGAGTTATCTACGGAAGCCCGGACTACGCTGGATCAGTTGGCTTCGATGCTTCAGAATTGTCCTTCCTCGCAATTGGTACTTAACGGGCATGCCGATGCTATCGGAACCGAAAATTCGAACCTGGTACTTTCCGTCATGCGAGCTTACAACGTGAAATATTATCTCGTATATGAGCACGGAATTAGTCAACAACGAATTCGTTCAAAGGGTTTAGGCGAAGAACAGCCACTGGCCGATAACCGTAAACTGGATGGAAGACAACTCAACAGAAGAGTTGATTTTCAGCTTGTTTTCTAGTTTTTAAGAGGTTTTTATGTAGTTTTTGAATCACCTCAGCCGCTAAAAATTACCACTCATGTGGGAAATTGGTCTCCACGTAGGAAATCCGGCTATTTTGCAACAATTCTACTAAAAACATGGCCGGAATTTTGTATTCATTACTGTAATAACACCTAAACCCTGGATTACCAACAGAATAATTGTAACGTGATATTCAGAAGGTTATACATACCGGTTAGACGTTCACAGAACAAACCTACGCAAATGACCAACGTTAAATTTGCTTTTCCCCTGCTTGCCGCTTTTTTCCTGATGATTAACTCCACCAAGGCACAAACCAGTGAAAGTCCCTGGATGGCGGGCCTTTCCGGAATTTTCCTTGACTACCAGGGACTGCTTACCGGCAATCCCACCCAGATCCGAAGTTTTGACCCGGGTATCTCTTTTGGTGCGCATGCTTATGTTACCAAATGGATGAATGCCTCGTTGAACTCTTCTTTTGTTCCGGAAGCAACCTATCCCGTAGGAGAAAATCAGTATATCAGCAGTTCTCTTATTGATGTGAATACATTGGTACAGTTTAAGTCAAACGGTACCTTTTTACCGGAAGATGCTTTCGTAGCACCTTACCTTACGACCGGCTTCGGTTTAAATACCGCCAGCAATAACCTGCGCTTATACATTCCGGCAGGTCTGGGATTAAAATTCCAGATAACCCCTAACTTCAGTTTCCAGTTTGAAAGCTTGTATAAACAACGCCTGGGAAAAGAGAAATTCCAGCATATCTCGCATTCCATCGGGTTTGTATTTGCCCTTCCCGGTCAGACACCCAAAAGACCTGTTAAACCGGTGGAAGAAGAACCTCAACCAAAGGAGGAGTTAGTGGCTGAGGCCGAAGGCTCCATAGATACGGATAACGACGGCGTTGCGGACCGCGACGATTTATGCCCGGAAGTAAAAGGCAAGGCCCTGTACTTGGGTTGCCCCGAAGAAGAAAAAACGGAAATAGCGGCAAAACCCCCAGTCGTTGATAATCAAAAAGAAACAAAAACCGGGACACCTTCCCTGACCAGTTCCAAGAACAACGGCGCAGTGATTATTGATAATCCTAATCCTAACCGGATAACGACACCAACGCCACCGCCGACAGCAGAAATGCCGGCTGCAGATCGAAAATATATTGAAGCGGCAATGGCTAATATTTATTTTGAAGCCGCAAGCGACCAGTTGACACCAGAAAGTTATCCGGTACTCGATACGGTAGCATTAATTCTGAATAAATATCCTCAGTACGACCTTCAGGTATTAGGCCATACCGACAATACCGGCGATCAGAACAGCAACCTCGTGCTCTCCATCAAGCGAGCCTTTAAGGTAAAATACTACCTGGTTTATGAAAAAAATGTAAGGCTTTCACGCATTACTTCTGACGGATACAGCTCGGTTGCTCCAGTTGCCGATAATTCAACCGAAGCCGGTCGTGCAAAAAACCGTCGGGTGGAATTTAAGTTGATGAAATCCAATCAGAATAACGTGGGTTACAATCAATCCAACTAAGAGCCGACCCGACTGACAGTGGCAGTAAGCTTGTATTGATCAATAATTTCCATCAGAGCCGTTATTGGCAACGGTTTTGAAATGAAATTACTCACCGAAACAAAAGACTTTGCCCGTGAGCGATCTTCGGTACGGATGGAAGAACTGACCATATACAATTGTACATGGGGATAGTAGTTGAAAAACAGCTTTTCATATCGTTCCAAAAACGCAAATCCATCCATGACCGGCATTTCTAAATCGAGGAGGATAATATCCGGGAAGTCTATTCCCCCGTTTCGGTGCCAGCGCTCCAGTTTTTTCAGGGCTTTTTGCCCATTAAGTGCGGAATTACAGATGATCGAAACTCCGGTTTCTTTAATCAATCGAATCAGAATGAAATTATTTATTTCATCATCATCTATAATCATTAGTCTTAGTTTGTTTTTTCCCATGATGATAAGGGTTTAGCGCATCACGACGGCGTCGTTTTTCACGATTGTTTTTTTCCAGACCTTCCCTTGGTCGGCTTTAATCTGAAGGCAATACTTCCCGGCTTTCCATTCGGCATGGTTTACCGGCATTTCGATTCCCAAAGGCAGGTATCGCTCTTTTCGGGAAAAGACTAACTCTCCGGTTTCCCCGTAAATTCGGATTTCAACCTGAGTGGTGGCCAGTTTCTGAAAACGGAGGTAAATTACTGGATCCACGTTGTCTTCCATCAGAATAAACTGCCCGTCGTAGTCTATATTAGCCATTCGAAAGCCTTCGATGGCCGTTTTTTTCCCCAAAATAAACGCGGAATCCGCTGCCTCCATTTCAAAAATTGTTTTGGTCTCTGCATAATACGTTTTAGGCTCCTCTTCAACCCGCAGCCTTTCGTCGGGGGCTATGTCATAATGGCTGACAGAAACCTCTTCGTATAACACCGGGTGTTCTTCTGGAAAAACGGCTACCGGTTTTTTAGACTGACTAAAACCGGTAGAACAATTGACAATAAGCATTATTGACAAGAGAGACAGACATAAGGTAAAAGAACGAAGGGTGAATCGGCAGAGCAACGAAAGCAGCATAATTATGTTTCGATTTGTTAGTGATTATTTAGCGTATGTCTCAAAGTAAGGGATATTTTAAATCGAAATAATTACGTTTAATTGTAATTTTATTTACTTGTAATAATAAAAACACTCCCGCAGGATTTTCGGCAGGCTTTCGCTGCAACAATGCTTTATTTTAAGATTATAAAGGCATATCTATCTTCTTTTATAGGAAAGATTTGAGGTTAAAGATCGCTTTTCTGGAAATCTTGGTGTTTTTAGGAACATTCCGAAAAAATTCTTTCAAAATAGAAATACAAAAAGGGCCGTCAGAACCCTGAACAGCCCTCGATTAACAAAATTAAATGCTTCTGTCCGCCTATTCTTCTAATTCTCTGAGGTAAGAATCACCACTTTGCCTTCAAGGATGCGGCGATTGGTTTGGATCATTTGTTGTGCCTGTTCAATGATTTGAGTACATAGTTCCGTCTCCTGGGTTTTTATTTCTGCGGATAAATGCGGATCAGCATAAAGACTATCCCGTTTAATCTGATATTCAGAAATAGCTTGGTTCAGGTCGGAAATCTGCCGCTCAACCTGGGCAAAAAAGGCCGATGAAGGCTCCGGCTTGTTTTCAGCAGAAGTGCCCAGTATAATTATATTCGGAGTTATATCTGAAACGGAACGATCTTGTCCATAAAAATGGATACCAAAGATTACCAGGGCGATAGTGGTAAGAGCACGAACCATACTATGATTTTTTGTATTAAACTATTTAAATATGTCAACATTACAAATATAGTATTATTGAAAATAACCCCAATGACACTATTTCATTTGAGTATAATTTTTTTTCATTGACTAAATGTGGTAAGAAAAATCCCAGAATATCGTCTGTTTTTCGATGAAACGGCATCGCCGCGCTTAGCTGCTGGTTGAGGTATCCAAATTATGCTGTAAGAATTAACATTTTCGCTAAAAAAAAAGCGAAGAATTCGTCAGATAAAATCAAACGAATGCCCAGATTCTTACATCCGGGCATTTGAAATTATCCTCAATAACCGTTCAAAAATAACGGTTATCAGCTTTCTGTATTACCACTGATCTGATTGTAATAAATTTTTTCTGTATAACCGGCCCATTTTTGAGCAGAAATGCGGAAAGCTGAATACGATTCGTAGATTTCTTTCGCTAACGGATCTTCGGCAGCTATTTTGTCGAGTACCTGTTCCGTGATTTCCCGAAGGCGGGAAATCACTTCGGCGGGAAAAGGTCGGATTTCAACCTCTCCTTCGGAGATGATTTTTTCCATAAACTCGTTATTTTTTGCCTCCAGTTCCGAAAGCGTCCAGATATTTTGCCGGTAAATGGCGGAGATTAGAATTTCCTGCAAGTCTTCCGGCAGGCTTTCCAGTTTCGTTTTATTCACAAGGGTTTCGAGCGTCGTGCCCGGCTCATGCCATCCGGGGTAATAATAATATCGGGCGATTTTTTGAAACCCCATTTTATAATCGTGGAAAGGGCCTATCCATTCGGTAGCGTCCAAAATTCCTCTTTCCAGATTGGTATAAATCTCGCCTCCGGCGACATTCATCGCCGTAACGCCGGCTTCTTTCATTACCTGCCCTCCCAGACCGGGGATTCGCATTTTCAAACCCTGAAGATCTGCCAGGGAGTTGATTTCCTTGTTAAACCATCCGCCCATCTGCACTCCGGTATTGCCTGCGGGAAATCCGCGCACATCAAAAGGTTCATATACCTTATCCCATAATGCCTGACCGCCGCCGCTTAAAATCCATGCATTCATCTGCTGTGCGTTCATACCAAAAGGTACGGTACTGAAAAATTGCGCAGCGGGTACTTTTCCCGCCCAATAATACGCAGACCCATTTCCCAACTCAACCGTGCCGCTACTGACTGCATCAAATGACTCCATCGCCGGCACCAATTCGCCACCGCCCAATACCTGTATTTTCAACCGCCCTCCCGACATTTTTTCTACCCACTGAGCCATTTGTTTACAACCTTCCCCCAGAATAGGGAAGTTAGGAGGCCAGGTTGTCACCATTCTCCATTTATAAACTTTTCCCGGATCAGAGGGCTGAGCAGAAACAACGGCCTTCGCCGATTCCGATTGCCCGCAGGCAAGGGCACTAAAAACGGACGCTCCGGCGAGGACGGCAGTTCCTTTGGTGAGAAATTTTTTGCGGCTTATATTTTCCATGAGTCCTTTTATTTGCAGACGGCCTCAAGTTAAAAAAAGAATTGAATTATTTCACTTCCAGTCTCAGGGGATAAGTCAACCTTTCATACAAATTATCCATCAAAATATCCCCACTTTTTTCGCTAAACCGGAAAACTATGTAAGCGTTTTTTTCACGGTATCGGCTTCCCTCCGGTATTTCTGTCGTTTGATCGTGGATGAGTCTCCGGTTCCAATAACGCCCATTCTGGGCCGAGGGAGTAATCTTTGTATGGGCTTTATACAAAGGAGACCCGGTGCCGTCGGCAGCCGTGTTGTCATAGTCTATTCGTACCGAACCGATCGCAAATCCTTTTTCTGCATGATAAAAATACAACCAGGGCGCATCGGCTTCCAGAGGAAAGGTGTCCAGATGGGAAAATGTAGCGCTTTCATATAAGGCTAAATGTTCGATCTCCCCATTTTTTCGACGAAACGCCAGATGGGTAAACATGCTATCAACGGTCATTTCATCATTGCGAAGCAAGTAGAGCGCAGTTGTTTGCTGAATTTCCATATCCGAGGAAAAAAGAAAATAAGGCAGGCTGTCATAAAAGGTGTATTCTCCCTGAAGAAAAATCTCTTCATAGCCGGGAATGGTACCCGATTTCTTCATCCTTACCATATAGCCTCCACGGAAAATGTCAAAACTATCGGCATCCAGATCTGCCATGGTCTTATAGGAAAGTGAGTCTTTGGCGAAATTAGGGCTCCAGTGAATTTTCATACCCGAACGCTGCAATCGAAGGTTATCGAATTCCTTCAGCAAAAGGGATGTCAAATGACCGGGAGGGTAATTGCGAGTGGGTATATCGGTAGAAGTACCTAAATCGGCAACGAAAAATGGGTTTTCAAGTACAAAACCCGGCTCTTCACCCCGGATCATCAACGAACCACTAACCTGGTGAGTGGTATCTTTACAGGCCAGTAAGCTTATATGTCGGATTCCCTGCGGCGGAAGTGTGACGGGAAAAACGGCGTGAATTAGTTCCGGGTTATCCGGCATTTGGCGGAACTGAACCGGGACATGGCCTTCATCCGCTCCATATATCATACAAATCTGTGCCGGAATGCTAGGAGCTTCTGTTATGGGAAAAAACACTTCCACGTACTCTTTTTTTCTTTCCAGCCCCTGTGGTTCTCTTACCGTAACATGAGCAAGTTCCCACGTTCCGCCACAAGCTGTAAACAGTACAATAACAAAAAATCCGACCGCGTTTGAGAAAATTTTAAAGGATGGCATAGATAAATATTAGCGATTTTAGGCAAACGATTTTTGAGAGGGTTTCCCCGAAAAATGACAGAAAGTTTGTTTCAAAGCAAACATATTTATAGCTTATTCGGCGATTTATTATCTACTACTATGATTGATTCTCATTTCCGGTTACGGGTATTATTTCTGGTGACCCTCGGGGGTTTGGCCTTTACCGGAATCCGGGCGCAGCCGATTTCCCTGGCCCAATTTGTGGTTTATGCCGGAAACCACGACCGATTTAATACCCCCGTGAAGGCCGCTTTGAACGGGATTCCTATCCCTTCGGAGGAAAACCATACTCTGTTGTATGAAGTCTCTGGCAATGCCCGGACACCGGTAGTGTTTCAGGTCGAAAATGGCCCAAATCCTTTGCTTTGGTGGGTAGTTTCCGGAAAAATGCCTGCCGGGAGTCATCGGGTTTTTGAATGGGTTTCGCATCAGGATTCCCTTCCTTCTGCCCCGGGCATTACCGTAAAAAACAACTCAGGTTTTACTCTTTTTGAAACGAATGGGAAAAAAATTCTGCAATATCAATACGAAGAAGTAGCAGAACCCGAGGGCAAAAATCCCCTTTATCGAAGAGGAGGATTCATTCATCCCTTATGGACACCTGCCGGAGAAGTACTAACCCGTATCCAGCCTTCCGATCACTATCACCATTATGGGATATGGAATCCGTGGACCCGAACCACCTTTCAGGGGCGAAGCATTGATTTTTGGAATCTCTACGAAGGACAGGGCACGGTGCGTCCGCAATCCCGCCCTACCGTTCAATCGGGGCCGGTATATGGCCAGGTTTCGGCTGTGCATGAACACATAGACCTGATGGCTCCACACCCATCGGGAGCGTTGACCGCTCTTTCCGAAAACTGGGACATCCGCGTCTGGAACACGGATCCCGGCAATAAAATATGGCTTGTGGATTTTGTCTCCAAACTTCATTGTGCAACCGATAGTCCGCTCAAAATTGATGCCTACCGGTATCAGGGCTTTGGATTTCGGGGCACAGCTAAATGGGATGACCAAACGGCTACCCTGCTTACCTCCGAAGGCAAAAATAAAACCGACGGTAACGCTACCCGTGCACGCTGGTGTGATGTCAACGGAGTATCCGTTGCGGGCACTTCCGGCATTCTGTTTATGACTCATCCCACCAATTACAATTTTCCCGAACAATTGCGTATATGGCCTACGGGTACAAACAATGGGAAAGAAAATGTTTTTTTCAATTTTAATCCGGCTCAGGAGCAGGACTGGATTATCAAACCGGGAAAAGAATATGTCCTCAACTACCGGATGATGATTTACGACGGTAAGATAACCCCGGAAACCGCTGAACAATACTGGAACGATTTTGCTCACCCTCCAAAGGTCGAGGTAGTGCTAAAACGCCCGGCACACAAACCTCGTGTTTTGGTCTATACCAAAAATGGAAAAGGGTATGTCCATGACAATCTGGAGGCGGCTACCGCAGCAATCAAAAAACTGGGGATAGAACATGGATTTGACGTGGATGCTTCCGCAGACCCCGCTGTAATGACCGGGGAGAACCTCCAAAAGTACGACGCCCTGATTTTCGCCAGTACTAATAATGAAACCTTTGATACCGATGCCCAAAAACAGGCATTTCAGCGATATATAGAAAGTGGTGGCGGTTTTGTGGGTATCCACTCTGCCAGCGGATCCGAAAGGCAATGGCCCTGGTTTCAGCAGATGCTTGGAGGAAAATTCCGGAGACACCCTCCTTTACAGACTTTTAGCATCGAAGTAAAAGACCGTTTTCATCCCTCAACCCTTGCCTTGGGAAGTAGATGGGAATGGGAAGACGAGTGTTATTACCTCGACCATCTCAACCCGGGAATACATGTATTGCTGGCGGCCGATTTAACAACCATTGAGGATGAAAAAAAAGACGAATATCCCGGAAAAAATTTCGGCGACCTTTTTCCCATAAGTTGGTACCAGGAGCAGTATGGAGGCAGGCAATGGTACACAGCATTGGGGCATAAAATAGAATATTACAGCAACCCTGTATTCCTTCAGCATATCCTCGGCGGAATTTTATGGGCAACTGATAAGGACGAATGATTACAACTACTATTAACATGAAAAATAACCCCCAAAAAATAACAAAATCCCTCTCCCGGCGGGAATATATCAAAACTACAGCCGCAGGAGCGATTGGTGCTTTATTTTTTCCGACCATTGTACCTTCCTCCGTATTCGGGAAAAATGCCCCCAGCAATAAAATCCAGATCGGTCAGATTGGTTTTGGCCGTATTGCACAGGGGCATGATCTGCCTGATACCATCCGGTATGATCAGTGCCGAATCATTGCCGTAGCCGATCTCGATCGCAAACGATTGACGGATGGAAAAAAATGGGTGGAAGCCTGGTATGAAAAAGAAAAGGGGCAGAAAAACTTTGTGGATGTAAAAACCTACGAAGACTATCGCCAATTACTGGCAAATAAAGAGATAGATGCGGTTATTATCAGTACTCCTGACCACTGGCACGCCCAACCGGCAGTTGAAGCTGCCTTAGCCGGCAAAGATATTTACCTGCAAAAACCTGCTTCCCTAACGGTCAAAGAAGGTCGAATAATGAGTGACACCGTTCACCATACCGGTGTAATCTTTCAGATCGGTAGCCAGCAACGTTCGTTGGATCCCTGGCCGCAATTTAAACGAGCCTGTGAACTCGTGCGTAACGGGCGTATCGGTCAGCTTCATACGGTCAAAATTGGTCTGCCCGGCGATCCTTCCGGAGATGTGGAAACCGAAATGCCCATTCCGGAAAACCTGAATTACGATATGTGGCTCGGTTCTACAGAGTCTGTTTTTTATACCGAAAAACGGGTTCACCCTCAGGCTGACTATTCTCGTCCGGGATGGTTGCGCTGCGAGCAGTTTGGCGCGGGCATGATTACCGGCTGGGGAGCACACCACATTGACACCGCACATTGGGGAATGGATACCGAATACACCGGCCCAATTGAGATTATGGCTGAAGCCGAATTTCCGCGTTCAGGCATGTGGAATGTTCACGGCGATTTTACGGCCAAAGCCGTCTATGCCAATGGGGTCACGATGAAAGTAAGCGGCTCTTACCCCAATGGCGTCCGATTTGAAGGATCGGAAGGCTGGATATTTGTTTCTCGGGGAAACGTAGGCGTAACGGCCAGTGACCCGACTCAGGCCAAAAACAGCGAAGCTTTCAGTGCCAGCAATCCCAAAATCCTCCAATCGGTCATCGGACCCGATGAAATTCATCTCTACGAAAGCCCTGATCAGCACCTTAACTGGCTGGAGTCCATTGTCAGCCGCAGAGAGACCATTGCTCCTGCGGAAATCGCCCACCGCTCTTGTTCGGCCTGCTTACTTATTCATATAGGAATGAAGCTCGGACGAAAGCTCCGTTGGGATCCGGTGCGCGAGCGTTTTATCAATGACGATGAGGCCAACGGTATGCTCTCCCGGCACCAGCGTTATCCTTATGGAACCGACTTTATCAAGTAATCAATTGCATGAGTAAAAATCCTTTTTCACTCGAAGGGAAAATCGCCCTGATAACCGGAGGTGGGACGGGCATTGGTCTGGGTATTGCCCAAAGTATGGTCGCCGCAGGCGCAAAAGTTGTCATCAGCGGACGTCGGGAAGATGTGCTGAAAACCGCGGTTGGATCGTTGGGGCAAAATGCCGCCTATGAAATCAATGATATTTCGGATCAGGCAGGTATTCCTGAATTTGTAAATACGCTGGAAAAACGATTCGGGAAAATAGATATCCTTGTAAACAACGCGGGTATTCACCTGAAAAAATACGCACAGGATACCACCGATGAAGAGTTTCTTCGGGTGATACAGACCAATCTGTTGAGTGTTTTTTCTCTCACGCGGGAATGCGCCCGAGGAATGCTTTCCCGCCAATCCGGCTCGATCATTATGATTAGTTCGATGGCGGCACTTTTTGGTATTGACCGGGTCGTAGCGTACAGCACGGCAAAAACAGCCTTGACCGGACTGATCAATACCCTAATGACCGAATATTCGCCGCACAATGTACGGATCAACGGGATTGCCCCGGGCTGGATCGAGTCGGAGATGTTTTATAAAGCCATCAATTCTGACCCGGCCCGTAAAGCCAAAATCGAAAACCGCATTGCCATGCCCGGATTTGGAAAACCGGAAGACATCGGCAATGCCTCCGTATTTTTGGCCTCGGATGCCGCTCGATACATTAGCGGAGTAATTTTACCCGTTGACGGCGGAGCAGCCGTAAATTTTTGATTATCAGGGCTTTTATAATAGGGTGAAAATAAGTATCTTTTGAGATAAACCTTAAATCACCCTGTCATGAAAAAACGATCTACCCGCTCCGCCTGGATTGTATGCTTCGTGGTGGTTTTGTGTTCCGTCACCCAAGCTCGCATCCGGATTCAAGGTCCCGCCGACCAGCAAATGTTGTTTCTGGAAATGTTGCAATGTGCAATGTATGGCACAACACAGCCCGCTCCGGGCCAAATTGTCGCCGATCTTTCCCTTGCCCCCAGCAGTATCCCACCTACCGTTGACAGCATCAAATACGGGTTGATCAATACCCTGAAACAATCCTACATTACCAATGGCATTGGCCAGGGGCTTTGGCAATTTGACCAGAGCGATGCCTGCCGTATTTGCAGACTCCGGAACTTTCCTGCAAACCCTTAACCCTCCGGGACTAAACTTGCCCGAAGGCCTGGCACTCGATGCCGAAGGAAACCTTTTTGTCGCAAGCCACGGTTCGGACAGCATTTTTCACCTCAACCCCACTGGCAATTTAATCAATAAATTCAGCCATCCCGATCTTCAGGCACCCGCAGGACTGGCTTTTGATTTTTATATGCAGGAGTTGTATGTGGTAAGCAACAGCAATAACCAAGTTCTCGTTTTCCATCCGGACGGAAGTTTCGCCCGAACTTTTGCCCAGGGAACGGTTTTGAACTCTCCCTGGGGCATTGCCCTTCGAGGAGGATACCTGCCCCCGGAATGGGGAGCCTGTACCCTAGCCGATAAATTACAACAAGTCGTAATTGCCAATTCCGGTACCCAACAACTCCTGATCTACAACCCGGATGGCTCTTTGCAAGACAGCTTAAAAAGCACTCAGGCATCACCTACCGGCGTTGCCCTTGAGTTATTTTCACAATCCACTACGATTGACGGGATCGAAGATTTTTCTCCTAAAAACGGAAACAAAATCAGCCTGAAAGTTTACCCAAACCCCTTTGCTAAAGACGTGAATATAAGCTATGATCTTCCTTCCAACACGAATGTGCGATTAGACATATTTACCCTTGAAGGCCGACAGGTACGTACACTGGTAAATGAGCGCTTGGGAGCAGGTTTTCAAACCCATACCTGGGACGGTACCAATGAATCCGGAAAAAAACTACCGGTGGGATTTTATCAAATCCTTCTGCAAACCGACCGAAACAGTGGAACTTCCCGGATATTACTTTTGCGTTAAACGAAAAAGTGTATATTTATTTCAGGAAACCGTTTTCAAAACTAAATTAGCGAAAACTATTTCCTGAATCCGCATGAAAAAATACCTACTACTCTTTATACCTGTTGCGGCCTGCTGTCTTTTTGCAGATTGTAACTCCTCCCCTCAACAGACATCGTCACCCATGAAATTTTCCGGTGCTAAAGGCGAAATCAAGCTCATAACGCTTGATCCCGGGCATTTCCATGCCTCCCTTGTCCAAAAATTTATGTACGATCAGGTTGACCCCACCGTACATGTTTATGCACCCGAAGGCCCGGATGTACAAAGTTATCTCTCCACGGTAGAAGGATTTAATGCCCGAGCCGAAAACCCCACAGCCTGGAAAGAAGTGGTTTATACCGGCCCCGATTTCATGGAAAAAATGCTGGAGGAAAAAGCGGGTAATGTAGTAGTACTTTCGGGCAATAACCGCAAAAAGGCCGATTATATTCTCGCCTCCATAGAAGCCGGATTAAATGTACTGGCCGATAAACCGATGGTCATTCAACCCGAGGAGTTTCCCCGGTTGGTGGAAGCCTTCGAAAAGGCAGCGGCAAACGGTGTCATGTTATACGATATTATGACCGAACGATACGAGATTTCCACCATACTTCAGAAGGAATTTTCTCAAATCCCCGCCGTTTTTGGTCAGTTGCAACAAGGCTCGGAAGCTGAACCCGCCGTCACCAAAGAAAGTGTACATCATTTCTCCAAAGAAGTAGCCGGAAAACCGCTGATTCGCCCGGCCTGGTTTTTTGACGTAGCGCAGCAAGGGGAAGGAATGGTGGACGTAAGCACCCACCTGGTAGATTTAATTCAGTGGGAATGTTTTCCTGAACAAATCATTGATTATCAAAAAGACATTCAGATACTTTCTGTCAGCCGCTGGGCAACCGAACTGACGCCCGCCATGTTCGGAAAAGTAACCGGGCTGAAAGAATATCCGGAGTACCTTCACAAAGACTTAAAAAACGACTCTTTACTCAGTGTGTTTGCCAATGGGGAGATCAACTATACCCTCAAAGGCATTCACGCCAAAACTTCCGTCATCTGGAATTTTGAAGCACCCGCCGGAGCAAAAGATACTCACTATTCGATGATGCGGGGTTCTAAAGCAAATCTGGTGATTCGACAAGGGGCTGAACAAAATTATCAACCCGCACTTTATGTGGAACCTTTGGCCGGAACGGATTTGGCTGTATTTGAAAAAGAACTCTCTTCGGCGGTTCAGCAGTTAAACTTGAAGTATGCTGGGCTATCGTATGTTGTGTCGGAAAACGGATTTGAAATTGTGATTCCGGACAATTTTAAAGTTGGACACGAAGCACATTTTGCTCAGGTAACAGAAAAATTTCTGAAATATCTCGCAGAGGGCAAACTCCCGGACTGGGAAGTGCCCAATATGATTGCCAAATATTATACTACTACCCAAGCCTTTAAACAAAGTATTCCATGATTCTTCTGGCGACTACTACCTACTACCCGTTTGTGGTTCTTTTATCCGGAATCGCATTTATCGTCGTGACTATTGCCGTGTTTCGCATTCATGCCTTTCTGGCATTGATGCTGGCGGCCATATTTGTCGGACTTCTCATTCCCAATGTCCCGGGTGATCCGGAGGTAAGCAATTGGATACGAGCGGTCGAATTGCCGATGAAAGAAATGGGGGCCACCGCCGGGCAAATCGGCTTTGCCATTGCACTTGCTTCCGTGATCGGTATTGCCTTGATGGAGAGCGGTGCCGCCGACAAAATCATTCGAAAATTTTTGGCGGTTTTAGGAGAAAATAAAGCGGGAATCGCCTTACTCGCCTGCGGTTTTTTTCTGGCGATACCGGTATTTTTCGACACGGTTTTTTTCCTGCTGATACCCCTGGCTATTGCCCTGAGTGTACGTGTGGGGAAAAATTATATGTTTTACGTAATGGCCATCTGCGGAGGTGGAGTGATTACCCACGTTTTGGTCGCTCCCACTCCCGGTCCGCTGGTAATGGCAGAAGCCTATGGCATTGACCTGGGGCTTTCAATTGTGGGAGGCATTTTGGCCGGGCTTTTACCCGCAGCCCTCGTTCCCGCAATTGCCCGTTGGCTGGATAAGCGTATCCCGGTGACAATTCCTCAGCCGACCCGAAAACAAGACGATATTCCTGAATCCGAATTGCCTTCTTTTTTCCTTTCCATTCTTCCGGTAGTGCTTCCTGTAATCCTGATCTCGCTCGCTTCCGTTGTCGGAATCCTGCCGAAAGAATCTATTTCCCCTTTTGTCAAAAACCTGGTGCTTTTCCTGGGAAATAAAAATATTGCCCTTCTCATCGGGATGATTATTTCGTTGTGGTTGCTGGGAAAACAGCTAAACCTGAATCTTGCTCAGCTAATGCAAAAAATCGAGGAACCGCTTACCACGGCGGGAATTATTATCCTGATTACCAGTGCAGGCGGAGCTTTTGGGGCGATGATTAAACACTCCGGTATCGGGGATGCAATTCTGTCAGCAACCGCAGGGCAGGAAATTAATTATATTTTGCTAGCGTGGGGAATTTCTTCCGTGATGAAAATCGCTCAGGGTTCCAGTACTGTCGCCATGATTACCACTGCGAATATTATGGTTCCGTTGATTGGAGATGGCTCAACCCTGCCCTATCCCTTGCTGCTGATTTTCCTCGCTACCGGCTTTGGCTCACTGGCGATCTCTTGGATGAATGACAGTGGTTTCTGGGTAGTCGGAAAAATGAGCGGGTTTACCGAAAAACAAACCCTTCGCAGTCTAACCGTAACCCTGGCTCTTATCGCCGTCATTGGCTTGGCAGAAGTATTGCTGATTTCGCTATTTTTTTAAATAGAGAAAAATGAAAACGTATTCGGAAACGGCCTCGATTCTTTCAGCGATTAAAATTAGCGAACACTCCGATGTTCCTAAATATCTACAACTGGTGTATTCGGTTAAGGATTTAATCCTTAGGGGGAAAATTCATATCGGTGATCAGTTGCCCTCGGTCAATGAGGCAAGTTTTGAATATTACCTGGCTCGGGATACCATTGTAAAAGCCTATAATCTGCTCAAAGAACAGGGAATTATTAAAGCCGTACCCGGCAAAGGTTATTTTATCGCCCGAAATGATGTACGAAACCGTTTCCGAATATTTCTCCTTTTCAACAAACTGAGTGCGCACAAAAAAATCATTTACGACGCTTTTGTCATGCGGCTGGGGGAACAAGCGTCCATAGATTTTTATGTCTATCACAATGATTTTAAGGTCTTCCGCTACTTGATTGAGGAACATCTGGCGGATGATTACCACTATTTTGTAATTATTCCTCATTTTGAGCAGGATAAAGAAAAAGCACATGAAATTATCAACCGGATTCCCCCGGAAAAACGCATTCTTCTCGACAATAAAATCGAAGGCATTTGTGGAAAATACGCCTCCGTGTATCAAAATTTCCAGAAAGATATTTACCAATCGCTGACAGAAGCCGGGGATATTCTGGGCAAATACACCACGCTGAAATTGGTTTTCCCTCACGGCAGTTATCATTCCGAAGACATCGTGAGGGGGTTCCGGCAATTTTGTATCCACCAGGGATATCGCCATCAGGTTTTAGGAGAAGTTCGGCTTACGGATTTGGAAGAAGGAACTGCCTTTGTCGTAATTAAAGACGAGGATTTGGTACAATTGATTAAATACCTCCGACAGACCGAATTTAAAGCCGGCGAAAACCTGGGCATCATTTCCTACAATGAAACCCCGCTCAAAGAAGTATTGCTCGACGGCATTACCGTTATGTCCACCGATTTTGCCCGACTGGGAGAAACGGCGGCGGATATGATTCTCAACAACCGATCCGACCATATCGAAAACCCCTTCCGGCTGATACGCCGGAAGTCGTTATAGCAGTGTTCTTATCCCTCCCTTTCCGATCCCCTACTCCATCGGGTGAGCTTTAAGCAATTCTTCCGGAGAATAAAAGCCGGTTTTCCCTGCCGTAGCTGCCCTTATTTCTTTCACTTTCGCCGGAGAAATAGGCGTAGCTTTATTTCCAAACGAATTGCGCACATAGGTCAATACAGCCGCCATTTCGTCGTCGTTCAACATACCCTTATAAGGGGTCATAGGTACCTGACCGGGGTATTTTTTGCCATTTACCTCTATCGGTCCCATAATACCGTTTAAAACCAGTTTTATCAGGCGGTCTTCATTTCCGGTAACCCACTTCGAGCCCGCAAGCGGAGGGAAACCCGACGCTTCCAGTCCGGCGCCATTTGCCTGATGGCAAGTGGTACAAAAACCTTCTCTTGCGTAAATTTTTTCTCCTTTGAAATACAACTCGCGGTTTTCGCCGACCAGATGAGTTCGTTTTTCCTCCTCGGGTGTTTCGTCCACGCTGTGGCCGTTGAGGTGCGCAAGTGCCGTTTCGTAAGCCGGTTTCATCCAGTCATCGAGGGGCATTTTCCCGGCAACTTCCAGCACAGAAAGCCCCTGTTCGGCGTTTAGCCACGATGCCGCCACAATTGCCTCCAGCCTTACCCGGCCATGCGGGTCTTTCGCTGCTTCTTGTAACAAAGCGGTCTGATCCGCGATTTGATGCCCGCCGTAACGCAAAACCCGCACGGCAGCAGCCCTTGCCCGAAAATCTTTGGCAGTCAACAATTTTCGAAGAAGCGGTTGATCAATTTTGTTTAATCCCCAGCTTACCCACAGGCCTTCCAGTAAATGGTGCTCGTAACGGGGATCGCTTGCGTCAAGAGAAGATGTCCATTTTTTCAATTCTTTCAGCACATCCGCTGCATTCCTCTCCCGAAGTTCTCTGCGGGTACGGTAGCGGGTGCGATACTCGGGAAGTTTCAGGTTTTTAAAAAGTTCCGGAAGGGTGGCACCTGCCACCTTAGCCGGAGTGATCAGCGGGCGGGAAGGATACGTAATCCGATAAATGCGCCCATGCACATGATCGCGCAGGGGATCGCGTGCATTGTGTTGCATGTGCCCGATCAATACATTGTGCCAGTCTATCAGATAAAGGGAACCGTCGGGGGCAAACTCCATGTCCACGGGGCGGAAATTTCGATCGGTACCCACTACGATATCCTGCTGATGTTTGCTGAAATATCCCGTGCTACTGTCGGTCATACTGTGTTGTTTCATTCCCAGAAAACCAATGGTATTGTTTATCAGGAGATCGCCTTGTGCCTCATCCGGAAAATGGCGGCTAGAAACGAACTCCAAGCCGGAAGTGGGGCGTACCTTATGCGCTTCTTCGATCAGGTTAAACGATTTGTGCGTAGCGACGCCGTAGCGGGGTTTGACCGAGCCGGGCATCATCCAGCGCATGTCGGGACCGGAAGTTTCGGCAAAAAAGTTCTGCCCCCATTCATCAAAAGCAATGCCCCAGGGATTGGGAATGGAGAGTTGCGCGGTGCGCTCCAGATGCTTCCGCTGTGGGCTGTAACGGAAAAAACCGCCGTTCGTGCCACGAGCAGGGCCATACGGAGTTTCTACATTGGTATGAAGAAAAACACCTTCGCCCATATAAATTGCGCCCGATGGGTCGGCGCAGAATGCACTAATCACATGGTGGGTGTCATGGTCATCAAAACCACTCAGAATAATTTCCTTCTTATCGGCCTTGTCATCGCCGTTGGTATCGGTAAGTAGTATCAGATTTGTGCCCTGTGAAACATAAACTCCTTCCGGTGCAAACTCAAAGCCTACAGGTATATGAAGTCCCTCCGCAAAAATTGTCTCTTTGTCTGCTTTACCGTCACCGTTTGTATCTTCCAGAATGAGGAGTTTGTCATTGGGTTTGGGATCGCCGGGTCGCCAGTGAGGATAGGTAGGCATAACCGCTACCCAGAGGCGTCCAGCATTGTCGAAAGACAATTGCATGGGATTGGCGAGGTTCGGAAATTCTTTTTCCGAAGCAAAAAGTTCGATCTGATAACCGGGAGCCGTTTTCAGCGTTGCCAATGCCTCCTCTCCGTAAAGATAACGGGGAGTTCCGTTTTTTTCACTTACCTGATAGTTGGTTTGTACAGCCGGTAGAATCGTGGTTTTCGCATCTGCGGCGGCAATATCCATCGCCTCGCCTTTAGCGGCCAGCCAGATTGCGGAGTCGCGTATAGCAGTCATTTCACGGATTTTCTTCAGTTCCGCGGGGTAATTGTCCGGACCAAAGGGTTCGTATCGGCGACCAAATACATGCACCCCGTTGGGGATTTTGTAGTCATTATGCCACATCCAATTTTTTTCCAAAACAGCCGCTCGAACCGATTCACGGAAGTTAGCGGCCTCGGCTTTTTTTCGGCCAAATATTTCATCTGCCAGCAAAGGTGCGAATTTTGCGTACCCGGCGTCATTAAGTTGGAAACCGTCAATGGTAAGGGGTTCATTCGCAGTTGCAAACCATTTTTTTACCGGTGAAAAAACATCCACGAAATGTACCCCGGTTTGCTCAGCGACTTCACGCATTGCTTCGGTATAAAGAGACAGGCGGATATTTTCCTCTTTACCATCGGGAAGATCGTAGCGGTCGGAGAGATTTTCAAAAGCAATGGGCGATACAATTGCCAATTGCGGAGAAGAGGTTCCGTTGTAGGTTTGGTTCAGCGTATGTTGGATAAAAGCTGTGAGTTCCGCTTTGTAATTTTCCAGTCCTTCTACTCCTTGAAAAGATTCGTTATAGCCAAAAAAGGCGATGATAATGTCGGCTTTGTGCCGGGTGAGCCATTCGTCGGGAGATTCAAAATGCCCTTCACTGCCGGAATTTCGGGCGAGTTCTTTCTGAAACTTCTCGGCTCCGGGAAAAGCCCAGGGGGACAAACGCCCCGAGTGCGGGCGAAAACCGGGAGTATCTCCGCCGTCACACATATTGCGGATATACAACAAACTATCGGGATAACGCAGGTGCATTTCTGTTTCAAAATGCCCGTAGTTCATCATCCGTGAACCGAGGTTATTCCCGATAAGAATGATATGAGAACCTTTTCGAATCGAAATTCCCGGCTTATCAGGCGTACCGCACTGAAGGAAAGTAAAAGCCATCAGGAGGATGCCCATCAAAGGGTAAAAACGAAGATTTGTTCGAGTAGTAGTAAGCATAATTATTTAGATTGTGTATCATTAAACGCAACGGGGCTAACTCCCACTATCTTCATAGCGGCTTTCATAAAACCCATGGCAAAGGCCATTCCGGCATGCCAGGGGGCCTCGCAGGCCATTTGAGGCGTGTGATCCGGAATCAGTACCCCTTGGTAATTATTTTTTTTCAAAATCTGCAAAATCCGGATCATGTCAATATCTCCTTCGTCCACAAATACCTCCTTGTAGGAAGGCACTTTTCCCCGCACGTTGCGGAAATGAATATAACCGATACGATTTTGTTTGCTATAGCGGTCGGTAGCTTCATAAATGTCACCTTCGGTCATTTCAGCGAGAGAACCGAGGCAAAATTCGAGTGCATTGCTGGGGCTGCGGTGCATGTCTATCAGTCGCTGGTACATATCCGGCTGGTAAACCAACCGGGGAGTATTTCGGACGTAAGGCATCGGCGGATCGTCGGGGTGCAAGGCCAGTATCACCCCCGCGGACTCCGCCACCGGTAAAACCTCATCGAGAAACCGCTCCAGTCGGCGCCAGAGTTCGTCGTGAGTAATGCGGGGAACTTCCCCTTCCGGAGCTTGCGGATCGTAAATCATGTTCCATACCATACCATTGGGTATAGGCGTCTGGTCCACCGTTCCATCCATTCCCACCGAAACCGCCGCACCTCTCGCATACGCGCCTTCTACCCTACTGGCGACTCCGGCGATGGAAAAATTGTACCCCAGACAAGGAATTCCCGCCTGACCCATACGGCGGATAATTTCCTTTACATTTTCGATTTGATTTGCCCTTTCCGGTCCATCGAGCAGGATGTCATACCATAGTCCCGGGTCGAGATTTTCAATGGCTTCCAGTTCCAGTCCGGCGGCATTGATGCCTCGTTTGATTTCGAGCAGTTCTTCCAACGACCAGAAGGGATTTACCGTACCGGTATAACCCCAGCCCCCTTTTCCCCCTACCGGCTGGTTGGCGGGGCCGTCATTTTTGCCGAAGGCGTTGAAATAATCCACCAGGTGGATGACCAGATGCGTAGCACCGCACTGAACCGCGAAGCGGTAGTTGTCTTCCGTAAGCATGTGCCGGTATAAGCCGAAGCCGAGTTTCATAGTTTTATATTTAAGCCAAATATCGCAGAAATCAGGAATATTTCGGGAAAATATGTAATTTAAACAATCCGGTTAACCACAACAATCAAAAAGAAGGCCCAACCCACACATTGGTTTTCTTTGTGAACTTTGTGAATTCTTTGTGCTCCTTGTGGTTATTTTCGGCACTTCAGATACCATCATGTCTTTATATGAATTCCGCAATCATTTCCCTATTAGTAGCCATGTTCATGTGGCAGCCCTCAACTCCCGACACACTTCTTATTCCCTTTCTTAGCACAACCCCAGTTATTGACGGCAATCCCGACGAATGGAAACACCACGCCTTTCATGACGGAGAATGGGACATATTCCGCGTTTCACATACCGTCTGGTATGAGTCTTCGCGCAACCGGCTGACACAGCATGTATCCAAAGATTTACTGGAAAATGACCTTTCCACCCGGTATTATATAGCATGGGATTCGGCATATCTTTATCTGGCTGCAGAAGTAAACGACAACTTCAACGACATTTTTCCGCATAAACCCGAACCCTATCGCTGGTATTACAAAGACGCTATCGCCTGGTTTGTAGAATCTCCGGCAGACGATATTTCCGAAACCTTTGGCGAAGGCGACCACAGCTTTTGTTTTGTAGCAGACCCGGCCAAACCCGCCAACGGCGCGTGGTGGCGGCATGGAAATGCAGACACGACCTATATTGAAGAACCCCTCCCCGAAGAAGCAGTGGACTATGCCATCCGCCGAGGCGAAGGTTTTCCCGAAAAAAGCGGCAATTATACCCTCGAAGCGAGGATCAATCTGGCGCTGACTTTTGGAAAAAACAACCCCGACTGGCAGCCACCCAAAGTTGGCGACCCGTGGCGAATGATGATTGTCCACTGCGACCCCGACGGCGGCGATTATGGCGGACATCTGCTTATTTACGGCAGAGGCGATGACGACCAGACCTGGACGCCGGCGGTGCTGGGGGGAGAGAAAAACGCTCAGGAGCGGAAGGAGCGGTGAGGATAGGGTCTCGTCCTAACAGTCACCACACATGAAAAAGAGGAACTTGATATTATTGATATTCATCATAACCCTGAGTATGCAAGGGTGTATCAGCCAACGAGATATGTCGGGGTACTATTCTATCCAAAGTGGTTATGCAGCGGCTAAATCCTTACAGAAAATGAAAGCATCTATCCAAAAGATAGAGGAAGTTCCCTATATGCCACCCCTTTCCGGAGATGGAAGGTATTGGAAGATTGTCAAAAAAGGAAAGAGGATAATTCCTCTTCTTATCTCCCTTTTAGATGATACGACAATGACAAATGCTCATGTTCGTTTTTGGGGCGGGGATTATACCGTGGGAGATATATCGTTGGCATTATTTGAAGAAATCATCGCCAATTTCAAAGTAAATGATTTCATATTACATCATGATCCCCAATACGATTGCCCGTTAAATATTACGAGTGTTTATTGGTGTTTTGTACGTTCCGCTCCCTTAAACAGAACCTTATTAAAACAATGGGTCCAGGCGGGGTATGCTTCGTATGCCGATTCGTTGATATGGTGTCAGGATACGAATTTATATTTCAAACGAGACTTCCGACTTCCCTCACCCGTTCCCGAAGGAGAAGAGGAGATTTTTGGAAAAAAAAGAGAGGCCTCGAATCACGTACCCAAGCGGTATCCACATCCTGCCCGGGGATTTTATTTGATTAAAAATGCTGAATATGAGAATTTTATTGAAATGAAAGGCTGTAAATGTGAATAAACTCATAATTTGAAAATATCCTATCCAGCCACCACCTCAAAGTACTACTTCGGCCCCCTCGAATACAATGGCAGCACCCTCGAAGCGTTGTACCATGAAGAAGGTCGCGCCATACCGGATGGGAATGGCGGGTATGACTATGAGATCAAAACAATGAAAAAAAGCTATATTCCTCCATGCCTCTGCTACTTTTTCATTCTTACAGGAATAATGAGTTGCTCCTATTTTCAACCTCCGCCCAAAATTGATGCGGAAAAGATCCGCCGGGTTAACGTATATGCCCTCCATAAAGGGGTGATGGTTGAACCTGGCCTATTTGATTCTATAGAGGAACTAAAAATAGAGGATGACGCGATTCTAAAGTATGAAATCAAAGACCGCTTACTATTCAAAAAAATAGTCCGTCGAATCGCAAACCTTCGTAAAGCGGAAAACCATTGGCCGGGAGTGAGGGTTTGTTGTGAAATTGAACTGACGGATAATACAAAATTTGATTTATGTTTTGATAACAGCGGGGAGATTATCCTTAACAACCAATTTTTTGAAAAAGATCCTTATTTACTGCCTCTGATTGAATCCTATTTACCACAATCCTACCGAGAACCGGATAGCTCTGAAATTCGAATTATTCTTCATCACTGCAAGTTGTAAGTAAAAACGCAAAAGCAGACAAGAGGGGCGAAAAGATGTCTTCAAAAGTAATAAAAGTGCTGAAAAACCTTACCCGTACCCTACGAAAAGATGCCCTATTCCTCCTGTTTGGGATGATGAGTATAACCTCACTTTTTTCACAGGGGGGATGGGATCTTAAGTATATTTCGATGGATTCGCTCAGCCCGAAATACCTGGGGGAAGAAGTCCGGATTGATTTCAAAGCGTCGGCTGCGGATACGTTAGATGGAAAATTAACGGCCCTTAAGATCAGAGGGTTACTCTTCAAAAAAGACACTGTTAGTTTTTCCTTAGGAGAGAAAGTCGAAAAATTTAAGGAAAGGTGGACGTTATATCCGGATCAGGGAATATTACGGGAGCAAACATTGGAACAAGTCGGAGCGATGGGAGAAGAAAAAACTTTTATCCGGGAAATGTACCTGATTGATTTTGATGAAACGAGCCTCACCGTAGAAGCGCTTGTTTACCGACCTTCGGAGAAAACGCGAGAAACCCTTATTTTGAATAAATCAGCGGTAAAAGGGTTGTTGGTTCGGTATTGAGAAGGGATCGGAGGTACCTTGTTTTTCTTCCCCCCCAAAATCACTATCTTTATAATCTCGCTTATCGTTCTTTGATAGAGAAAAGACCTGACCTTAGTGGCGTGACCCAAGCCGTGTACGGCGACTACGCCAACCAGCTCACCGCCATCAGCGAAATCTCCGACCTCACCCGGGGTTTCAAAAAAATCTCCTCCGGCGCGGATGGCTATGAATATGACAACAACGGCAACCTCACTGCCGACGGCTACCGCGGCATCACCGGCATCACCTACAACCACCTCAACCTCCCTGCCAAAATCACCTACAGCGCCCAAAAATACCTCGAATTCACCTACGACGCCTCCGGGCGCAAGTGGAAAAAAACGGCGGTGGACGGCGGGACCACCACCGAAAAGTACTACTTCGGCCCGATTGAGTACAATGGCAGCACGCTCGAAGCGTTATACCATGAAGAAGGCCGGGCCGTGCCGGATGGAAATGGCGGGTATGACTACGAGTATGCGATCCGGGATCACCTCGGAAGTACAAGAGTCATGTTTCAGATGGTGGGTGGAGTGGCGGCGCTGATTGAAGAACATCACAACTATCCGTTTGGGATGGAGTTATCCGGCCCGGCATTTGTGGGCGGTGGGAATCCGTATCGTTACACCGGGAAGGAGTGGGAAACCGACTTAGACTTGGGTTTGTATGACTTCGGGGCGCGGTGGTATGACCCCGCCGCTGCGCGGTGGTGGGGGGTGGATGCGATGGCAGAGAAATTTAAAGAATCGTCTCCATTTACCTATAGTTTTAATAATCCTATCAATTTTATTGATCCCAATGGACGTGCTCCCATACCTCCTGATAACTTTGTTTTCAATGCGCAAGGAGAACTTATAGAAAGAACAAAAACAGATCAGCCTGATAGGTTTTTTGTGAAGGAGGATGTCCTTACCGTTAAACTTCAAATGGCTTGTGTACAAATTTCCGAAATCCAGCAAACAGAAACAGAGATTACACTTGATAGTGATATCGGACATATGGCGAGGACCATCTTCGCCGAAGCAGGGGGACAAAGTGCGGAAGCTATGGTTGCCGTGGGAGAAGTAATAAGAAATCGAGCAGAAGATGATACCCCGGCCAGTCAAGACAATAATTACAATGCTCAGTTTTCAAGTGTTTCGACTTATAAAGAGGTGGTTACACAACAAGGTCAATTTGAGTCAGTAACCAATAGTTCACCTATGTATTCTAATACCTTAAATCATATAGGAGGCGATGGGACAGGGGGCAGTGAGCGAAATGAAACACGGACTACTGGTTTTATAAAAAGTATGGGAGCGGCCATTAAAGTGGATCGACAAAATTCCAATACAACACAAGGTGCAACACACTTTTTTTCACCGTACATACCTACACCATCCTGGGCAAATTCGATGACTAAGATTCCTGTTCAAGGAGTTAATAATAAGGATTTCCGGTTCTATAAGTACAAATAGTTATGCTGCAACTTACGACCATAATCGCTATAAGCTATTTTTCGATTTCTTCTTTGTGTTGTAATCACCCAAACAACAAGCAACCTCCGTCATGGAATGGGGGACACCATTTAGAAACAAGCTCTAAAACAATAGATACATTATTTTATAATAAAGATACGATAGTCTTGGCTGAGTTAATTGATGAAGGCAGGGGTACGGTTTTTTCATGGGGTATAGTGGGGCAATATCTGAATACGGGAATAGACACCTTACCCTATTCTCCATTTGGCTATGATGAAAGTTCTAAAAAAGGCCCCTATTACCTGATAAAAGATGGTTGTGGCACGGGGTGTAGTTATTTGTATCTAATGTCTTTTAATAGCAACGATAAAGGGGAATTTTTTTACTACCCTATGTATCTTGACCTATCACTCGATTTGATTATCTATCAAGGAGACGATCCCAATGTTTTAGTTACGGCAGAAAACACGAAAACAGGAAAGGTAATTAGCATTCGTGAGGAATTTGATAGAACCATGCGACCCTATTCCCTTGCCATTGATTCACTATTTATAAATGATACGGAACTCTTTTTGAGATGGTATTTGAGCGATAAAAGCAAAAAAACAAAAGTCTTTAGTTTAACTTCTATAATAAACTGAAAAACCCCCAAACAGTTTCCTTTGTGCAAAGAAGTGCTAACAAAAAACACTACTTCGGCTCCCTCGAATACAATGGCAGCACGCTGGAAGCGTTGTACCACGAAGAAGGCCGGGCTGTGCCCGACGGGAACGGGGGCTACGACTATGAGTATGCGATACGGGATCATTTAGGCAGCACGCGGGTGATGTTTCAGATGGTGAATGGGGTGGCGACGCTGATTGAAGAGCATCACAACTATCCGTTTGGGATGGAGTTATCCGGGCCGGCTTTTGTCGGCGGCGGGAATCCGTATCGGTACACTGGGAAGGAATGGGAGACCCATTTGGATTTGGGCATGTACGACTTCGGCGCGCGGTGGTATGATCCGGCGGCGGGGCGGTGGTGGGGGGTGGATGCGCTGGGGGAAAGCTACTACGAACATTCACCGTTTACCTATGTACTCAACAATCCGGTAAACTTTGTGGATCCAGATGGGAATGGGGTGGAACAACTCACTTCCACTTTCGTGGATCGGATGGGAAGGGTGCTGGAACACCGACACGATAATGACCGTAGAATCTACGAGGTGGATGATCCGTCCGCTTGGGAAGCGGGGGGCAAAACGAAAGACGGTCTGGCGGTTGTCGGAGCAGAAAACCCGAACCACACTTATGTAAAAGGAAGCACCCTTGATCTGAACAACCGGGCACACAATGCCCTCGCTCCCCAATCGGGGGCTTTGACGCCGAGTTATCCGGTCGAGGAGCTTTTGTTTCCGATGCCGCTTTATTTTTTCGCAGGGAAATGGATATATTGGGGTGGGAAGTGGGTTTTTGTCCAAACGATCCGCGTCGGTGGGAAGCTCTTTGTGAGGTTGGTGGAGAAGGGGGCGGTGAAGACGAGTAGTATTATTTTGCACTTTCCCTCCAATCAGTTGCAATCAAAATTTAAACATGCTATTGATTTTGGTGTCTTAGGAAACTTCAACAAAGCGAACGCAGCAAAATTCAGTGCTGCGATCAATCAACATATCAATGCTACCAGCACTCAGGTTATTCATGGCGCATATAGAAATACTAGTAATGCTGTTACATTCTATTTAAATCCTACAACAGGGTTAAATGTGGTATCAACTCGCTCTGGTCAATTTATAACCGGAGCAAAACTTAGCCCTGCACAAATCAACGATATATTAACAAAAGGCTTTTTATGGTAAATAATGAAAGTAATCTATTAGACAAAATTCATTTGCAGAAATATATTTATCTTCTCTCGCTCTTTCATTCTGAGAAGATAGAAACAGCCCTATTTGAAAACCTTTTCCTTCAAATCAGGAGAGAAGACAATTATTGGTTGTCAGGAAAATTCCATGAAAATGTGTCAAAAGTTTTGGATACTTTTTTTCTTGATGTTGATGCGTATAATCCGGATGAATTATTTGATCTGAATGATAAATTTAACATTAATGAAGTTGACCTTAAAAAGAGGGCAAGTGAAACTTTGAAAAAGCTAAGCGATTGGCTATAAGCAGACTAGAAGACCTAGTTTTTTAAACCACAGCACTGAATTTCTCAATACAATGGATATGTACTCACAGGGAAGGTTCATCCCCATTTTTTGAAAACATCCTCTCGTTGACTCTGACTCTCAAAAATTCCTATCTCAACCCCATGATCCTCACACCCACAACCCCAAAGAGATTGAAAAACACCTACAACAAGATCTGGACTACCGCCCCACCTCATACTCATACATCGCCCTGCCCAATTCCCCTAAAAAGGGAAATGCGACGGTATCGTATTCATATATTTCGTCGTTGAATATGCCGTCTTCATTTACATAAATCGCCGCTGAAAGGAAAAACTCGATCCCTTTTTCTTCGTCCACGATATAGGCGTTGTCTATCAAAAATCCGTAGGCAGCCCCCACTTTATTGTACACGCGAATGTTGCCGGGCATTTTTTTCTTCGAATCGCCAAACATCAAAAACTTTACATAGCTGTCGTAATAATGTGTGGTATCGTAAGCGGGATACTGTGATTCGCCGGGAAGTTCCGACATGGCCTGGTACAAAAACTGATAATCGTCTTCGGTTAGGAAAAATTTCGGTTTACCATCCAACGATCCCGGAAACATCACTTCTTGCAAAAACCGATGCTGATCCATCAGGGGAAAGGCGTTTTTCCCTGTAAAATCTTTGGGTTTCATCACCAGCACGCTATCATCTATCCTATCTCCTTTTCCGACAAAAATGGAGTCGGGAAGGGGTACGGGTCTTTCGTTGTAAACCAATGGTTGCCAGTAGATTTTTTCGCCTTCATGCACAAAGTTCACAGGATTTGTATGGCGGTTTTCATCGGGGGAAAGGAAAATATCCAGCCGGTGCAAGATGCGGGTTCCGGTGAATCCTCGGGTGTGAAGCCCGTAATTAAAAGGGCCTTGCCCGATAAATTCGTACAACCGATTGAAGGCGTCATTGTCACTGACAAGGAAAATTTTCCGGATATAATGCCCCACGGAAGGAAATCCTGTTTCCGAGGTGGAGTCTGCATACACAGCACTCTGCCCACTGTAAGCACTATCGGTAAACATCGGTGTATTTCTGTCTAGATGAGGGGTTCCCAATTTGTTGAGTTTTTCCAGCGCAAGAATGGCCGCAGGGAGTTTGACCGTGCTGGCTGGGTAAAAATATTCCTTTTCATTTACCCGAAAACTCGTAGTCGTAAAATGCGGACGATTCAGGCTGTCGCGATCCACCTGCGTGTAAATCATCTGCAAACGATATTTTTCTGGGTTTTGCATCACCTGCTCCACTACCCCGCCCCGATTTTCCAGAATTTTCTCCAGCAGGTTTTCCTCCGGTGTTTTGGGCGGTGTACAGGAAAAATAAACAAGCAGAATAACGGCGAAGAAAAAATATCGTTTTAGCATACTTTTTATTTACAGACCCAACCGAAAAGTTACACCGGCATTGACAATCGAAAAGGCTCCCAGGCCCAGTTCAAACCAAAGTGCCACCGGATCAGCCAGGTAATACCTTCCGCCCACTACCGGTCGGGGGTAAATAAACGGGCGTTCGACCGGGTAGGCGGAGCCGGCAAATTCATAACCAATCAATAACGACAGATAGGCATCCATTTTGGAATCATCAATCCCGGCTTCGGTAAATTGATTGATAAGGGGGAAAGCATGAGCCGTGAGGCGTGCCCCGACCGCCGGGTGAAGAGCCGGCCTTTTAACTTCGGTAGGATCAGTCAGAAACCGGAAACCCAGATACCCGCCGCCGCTGAATGCACGGGTAAGGCCGTATTCCGCATTGATGACAATCGGGGTTGCGTTGTAAGCGGTGATTATGCCGATCGCTCCGATACCGGGGGAAATCGTAAGTTCGTTTTTGTAAAAAGATTGAGAATAAGCAGAACTACTTGCCTGTATAAGGCAGATCATTACAATAAAAAATCGGAGAGTATTCATAGGGATTACATTTTTACTAATGACCTCTTGAACCGGTCATACAGTTGCATGCCCTATCTTATTAAAAAATACAGCGATAATCAATAGCCTAACGGGAGTTTTGCAGGATTTCTCGCAGGTCTTCGTACTGATTTCCGATTTTAAGGGATTGTTTTTCCCGGTCTGCCAAAACGGCCAGCCGTTCAGGTATGGTCACTTCGATGCCCAATACGGGGTTTACCACATCCAGAAATTTGGCGGGGTGCGCGGTTTCCAAAACTACCCCGTAACATTCGGGAAAATCATTGAGAAAATGATCCAAAGCCCGCCAGCCCACAGCACCGTGCGGATCCATCACATAATGGTATCTGCGGTAAATTTCTTTCATGGCACTGCGGGTTTCTTCATCGGTAAATGAATATCCCTCAATCGCTCCCGACATCGCAGCCCGATCGGAACCTAACAAATCCTTCATCCGGGCAAAATTGCTGGGATTTCCGACATCCATCGCATTGGAAAGGGTGGGTTTGCCGGGTGCGGGAACAAACTCTCCCGTGCGGAGGTAGTGCGGCACGATTGCATTAATATTGGTCGCGGCAATAAACTTAAAAACGGGAAGCCCCATCTTTTGGGCCATCAGTCCGGCCGTAAGATTGCCAAAATTTCCACTGGGAACGGAAAAAACCACTTTCTCTCTTCGGTCTGTAGGAATCTGTTGCCAGGCGCGAAAATAATAAAAACACTGAGGAATCAGCCGGGCGATATTGATGGAGTTGGCAGAACTGAGGTTAAGGGTGGTTTGTAATGCGGGATCGAGAAATGCTTGTTTGACCATGGCCTGGCAGTCGTCAAAATTGCCCTCCACTTCGAGCGCCGTGATATTTTCCCCCAGTGTAGTAAGCTGTTTTTCCTGTAAATCGCTCACTTTTCCCGAAGGATACAGAATAATTACCCTTACTCCGGGCGTTTTGTAAAAACCGTACGCAACAGCTCCTCCCGTATCTCCCGAAGTTGCCACCAGAATGGTAGTTTCTTTTTTATCCTTTTGCCCAAACCAGGAAATCAACTGCGACATAAACCTTGCTCCAAAATCTTTAAACGCAAGAGAAGGGCCGTGATAGAGTTCCAGTACCCCCGTATTTTCTGTCAGGGAAACGAGCGGCGCATCAAAAGTGAGGGTATGGCTGATGATTTTTTCGAGGTCATTATCCGGAATTTCATTGCCAAAGATATTGCGGCAAATGGCGAAGGCAATTTCCGGGAAAGAAAGTTGATCCAGATTTTGCAAGATCTCCGCGGGGAGTACCGGTATATTTCCCGGCATATACAAGCCTTTGTCCTGTGGTAATCCCTTCAAAACGGCTTCTTTCAGCGAAGCCCGTAGCTGCGGGTTATTCGTACTGTATAAATACATAATCTCTGATTTTTTGCGCCTTACGATCAGCGGATTCTTTCTGCACCGAGGGTATTGATGGTCGAGATAAAACGTTCGCTGGGAATTCCTGCCTGGGTGAAGGCATTTTGCATAGCAATTCCCACCCGAAAAGCAGTAACATCCCCCTCACAAAGCGCAAATACCGAAGGCCCTGCCCCGGAAATACTGCACCCCAATGCTCCTGCTTCCAATGCTGCATTTTTGACTTCGTAAAATCCAGGGATCAAAGCGGAGCGATAAGGTTCGGCGATAACATCATTCAGCGAGCGGCCAATGAGCGAATAGTCAGACATGGTAAAACCGGCAATAATGCCACCGAGGTTGCCCCATTGGGTGATAGCATCACTAAGGGGGATTTCTTTTCGGAGAATGTTTCGGGCAACCACCGTCAGGATTTCCATTTCGGGAAGAACTACCGCCGCATACAAGTTTTTCGGAACCGGAATATTGACGGTGTCCATGTCCCGATTGCTTCGGACGAGCACAATTCCGCCGAGAAGGCACGGGCCTACATTGTCGGCGTGAATGGCACCACCGCTGGCGAGTGCCTCTCCGTCAAGCGCAAAAGGGAGGAGTTCTTTTTTATCAAAAGGCCGATCCAGCAATTCATTTACGGCCAATGCTCCCGCGACGGCACTGCATGCGCTGGAGCCTAAACCACTGCCGATGGCAATGCCCTTATGAATTTCCAATTCAATCCCGGGGTATTCTCCAAGACGGTTTAAGAGCGATAAAGCCGCAACGCCCGCAGTATTGCGGGCGGGATCAAGTGATAATTTTCCCTCATCCCCCACAATCCGGCTGATGCTCAGCCCGGGTTTGGAAGAAAAACGGGCGATCACCTCATCCCCGGGTCTTTGAATCGCAAAGCCGAGAGTGTCAAAACCACAAGCTACATTTGCCACACTTGCCGGGGCAAACACATGTACTTCATTCTGCATGGACTCACTATTTGCGGGGGCGGGCAAATATATAAAAGTTTCCGTTTATTATCGCACCATTATCTTGCGGTAAACCTCAACATTTTCCACAGAAACCTTCAGCAGATAAAGCCCCGCAGCAACGTTGTTCAACTGAATATTCTCCGAATGAGTATAAACATATCCCAAAGGTTTATGATAGAGTATTCTTCCTGAAAGGTCAAATACTTCCAATCCTACCTCTCCTGCATTTTCAAGGGAAATATCCACCGAAAACTGCCCGTCGTTAGGGTTAGGATAAACATTCAGATCGAGGCCCAGTTCTTCTTCGAGTCCGGCAAAAATATCCACAAAAAGCTTCTGGCATACTGTATTGGTACAGATTCCGTCGCTTACGGTCAGACAGATCGTAAAAGTATCTATTGACTGGTACGCATGGGTAGGGTTCTTCTGAGTAGAGGTAAGCCCGTCTCCAAAATCCCAAAGCCACGAGGTGGGATTACCGCCGCTCAAGTCCGAAAACTGCATCACCTGGTATAAAACCGAAGTATCGGGAGTAATATCAAAATTTGCCACAAAATTTGCCTGGGCAGAAATAATAATCGCATCCTGTGCCACACATCCGGCGGTGTCCATCACCGTTACGGCGTAAGTGCCCCCCGATGTTATGTATATCGTCGGTGTCGTAGCACCCGTGGACCACATATAAGTATCCCCGGTATTGCCTGCATTAAGCAGGGTTGAATCGCCATTACAGATGGTGAAGTTCGGGCCAAGTTCAACCGTAAGAGGAGAAAGTACTACTTTGATGGTATCCGAGGCTGTACAGTCATCGGCATTGGTAACCTGTACAGAGTACTCTCCGGGAGTACCTACGGTAATGGATTGCGCGGTTGAAGAGGTGGACCAGAGGTACTGGCTCCCGGGGTTTCCGGCGTTTATGGTCACCGTTTGGTTATTGCAGACTACCAGGTCAGGGCCGAGATCCACGGTGGGTATGGTTCCTTTCGTAATATTGACCGTATCGGAATTAGCACAACCAAAAACATTTGTAACCTGCACCCAATATTGCCCCGGATTGGTACTCGTTATCGTTTGACTGGTTTGGGCGGTTGACCAGAGAAACGATGATCCGGCATTGTTGGCATTAAGCGAAAACTCTCCACATTCGATACGATCCGGCCCCAGATTTACGACCGGTGACAACTGGATGCTAAGGTTCATCGTGTCAGAGGTAAAACACTGTGCCGCAGTAGTAACCGTTACGATATACGTTCCCGGAGCCGTTACGATGATGGTCTGACTGGAAGCACTTCCGAAGTTCCACAAATAAGTAGTTCCCGGATTAGCCGTACCGGCATCCAGCACAATGGATTCACCGATACAAATCGTCGTATCAGACCCGAGGTCCACATCCGGAACGAAATCAACGGTAATGGCCACCGAGTCAATACTCACACAGCCAAAGGAATCGGAGACTACAACCGTGTATATTCCGGTCTGAAAAACATCAAGCGTTTGGCTTTGTACGTTTCCGGGCAACCAAAGGTGATTAGCCCAGGGGTTCGAGGCATTTAGGGTTACCGTATCTCCCGGACAGATCAACTGAGCAGGAGGAAGTTGGACATTGGTAGGAGATACAGAAATCTGAATGGTATCTCTCACGATAAAGCCCAGCGTGTCTTTCACAATGACAATATAAAACCCGGAGTTTAATACTGTTTTGGTGCAAAAGGTATCTGCCACACTGGATGTCCACTGGTACTCAAGCGCAGAAGGCACACAAGCATCCAGAATAAGGGTATCGGTGATACAAATCACGGTATCCGGCCCGAGGTTGACCGCCGGCAAATCGGCGATGATGATATCATCAAAGGCAAAGCCGTCGTAATTGTTGGAAAAATCAGAGGCAAAACAAATGCGAAAACGAACATTCGACTGGCCGGCGAGTCCGTCAAGTTTATGCTGAGCCGTTACCCACATCTGCGATCCGGTATTAGTGGCTGCACGCCCGGTCCAACCCATTAGCTGCCCACAGGGGCCGCCGGTTTGGCCGCCATTGACCGAGTTGTCGGTGTACCAGTTGACCGGATCAAGCAAACCTCCTACCACCTGCCAGGAAAGCCCGCCATCAATGGAGGAAAGAAGCGCGGCTCCGTCCCAACTGAATTCGCTTTCCCACCATACGCGCATGGAAATAGCGGGATTGGAAAGAGAAGAGAAGTCAAAACAGGGGCTATTGACCCAGGAACTATTGTTGGCAGTATAAGGGATATTCAAGCCGCCAGTGATCCATGAATTAGGCGCGGAAGAAGCGGAATTAATAACCGATTTGGCAGGTGTGCCCAATGTCCAACCGGTAATACCGGTTACAGAGGCGGTCCAACCTGCCGCGCCACTGTCGAAATTTTGTAAATAGGGATAGGCGGTGACGCATTGTGCCCAAAGGTGGGTTTGGCCTATAACAACCAACAGGAATACCAGAGAAACCTGTGGGAATGTTTTTCTGATCATCAGCATAAGGAATTGTTTCACGGTAAGGAGTTTTGCCTGTAACAGATTTTGCAGGTAAAGTTACAAAAAACCCCTGAATAGTAGGCACTATTCAGGGGGAATCAAATGAAAACAAAAAGTATCTTTAACCGGATGAGGTATCCGTGTGATTAATCGTGAAAGTGAAAGGGGATATTTACCCAAAACTTAACCGGTTTACCATCACGCACAGCAGGGGTAAAATACAAATTATTTACATAACTATCACAATTGCGCCCTAAAAAAGGGTGTGTTTGTGAAATAATTTTATGGTTTTGGTAGTTTCCATGTTCATCCACCAAAACTCTTACAATGACAGATCCCTCCATGCCTGCTTCACGGGCAGCCGAAGAGTAAACCATGTTATCTCTCACCTCGGTATAATTAATAGCTACCGGTTCTTTATGCACAAACACGAAATCATCAATGGCCGGGGTGCGATGACTATCTTTAACCTGACAGTGTCGCTTCTGAGCCCTTGCATTGCACGACTTTTTTCTCGAATGGTCCGAAAACTCATGCCGGTAATTTTTGCGGGAATGGTCATTATTTTTTGATTCCAGCCATCGCGCAGTTGAAAAAACAATCGCAATGACAGTGAGCATAATCCAGAATCGTCTTCTTCTTTCAGGCATAGATGGATATGATTAGCTATTCCTAATAAAAATACGAATTTATTTTCAGATGTGTTGTCCGAACTTCGAAAATTTTATGTTAAGAATTGCAAAAAAGTTATCACTCATCTGCCGGCTCTTTTTTCCGACTTTGATCAAAACGGATCATTCCATTGCGGAGCACAACATTGATCACATTGTCCCGCGAAATCGTTCCTGCGAGAATCTCTTTGGAAAGTGTATTTACCACTTCCTTTTGAATCAAGCGCTTTACCGGTCGGGCACCAAATTGAGGATCGTATCCCAAGCTGGCAATCAGGTCTAATGCAGGCTCTTCAAAGTGAATCCGGACTCCCATTTCTGCCAATTTTATGCATAAATGGTTTACCTGCATTTTCACGATCTCTTTCATGTCTGTTTCACTCAACGGTGAGAAGACAATGGCTTCATCAATCCGGTTTAGGAATTCGGGTCGCAAATGTTTTTTCAGCAAATCCAATACCTGCTCTTTGATGATCACCATCAGGGCATCTTTGTTTGAGTCGCTAAGCTCTTCAAATTTTTCCTGAATATAATGTGCGCCCATATTGGAAGTCATGATGATGATGGTATTTTTGAAATTCACCACCCGGCCTTTATTGTCGGTCAGGCGTCCATCATCTAAAACCTGGAGCAGAATATTAAACACGTCCGGATGGGCTTTTTCAATTTCATCAAGCAGTATTACGGAATAGGGTTTGCGCCTTACGGCCTCGGTAAGTTGCCCGCCTTCTTCGTAGCCTACGTATCCGGGAGGCGCTCCCACGAGGCGGCTAACCGAATGTTTTTCCTGGTACTCGGACATGTCAATCCTTATCATGGCCTTGTCATCGTCAAACAGGAATTCTGCCAGTGCTTTGGCCAGTTCGGTTTTCCCCACACCGGTAGAACCCAGGAAAATAAACGACCCAATCGGACGGTTGGGATCCTGCAAGCCGGCACGGCTTCGGCGGATGGCATCGGAAACTGCTTCGATGGCCTCTTCCTGTCCCACCACTCGCCGATGAAGTTCTTCTTCAAGACGAAGTAATTTCTGTCTTTCACTTTCCACCATACGACTGACGGGTATCCCGGTCCACCGGGCAACAATTTCGGCGATGTCTTCGGCCTCAACTTCTTCTTTAAGCATCCGCAAATCCGACTGATAATCAATCAGTTGATGGTTTAGTCGTTCGATCTTCTTTTCCATCTCGACAATGGCGCCATAACGGATTTCGGCAACTTTGCCGAAGTCGGCTCGTCTTTCGGCTTCTTCTGCTTCTATTTTCAGAGACTCCACCGAGGCTTTTGATTTCCGTATTTCCTGGATAATGTCCTTTTCGGTTTCCCAATGGGAGCGAAGTCGGGTACGATCTACCTCCAGGTTGGCCAGTTGTTCTTCGATTTCGCCGAGTTTTTTCGGTTCTTTTTCGCGTTTTAATGCTTCGCGTTCGATTTCCATGTGTCGGATTTTGCGTTCGATTTCATCGAGTTCTTCGGGCATGGAATCCATTTCCAGCCGAAGTTTTGCCGCAGACTCATCAATAAGGTCAATGGCTTTATCGGGTAAAAACCGGTCCGATATATAACGGTTGGATAATTCGGCGGCGGCGACGATTGCGGCATCGGTAATCCTGACACCGTGATGGATTTCGTATCGCTCTTTTAATCCCCGAAGGATAGAAACGGTATCCTCCACATTGGGTTCGGCAATGATGACTGACTGAAATCGCCGCTCAAGCGCCTTGTCCTTTTCAATGTATTTTTGGTATTCGTCCAGGGTTGTAGCACCGATGGCGCGAAGTTCGCCGCGTGCCAGCGCGGGTTTAAGGATATTGGCGGCATCCATTGCACCATCAGTCTTACCGGCTCCTACCAGGGTATGGATTTCGTCTATAAACAAAATAATTGTTCCCTCAGCAGAAATGACTTCTTTTATCACAGCCTTCAATCTTTCCTCAAACTCTCCGCGAAATTTCGCTCCGGCAATCAACGAACCCATATCGAGGGAAAACAGGGTTTTGGATTTTAAGTTTTCAGGCACATCTCCCTGTATAATCCGATGTGCAAGCCCTTCGGCAATTGCTGTTTTGCCTACGCCGGGTTCACCGACGAGGATCGGATTGTTTTTGGTACGGCGGGATAGAATATGAATTACCCTCCGAATTTCATCTTCCCGCCCAATGACCGGGTCAAGTTTGCCTTTGCGGGCCATTTCGTTCAGATTTCGTGCGTACTTCTGAAGGGCATTGTATTTAGCTTCGGCATTTTGATCGGTAACCCGATTTCCTCCCCGCATTTCCTCGATGATCAGGTTGAGGTTTTTTTCGGTAACGCCTTGTTCTTTGAGCAATTTGGCGACACCGTTTTTAGATTTAACCAGAGCAAGGAGCAAATGTTCCAGGGTAATAAATTCATCCTGCAAGCGACCCGCTTCTTTGTTGGCCGTTTCCAGGGTAGCATGAAGGTCATTGGATAAATAGCTGCCTCCGGTAGCACCTTCCACTTTGGGATAACCTTCGAGAAGTTCGTCCATTTTTTGATCGAGGAAATCTATATTTACCCCAATCTTCCGAAGCATAAAAGGTACAATGCTTTCTTCCAATTGAAGTAATGCTTTCAAAAGATGGCCCGTTTCAATAGCCTGACGACGAGAATCTTTCGCCCATTCACTGGCCCGCTGAATGGCCTCCTGAGCTTTTAAAGTATAGTTATTAAAGTTCATTTTTGTATTGTATTACCTGTGATGTTTGTTTATAAAAGCCTAGCAAATCATTTTCCACTATAAAAAATGCGCCATTGTGGCGCATTAGATAAGGTATATCTGACATCCTGACGGATGTTTTTGAGTTAAAAAAATCTTAGGAGAGTTCGTTTTTTTCAATAAGAATCATGTCCACCGAGCGTCTTTTTAAATCGGTACCCGCGATTTCTACCCGTATGGAATCGCCTAATCGGAAAACTTCTCCCGTGGTTTTTCCGCGAAGGCAATAGTTTTCTTCATCAAAAACGTAGTAGTCATTTTCCATCGTCCGGGCAGGAACAAATCCCTCACACATATTTTCGGACAGTTCGACAAAAATCCCGGATTCAATTACTCCGGAAATGACGCCGTCAAACTGTTGTCCGATTTTGTCTTCAAGGAATTCTACCTGTTTATATTTAATGGAAGCCCGTTCTGCTTCGGCTGCGGTTTTTTCTTGGGTAGAACAATGTTTCAACTCCTGCTCCATGACAATAGGGTCCTGCCGGTATTCTTTATTGCCATAAAGAGTCAGTAAACGATGGACCATTAAATCGGGATACCGACGAATCGGGCTGGTAAAGTGAGTGTAAAAGTTGAATCCCAAGCCAAAATGTCCAATGTTCTTTGTGGAATAAACAGCTTTTGCCATCGAACGGATGGCAATGGTTTCGATGACATTTTTTTCGGGGGTGTTTTGCACCGATGCCAATAGGCGATTAAGTTTTTCGGAAGTTCCTTTATTTTCCTCAAAATTAACCTCGTAACCGAAATGGGTTACAAAACGAGCTAAAGTTGATAGTTTTTCGGGATCGGGTTTGTCATGGATTCGATAGACCGAAGGAAGGGGTGGGTTATCGAAGATAGTATAAAGATATTCTGCCACCCGACGATTGGCGAGGAGCATAAAATCTTCGATCAACCGGTTAGAATCCTTCATCTCTTTTCGTATCACACCGAGAGGATGGCCGTTTTCGTCGAGTTTAAATTTAACCTCAACGGATTCAAACTCGATACTTCCCGCGCCCATTCTTTTGACCCGGAGTTTTTTTGCCAGTGAATCGAGAATATGTAATTCTTCCCGGTAAGGGCCTTCTTTTTTCCCATCTAATACATCCTGAGCTTCCTCATAATGAAAGCGGTAATCGGAATGGATAACGGTACGTCCGATCCATTGATTATGTATCCGGGCCTCGCTATCGAGTTCAAAAACAGCGGAATACGTCAATTTATCTTCATTAGGCCGGAGGCTGCATACAAGATTGGAGAGTTTTTCCGGCAGCATAGGTACAGTGCGATCCACAAGGTAAACCGAGGTGGCTCGACGAAATCCTTCACGGTCTATTTCGCTGCCGCGACGGACATAGTAAGAAACATCTGCAATATGCACCCCCACCTCATAATTTCCGTTTTCCAGTATTTTTAAGGAAAGAGCATCATCAAAATCCTTCGCGTCAATTGGGTCAATGGTAAAAGTGGTGACACCGCGAAAGTCGCGCCGGGCTTCGATTTCTTTGGTAGGAATTAGTTCCGGTATTTTTTCGGCTTCAAGTTCTACTTGAGGCGGGAAATTGGGATCGAATCCGTATTGAAGTAGAATGGCGTGCATCTCGGTATTATGCTCACCGGCTTCACCCAAAATGGATAATACTTCTACTTCGGGTGAACGTTTTTCCCAGTTTAAGAGACGGGTCCAAACCTTTTGTCCTTCTTTTGCACCATTGAGGCGGTCATTAGGAATATAAAAGTCAAAATTAATGCGGCGGTCATCGGGTAGCAGAAAAAACCTTCCGGGCAGACCTTCTTCCACCGTACCCACGAATTCGGTACGGGCACGGTGCAGTACTTCGGTTACCTCGGCTTCCATGCGTCCGTTTTTCTTCCGGCGTTTGAGTAGTCGTACTTTGACGATATCTCCGTTCATGGCTTTGCCCATGCCTGTGGCGTTGATGAAAATATCCGCACCGTTTTCTACCAGCAAAAAGCCCACCCCGCTACGAGTAACTTCAAGCGTCCCGGTGGCCGATTCGGGCATAGAAAGGTAGCGATATTGGCCTTTTTCGAGGCACTCCGCCTGTCCTTCTTCCAAAAGAAGGTCTGCTAAATGCTGGATTTTTGTATTGGGAATTTCGTTGTAAAGCCCTGTTTCAGCAGCGATTTGTTTGACAGTAAAGGTTTGTCCAGAGTTGTGCTTAAGAAAAGTGAGAATGGTTCTTTTCCAAAGTTGTTCTTTTCGGTTACCTTTTTGATCGTGAGGGTTTTTTGTTTTGAGCTTTCGTTTGTTTTGTGCCTTTTTGTTAGACAAGTTTCTTTTTGTCATGGTTGAATATAAATGTTAAACTTCTTGCAGAATCCGTTCGATCTCAGCCTGTTCGTCGGCAGAGAAATGTTGGTTTTTTAATGCGGCCAGATTGTCTTCCAGTTGTTTTTCTGAACTTACCCCAATCAGTACCGAGGTTATTTCCGGTAATCGCTTCGCCCACATCAGTGCCATTTGTGCGAGGCTTTGTCCCCGCCCGGCAGCCAGTTCGCTTAGCTTCTGCACACACCTGATACGTGAAGGAGTAACTTCATGTTGCTGAAGAAAGCCTTCGGGGCGGGCAGCACGCGAACCTTCGGGAATTCCTTTAAGATATTTATTGGTCAGTAGCCCTTGTGCAAGGGGGGAAAAAACGATACAGCCTATTTTTTCTTCTCTTAACACATCGGTAAGCCCATTCTCGATCCATCGTTCAAACATGGAGTATTTAGGCTGATGAATGACACAGGGAGTTCCCAATTCGCGAAGGATTCGGGCGGCTTCAAGGGTTTGTTCAGCAGTATAATTGGACAACCCGACGTAAATAGCTTTCCCCTGACGCACGATATGATCCAGCGCACCCATGGTTTCTTCCAGAGAGGTATGAGGATCCGGACGATGAGAGTAAAAAATATCCACATAATCAAGGCCCATTCGCTTAAGACTTTGATCCAAAGAGGCAATCAGATATTTTCGGGATCCCCATTCGCCGTAAGGACCCGGCCACATGCGATAACCGGCTTTGGAAGAAATGATCATTTCGTCGCGATACGAAGCAAAATCAGCGGCGAGTATTCGTCCAAAATTTTCTTCGGCAGAGCCGGGAGGAGGGCCATAGTTATTTGCAAGATCAAAGTGAAGAATACCTTCGTCAAATGCCCGGTGCAGAATCTTGCGGAAATCCGAATAAACGTCCACTCCACCGAAATTGTGCCACAAACCCAGCGATATAGCCGGAATAATAAGACCGCTTTGACCGCAACGATTGTAAGTCATGGAATCATAACGGGAACCGGAAGCCTGATACATAAGTAATTATTGAGGTTGATAGTTGAGTAACTACAAATTAATGGAAATTTTCTATAGTGTGAAGGAATTCTTTTTTGCGTTATTTTTGTTTTTCCTCTGATTTACCTTAAATAAATACTAGCTTATGATCCGCTTTTACTTTCTTTTATTCGGCCTCTTACTGCTGCTACCTGCGGTTTATGCGCAAAAGCCGCTTAGTGGTCGCGTTTTCGATGCCTCTCATCAACAGGCATTGAGCGGGGTTTCTATCCGCGAAATCAATACCCCAACACTTGTTTTTTCCAGCGGGGATGGAGGTTTTAATTTACAACTTCAATCGCAACCTTCCCAGTTGATTGTTTCACTAAAAGGATACCAAACAGATACCATTTCCGTGGCTGAGTCGGATATTTTTATCGGGGTTCCCCTTACGGCAAGTATTGGAGACATGGACGAAGTGGTTTTGTCGGCTTTTTTCTCGGGTCGAAAGTTGCTTGAGCAAAGCGGCAGTATTGCTGTATTGGGGGAAAAAGAATTACACCGGGATGTTCCGGTAATTATTACCCCGGCACTGAATCGTATTCCGGGGGTTTTTATGCAAAATGGAACCCTTAATACCAATCGTATCACGATCCGGGGAATTGGGTCGCGAAGTTTGTTTGGTACGAATAAAATCCGCGCATACCTCAATGAAATTCCCCTCACCGGAGGAGACGGTGAAACAACAATTGAAGATATAGATTTGAGTCTCATCAACCGCGTAGAAGTACTCAAAGGCCCGGCTTCAAGCATTTATGGCGCGGGATTGGGCGGGACGATTAATCTAAGTACCGGGAAACCCGATTACCGACAAATGAAATTCACCACGGAGACAACCCTGGGCTCCTTCGGATTGCTGCGAAATGTTTCGACCTGGGAACAAAGCGGTGACCAGGGAAGCCTGCTCATCAATTTCAACAATACCCACAGCGACGGTTATCGGGAAAATAATCAAGTGGATCGAAGATCGGTTACCCTTATGGGGCAAAGTTATGGCAGTGAAAAGGACATGGTTTCGGTTTTGGCCAGCCTGATTTCCATGAAATCTTTTATCCCCAGTTCTATTGACAGTACTACTTTTGTGGATAATCCGCAAGCGGCAGCATTTACCTGGAAAAAAACACAAGGGTTTGAGGATTATGATAAAGCTTTCGCCGGTATTTCTCATATTCATACATTCAACTCCCAAGTCAATCATACTTTCAGCTTATTTGGCAGTTTCCGAAATTCCTGGGAACCTCGGCCTTTTAATATCCTCAGTGAACAAAACCAGTCTTTCGGGCTTCGTAACCGCCTGGTTTTGGCCGGGGATGCAGGCATTATTCCTTTTAAAATACAGGTTGGTGGGGAGTATTTTTCCGAAACCTACGACTGGCAAACCTACACCAATATTGGTGGTTTGGGCGGACTCGGAGAAATCCTGAGCAATAACAATGAAAGGCGTACCTATTACAATATTTTTGCTCAGACGGAATGGGAATTAACCGAAAAAACACTCTTTACGGTTGGTGCAAATTTCAATCACACAAGCTACCTGCTGAGTGACCGGTTTACCCCCGATAGTGTGGATCAGTCGGGTGAATACACCTTTACCCCTACCCTTTCTCCCCGGCTCAGTCTTAACCACCGGATAAATCCCCAAATCGCCCTCCACCTGAGTGTTAGCCACGGTTTTTCCCCTCCCTCCCTGGCAGAAACGCTGACGCCTGCCGGGCAGATAAACCCCGATATTCAGCCGGAAACGGGCTGGAATTTTGAACTTGGCAGCAGAGGGCGGATTTTAGGCGAAAAACTCTTTTACGATCTTTCTATTTACAGTATGCAAATTCGCAACCTGCTTGTAGCACGACGCACCGGTAACGATGAATTTGTGGGAGTAAATGCCGGGAAAACCGATCACAATGGTCTCGAACTTGCCCTGCAATATGAACTGATAAATTCCGGAGATTTTAACCTGGAGGTTTTCACTTCTTATACCCTTACGCGCTACCGTTTTGAGGAATTTATGGATGGAGAGGCCGACTACTCAGGAAATGTTCTTACCGGAACCCCGCCCCAGGTTCTTAATGCCGGTATTGATTTTTCGACCAGATGGGGATTTTATGGAAATGCTAATTACCTTTTTGTAGATGCCATGCCCATGCGCGACGACAATACATTATACACCGATTCTTATCAGGTATTGAATCTGAAACTGGGGTTTCAGCGGAGGATATTTCGCATAATTGAATTTGACCTTTATGCCGGAATCGCCAATGCCCTTAATGAGCACTATGCAGGCATGATCCTTGTTAATGCTACCGGCGTGGGCGCAAACCAACCTCGGTATTATTACCCGGCATTGCCTAGAAACTTTTTTGCCGGGTTAAAATTTTCAGTTTTAGTTCGGTAAGGCATTTTTGATTTCCGAAATACTGACACCCAGCACTTTTTCCGATATTTGGCTTAATACAGACTCCTCTCCCGTAAAATGAAAGGTAGCATGAGTATGAATCATTGTCTGTCCCGGCTGTAGAAATGCAGCCGGAGAGGAGGTTTCTATTTCATAAAAAGGTCCCAACTGACCGCCGCCCTCCAAAGGGCCGTCGTTGTAAGCATTAATTACATCCCCGGAGAAAGGGCTTTCCTGAAGTTCCCACATCGAATTGACATAATCGAAGACGCCTTTAGGAGCCGAATAAAACACGACAGTAAGTACGCGCTCCTTTGCGTCATAACTTCCGGCATAAGGTGTATGGTGTTGCGGAGAAAGCCCGATTTTGCTTCGGTAATTGCCGTCCGCCCGGAAAAAGATGACGCTGTCTCCTATCACAAGTCGCTCCGGAGGTACTTTTCCAAAATATGTATCATTGACCACCTGACTGATTTTGTCCAGATCTTGTCTTTTATAGGGGATTACGATTGTTGTCGCAGGGGAAGGTTTCAGCATACCGAGAATCCATATCGAAAGGGCACCCGACTCCCGTGTCCAGGCATTTTGGCCGGTATTGGTGATCTGATTTTCCGATTCGAATGCCACAAAATCAATCCCTTTCAGCGACTCAATATCTAGTCTTTCCCGCGCGTCTGTTTCGTCTATCAGTTTTATTTTTCGCAAAACTTTAAGATCGAAAGTTTTATCTGAATAGTTTACCAGATGAATATCTTTTTCAAAGACAGCTTCCGATGATGTATTTGATACTCGCAAAAAAGGTTCAAGGTCAATGCTTTTAGGTACGTACCAATTCTCGAATTCAAAAGTTTTACCCGGTGAAAAGTAAATTGAAAACTGTCCACCTTCCGGCCCAAGCCAAAAGCGGTCTTCTCCGCCGAAAGCATTCATATGTGTTTCTTTTTCGGGAGAGGCAATCAGATCGTAATTTATCCAGCCAAAGCTAAATCCCTCTCGCCCGGTAGCCGAACTGGTCATTACCCTTCCCTGAAAATCGGTGCTGATAAGCACGAAAGTATTGCCATCCGATAGCTCTACTACATCTTGATATTTTTTCAAAAATTCTGCGTCATACGCATAGGTTCCCGGCACAGCTTTTTGGTTTTCGGCAGCGGATTCCCCAGAGGGGTTACAGCTCAAAAAAATAGCCATTATCCCCAGCGGGAAAAAGACTATCCGACGGAGAGGAAAACAGAAGAAAGGGATCATGGGGTAAATTTATTCGGGTAATTTCACGAATTTATGAATAGTAAAAATACCATATTTATCGGAAATAAGAGTAATAAATATACCCGGAGGAATGCTATCTAGTGGGATGGAGGCCATCCCGTTGTGGACATGAGCCTGTGTTTTCAGGAGTGTTTGCCCTTTAATATCCAAAATTTTCAGCGAAATAGATTCTGTTGAAAAGAATTTTCGAAGGATTACAAGATGTTGGTCACCATTTAGAAAAACATAGTTGGAGACTGAGGGTGGGGTATTTTTTCCCGCAACCTGTTGTATTGGAAGCGTCGTGGCATCAAAAATAAAATTATCACAACCCACATCGGTATAAATAACTGCGCCGTTTTCATCAAAGATAAGTGCAGGTCCTCCCCCTGAGCCTGCCGGGTTTTCTAATGCCATTGAGCAGGGTTCATAGGAAACCGTATAAGAGCTGCAGTCCGATAAGCCGGAATATTCCGCCGACACATAAGTAGTACCGGCACAACTCCCGTCATTGTGAGGATATTTGTTATTGTTATTGACTTTGTTAATGGTGAGTACATAGATTGGCCCCGTTCCACAGAAATTTGACCAGTCCACATCATCCTTAAAATTCCGATTGGTGAAAATAACCGTTATTGCATTAGCGGGAATGATATCACCCGGTCCTACACCAATAAACAGCGTACCACACCCGGCAAGCGAATTGAGGTTTGAGACATCTGCCGTAAACCATGAATTTGAACAACCGTCGCAGATGGTCAGGCCCCCCGGTAGCTGGAGACTCAAATCTACCACCGGAAGTACTTCATCCGAAGTTTCCAGTACTAAGAACTCGCCCTTACCGTCAGGAGCCTCGCAGGCATCTGCATAGATAAAGGTGATCTTTGGACATTGGCCAGACATTTCCGTGAATGTCCAAAGAAACACGATAAGCAAAGGGATTATCCGAATCAGAAAAAAGAGTCCGCTCATTGCCCGTTAATTTTGGCGGCGAGGTGAAGGCAAGGCCTTCTACACCGAAGTTCAAATTAACCGGGAATGTCTGTAATGAAAAATTCGAAAAACCGTAATTCTTACATAAAAACCTGCGATTACTCTTCCCAGCCGCCGCAGGACTCGTTCATTACTTTAATAGCCTCTTCTTTTTGGGTTCCTTCAATACCAAAAACCAGCGCTTTACGGAAACTTTCGCACATTTTTTCGGTATCATTTTGCAGTCCTGACAATTTGCCCAGATAAAAATAAGAATCGGGGTTCAAAATGTTGATCGCCAGGGCTTTTTGAAGTGCGTTTGCAGCCTGGTCGTAGTTTTGCTGCTTCATCGAAGCCCATGCAATGAGATTTAGAGCGGCCATTTCGACATTGATATTATTTGTGTTTTCAACTACGACGGAAAAGTCGCGAATTGCGCCCTCATTGTCGTTGGCAAGCTCTTTATAATATCCCCGACTGAAATAATTGATATAATCTTCCGGGTGGCATTCGATCATTCCACTATATATTTTTATCAAAGCGGGGTAATCATCTTTGGCTACGGCCGCATCTGCCATGAGTTCATAGACCGAACATTTCTGGTCTTTGTCCGCAGAGTTGTCCAGCACCCATTGAAAATCCACGAGGGCCTGATCATAATTTTCCATTTGAAGATAGGTATAACCTCGCTCCAAATACACGGTGGGAATCATTTTTTGAATAGCGGTGTCTTCAATTATCATGGAACTTGCAAAATCCAGTGCTGTGGTAAAATCTGTAATCGCTTCCGTAAATTGTTGCTTCACAAAATAGACCGTAGCCCTGCCATAATGCGAATAAAAGAGATAATCGTAGGTGTTTTTTTCAGCCTTCTTTTTGTTTTTGCGGGGATTCAGTTGAATACTCTGTCCAAAATCGGAGATAGCATCATCGTATTCGCTGATCCGAGACCGAAGGATACCGCGTTCATGCCAGGTTTTATAGGTTGCGCCTTTCCCCGACAGTTCGTCGGTAAGTTTTGTTATTTGTGCTTTTAGTTGCTCTGTTTCACCATCCACTAATTTGAAGGGAAAAGGAATATTCATCCAGTACATAACCGGGTTTGCATCTACTTTTGCAGGGCTGAATTTGAGTTGAGAAATAACAGGCTCAACGGCGGCAACCAACAGCGGATGTACTTCTTTAACCACGGCATGTTTCCGGTAATTTCCCTCTTTATCAATAAGAACACGGAGGATGACCGTACCTTCAATATTCTGGCTAATTGCCTCCTGAGGATAACCAATTGCTTTTCGAATTTCATTCAGATTCAACGGTGAAGGTTCCTCATTCACAAATATAAACGCATTCATCTCGGGTTCTTCCTCCTGCGCGAAAGACACAACCGGAAAAAACAGCCCTAAGGCTACGATTACAAAAACAAAAAAAGGCTTCATAATTCTATCAACATAGCTAATGTACAACAATGGGCAAATGTACACATTCGCGGTGATTCTGAAACCAAACTTTTCCCTTGTCCTGTGATAGAATTGCAAAATTGGTAAATTGTCTGCATAAATTCACTTTTAGCCTAAACTCATGCCGGAAAGAACATTCAGGATCGGAACTTTTAATTTGTTTAACCTGGTTTTGCCCGAAAGAACCTATTACGGCAACCGGCGATATTCACAAGGAGAATATGCGCAAAAAATCGAATGGATTGCGGGCCAGATAGATAAAATGCGACCCGACATAATAGGGTTTCAGGAGGTCTTTCATCCCGAGGCATTGGAGGATGCCTTAAATAAAAGTACTTATCTTCGAAACGCCGCCTACACAGTTGCTGCCCCTGACGGAGAACTGCCCCGCGTGGGATTTGCCACCCGGTTTGAAATTCTCTCTCGTGAGGTAATCGAAGCGATTCCGCTGTCCCTTGACATCGAAGGAGTTGGTATTCCGATTCATACTTTTTCCCGTCCGGTGCTTAAAGTAAAGGTTCGGGTAAATCCTCAGCTAACTATGACGGTATTTGTGGTTCACCTCAAATCCAAGCGCCCCGTTTTAGCCGAAGGAGAAAGTCGGGAGAATCCCGTTGACCTGGCCAAAGGACAGGCAAGAGCACTAATCCGCCGGGCGATGGAAGCCGCAGGGCTGCGGCACCTGCTGATGGAGTCGCTTCAGGAAAGAACCGAACCGGTGGTACTTATTGGAGATGTAAATGATGCCGGGCTTGCAGTTACCAGCCGCATAATCTCCGGAGAACCTCCCCATCGAAGATACCCCCAGGAGGTGAAACGAGCCATCTGGGACGTGCTGCTCTACCATGTCAAAGACATTCAGGCTCGCCGAGGTTATCATGATTTTTATTTTACCCATATTCACAACGCCCACCATGAGGCATTGGATCATATTATGGTCAGCCAGGAACTCGTTTCGGACAATCCTGAGAACGTGGGTCGCATCGGCCTCGTTTCTTTGTTTAATGATCACCTCATAGATGAGACACTCAGCGATGATCCTGTAAAAGACTGGCAATCCGATCATGGACAGGTTGTAGCAACGGTTGAACTTAGAGACTAACTTTTTCAGCGAAAAAAATTATTAACTTCCCCCTGTTTTTGTAACCCCTATGATTTTCCAACATGATGAAAACAAAACTACTTCTGCTATTTCTGGTACTAAGCCTTTCTTGCGAAATTGTCGCTCTGGGACAGAACAAAACCATTGACCTTAAAGAAGCCGTTACTGGAAGACTTTTTCCCCGGCCTCTACCGCAGCTTAAATGGAAAGGCACAACCCACTCCTATACTTATATTGATGCGGTAACCCAAAACCTGATGGTTGCTGATAGCAAAAACGAACCGCAGGTATTGATGACACTGGATGAAATTTCCCAGGCATGGGGAGGCACCATCTACCGTTTTCCACAAATCACTTGGGTTGGCGACGATGTTTTCACCTTCCTTTCAGGCCCGGATTTAAAACGATATGACCTGAAGACCAAAGTTTCGGAAAACGTTTATGGATTCCGCGTTGAAAGCGAACAAGAGGAGACCGCTTCGAATCTCAACCTCGCTTATACCCGGAAACATAATATTTTCCTTGCAATCCCTGGGAACAAAACCCCTTTACAAGTTACTTTTGACGGGAGTAGAAACATTGTCTATGGAGAAGCCGCACACCGAAGTGAGTTTGGGATCATAAAAGGGCTTTTCTGGTCTGGTTCCGGTCAAAAGCTGGCGTTTTATCGCATAGACCAATCCCGCGTCACGGATTACCCGCTCACCGATTACCGCAAGGTTCCGGGAGAATACGAACCCGAAAAATACCCGATGGCCGGAGACCAAAGTCACTATGCAACCATTGGCATATATGACCTTGCCACAAAAAAAACGGTTTATCTTCAAACCGGAGAACCTGCCGACCAATACCTCACCAATATTACCTGGGCACCCGATGAAAAATCGGTTTATGTTGCTATCGTAAATCGGGATCAAAACCACCTCTGGCTCAACCGATATAATGCTACTTCCGGAGAAAAGGAGCTTACCCTTTTTGAAGAAACAAACGAAAAATACATAGAGCCGGAAAACGGCCCTATCTTCCGACCGGGAAATCCCAACCAGTTTTTATGGTTGAGTGAAAAAGACGGGTTTAAGCATTTGTACCTCTACCAGACCTCGGGAAGTTTCGTCAAGCAGATTACTCAGGGTTCCTGGGAAGTAACCGAATTTATGGGATTTGCCAACCAGGGAGACAAAATTATTTATCAAAGTACAGAAGTAAGTCCCCTGGAAAGGCATATCTATGCAATTGACCTCACTAAAGATAAAAAAGACCGCCTGACCAAAGATAAAGGAGTACATAATGCCGTCTTAAGCGGTACAGGAGAATACCTACTCGATACATGGTCAAGCCTGAAAGTACCTTTAAAAAGTGTAATCATTGATGTCCACAAGGGCAAGGAACAGAAAGAGATTCATCTCGCCAATAACCCTTTGGCAGACCATAAGCTGGGGGAAATGTCTATTTTCTCTATAAAGTCAGCAGACGATACCGATCTTTATTGCCGACTGATAAAACCTATAGACTTTGATCCGGCTAAAAAATACCCGGTAATGGTTTATGTATATGGAGGACCTCATATCCAGCTCATAGATGAATCCTGGCAAGGAAAAGCCGACTTGTTTTTGCACTACATGGCACAACAGGGTTTTGTGGTCTTTACGTTGGATAACCGTGGTTCTCCTCACCGGGGGCTGGATTTTGAGCAGAAGATTTATCGAAGAATGGGTACTCAGGAAATGGCCGACCAGATCGAAGGAGTAAGTTACCTGAGGCGACAAACATTTGTGGACACGGAAAAAATCGGGGTCTTTGGCTGGAGTTACGGAGGATTTATGACCTTATCCCTCATGCTGAGAGAGCCGGGAGTATTCAAGGTAGGTGTGGCAGGTGGGCCGGTAGTGGATTGGAAAATGTACGAAGTTATGTACACCGAAAGGTATATGGATACCCCAGAACAAAATCCGGAAGGATACGAAACCGCCTCCCTGCTTAATTATGCAGACCGGCTCAAGGGTAATTTATTGATTATCCAGGGAATGAAAGATAAAACCGTTGTACCTCAACATTCGCTAATGTTGATACATAAATTTGTGGAAAGTGGCGTTCAGGCAGAGTTTTTTCCTTATCCGGAACACGAGCACAATGTACGGGGCATTGACCGGGCACATTTGTACGAAAAAATCAGCAGCTATTTTATCGAACATTTAAAAGGGCAGTAAAGCGGGTTCAGGCACTTTTTATGTTCTGCTTCCTCAGCCATTTTTGTGCGGCTTTCCGGCCGTATGCCTGTTTGAAATCCAGCCATCGGGTGCGAAAACCGGTATGATAACTAAGTTCTTCACGGAAGCTCTTGAGCGGGTTTTTCTGTTCAAGGCTTTCATGAAGGGCCTGGCTTACCTTGTGTTCTTCTACCCTTTCAGCAAACTGATGCATCAGGCTTTTCATTTCGGCAAAAGCGATTTTGGGTATATGGAGAAACCGCTCCGGCTCCCGATTTTCCAGAAATAGCAGAGAGGGCGATTCCTGTGCCCATTCTGGCAGAAAATCAAGCCCGGTTTCATCTTGTATTACCCGGTCGGCAGCATAACGCATGTCATTGGTGGTCTCGATAACTTCTAACGTTACGAGATCGAGTACATACTCTCCCTGCGAATCCAGCATGGCAGAGGATAACTCGGCAAGCAATGTGTCGAGTCTCACTTTTTGAGAAAACATTTGTGTGACCATGACTACCGGAATTAGTGTATAATATCCAGTAATCTACAAAACTCTCCCGTTTAAATCAATACAATTTTAAATTGTTGCCAGAGCCTTTTCCTTCATGGCTATCAGAAGAGGCGTATCCGCTTCATCGGGGGAAGCGATGAGTTCAAACACGGTTCCTTCTCCGTACCAAATCAAAACAATTCCAAACCGGGGCGACCAGAATTTGTAGTGAGAAGGCTCCGGGTCGCCGGGGTGAGCATAACCATCGAGTCGGTAAAGCGGAAATTCGGTCTCAGAATAAGTAACCTTAAGAGTATGAGTGAGAAGCATTTCAAAGGGTGATACAGCCGTGATATAAACCGAATCCTTTTCGGCAACTACCTGGTACTCTTCATATTTCTGTCGGCTGAGCGAGTCCTCTGTATTCAGAATAAACTCAATCACAGAATATTCATTTCCACCCCGACCATTGTCGTACTCACTAAAAATTTCCCGGTGATGATACTGGAGACTATCCGCCGAAATTCGAATGTCAATTTTGGAATATTCCGGATTTCCCTGCTGACCCGCCTCTATGTAACTATAAGTAGAAACTTTTTCGCTACGAGCCAGGTCAAGAATCATTTTTAGTGAACTCGTCGTCTCCGGAGGATATTTACCCGAATCCCGAAACCCTGTACAGGAAGTCTGAATGAACAGTAAAAAACAACAAATGCGACCGACAAAAACCAGCATCTGAATTTTATTGAAAAGGTTGATAATTGTGATCCACACGGGATACTGTATAAACATGCGTTAGTGCCTCCATGCGGCTCATCAGTTGAGAAAGTTCTTCAATATTATGGACATATACGGTAAATAATCCCTCAAACATCTGATTTCGCGACTCAATGGTCACCTTTCGGATATTTAGCTTCATTCGCAGGGAAATAATCCGTATCAGGTCATTGAGCATTCCCTGCTTATCCAACCCTACGACCTTAATCGCCGTCAGAAAAGAGACATCCGAACGGCCCTCTGCCCAACGAGCACGAATTATTTTAGAACCAAAACTGGACATTAGTGAAATCGCCTCTTCACAGGATGTACGGTGAATAACAATTCTTTTTCCCTCATCAAAACCCAGAATATCATCCCCTGGTAAAGGATTACAGCATTTGCTTAAAACATAGTTTTCGAAATTTTGTTCTTTACCCAAAACCAGCATATCCGGTTTTACCCCAAACTCCTCTAACTGCTCCGACAATGTAGCCGGAACACTCTCGGGTAAGTTTTCGATTTGTTTGCCCTCTTTTTTTAGGTGAATAAATTCCGGGATTTTACGAGTATCTATTTTGTGTGCTCCGATCTGGTAGAAAAATTCTTCCGCCGAAGGAACCATAAAATAGGCCAGTAATTCTTTAAAAAACGGGTGATTTTCGTCCACATCGTACTGGCGGGCTTTCCAGATAAACATCAGACGTCCCTGCTCGGAAAACTCTTTCCGCTCTTTTTTTAGTGCGGTTTTTATATGTTCCCTGGCTCTTACCGTTTTGGCCAGGCGCAGCCATTCTTCTTTGGGTTTTTGTTTTTTAGAAGTAAGAACTTCGATCGTATCCCCTGGTTTAAGGGTATATTCCAGCGTCACCACACGGTTGTTTACTTTTGCTCCGATGGCCTGATTGCCCAACTGGCTGTGGATTTTATACGCAAAGTCCAGAATGGTTGAGTTGGGGGGTAGTCGCATCATTTTGCCTTTGGGGGTAAACACAAACACATCGTTGGGCTGAAGGTTTTCCTTAAACTCCCTCACCGCTTCCAGCGCATTCAGGCTCGGGTTTTCCAGAATTTCCCGTATCTGTCCAATCCATTCGGTGAGAAAATCGTCGTAGAGTTCTCCATCCTCTTTATATTTCCAGTGAGCGGCAATCCCTTTTTCAGCGATATCATCCATGCGTTGAGTGCGAATCTGAACCTCCACCCATTGTCCTTCCGGCCCTAGTAGGGTCGTATGCAGTGATTCATAGCTATTGTCTTTCGGAACGGTAATCCAGTCTCGCAGTCGTTTGGGATTAGGACGAAATATTCCGGAGAGAGTCGAATAAACATACCAACAATCTTCCCTTTCGCGGTTCTCCCGGCTTTCCAAAATGATCCGAATGGCATATTTATCATAAACCTCCTCAAAGGGAAGATTTTTGCGAAGCATTTTTACATAAATGGAATAAATAGACTTAAACCGGCTTTTTACTTTAAAATTCAGCCCGGAGTGTTTGAGCGCCTGCTTGACCCGTTTAATAAACCGATCAATATAAGCCTGTGCTTCTTCTTTGGAGGCGATAAGTTTTTTTTCGATCTCCTGATAAGTGGTCGGGTTGCTGTGTTTAAAGGAAAGATCTTCAAGCTCGGTTTTGGTTTCATACAACCCTAGGCGATGAGCCACCGGGGCATAGATGTAAAGCGTTTCAGAAGTGATTTTGAGCATGGATTCCTGGCGCATCGAACCCATGGTGCGCATATTGTGGAGACGGTCTGCGAGTTTGATCAAAATCACCCGAATGTCGTCCGAAATCGTCAATAAAACCTTCCGAAAGGTTTCTGCCTGCGTGGAATTCATTTCATCAATAAACACCGAACCCGACATCTTCGTCAGTCCATTAATGATTTCCATGGCTTTGTTTCCAAATTCCCGGCGAATGTCTTCCAATTCTATTTCGGTGTCTTCCACTACATCGTGAAGTAGTGCACAGACGACAGCGGTGGTGTCCTCAAGCCCCATTTCGACAACCACAATTTTGGCAACGGCAAGCGGATGCAGAATATACGGCTCTCCCGATTTGCGGCGAACCCCTTCATGCGCGTCCCGTGCATATTCAAAAGCCCTGCGAATCGTCGCCTTCTCTGTGCGGGACGTATTGCGCATAGCGCGAATGATGCTGCGATAGCCGCGAATAATTTCCTGATCGTAGTTTTTCTGATTCTCCTGCTTGATGTTAATCATTTTCCCCTAACTGAATGGTATATATAACGGAACTAAATTTCGCAATAATTTTCGGTTAAGGAAAAAATATCCTATCTTTGTCGGCTCAAATTCTGAGAGCGGATGTGGCGAAATTGGTAGACGCGCCAGACTTAGGATCTGGAGCCGCAAGGCGTGGGGGTTCGAGTCCCTTCATCCGCACTTTCATAAAGTTATAAAGAAATATTACCTTGAACATTACGCTGGAAAAAACCGGTGATCTGACCTCTGAGATCAAAATCCACCTGCTTTCGGATGATTATAAAACTAAAGTAGAGGAAGAGCTAAAACGCCAGGCCCGCAAAGCGGTAGTTCCGGGATTTCGCCCGGGAAAAGTGCCGTTAGGAATGGTGCGTAAAATGGTGGGAAAAGCCGTAGTCATTGATGAAGTAACGAAGGCTTTTTCAAAAAGTCTTTCGGATTATATTGAGGAACAAAAATTGAATATCCTGGGAGAACCGCTCGTGAAAGATGAGTTGCAGGAAGAAGATATTGACCTCAATTGTGAGAAAGAGGTAGAACTCACTTTCGAAGTTGGTTTTGCCCCAGATTTTGAACTGAATACAAATCTGGAAAACCGCGTAAAAAAATACGATATTCAGGTAGATGACGTAATGATTAACTCGGAAATCGAATCGTTACAGGATCGGTATGCCGATGTATCCAACCCTGAAGTAGTTGCGCCCAAAGATGTTATCTATGGCAAACTCTTTGAAACGGATGAAAACGGAGATGCTTTGTCGGAAGGGTTTGAAAAAATGGTCGCACTCAATCCCGAAAGAGTCGAAAACCAGGAGATTTTCCCTCCTTTTATAGACAAAAAAATCGGCGATATACTTCCTCTCGACATCTTCTCGCTCGCTACAGAAGAGGCAAAGGTCAGGGAAATTCTTTTTGTTGATGCGGACCAACTCGAAGCACTGAAAGATAAACCTCTCCGCTTTGAAGTTAAACGAATTAACCGCCTGACAAAAGCAGCATTGGATGAAGCGTTTTTTCAGAAAGTAGCAAAGGCTAATAACTGGGAAGATGCCGAATCATATACAGATGAGGCTTCTTTCCGCGCAAAATTGACTGCGCAAATCAAAGAGGAAATGGAGGAATCTTCGACATGGTATCTTCAAAATCAAATGAGAAAAGCACTTACCGAAGTAAATACGCTTTCTTTTCCCGAAGAATTTCTGAAAAAATGGTTGCTTAAATCTAATAAAGAATCCAAAGAAGAGGATATTGAAAAGGATCTCCCCGAAATGCTCAAATCCTTAAACTGGACACTTATTGTCAATAAAGTAAATGAACTTTATCCCGAAACCAAAACCGAGATGGAGGAAGTAAAGGAAGACATCAAAGTCTATATGAAAGAACGTTATGCGCACATGGAAGAGTTGAACGACGAAAAAAGGCTTGATGACCTTGTGAATTATACGCTTCAGAATGAAGAACTCCTTCGCATGCACGTGAAACGGATTTCCGATAAAAAACTTTTTGACAAGCTCAATGAAATCATCACACTGGAGTCAGAAACAATCTCTGCCACAGATTTCAGTGAACTAATGAAACAAGAGTAATGCGTTGTTAGGAAACCCTACGTTCGCGATTTTTACTGTCCGTTCATGCGCTAAGTTTAAAGCCATGACCGGACATTTTTATTGTTATACTGAAAAGAATGAATAATATTATGTCTAACAATAAATCCTATGAAAGCTGCCGTATATTATGGAAAAGAGGACATCCGGGTAAGCCCGGTAGCCGATCCGATACTTCAGGAAGGCGAATTATTACTTCGCATAGACGCATGTAGCGTTTGCGGTACGGATTTGCGTACTTATCGAAACGGAGACAAAAAAATCGAACCGCCCCGAATCCTCGGCCATGAATTTTGTGGCACAGTCGTTGAATCCCGAAACCCTTCGGCCAATGTCAAAAAAGGAGACCGGGTGGTGATGTACATTGTACTTTCTTGCGGCGAATGCAAATTTTGCCGGGCAGGTAGGGAAAATTTGTGCAACAACCGCACGACCATGTCCTACCACCATGACGGAGCCTTTGCTCCTTACGTCCGAATTCCCGAAAAAGCCCTTCGAAGAAAAAGCCTTTTTAAGGTCACTTCCAACCAGACTTCTGAACAGATGAGCCTTGCAGAACCGCTGGGTTGCGTCACAAACGCACACTCTCACCTCGGCATTGGTCTGAAAGATCGTGTCGCAGTCATTGGATCAGGGCCGATAGGTGCCATGCATGCGGTACTTGCTCGTCTTCAGGGCGCACAAAGCGTGTTTATGATTGATATCAATCAAAACCGGCTGGACATGATGAAACGATTTGATATAGATGGTACGATTCTGAGCACAAAGGAAGGCTCTCACCTGCAAACCTGCCTTGACCTTACCGAAGGAGAAGGATTTGATGTGGTAATTGTAGCCGTCAGCAGCGCTCTGGCACAGGCAGATGCCCTCGAAATTGCCGGTAAAGGTGCCCGAGTAGAATTTTTTGGCGGATTGCCTAAATCAAATCCCACCGCAATTTTAAACACTAATCACCTCCACTATAAAGAACTGATTGTAAGTGGCTCTTACTCCGAAAAAATCAGCGATTTTCAGGCCGCCTATCAACTTATCCAAAGCGGAAGGTTTCCCGCAGACAAGTTTATCACTCACGTACTTCCCCTGGAACGGATTCATGAATCTTTTACCATGATGGAATCCGGCGAAGCCCTAAAGGTATGCATCAATCCCCAACTCTAACATTAGCACCCAATGAATCAGGAATTAATCGAACAGCTTACCGGTAAAGACTGGGGATTGTATATAAACGGAAACATTCGTTTTACCCCCGGCGGAAAAACCGACTTTGTCCATTCCCCTGCAACGGGTGAAAATATCGCTGTCGTAGCTACCGCTTCGCCTTCTGATATAGATGATGCTGTTGCCGCTGCTTCTATTTCTTTCCGCACATGGTCTGCGCTTACCGGTTACGAACGTGAAAAAATCATTCGGAAAGCCACGGCTTATGCGCGTACACAAGCAGACCGTATCGGTGGACTCATGGCACTCGAACAAGGCAAACCTTTCGCTCAGTCCAAAAGTGAAATCACCTCTTCCTGCGATCTGATTGATTATTATGCCAGTGAGGCAGTGCGTATCGAAGGTTATTCCAATCCTACGGAAAAGACGGGGTTACACTCCTGGGTGGCATATCAGCCTGTCGGCGTCTGTGCCTTAATTACGCCTTGGAATTACCCGGTGAGTCTCTTGAGTTGGAAACTGGGACCTGCCCTTGCCACAGGTTGTAGCGTTGTGGTAAAACCTACGGAAATCACCCCCCTTTCTCCCCTCGCTTTTTGTATGGCACTTACCGAAGGGGGAATTCCGCCAGGGGTAATTAACGTCGTTATGGGCAGAGGGGAAGTGGGCGCAGCACTGGTAAGTCATCCCGGCGTGGCCAAAATTGCCATGACGGGTTCTACCTTCACCGGAAAAAAAATCATGCAGGCCGCAGCCACTCAATTGAAAAAAGTATCCCTTGAACTAGGAGGACATTGCCCGGCCATTGTATGCGAAGATGCTGATTTGGACAATGCCGCTGAAGTAATTGCCTACAAAGGATTCCGCAATATGGGACAGTCCTGTAGTTCGGTAAACCGTGTGTATGCCCATCATTCGATCTATGAAAAACTGGTAGAAAAACTGAAACAAAAAGCACTTGCGCTTTCCATTGGTAACGGGACAACCGAAAGCAACTGTGACCTCGGACCTATGACCACGGCGGCGGCGTTGGATAAGGTTGTGAGCCATGTTCGCGACGCACTCGACAAAGGTGCAGAGATTGTTACCGGAGGGGTAAAACCGCCGGGAGAAAAATATGCAAAGGGCTATTATTTTACACCAACAATATTGACCGGAGTAAATAAAAGCATGAAAGTAATGAATGAAGAGACTTTTGGCCCGGTCATTCCAATAGACCGTTTTTTTACATTGGAAGAAGTGATAGAAAAAGCCAATGATAGTGAGTACGGTTTGTGCGCTTATGTATTCACCCGTGATTTTTCGACCACAATGAAACTAAGCCAGGCAATGGAATCCGGTACTGTATGCGTAAATAATGGCGCGGTCAACACCGCTTATGGCCCTTATGAAGGCTGGAAAGACAGCGGAACCGGCGTCGAATTGTCCCGCCGGGCCATTTACGAATACCTGAAAACCAAACATGTAAAATTGCAGATGTTATAATTTTGGCCAACTAATCCCATCGTATGTTATTATCCCCCCTTCAGGCCCGGCTATTGCTCGAACACGCCTTTGAGAATACCTACGCCATCCTGGCGGCAAATGCAGACAGCCATGCGGCTGTAACCGACTGCCTCGAAGCCGCCCGGTTAACGGATGCCCCGATCATCATCGAAACTAGCCTGTGGCAGATCAAAGGGCATAGTTACGGTGCCGGGAATCCGATAATGGGCGTAGCCCGCTATCTTTCCGATCTCATGGTGATTGCCAATAGTGAAAAATATTTTCATGTTCCGGTTATTTACCATACCGATCATATCAAAGGCCCGGAAACAATGGAAATTCTTCAGGCAGCCATCCAGGGTATTCCGGTTCATTTCCATACCCAATCTGCCCGCCTTTATGCTTCCACGCTTTCCCTCGACGCTTCCGACTTGTCGGAAACTCAAAATATCGAAACCATGATTCAACTCTGTCGGCTGGCAGAAACAGCCGGTGTTGAAGTAACACTTGAGATGGAATCGGCAGTGGATGACAGGATTACCCCGCCGGAAGAAACGAAAAATCTTATCGGATCGGTAGAAAATGTTTACCCGGGGAAAATCGCACTTTGGGCTCCCGGTGTGGGAACTCAACACGGCTTTACTTCCGATGACGGTTATTCCGGATTTCAAACCCGTACCATCGAAAGAAATGTTCGCCTGCTGAAGGAGATTACAGGCAGAAATATTGGTATTGCCCTGCATGGCTCTACCGGTTTGCCGGAAGAAAAACTCCGCGCAGCTTCTCAATGTGGTGTGACGAAAGTAAACTGGTCTTCCGAATCACTTTATATACGTTCAATGGCCGCTAAAAAATACTATTCCGAGTTTTTTGAAAAATTTGATCGAAAACATAAGGATTGGAAAAATACGGTCATGGACAATGGAGTTTCTGCTTTTGTTTCCAATGAGTATATTCCTGTTGTCGCGGAAAAAATGGCTATACTGGGCGGGCAGGGAAAAGGAAGTGTTTTTATCAAAACCCTTATCACCTAAATTTTACCTTATGGATCGTCGAAAGTTTATTAAATCTTCGGTTTCAACCGGTGTTGCCCTGGGCGTTAGCCCTTATTTATTGCAAATTCAGGCAATGGATATAACCGAAAAATCAATTGGGGTTATCGGATTAGATACTTCTCATAGTGTCGCTTTTTCGAAAATCATCAATCAGGCTACGGGAGATTCTCCTCTGGCAGGGTTTCGTGTGACGCATGCTTACTCACAGGGAAGTATGGACATAGAATCAAGCGTCAGTCGGATTCCCGGTTATACCGAAGAAATCAAAAAGCTGGGGGTTGTTGTTGAATCATCGCTTGAATCTATGCTCGAAAAGGTGGATTTTGTTCTTCTCGAAACCAATGACGGACGCCCGCACCTTGCCCAGGCTATGAAGGTTTTTGAAGCGGGTAAACCCGTTTTTATAGACAAGCCGGTAGCGGCTTCGCTGGAAGATGTCGTCGAAATTTATAAAGCTGCTGAAAAATATAAAGTTCCGGTATTTTCCTCTTCCTCGTTGCGCTACTCCCCTACTACTCAAGAAGCAGCTTCGGGAAAAAAAATTGGCGAAATTTTAGGTGCAGATACTTTTTCTCCGGCAAAACTTGAACCGACGCACCCTGATTTTTATTGGTACGGTATCCACGGGATCGAATCCTTATTTACCCTCATGGGGAAAGGTTGTGTGCAGGTCAGGCGTATTTCCACGGAAGGCATGGATGTCGTCATCGGCGAGTGGGCCGATGGAAAAATCGGTACTTTTCGGGGGATTCGAGACGGTCATCAAGGCTATGGAGGTACGGCATACGGAACAACAGGCGTAAGCCCCGCAGGCTTGTATGAAGGGTATGAACACCTGGTGATTGAAATTATCCGATTTTTTAAGACCGGAGTTCCGCCCGTGTCGAAAGCAGAAACCCTTGAAATTTATGCTTTTATGACCGCAGCGGATGTCAGTAAAAGAAAAGGTGGTAAACCTGTCAACATAGCCGACGTGTTAAAAAAAGCCGGGGGATAGATTAGGTAGGAGGAACCCATGCCTCTAGCAGCGTGTATTCTCCCTCCGGGATCAATTCAACTGCCTTTGTAATTGCAGGAAGCAGGCATACATCGCCTTTCGACATCTTTAACTCATTACCGGCGTTGTCTTTTAGCCGCAAAGTGCCTCCTACACAAACATAAATGACAAAAGAATCTATTCCGGAATAATCCCGGTTGAGGGGTTGGTCGGCGTGTATTCTTTGGGTAGAAAAATAGGCAGAAGTGGCAATGTTCACCGCTTTATTTTTCTTGCGGGGATAGGAAGTTTTATATTCTCCGTAAAAGCGGTAGTCTATCGCATCGAGGGATTCTTCCACATGGAGGTCGCGAAGTTTCCCGGAGTCATCTCTTCGGTCAAAATCGTAGATTCGATAAGTAATATCAGAGGTTTGCTGAATTTCAGCAAGTAACAAACCCTTTCCAATGGTGTGAACCCGACCCGCAGGAAGAAAAAACACATCATCCGGTGTTACCGATTCCCGGTTGAGTATTTCCATGATTCGACCACTTTGAAAGTATTCCTGATAAATTTCTTTTGTAAGAGGACGGTTAAATCCTGTTATCAGGCTGGATCCTTCGTCGGCCTGAAAAATGTACCACATTTCCGTTTTCCCAAAAGAATTATGCCGCAGGCGTGCGAGAGCATCGTCAGGATGTACCTGAATCGAAAGATCTTCATTTGCGTCAATAAACTTCACCAGTAGCGGAAAATCGGTACCGAATTTTTGATAGACCTGTTCTCCGATTAGTTTACCCTTATACTTTGAAATTATATCGGTCAGGGGTTGTCCTGCCAATGTACCCTCTTTTACTACCGAAATATCCCCTTTTACTCCGGAAATCTCCCAAGTCTCCCCGCAGTTTGGCAAAGGAGAAAAATCTTTCCCCAAAATCGTTTTGATTTTATTCCCCCCCCAAATTTTGTCTTTAAAAATGGGCTGGAAGCAAAGTGGATACAGTGGAGTTTCGTTCACAAATTTATTTTTAAGGTCATAGGCAAATATCCTGCCCTACTCTTTCGTTTTTCCCGGCTTTCGCAAGTTACGGGTTTTAAACAAGGGATTGTCTCAAAAATTTCCTATAACAGTGTTATTTTTTATTTCACCAATAATTATTTCTTCGAAGGCCCATGCCAGGGTTTTACCTTTTCCCTGTCCTTTAGCCCCCTCATAAGAATCGGTATCCAGCCGATAAGGGGGAGAAAATACGCCAGCACGATCGGATTTTTCCAGACGATATACCAAAACCGAAACCATCCCGATATAATCCGGGAGGGCAATTCTTTATCTTTATAATAGCGGCGGTCATATTCGGAAAATAGTGCCGGCCAGCCCGGAGGAATCCAATAGGGAAGCCTCCGCCAATGGCGGAGCAGGTTCTGCCCGACTTCTTTCCAGTGATACGGCTTTTGACCGTAAATTTTCACCGATTCATCTAGTTGCAATTGCATATCGGCCTGGATTTCATCCCGAATACGGATTATTTCTTCCGGAGAAATTTCTTCGATCGCTTTTCCTCCCGCCATCCGCCACGGACTATATCGGTTGCCCCTCACGTAGGTGAGTTTTGCAGGCCATGCATAATAAAACAACCACGGCTGAACCAGCAATAACGGTGTTATAAAAGCTATCGGGAGAAAAGGGATACCTAATTTTTCGATGATTTTATTCACCGTCGGCACACTGTATGAGTGAGGATTGATATACTCGCCGTTGACACAGGCGATCCCCACAATATCCGTTTGGTATTTAATCGCCATCCGGATCATGGAAGTAGAAAAAGGCTGAAGTTTGTATTTATTGTTAAACCCTTTTCCGATTCCGGGAACACCCTCCGGGTAAATTAAGATATTCGACTCATTGATATGCATTAAGGTCTCAAAATTAAGCCCGGTAGCATCAATGGCTCCTGCACGTTTCCATATATCCCGCAACAAAAAAGGATTCATTAACTTAGAAGCAGACAACATCGGCGCCGTAAGCGGACGAAAAAGTTGCTCCATTTGAAAATTGTGCCGGTACATAAGCCCCATACCAAAGACAATTGCATCCCACGGAAACGCCATACCGGAATGATTGCAGGCATAGATGAGGGGCCGGTTGGGGTTGTTTCGCTCCGGTAACTCATCAAAACCTACAAAAACAGGGCGAAAATATAAGTCCAGTAGCTGAATTATTTCTCGACACAGACTTGCGAGAAACTGAGGGTCAAAATGTTCGTGGTAAATTTTTTTATTCGCCTCAATGGCATTAGCGAGTTCTTCGGGGGTCATGTCCCGATAGTTTTTGTCCTGCATAAGATCCTGTCATTTACCCAAATTAATAAAAATCTGGTGACAGTCTTATACAAATACATTTTATGATTTTTAATTACCGGATTTCTGCCTGGCCTCTGGCAAAAGTTCTTCTCTTACCCATCGAAGCCCCGGTTCTTTACTCAATGCATACTGATAAGCCTCATAAGCTTTTCCCCATTCGGCTTTCGCTTCATAGGCTTTTCCCAACCAGACCAGTGCGTGGAGGTATTGCCAGTGGTAGGGTTCCTGCTTTTTTTCAAATAATCTCACCGCCTTAGAGAAGCAATCAATGGCTTTTTCCACATCTCCGCCAAATAATCCGGGTGCGTGAAGGCGCATATTCCCCAGTTCACACCAGGCTACGGGGTTTTCGGGATTTAGCGATACCGCCTCCTCCAGATGAGATGCGCTCTTTGGCCCCAGCAACAGGGCTTTTGCCGGACTCATGGCGATTTTAAGGGCATAAACCGAGCCTAAAATTGCATGTGCCTCTGCCGATTTATCATTTTCTTCTACCATCGGCTCCAATAGTTTCAAAACCTGATCGGCGACTTTTCCCGCAGCCTCCTCTTCTTTGCGCGAAATCTCAAATCCAATTTTTCCATAAAGTGCTTTTGCCAATTCGAGTTTGGTCCGAAAAGTCGGCGTATTATCCACCTGGAGAATCATTTGTTTGATTCCTGTTTCCCAATAAATCGCCTTCCCGGTCAGATAACCTTCGTAAACCGATTTTCGGGCGAAAATCAGCGGATCGTTTTGGGCAGGGAGAATCGAAAATAGTGACATAAGCAGGAAAAATATTGGCAGTATATTTTTAAAAAAAATCGTTTTTTCTATCATGCTAAGCCCATTTACAGGTGTATAACTTTTCGAATCAAAAAAAGTTTAGCAAATACGCTGCATGCATACTATATTTGATTTATGACTACTCTCAAAGGAAAAACTGTATTTATCACCGGAGCTAGCAGAGGGATCGGCAAGGCTATCGGCATTCGTCTCGCACAGGAAGGCGCCAATATTGTAGTGGCCGCCAAAACGGATTCCCCACATCCGAAACTCGAAGGCACCATTTACTCCGCCGCTGAAGAAATGGAAGCCGCAGGAGGAAAGGCTTTACCGGTTTTATTGGATGTAAGATTGGAAGAGATGGCAGAGGAAGCAGTTCAAAAAGCCGTCGAGCGATTTGGAGGAATAGACATTCTGATCAATAATGCCAGTGCCATTATGCTTACCGGCACACTGCAAACGCCAATGAAACGATTTGATCTTATGCATCAGGTCAACTTTCGCGGCACCTACCTCATGTCTCAAAAATGTATCCCCTACCTTAAAAAGTCAGAAAACCCCCATATTCTCAATATTTCTCCTCCCCTCAATATTGAAAAAAAATGGTTTGCCCCTCATGTCGCTTATACCATGGCCAAATACGGCATGAGTTTTTGCGCTTATGCGATGGCTGAAGAATTTAAACGCGATGGAATTGCCGCAAATTGCCTATGGCCGCGAACGGCTATTGCCACGGCTGCTATTGAAATGCTTGGCGGCGAACAGATGATGAAACAATCCCGCAAACCGGAAATCATGGCCGATGCGGCCTATTTTGTTCTCCGGCAAAACAGCCGGGAATGCACGGGGAATTTTTTTCTCGACGATGAAATTCTTGCTCAAAACGGAATCACAAATCTGGACCACTATTCTCATGTTCCCGGAGCAAAACTCATTCACGATTTTTTTATCTAACACTCAAAAAAACTCCGTCTTCTTCAATACGCCCGTGAGTTGGTTGGAACTCACTCTATTATGCCATTTGTTTTAACATAAAGAGAATGGTTTGCTCTGTAAGCAAAATTTCAACGTGAGCCACAGAGTGTGGCCCTTCCAATAAATCAAACTCCACACCAGGTTTTAACAGGTTCTCCGGTGCCTGGGACACAAGAAAGCGGGCAAAGCCGTATCGAATATAATCGGAATGTTCATTCTCATCTGTAAAATCTATACGCATGCTCCACGCTTTCTGTGGCCATGAATCATCGCCCTTAAATCGGGGGATAGCCACATAGGATGACCCAGTAGGGGGATTTTTCCTCCCACCGTCTTCGGGAAGTTTCCAGTTAAGCTTGACAAATACTTTTTTCATAAAAAGTCTATTAACTCCGCCCCAATAAATTTAAACTTAGAAAGATCTACTAACTCTGCATAACGCCCGGCCCCAATTCCATCAAGCAGGTCTTGATAATACAACCTCCTAAAAATTTCTTCATCTATTTCGATTTCAACAACATAGAACACGCCATCATGGCCCATGATCTTTCCCCACTCCAAAGCATCTGAAAACCGTTCTGCAAACCACTTCCCCTCCATAGAGTTAGTACCTTGAGAAAAAGCACCCAAAGCAATTAGGCTTTCGAATTCGCTTTTGCTCATAGACCGAAATAACCTCATCACCGTTTAATCACAATCATCTATTAATATAGGCCGATTATTCATGCGATACAATAGAATAAAAAATAACCCATTGCTTGCTACATAAAAAACTCCGTCTTCTTCAATACGTCCGTGAGTTGGTTGCGTTGGACTTCGTTTGACCAGGAAAGCGTAATCTGAATCGCGTAACCTTTCCGGAGGGTTACCAGATATAACTGAGATATATCAATTCCCTCAATCGTTGTTTGCCCTTTTGCGGCACGCATATTCAGTCCGCCAATTTTCATATCGGTAATATTTTTATCCGAAAACCGGTAACCGGGAATTGTACTCAGGTTTTTGATAAGTTCGTTTAAATAGTCATCCGCCGTTCCTCCTTCGGTGTTTTGGCTAAGGTTCGAGGCAACGATATTCATCCCGGCGTTGTACTCCACAACCGAACCGGGTTCATGCATAAATGCATACAACAAATAAATCGTTTGTAAAGCCTCAATAGGTTGTTTTACAGCATTTTGCGCTTGCTCAATCTCAGCATTCATTTCCCGGCTCTGCACATACCAATCCTCGGGCAGAGTTACTTTTAGTCCGAAATAATCGTTTTCATACACACTACCGGTCTGAGTACCAAAATTTAAAACGGCAGGTGTTTTGTCTTTTTCCGCAGGTTTGTTGTCTTCGGCCTTCCGATTATTTGAGTCGCCGGTGTTCTTATCGCAGCTAAGCAAGGAAAAAACAACCGAGAGAAGTATAAGAAAAATAGTTCTTTGCATAAGATTGGGATAGTAGATTACCCGAAACTACGAATTTTCCTGATTTATACTAAATTGCCGGAAACAACTTCCTAAAATATGCTGGACCTCTACGCGACGGAAAAACTAAGAGACCTTTATCCTCGGGTTAAGAAATACCTGGAAACCGAAATTTACCCCATCGAACTGGACTTACTAAAACGGCCTTTTGGAGAGGTGGAAAAAATCCTCCGGGCAAAAAAGGAAGAGGTTCGCCGCCTGGGGGTATGGAACGCCTACCACGAAGAAACACACGGTGGTCCGGGATTAAACTTAGTGGAAGTAGCGCAACTGGGAGAATTGCTGGCAACAACCCCTTTTGGGCATTTTCTTTGTAATTGCCAGGCACCTGATGCTGGAAATATTGAGTTACTTCTCCGCTACGCCTCCCGGGAAATAAGGGAAACATTTCTACACCCCCTGCTTGAGGGCAAAATCCGCAGTTGTTTTTCGATGACTGAACCCGAATTTGCCGGGTCAAACCCGGTTGACATGGGCACAACTGCCGTAAGGGAGGGGGATGAATATGTGATTAATGGCCACAAATGGTTTACCAGTTCTGCCGACGGTGCGGCTTTTGCCATCGTCATGTGCATCACCCATCCGGAGGAAACCAACCCCTATCGGAGAGCGAGCATGATCATTGTTCCTACGGATACCCCCGGTTTTGAGTTTGTGAGGAATATTTCCGTCATGGGGCATCCGGGAGAAGGATGGGCTAGCCATGCCGAAATCCGATATAACCACGTGCGCGTCCCGCTTTCAAACCTTATCGGCCCCGAAGGGGGCGGATTTCAGCTTGCCCAGGAAAGACTGGGGCCAGGAAGAATCCATCACTGTATGCGCTGGATAGGCATCTGCGAACGTTCCTTTAGCCTTATGTGCCGCCGGGCCGCCACGCGCAATATGGGAGGCGGGGAAATGCTGGGGGATAAACAAATGATTCAACAGATGATCGCCGAAAGCCGGGCGGAAATAGACGCTGCCCGACTAATGGTTTTACATACCGCCTATACGATGGAAACAAAAGGCCATCGGGCTGCTTCGCTGGAAATTTCAACGATCAAATTTTTCGTAGCAGGAGTTTTACAAAAAGTAGTGGATCGCGCCATTCAAATTCACGGTGCCCTGGGAGTAACCGACGACACCCTCCTTTCCTGGTGGTATCGGGAAGAACGAGCCGCAAGGATATACGACGGCCCGGACGAAGCACACAAAACTTCATTGGGTCGGAAAATCCTCAAAGAATATACCTACTGAATCTGCACAGGTCTTACATAATTGTCTTCGCCGATTCGCACAAAAAGATAATAAAGCCCGGAGGAATAACCGGATAGGTCTAAGGTTTTGTTCCAGATTCCCCTTGAGATATTTTCGGTTTGCTCTACCGCTTTTTGCCCTAAAGCATTTACTAGATAATAATTAACCGCATTATCCTGATTCATTTCCACCTGAATTGTGAGGTGATCATGAGCGGGGTTGGGAAAAACACTTACGATCGCTCTTACGTCTGAAATGGTTACTTCTACGATGTCGGTCAACTGAAACTTCCCATCCAAGTCGGTTTCTTTTATCTGGTAATAATAAACTCCTTTGGCCAGGTTATGATCTGTAAGGGAATAGTTTTTTACTGTATGAGAATTCCCAGCCGCAGGCAATCCACCTACATTTTCCCACAAAACCCCGTCCACCGATCGCATTACACTAAACCACGCACTGTTTTCTTCACGGGCCGTGGACCACTGAAGCAATACATTCGACTGAATCGGAGTGGCCGTAAAATCCAGAAACTCAACCGGGAAGTTAGAACCTTGCGCAGAAACCACCACTACCCAATCGCGAGTGGTGCTATCAGGAGCGTTTCCCACTGAAATACCCGAAGCACCTCCACTGACTGCGGCTACAGACCCGGTCTGAAGGTTCCCTCCGTTGCGGGGGTCATACCATCTTACATCAAACAGATTGGAAGTAGCCGAAAGATTGAGATCGGTTGTGCCTCCATTTGCCAAAAAAATCAGGTAAACCTCTCCGGGTTTAGCCAAACAATATTTGTTATTGTTATTTCCTGCATTACCGACCAGGCTATTCATATTGGTCATTTCCTGCACAGGTAGTGTTTCCATTAATTCACGTGCAATACGGGAATAATCCCAGGTTTTTTCCCGTGACCCAAACCATTCGCAATCAAGATCATGGTGCAGGGTATTGTATCCAAAATAATGCTGAATCCCTCCGCCACCGGCCATTAGATTGCCCCAGATCACCTCTTTTCGCACTTCCTCGTGGTTGTGCCCCTCTCCATCGGGTTTTACCCCCCAACTGGCGGGTCCGATTTCATCGGAAGTTGTTACCCATTCATGACCGGAATTGGCCGATTCCGCTATCCAGTCAAGGGTCTGCTGATGTACATTGGAAGGGATGTCAGTCTGAAGCGAAGCGCCCGTAAAGCCGGTAAAGCCCAAAAGCGGGGTATATACCTGTGATTGTTGCCCCGGGTAAGTATGTGCTACGATCGGATGATGATAGGGATCGTAATTATTAAAAAACTGTGCATAAGATTGGAGATAGGTATTAGCGGGATCATTGAGTTCCGTCCATAGATCATTTTCTTCCCCCATATTCCACTCCAGGGCCAGATGATGACCAAAGTGTGCGATCATCATCCCATAATACAATATTCGCTCAGCCCCCAAATGTCCACCGTCCAACAACTGATCATTTTCCGTTTCCTGAAGTTTGACATGGAGCAATAAACCTAATGAATCAGCATGATTAAATACGATTTCCCACTGATCCAATTTAGATATATCAAAACGAAGCCGATCATCCTGAGGAGAAGCGTCGTTGTTGTAATTTACATAAGGATGAACATCCTGTCCGTCCCCGCCGGTATTTAACGTGAGGAAAGAGATAACATTTAGCCCTTTTTCGGCTAAATAATTAAGCACGCCAATTATTCTTTTTCCTTTATCGCCGTGCCATACCGGATCGCCCGTATTCCAGTCATCCAGATGGGGGTCGTAATGATGCAGGGTATCGGCATGGTACTGATAGGTAATGCCGTTGGCAACATAGGTTTTTGTTCCTTTGGTTTTACGGGTATTAGAACCCCCGTAACACTGTGTATTATCAAACTCATAATACCCCAGCAAATTTTCCGGTGCATCGGTTCCTGCTTTGATAAAATACTCTCCATTACCAGCAAACTGAAGGTAATGTCCACCGGCATACCGCAATCGGCCTTTTCCGCGGAGGTCATTCCCGGATTTATCGGTAGGTCCAACGGTAAAATTTCCGGTAAATCCATCTATGGTCCCGGGAACGGCACTACCCGCTAAAGGGTCAGGGTCCACCGCTACATAAGAACCGGTGCGAAAAGATACTGTGTAGTTCCAAGTCCCCACAGAATCCGGTGAAAAATGAACCCGCCACTTGTCACCGGCGGTGGCACCTGTTTCTGCGGCATTTCCATCTGCGGCAAAATAACCCGGTACCGTATAAGAGCGGGAGCCAATGGAAAAGGTGATATTCAGCCGGTAATCCGTGAAAGGATTGGGCGTACCGGTCTCTGAAGCGGAGGGGCCGTCAAAGGTGAGGGTAATTTTATGCCATTGCTTCAGTTGGCCTGTAATAGAAGGAGGATTAGAAAAAGCGATAGAACAGGCAGTAAATAGGACGAAAAATGAGAAGGTGTTTAGCAGGTTTTTTCGAATAAGCATAAGTTAATTCATGTTGTCTGATGAGGCTTACTGGAGTCTTACAAATACAATGCGAGAAGGGAGGAATCTACCCTGCATGTAAGAATCTCTTCCCTTTTCACTTATTTTGTACTAAAGCTTCAGAAACCTTTTGGTTATTTCTCCGGCATCAGAGGAAACTTTGAGTATATAGATTCCGGGGGGGAAAATACTTATATCCAGATGAAGGCTTACCGGGTTTTCTTCTTTGGGTAACGGTTTGGTAAAAAGCTTTTGGCCTTCTCGGGTTTCAAGCGAAATACTCCCATTTTGGGACTTTAGAAGGTCAACTTTTACGAATAGGGAATGATGGGTTGGGTTTGGAAATATTTCCACAACGGGGGGTAATGCATGGGTCGGGAGGCAACGTTGCGAAGCCCCTGCCAACAACAAGGCTAAACAAAGAGTGACTTTGAGCATATTTGGGTCTGTTAGATTTAGGTTGTGCAATATTGTCAATCCTAAATACATTTCATACGCTCATTATCCAAGACTATTACATGGAAAAGGCATGTTATGAGTCTTGCCGAATACTTCCTGCCACTTGTTAATTATCCCCATCCGTAGCCTCACCGGCATCTTCAGCGGGGAGGTCAATCGGTGCATCAGGAAGGCTGATCGGATCAGTAACAATTTGATTTTCAATAGCTGCCCCCATGCGGAGTCCATTGTTATCCGAAGTATTCTGATTACCGGAAACATTGGCAGCAAAAGTAAGCACTGCTAATCCAATGGCCAGGTACCAGGTCAGTTTTTCGATAAATTCACTACTCCTTCTGGCTCCCAGAAACTTAGTAGCTCCGCCCGCATTGAAAGCGGAGGAAATCCCCCCTCCCTTACTATTTTGAATCACCACAGCCAAAATCATGGTTATAGCGACTATTATTGCAAACGTTCCAAATAATACAAATAGAGTGGACATTATTCTTCTTTGATTTTATTGATTCGGGCAGTAAAATAAGCACTTTTTTCGGGATATAACAAACAAAGCTTTTCATAAATGCGAATCGCCTCGGCGCGATTGTTTTGCAAGAGGTGGAGCCGGGCCATGGTTTCGGTTACGAGGTTTTCATCTTCCCGAATGCTATTTACGGCTGTGCGTGCAGGTGCTACCGGTGAAGTGTCCGCAGTATTTTTCCTCCGGAGGGTTGATTGATTTTTCAGAAACGCATCTATCAATTCCTGGGAATTTGACTTTTTCGAAATAGAAGCGGTAGCAGTCGTGGTCGGCGGGGAAGTTGTCGTGTTTTTAAATTGTTTTATTTCCCGGCGTATCGTTGACAGGATATTTCGAGTTTTCAGCGTGCGAATTTTTATATCCCAATCCAAAAAGCTATCGGTTGTCCCCTTTGATATTCCTTCGTCTATCGAAAAATCTTGCCTCACCGAGAGGGGGAAATGAATCCCCGAGCCAAAATCAACAATGGAAAAGAGGTCGTGAACCGATCCTGGTTTTTCAATATCAGGAAAAATCAAAACGGGGGGTTCTATATCCATAGTCGCCAGGGTTTCGGAGAGAAAAAGTTCGCCTTCGAGAAGTTGTTTTAGCTGCCGTCGGTTTACAGAATACGCCGATGCCGCAAAAATATTATCCTTTTCGGGTTTTGCCACGGCTTTAAGCAGACGTGGAAGCGAAAAATACGGATATTTTTGGATGATTTCATCCAAAAATATTTCGGCTTCAGCCGTTACTTTCTGCCCCAACGCAGATTTATATATGCCAATAATATCCATTATATGTTGAACCCCCTTCCGTCGGTCGTCCCCCTTTGAAGGGGGACTGACGGACCCAGTAGTATATAATAATAATTAACCACTAACCACTAACCATTAACCACTAACCATTAACCATTAACCATTACCACTTGCCGATAGATTTGCTAAAAACATCTTGCGTGATTTGCTCCAAAACTTCATTGATTTTGTCTCGCTCCACGCTGGTAAAATCCTCATCGGAATCAAAATCCACAAACTTACTAAAACTTTGTTCCCAGCTTTCTGAAGGATCTACATTATTGACAAACTTAACTTTCACGGCGATAGTAAGGCGGTTTTGGGCAGCGCGATCATCACCCTGAATAGCCACAGGAAGCATGGAGTACCGGGTAATACTTCCCCCCAACTCCACATCTGCGGCAGAACCGGAAGTCAGCGTCAACCGGGACTGACTCAAAAATTTATCCTGAATCTGCTGGGTAACTTCTTGAGCGAGGTAAGGAACTACAATGTCCGCTTCATTAATAAACTGACTAATGGAAAGGGTTTCCAGACTGGTATCGGCTTTTCCTCCGCTAAAGTTGAAAGTAATCTGGCAAGAAATCAAAAAAATAGGTAAAACAACGAATACCCGCATCGGTATCCGAATTTTCTCAAAATGACGGGAGGTATGATTTTTCTTACGCATCAATATCGTAATTTTTAATTTTACGGTAAAGGGTTCTTTCCGAAATCCCCAACTCTTGCGCCGCTTTTTTTCGGTTGTTATTATGTTTGTTTAAGGCTTTGAGGATCATTTCTTTTTCCTTTTTTTCCAACGAAAGGGACTCCTCCAAAAGTGGACGTTCTTTTACCAACGGTTGTACCGGCTCAATGATCTGAGGTTGTTCAAAATTGTTGTCATACCGGGTAGGGGAAGAATAGGTCTCCGGGTGAGTATGTTCCACCTCTCTGCCCTGAATACCCAGATAAATTATTTTTTTTAAGTCGGCGACTTCTTTTCCCAGATCATAAATAAGTTTGAGCAGCATATTATGGTTTTCGCGCTCTTCCAGGGGGTCTTCATCGGGTTTTATATACTCTTTGCCCAGTCTTACGACCGGGAGATAACTATCCTGAATCAGGAGATTATTTCGTAAAACCGTAGGGGAAACAATTTCTCCTTTCACTAAAACGGTTAATTTTTCGGCGAGATTGCGCAGTTCGCGCACATTTCCTGGCCAGCGGTATTGCTGAAGAAGCGGCACAGCCTCTGTCTCGAGAAAAACCGGGTTGCGGTTGTATTTTTCACCAAATTCCATGGCGAAATAATTAAACAACAGGGCAATATCGTCTCCTCGACTACGCAAAGGCGGAACAATAATAGAAACCGTATTTAACCGAAAATACAAATCTTCACGAAATCTTCCCTGGCGGATCATTTCGACCAGGTTTTTATTGGTAGCGGCAATTACCCTGACATTAGCTTTGCGAACTTTACTGGAACCTACACGAAGATATTCCCCGTTTTCCAGCAGGCGCAAAAGACGAGCCTGTGTGGCCAGAGGCATCTCGGCAATCTCATCCAGAAAAATAGTACCCTCCTCTACTTCTTCAAAATATCCTTTTCGGGTATCATACGCAGAAGTGAAGGCTCCTTTTTCATGGCCAAACAACTCTGAGTCCAGCGTCCCCTCCGGGATAGCGCCCGTATTGATTGCGATAAATTTCTGGTGTTTTCTTTTGCTGAAATCGTGAATAATCCGGGAGAAAACGTCTTTACCGGTTCCGTTCTCTCCATACACCAAAACGGATACCTCCGTAGGTGCCACCTGCATCGCAATTTCTACTGCCTGATTGATTTCTCGACAGTTACCGATAATCCCGTAACGCTGTTTTACTTGCTGAATCGTCATTTTCCCGATACTATTTTGCCTTTCAGGGTCGCGCTAGTAGTTTCCTGAATTTCCACCCATACATAGTCTCCCGGTTTGATTCCGGATTTTTTCGGAAAAACAACCATTTTATTTGAATCGTTCCTCCCGCAAAAATCGGCTTTCGATCGTTTGGAATCGCCCTCGATCAAAATTTTATACACCTTACCAATATCACGGGTGTTATTTGTTGCCGAAATTCGGTTTTGAAGCGCAATGACCTCCGCCAATCGCCGTTTTTTTACTTCTTCCGCAATGTCATCCGTCCATTTTTTCGCGGCGGCAGTTCCCGGCCTTTCACTATAAGCAAACATAAAGGCGTGGGTATATTGAGAATTTGCCACTACCTCCAGGGTTTCCTGATGATCCGTTTCGGTTTCGGTACAAAATCCGGTGATGATATCCGATGAAATGGCACAATCCGGAATGATTTCCCGAATTCTTTTGACTTTGCCCTCATACCACTCACGGGTATAACCACGATTCATCATTTCCAGTACACGATTGCTTCCCGATTGTACCGGCAAATGGATATAATTACAAATATTGTCATAAGCCGCAATGGTAAAAAGTACCTCATCGGTAATGTCTTTCGGATGAGAAGTGGAAAACCGCACCCGCAAATCCGGGCTGATTTGTGCGACCCATTCCAGCAATTGCGCGAAATTCACTACTTCGACCTCTTCGCCTTCTTTTACCTTTTTTTCAATCTGGGCTTTTCCCTTTAAGGAATCATCCGGAGACCATTTATAGGAATCCACATTTTGGCCCAGCAACGTTACTTCCCGGTATCCCTGTTGATAAAGTTCCTGAACTTCATTGAGAATAGATTGCGGGTCCCGGCTTCTTTCCCTTCCACGAGTAAAAGGAACCACACAAAACGCACACATGTTATCACAGCCACGCATGATGGTCACGAAAGCACAAACCCCGTTGGTATTCAGCCGCACAGGGGCGATGTTGGCATAGGTTTCCTCCCGCGAAAGCAGAACGTTGACGGCCTTCTGGCCGGTTTCGACCTCACTCACCAGATTGGGTAAATCGCGATAAGCATCCGGCCCTACAACCAAATCAACTAGTTTTTCCTGTTCCAACAAACGAGTTTTCAGCCGCTCGGCCATACAACCCAAAACACCTACCATCAGGTGTGGTTTTTCCTCCTTTTTTTTCCGGAAAGAAGCCAGGCGATTCCAAACTTTACTTTCCGCATTTTCGCGGATACTACAGGTGTTGATAAACACGAGATCCGCCTCATTGGCATCGCTGGTAAATCCATAATTCATTTCCTTCAGTACGGAAGCCACAATTTCCGTATCCGAAAAGTTCATCTGGCATCCATACGTTTCGATATAGGCCAGTTTACCATCCGATGGAGTATTCTCCGATGTTTTATAAGCTAATCCCTGCTTTTCCTCTTCCATTCCGCGTTCCAGTGCCGCAGGAGTAAACGTTTTTTGTGTGATTTTGTCTCGCATGTCGGGTATTCAGAGTAATAACTGCAAATATACAAAAATTCCTCCGGAAACATGCCATTTTGACAGTTTGGGAGGAATTAATCTAAAAAGGAGGGTAAAACCCTCCTCTCACACTAACTGGCACATCCATTTGCACTAATCAATGGCCAGACGCTTAATTATTGTTCCACGGGAAGTTGTGACGGTAAATAAATAAATTCCTACCGACACCGGCCCGAGATCTAAGGTTTGTTCCCACTCAAGGGTATGATTTTTTGAAAATGTATCTATCAATCTTCCTTGGATATCCCGAATGCGGATTTCCACCTGATCCGGTTGATTTAGCACCAATCGAAAATGAACTCTCCCCTCCGTAGGATTGGGGCCTAGTGTAAATACATTAATCCCAACCGACTCCGGAGTAAGGGAATTAATCCCGCCGATAATCGCTGTGTCCCGAAGCACGCAACCGTTGTTATCCAGTATATCGGCGACATAGAGTCCAGGTAATAAGCCAAAAACAAATTGTCCGTTGCTGAGAAAATTTCCCCCGTCATCGGTCCAGGCCACCGAATAAGGCGCTGTCCCTCCCGAAAGGTTTACCGTCGCGTTTCCGGTATAAGGAGGATTAGGCGTAGTATTATCATTAATAACAAAATGGTTTTTCAGCGTATCTGGCTCATTTACAATTACTTCGCGGATAAGCGTGCAGCTATTAACATCCGTAACGGTAAGATCATAAGTTCCCGCAGCCAAACCGATCCGGTTTGGGCCGGTTTGGCCGTCATTCCAATTATAAATAAGTGCTCCTGTACCTCCCGAGACAGACACCGCTATAACACCGGAATTATCGCCATTACACAATAGGTTTTGAACCGAAAGATTAGCCAGTGTCAGGGAATCAGGTTCCTCAATCACAACGGTTACAAAACTTTTGCACCCCGCATTATCTGTAACCGTAAGCAAGTTGACTCCCGGTATTAATGCATTGGCGCAGGAGTCCGTTTCACCGTTACTCCATAGCCAGGAGTATAAGCCCGTTCCTCCGGTTCCCGTTACACAAACACTGCCGTCGTTGGCTCCATAACAACTAACCGAGGACAATTGAGTAGAATCTATTGTTAGGACAGGCGAACCAGAATTATTCAACACCAGCGCCTGGGCATCCGTGCAGCCAAATTCATCACTCACAACCACCGAATAAATACCGGAAGGCAGGCCAGAAACCACGCTATCGGTACTATTTCCGGCAGCGGCATCCCACTGATAAGAATAATTTCCCAATCCTCCCCCCGGGATAATACTTACCGAACCATCGGAAGCCAGACAAGAAGGCTCCGTTAGCTGAAAAACATTAACAAAGGGGTTTTCTTTACAGTTATAGAAAAAATCAGGATCTTCCGTAAAATCCACCGAAGCATCAATAACAATATCCGAAAAATAGTAATACGAACAAGGGAAATTGGCATTGCCTCCGTCAATATTGGTAATCACTACGGGAAGGGTGTAGAGATCATTTCCAGATTCCAGCGCATTGGGAGACAATTTAGGTAAAACGACCCGGCCTCCCCAATTAAGATCGTTATTAGTCCAGTTTTGAACCCGGGTAAGTTTTCTCTTATTGACATCATAGGCACGGGTAAGCAAGTTGGGCGCAAAATTGGTCATGCTATTGGATCCCGGTGGGCCGGGAAGCGGCGACCAGCCATTTGTTGTATCGGTATCTGTCCAGGAAAAAAACACAATAGAGCCATCATCCGTACGGGAAGCCTGGGGGTGTATATCCTGAGTAATATTGACATTGACGGTGGCGGGTTGTGTCAAGTCGCCCCAATAAGCACGGAAGGTGCTCTGGGAGGCCAGATGAAGAATATTATAATCGCCGTATAAATCCCGTGTGATTGCTGCGGTAAACAAATATAAACCGGAAAAAATACCATAATTCGCTTCGGGTGCATTGATATGAGAAGCAGGGCCGATGGTAACCACCATATAGGGATTCCCATCGGCACCCACCACGAGGTCATGTTCAAAACCAATCGTTGCTTTGCCTGTGGCAAAAGGTATAGTATCGAGTATGCCCCCGGTTGTATCTGTCACCAATAACCATTGCATGGAATCGGCTACTTCGGGGAAACTATTCAGGTTTATCTCTACCGGAGTACTCCAGGTATTGCCGCTATCATGGCTTTCAGCTATAATGGGTGAAAGTACGGTATCCTCCCCGCCGTTTAAATCACCCAGCCATGAAACATATCCGTGAACGCCGTCCGGGCTGAAGGCCACGGAAGGGCTGGAAAAATGAGGCGCATTGTCAAAAAGTAAATAATGATCCGGAAAAAAAGTATGTTTTATTCCCCAGCTTACTTTTTCTTTCACCGGGTCGTAAACGCCTTTGTAAAGGAAAATACGGCCTATTCCGGGGTCATTATTAGGGCCGTTGGCCTCTTTGGTTACAAACCAGAATTCACCGGGTTTTCCCGGCACAAAACTGGTATTAATTTCGTGTCCGACATTGGTAAAGGAATAATCCTCCTGAGTTATTGAAGGAGAGTTGCCCAAAGCACCCGTCACAGTGCTGATTTCGGCTCCGTCCCATTGTCCCCCGGGACCGGGAGTAAGGATGGATCCTAAATGCGTGAGCACCATGTCTTCCAGAGTAGATCCTCCCGGTTTCATAAATAAAGTCCCTTGCGGATAACGCACCGGAAAGGTAAAACCCGGCGTAATATCCATAACGCCAAAACAATGCCCGGGAGGGGCTAAGTTTCCCGAGGAAACTGATACCCCACTTCCCACATCCCAGGAGGTACCGCCGTCATCGGAAAACACATATCGGACACGACCGTTATCGGCAGACGTACCTCCACAAACATTAATGTTTTGCCGATGCATAAAAAGGAGAACTCCGCCATTTCCCACACCATTTACTACCTGAAGAGGATTTACTTCGGCTATGAGAGTGGAATAAGCGTTGGATGTTTCCGCAATTTTAATCGAAGTAACCGCATCCGTAACAGAGGTTCCTACCGGAGGAGATTGAATCGGTTCCGTTGGCAAAATCAGCGACTCTTTTAGCGGAATTGGAGCCGGAAATTCCTGGACAAGTCGAAGATGGCCGGGGTGAGAAACTACGGTTTTTTGTTTTTGTCCAAACACATAGCCGCTCATCCCCGCAAGGAGGATAAGTAAACAAATCTTTTTCATACAGATTTTTTGTTTAGATAGTATGGCTAGCGTCTGACAAAGTAAATGACGAAAGAAAGACAGGAATTGTTGAGAACAGAACCCGCTTTCTTTTACACACCATTAGAGAAACAAAATATACTTTGAGCGAGTAAAGAAATTATAAAAAATTGACAATCAACAGATTGCAAGGATTTAAATTGCAATCAGAATTACATGAGGGAGAGAAAGCGATACACGGGTAATTAGCAGGAATCACCATATTCCAATCAGAGAGATTGACGAACCTGGGAAAGGAAATTTTCGGGGTCGGGAAAATTGCGGATTTTTTTTTCAACGACCTCAAGCACCCGGTGAGGGTATTGTTTGATAAGCCGGTATTCGTGAGTAGCCATGAGAACTGCCGTTCCGGATCGGTTGACTTTGAGCAGAATTTCCATGATATTTTGTGTCGCTTCGGGGTCAAGATTTCCGGTGGGTTCGTCGGCGATGAGTATGAGCGGATCATTGATCAGGGCACGGGCAATGGCTACCCGCTGTTGTTCTCCCCCGGAAAGCTGGTGAGGCATAGCGATACCTTTTCCCGACATTCCGACGCGCATGAGTACTTCCGAAATCCTCTGTTTAATTTTGGCGCGGTCTTTCCATCCGGTAGCCTGAAGGGCAAAGTAAATATTATCCTGAACTGTGCGATCGGGCAGGAGTTGAAAATCCTGAAAAACGATACCGAGTTTTCTACGAAGGAACGGCAGATTTTTATCCAAAATTTCCGAAGCCACGGATTCATCTACCGTAACCCGCCCTTTCCAGGGAGTAGCGTCAGCGTATATCATTTTAAGTATCGAACTTTTTCCCGATCCTGTACGCCCGACCAAATAAACAAACTCTCCGAGTTGGATATCAAAGCTAAGCCCTACGAGGGTGAGTCGAGGGCCATAAGACAAGTGAACATCTTCGAATTTGATCAGGGTACGCATCAAAGTTCAATTTTCGTCATTTTTCCGTATTCCGTGAGGTTTTCAATGATATCCTGAAGTTTTTCCGCAAGCTCTTCGCTTTTAACTACTTTATCCAGTCTTTCTTTTCTTCCGGGGCGAAAATAACCGATCAGGGTAAGATTTTCGTCTCGAAGTTGTATATAATCGGGAATCTTGGCCTTCCCTTTGACTTTCATCAGATAATAGGTGGGCATGTCAGTCGTTGTCATTTGGATTAGGGTTGAATCCAGGCAGAATCTCCTACTATGTAAACCGCTTCGTTTTCTTTGACCGGGATTCTGATTCTGGTAGTGAAACTTATTTCATCTTTAACTGCTGAGGGGGTATTTTGTTTAGTTATCCAGGAATCCTCCCACATGGTTTTCCTCACAATGGCACCCTCGTCATTAAAGAAACTCACTTCTCCGTCAATTCTATCATTAACAAATTCCCCGGTAATATACGGCAAACCGGAATTTTTAAAAATACCAAATCCTCCCTGTCGCTGATTAATGTACAGCGTAAATACACTCATCTGGCTTCCATCTTCCCGGTATCGTATCCATTTCCCCACCTTAAAGCCCATCATATATTCACCCGAAACGGCCAATGTACCATCTTCAAAAAAACGCTGATAAAGGCCATTCATCCGGCCTTCTTCATAATAAGCTGACTCAAAAACCTGTTTGCCTCCCGGAAAATACAAAACATAAGCGCCGGAGGCTAATCCATCGCGAAATTCGATGGTACGGTATAAGGTTTTATCCTCTCGAAACTCGGTCATCAGGCCTTCGGGTTTTCCGGCTTTCATCGGCAGGGTTTTCCAGACAAACCCCTCGGGAGTAAAAAACCGAGTGGTATCTTCTTCCCGATTATCCACGAAAAAACGGGTTTGAATCAAATGTCCCTCTTCATCAAATACCTTCATTTCGCCCTGATAGTCTCCGCTCCAACGGTCGCAGACGACTTCGTATTTGCGATTACCATTGGGATATGTCTCAAAGCAAATATTTTCCTCATCCTTACAGGAAATGAGGCTAATTGAAAGAAAAATAATCCCCCAAAAAGTACGATTCATGGTTTTTAGCTCACCGGAGGAACGTTCGGATTACGTACCGGAGGTTTTTGGCCAATATTGTCGTAATTGGCGGGTAAAACAATGGACAGCAGGAGATAGATAAAAATCGGCATACCGATTCCCATAAAAAGCCCGGCAATAAATGCAAACCGGATTAAGGCCGCAGAAATACCCATGTATTCCGCAATACCACCGGCAACACCCGAAAATACTCGGTTGGTACGGGAACGCCGCAACGCTTTTTTCTGATTATTGCTGCGCTCATAAGTACGAGGCCTTCGCTGATAGCGGGTATTGCTATTTACATTTTGAGCACGGGCAGCTTCTTCATTGACCGGGGGCGGAACCGGTTTCGTTTTGCGATATACATTCAGCGCAGGGAAGTTGAGTTCCTTATCGCGGAAAGCAAGTTTCATCGTTTTGAAAAAGCCATAGCCTAAAGCACCAAAGCCAATTATCGGCAGGATGGCATTCAAGGCTTCCATAAAGTCAAAGGGAATTGCCCATTGAAATACACCGACCAGTAATAAACCCGCGCCTGCAATGAGTGCCATCATTCCAGCGGAACCTAATTTACTGTTTTGATCTTTTTCCTCATCCTCTTCACGCTCCCGGATTTTCTCAATATCATCGTACATGAGCGAGGTATCGAAGTCCTCCGAGATACTGCTTCTCCTTCTGTATCTTTCAGTTGCCATATATTGGTATTAATTCAACCCTAGTTTACGTTGAAATTTCGATAAGTTTTCAGTAAAATCAAAGAAATACGAATTCTCAGTCCAGTACAAGGTACCGATGGGAAAAATCAAGGGGTGAACAGGCGTCCCATGCCGCCGAAACAATCTGCTCCGGAGAAATACCCGGAAACGCAGCCAGACAAAGAATGCGTTCCTGCACCGCTCCGTCGGGCTGAATGGCTTGCTTGAGTGTTTCGATTTCGGAAAAGGGGCGATGGTGAACCGCCCGTTTTTCACGGTGGATCTTTTTCTCCAGGTTGGAAACAAATTCATCCATTTTTACTTTTTGCCCTTCTACGGAGCGGGAAAGAGTTTCCGAAACCTCGGTCTCAATATAGGTTTTCAGTTCTGCTATTTTATGATTGATATCCGCGGCAAGTCGCTGAAAAGGGGATTCGTCCCATATCTGCGGCATATAGAGACGGAAAAGCTCATGCAGCGGTTTGTGAATATCTTCCGGACGAAAACCGAGGTTTGTCCATCTTTCGACTTCACTTTTGCGAAAGATCGTCGCAGACATACGCGGCAGAATCAGGGGGAAGTTAATGCCAAAATGATCAAAAACCCCTTTCAACTGCATCCAATAACCAATTTCCCCCCAACCGCCAAAATAGGCGAGATTAGGAAGAATCATTTCCTGGTACAAAGGTCGCAAACTCACATTAGGGCTGATTTTTTCGGGATGTTCTTCGATCAATTCCAAAAGTTCTTCTGCCGTAAAATGCAAATCCCTGTCCACGATATCAAACCCGCCATTGGCGGCAATAATACGATTTCGCCCCTGCGAATCGCTGTAAAAAAGATTGATGTCCCGCGGCGAAATCTGCTCCGGATAACCGGCTGCGACCAGTTCTGCCGATACACGCGAGACTTCTTTATAAGCGACCGAAGATCGAATTTCCTCCTGCATTACCTTTCGAAACCGAGCCTTTAAACGAGGATCAGAAGCATCGAGCATTACGACCCCATATTTACCAAAAAGATTATGAATAAAAGCCCGGTAGGCATCTTTGAGTGTTTTTCCGGAGGAAAAAGCAAGAGCAGCTTCGCCGCTAAAGAGAGGTGGAACGATGCCTTCGATTTCCGCTTCCAGCACATGTTCGCCTACTGCCCCGCTAAACTTCCCGGGATAGGTGATTTTCTGGTTAAAGGCTGGAAAAAAATGATTAATTTCCTCAAAGTCGTGATCTTCGGTATGGATCCAGAAGATTGGGACAAAATTTTTATCCGGAAACTGTTGACGTAAATCATCGGCGAGTCGAAGGGTACTCAGTACCTTATAGGTTGTAAACAAAGGCCCTCCGAAAAGCGCAAGCTGATGTCCTGTGGTAACGGTAAAAGTATTTTCGCGGGAAAGCAGCCGGATATGATGATTTACCAATTCATATTCCGGCAACCCCTTGTATTGATCTGTGATTACCGCTGCCAATAGTTTGCGGTCCGTATCTTCCCGTGATTTTGCAGAAATAATGGACGAAAAATCCGGATTATTCGGCGAATACTGATAAAAAGACCTCAGGGAGGGAGAACCTGAAAGGTAGTCAGAACGGATATCAGAAGTAGCAGTTTTCAAGCGTAATATAAGGTTTGAGCGGGTTATGGTTACGAGGGATTGGTTTTTAACGGTTTCGCTGTAGTCGAAAGATCAATACATCTATTATCCAAAGTAGGGAAAAGCCGATCAAGAAAATGCCTCCCATGAGCAGGGGTTTCCAGATGAGCAGTCCTCCGAGAATACCGAGTATGGTACCGAGGTACTGAATATAGAGCAATTGCTCATTTGTGGCTTCCCATACCATTCGTTCGAGTTTGGCTTCGTCAAAATGTTCCATTTGTTTTGCCAAGAGTTCGGTGATATCTACACGATTCAGCAAATCCACAAATATATTCATGATTTGTTTTTCGGTAAATCCCTTCTGCAAACGGATATAAGCGGCCACGCGGTCGAGTTGTTGCTCCATTTTACCGATAACCTCCATCGCGATTTGGGGAATATCCCGGACAATTTTGTCAATTACCTCCTGATATTCTTCCTTGTTGTATTTTTTATAGGTTTGAAGGAGAAATTTCTTTAACCCTCCATCGAGATTGTTTTCCAGTCTTTGATCAATAATTTCCCGGATTTCTTTGCGCACATCTTCCCGGTGAGCATATTCAGTCATATAATCAAAAACCATTTTTTTCAAGGTCTCCCTCAGTTCATCATCCTGAACCAAACCGGAAGTACCATCCATCACCAGGTTATTTACTTTTTTGACCAGTCCCGTTTCTTCAACCCTCTTCCGAATCAGTTCCTCATTCAGCACATGTTTGTGCATTCCCTGAGCCAGTGTATAAATAATTCGGTCGCGTTGGGCGGGAATCAGGCCCTGTCCCCAGACGGGGCGTTTCTGCAAAGGGCGAAACAACATCCGGATTGCGATATAATTGGTTCCATAACCAATCAGACCGCTGACGGCAATAATATAAAGGAGCGGGAAAATAGGATATGTTTTATAAACATTCCCAACGGTGGCAACCCAGCCGGTCTTAATTCCGGTTTCCGAAGCCAATTGAATAAGAAAGATCACTGCAAAAAGAATAAAACATACGATGGGGCTGATTTGTAAAGCATACATAACCAGTCTTTTCCAGGTGGAAAGCCGAAACTTATTGAAAGACACCGAATCATCCGGCTGTCGGCTTTTCTGAAACAGGCTTTCGAAATTATAGTACTTTTGAAAATATGTCTTAAATGTATTGATCATTCTGAGAGTTATTCGACCAGTAAGTATCGTTGGTTGCGTTTTTCAAATAAAAAAGAAAGTGACCATTTCCCATAGGTCCATCGCTCGTATTCTTTACCATTAAGGATTACAAGTTTGATCTTAGGTTCGCCATATTGGATAAATATTTTTCCCCGTGATGTCTGCCAGCCGTCTATATTTTCGGAAAACCGCTCATTTGCCTCATAAATTTTTCGAAAATATTCTTCCATCATTTTTTCCGCTTTTTCACCATACAATTCTTTCCATACTTCCCGGAATTCCACTGCTTTTACTTTTTCATCGGGAAACCGCAGCAAGGTTTCCAGGATTTCGAGCGGAACGGTATATTCCATCATGCGGATAGATTCATCCAAATCGCTAAAAATACGTTTTTGAATATCCCCTCCTACCTCAAATCTTATGCCTTCGCTTTCAAGAGGCTCATCGTCGTCATAGATTCGTATATCAAGGAGATACTCGCCGGCGGAAAGGTTGGCAATGGGAAGTATATCTTTAAAAATTATATGCTGGCTTTCACCGAGGTATAAAATCTGGTTGGACTGATAGAGGGACTGGTAAGCCTGGGTGGTAGGGGATTCCTGTCCTTCATTTTCTTTATACAGCACGGCTCGCACCGTTAAAACTTCATATCCCGGTGCCAGTATTTCCAGATAATAATACAGATTTTCGGTTTCGGGGTTTATCTTTTTTCCCAGTACAGGCTCGATAAATGCCTGTTGGATGCTGTCCTGATAGCTTAGAAAAATATCGGAAACCTGTATTTCAGATGCCTGATGCACCGTAAAGGAGGCATCCAGCATGAGGGAAACATGGGTATTAAGATCTCGGTCCAAGATGTCCACGTCAATCTCATAATCATCCGGCGGAAGTGTGACCGGAATATTAAATACGGTAGATTGCTGGGTAGAAAGAGGCACTTCTTTTCGAAGGTAGGTGCGATAACTTCCTTTGGGGCGAAAACGAATGTCCGCCAAAAAATTTTTTTGTTTGTCGCTGGTAGCAGTATAACGCAAAAACAAGCGGGTATTAAAAACCTTATCCAGGCTGTTTTTCACTCCGAGTTCCCATTGGGCTTTCAGAGACAGGGAGAGCAGGCAAACCGTTACGAAAATGAAAATCTTTCGGAACATTCTGTCAATTTCAAAAACTAATACCTCGCAATCAGGTCAAATTCCAATGCGTCTGTAATCTTCAATGGCTTAATATGACCGATAGGAAGCGATTCTTTTGTATAAATAATAACTTCATTGTCCACTTCCGGGGAATCGCCCTCCGTTCTGCCCACAAAATAATCATTTTCCCGGCGATCAATCATTACGGGCAATATTTTCCCTACTTTCGCCCGATTGTGCTCAAACGATATTTCTTGCTGTACTTCCATCACTTCGTCTGAACGCCGTTGTTTTTCCTCTTCGGAAATCATGTCCTCAAATTTTTCACCGGCATGGGTATTTTCTTCGTGGGAGTAGGTAAATACCCCCAATCGGTCAAATTTTGCCGCCTCTATAAATTCCAACAACTGCTGATGATCGCTTTCGGTTTCACCGGGATGTCCTACAAGCATTGTGGTGCGAAGCGTAATTCCGGGAACTTCTTCCCGGATTCGCGCAATAAGCTCCTCGGTTCTGGCCCGGTTTATGCCCCGGCGCATGGTCGTTAGCACATTATCGGAGATATGTTGCAGCGGAATATCCAGGTAATTACAGATATTAGAACGTTCCCGAATCGTCGGGAGGATGTCGAGGGGGAAACCCGATGGATAGGCGTAATGAAGGCGAATCCATTCTAGTCCCTCCACATCTGCCAGCGCATTCAGAAGGTCATTGAGTCTTCTTTTTCCATAAATATCAATGCCGTAATAAGTCAGATCCTGCGCGATAAGCATCACTTCCCGCACTCCTTTTTTCACCAGAAACTGGGCTTCTTTTACCAGAAAATCTATGTCGCGGGACTGATGTTTTCCCCTCATAAGAGGAATGGCACAAAAACTACAGGGTCGGTTGCAGCCCTCTGCGATTTTCAGGTAGGCATAGTGGCTGTCGGTTGTGGTCTGTCTTTCGCCGAGGAGTTCATTGCGAAAATCACCGCCAAGTGCTTTCACCAGATCTGGCATGTCCATTGTGCCGAAGTAACCGTCCACCTCTGGCATTTCCACTTCAAGATCCGAGCGGTATCGCTGTGAAAGGCAACCCGTTACGAATACTTTTTCCACCTCGCCGGCTTCCTTTTTTCCGATATATTCAAGAATGGTATTTACCGATTCTTCTTTCGCACGGTCAATAAAGCCGCAGGTATTGATCACCACTACATTCGCCCTGCCGTTAGCCGCTTCATGAGTAACCTCAAATCCATTGCCTGCCAACTGGGATAACAGAACCTCTGAGTCCACCAGGTTTTTGGAGCAACCGAGGGTGATCACATTGATTTTATCCTTAGCCCGTTTATTAAATTTTCGAATATTCGTTCGCATCCGTTGACTTACTGCTTAAACATGGAATCAATAAATTCACTGGGATCAAAAACCTGCAGATCGTCCATGGCTTCCCCTACACCGATATATTTAACGGGAATTTTGAACATGTCTGAGACGCCAATCACCACGCCGCCTTTGGCGGTACCGTCCAACTTCGTCAGCGCCATCGCCGAAACCTGTGTAGCCTCTGTAAATGCCGTGGCCTGATTGATTGCATTCTGCCCGGTAGAGGCATCCAGTACCAACAATACCTCGTGCGGAGAACCTTCCAGCACCTTGTTCATGCTTCGTTTGATTTTGGAAAGTTCATCCATCAGGTGTTTTTTATTATGAAGGCGACCGGCTGTGTCTATGATTACCACATCGTACCCTTTGTTTACGCCTTCTCTTACGGCTTCATAGGCGACCGCAGCAGGATCGGTATTCATTCCCTTGCTGTAAAAGTCCACCCCTACCCGCTCCGACCAGAGTTTTAACTGATCCACCGCCGCCGCACGGAAAGTATCTCCCGCACCCATCAAAACCGATTTTCCCAGAGACTTAAATCGCCAGGAAAGTTTACCAATGGTGGTCGTCTTCCCTACCCCATTTACTCCGACAACCATTATTACGTAAGGCATTTTTTTTCCGTCAACCTCAATCGCGGGGAGTTCAAAATAGTCATGTATGTCCGGATGTGATTCCATAATCAACTGCTGGATTTCATCTTTAAGGATAAAATTCAGTTCCGTCGTTCCGGCATATTTGTCGCGGGAAACCCGTGTTTGAATACGCTCAATAATCCGCAAAGTGGTTTTTACGCCGACATCACTCCCAATAAGAATCTCTTCCAACTCGTCCAATACATCGTCGTCCACCTTATTCTTACCCAAGACTGCACGGTTGAGGCGAGAAAAAAAGCCTTGTTTGGTTTTCTCAAGGCCTTTGTCGAGTTTATCTTTATTCTCTTTTTTCTTGAAAAAATTCAGCATTCTCTACTTGGTGGTTAAATTTGGCTGCCAAATATAAACAAAAATAAACCATTCTCCTGCCCGTTATGTTGGATATATCTTGTTGCGGGTTTGTTTAACCCGGGTTGTTTTCAGATATTCCGTTTAAATCTCCTGAAATAATATAAGTATGAAAAAATCTTTTGTTTACCTGATTGTATGCACATTTTTCAGCTTTTTTCATATCCCCGGTTTGTTTGCCCAAAAGGCTCTTTACAAACCCCAGACCCATCAATTAGAGCTTCAGGTTGCCGGATTAAATTATATCCCTTCTTTGGGAGAATTGTATAAAGAGCCTTTGCCCTTCAGCGGAAATATGGTAAACGGCCTGCGTTATACCTATCACTACAGCCTTACCCATGGTTTTCGAGGGGGAATAAGTTACCGTACAGCAAACTTCACCGATTCTGCAGGAGTTGTCACCGGTTTTTCTGCCTATGAAGGTTCCAAACGCGATCTGGATATTTCGCTGGGTTATATCTATAAATATCACAAAGGCGCGGCTCAATTTTTTGCCGGTGCGGATTTACGCTATACACCCGGAAAAGTCACAGAAACCGGTATTACCCCCGGCAACTCCTCCTATAACAACGAATACAACTATACAAACTACGGCGCCTCCGGTTTTATCGGGCTTCGCTATTTCCTCAATACATACCTCTCGGCAGCCGTTGAAGGCAGCGCTTATTATCTTAGGGTCAACCATAATGAGTGGGGCAACGGAGAACCTTTCTTCCAACTTACACCCGATCATGAAGCAGGGGCAAACCTCAATTTGTCCTTAAGTCTTCACCTTATAAAAATGAAAAAACGGTGTACCTGCCCCCGGCATTAAACGGTAGGGTCAGACCATGGTCTGACCCTACTTGTGTATAAATTTTACCGTCAGATAATGAATTCTATTTCACAATCTTATAGGTTTCCATTGTTCCGTTTGAGTTTACCAGTTTGACGATGTAAACGCCCTTTTCCCAATCGGCCATATTGATCGAAGCAAAACCTTCGACATCTGTGCGTTTGAGTTGTTGTCCGGCAATATTAAACAGGGTCATTACTCCGTAAAACTGCTCGATATACAGATTTTCCACAACCGGATTAGGATACAATTTTATCGGAGAAGTTTTTCCGTTTAGATTCACGTTTACAATTGAAGTATAGGAAGTAGCTCCGTCAAAATCCACCTGACGTACCCGATAAAACAGATTATTTCCGAGGGGATTGGTATCTGTAAACTCATAACTTTGGGGAGCATCTGAGTTCCCGGCACCTTTTACTTTCCCAATTTCCACAAAATTCACCCCATCAAGGCTATTTTCCACGGCGAAATAGTCGTTGTTTAATTCCATTGCCGTAACCCAGAAAATTTTTACGCTTGCATTCACGGCAATTGCTTTGAAACCGAGCCACTCCACTGGAAGACCGCCAAAGCCTAGGTTGGTGAATTCCGCAGTGGAAAGAGCAAGATTGGTTGTGGAAGTTGTCCAGTTGGCAACATTTGTAAAATCTGCCAACACGATCCCATCTCGTACACCGGTGCCTGCGTTGTAATCAAAACTTGCGCCGTCGGTTGAGGTAGAAGTATGCTGAATAGCCACAAATCCGGGAGAGCGAGGGCAATCTCCATCCGCCGCAGGATCATCGCCGAGCCCTGAAGTCGCACCACCCATCAGAACATAACCAAAAAGTTCGCTTAGATTTTCTTCAGGGTTTACGGAAGTGGTAGCACTGAAGGCAAACACAGGTTCCCCTGCCTGAAATTGAAAGATTCCCCCGGAAAGGCTTACACTACCCGTAGCACCACCATCGGTGCGCGTTAAAGTGAATGTATTCTGATCAGGGGCACCATTTTCTACCACTCGGATTACCTGTCCTTCGGGAAGTCCACCGGCAGGAACGATATAAGTGATAACGGCATTATTACCACCAATGGTAAAGGAGTTGGTAGCCGCGACATACGGACCGTCGGTAAAAAAGATAGCACTGCCTGCCGTAAGATTTGTTAAAGCCAAAAAAGAAAAACCGTCGGCATCATCTGTATTAAAACCACAAATGGCAACTTTTTGAGCCTGAATGTTTAGTGAGAGCAAGAACAGGAGAGCAAGAAGAGGATAAATTTGCTTCATAAATAATAAATTACATGTTATGGATTAAACGTTACTGTCTTGTTAAATTTACAGAGTATTATTCCGGAAAATGGTTTTCGAGCACTGAACCGCATTTCCAAACGCTTCAGGTGCAAAAAACCATACATGATTGGAATTTCATACGAAATCAGAAATTATTTTCCAGGCTTTCGAGTACTTTTTCGGGTGTAAGTTTTCCCATACAATTGAAGTGGCCTTTGGGGCAGACATCGAAGCCGATTTTGGTACAGGGGCGGCAGGGGATTTCGGTATTTTCGAGAATAAAACTTTCCGTTTTCCAAGGTGTCATGCCTAATTCGGGGACGGTGCTTCCCCATATCGAAAAAATCTTCATTCCGAAGGCTGCTGCCACGTGCATCAGGCCGGTGTCATGCGTAAGAACCGCCCGGCAAGACTTCATCAACGCAGCAGAAACCATCAGGTCGTACTTGCCGACGGCATCCAATATAGGTATATCCAACCCTCCGATAATCGCGTTTGTCTCTTTACGAATATCCGGGCCACCCAGCAGGATAACCGGTTGCCGAAAGCGATTCAGCATGGTGGTAAAATGTACCGGCAGCCATCTTTTAGTACGGTGGGTAGCTCCCAAAACAACCGCAAGGCAATCCCCGGAAAAGGCAGGCCCCGATTCTTTGAGAATAACTTCTGCCTGGGTGATGGCTTCTTTGGAGAGAAAAAAATCCAGGCCGGCATTGTCGGGCTGAATCCCTATTTTTCGCAGTACGTCCAGATATCGGTCCACAATATGAGGAATGGGTCGGGGCAAACGTCCGGTTTTCACGAGCAGAAATTTGGCAAGGTTTGCTTTGTAAAAAGAAATCCGAGGAACCCCTAATGCCCATTTTACCCGCAGGCTTCGGAGATTATGGTGGAGATCGAGGATTAAATCAAAATTCTCTGCTTTCAAGCGCTGGAGTTGGGGAGCCAGCGGGGATTCCAGTTCGTGAATTTGAGTTATGTAGGGGTTTTGCTTCAAGACCGTCGAAAAGGCAGGCTTGGTAAAATAATGTATTTCTCCTTCCGGAAAAGCTCTTTTCAGGTTTCGGAGTACCGGTGTGGTGAGAACAATATCTCCGATTGAACTAAATCGAATCACGAGGATTTTGGGCGTGGAAGTATTAATTTTCGGCATCCGGCATTAATTGAGATAGTCCTTTAAAAAAGCCTGAAAAGCATGATCCTCACTGAGTGAGAAAAAAGAGTTAGTTCCCGAAAGACTCATTTCACAATGAAGACTGTTAAGAGCGATACCCTTAATTTCAACGGAATCCGGCCAGAAACTCAGTTGCCGACGGAACAAATCAAGTTTTCGATCGCCAAACAAATTACTGTGGATAATCATCGCAGGTTTTTGGCAGTCAATCAGATGAGCAGCGATTTGGGAATTGAGTTCAGCATAATATACATCCAGGTTGTCATCCGTCGGTTCGTGGTAACGAATGCCAATCACGTCTGGCGATTCCCAGTCAAAATCCCCCATGAGTTCGTGAGGAAAACCCGCAAAAATAATGTCACCCGAAAATACTTCAAACGAAGTTTTAAGTTCCGCAATAAACCGTTTCAGGTCTTCTCCATGAAAAGCGGGATCCATCCAGATACCGGAAAAAACAACCGCCGAGGGCGGGTACTCGTTAGTTCGCAATAAAATCCCCGACACATCGGTCAGGTAATGGGTTATACGAGCGTTTTTCAGGGGGTAATTTTGAGGATTTTCGAGCGGAAAACTGAGTATATAAGGGGTTTGTTCCGCCTTAAAAACATTTACGAGCGTATCAATGGTGTGAATTTCGTAATACCGAAAGTCAGACCCTGTATGTCGGGCCGAAAGTGTAAAAGGAAATTCGATTAGCCAGCTTTTGAGTTTAAACTCTTTATAAGTATCCAGATTATCTATCACCACAGAAGATCCGCAGTTCTGATCAATAGTTACTCCTGCAAAAACAGGGACATTCTGCAGTTCAGGATGAGAAGTGCAGGCAAAAACAAAAATGCAGAGCAGGAGCAACAATGCTCGAAGAACGTTGTCCATCGGCAACCAACCTCTGTTAAGAATTTATCAAAACTACTTACTTGAAGTCTAATAATTCTACATCAAAAATAAGGACTTCATTCGGGCCAATCAGAGAACTGCGAGCGTTGGGTCCGTAAGCCAGCGCAGAAGGAATATAAAGAGTAGCTTTCCCGCCTCTGCCGATTAGCGGTACCCCTTGTCTCCATCCCAGAATAAGATTTGAAAGGGGATAGTCCAGCGGTTCACCCGAATCATAGGACGAATCAAAAACGTCGCCGTTCAGCGTTACCCCCCGATAATGCATAATTACCTGAGAATTTACGGTAGGATGTTCTCCCGTGCCGGGGTTTTCGATGGTATAGTATAATCCGGTTTCGGTGGATTGTACATTAGTAATACCATTCGCTTTCAGGTAAGCCTGAATCTTTTCATCGTCAATTTCCGCCTGGGATTTACCGACCGCTGCGGGAGCCGAAACATCTGCAGATTCGCTTTCAGAAGGCTTTTTTTCACTGCAAGCGGAAAGAAAAAAGATAATAGATAGAGAGAAAACAAGTAAAATAGATTTACACATAGGAAGGAAATTTAGGATACAGACACACCTGAGTTAGTTTTGTCAAAAACGCATTCAAACGATTATTTTCGAACTTTTCCCCTGCCTTTGAGTACTTTCACCACCTCTTTTAAAGAGGCATCTTTAGCTTCTAACAATACCATAACATGGTACAAAAGATCGGCACATTCATTGATAAAAAGCGTTTTATCATTGTCTTTGGCCTCAATAATCATTTCGACCGCTTCTTCCCCGACTTTCTGGGCAATTTTATTGACACCCCGTTCAAAGAGTTTGCTGGTGTGAGAGCCTTTTACCGGGTTTTTTCGCCGTTCCTTAATGGTATTTTCCAACTTACGCAGAAAGGCATAGTCGGAGTTGTTTTTTTCGCCAAAGCAGGTATCCTTTCCCGTATGGCACACCGGGCCATCAGGAATTACTTTGACCAGGATCGCATCTTTGTCACAATCGGGAATAACCTCCACTACTTTTAGAAAATTACCGGAGGTTTCTCCTTTGGTCCACAGCCTTTCTTTCGAGCGGCTGTAGAAAGTTACCTGCCCTTCTTTGATTGTTTTTTTCAGGGCTTTATCATCCATATAACCCAACATCAGCACTTTGTCAGTGTTTGCATCCTGAATGATGGCAGGAATCAGGCCATAGGATTTTTCAAAATCAAGATCCATCATTTTTATACTCGTTTTTGACTGCTGCGATTTACGAATTATTTAGGAAAAATCAGACTCTTACCGGAATACCTTTCCGCCAAAGATATTCTTTAAGTGCGGGAATGGGAATTGTACCGAAGTGGAAAACGCTTGCTGCCAGAGCAGCATCTGCTTTTCCCTCCTGAAAAACCTCGGCAAAATGCGCCATATTTCCCGCACCTCCGGAAGCAATTACGGGAATTGAAAGTTTTTCTGAAACCCTGGCGGTAATTTCCAGGGAAAAACCTGCCTGGGTACCATCGCTCACCATCGAGGTTAGCAAAATTTCGCCGGCTCCACGTTCCTCCACCTCTTTGGCCCATTCGAGGGTCTTCAAAGAAGTGCGGGTACGTCCCCCGTGAGTATAAACATACCACTCTCCTTCTTCAAAATGTGTGTCTATAGCCACGACAATGCACTGGCTGCCAAATTCGAGGGCAAGTTCGTTCACCAATGCGGGGGTTTTCACGGCGGAAGAGTTAACGGAAATCTTATCGGCTCCGGAGGAAAGCAGCCGGGAGACGTCCGAGACACTGCTGATTCCGCCTCCGACGGTAAAAGGAATATTGATTTCACGGGCAATCCTTAAGACCAGATCGGCAAAGGTCTTTCGATCTTCGACGGTAGCGGTAATATCCAGAAAGGTAAGTTCGTCTGCACCCTGAGCGGCATACTCAGCGGCCAGTTCGACCGGATCGCCCGCATCGCGTATGTTGAGAAAGTTGATGCCTTTTACCGTGCGTCCCTCGCGAATGTCGAGGCAGGGAATAATTCTTTTTGTAAGCATAGTTTATTTGTGAACCAAATCCTCCAGTTTGATTTTTCCTTCATAAATGGCCTTGCCGATAATCACCCCGTCAATGCCCATTGTTGCTAATTTTGCGACTTCTTCAACCGAAGTTACACCGCCGCTGGCCACCAGTTTTATATCCGGGAAAGAGGTCATCAATTCCTCGTAAAGGTCAAAAGAAGGGCCTGCCATCATTCCATCTTTGGAAATATCGGTACATACAACCGTAGTAATTCCTGCCTTCAGATATTCGGAGATAAACTCTTTCAGCCGCCAGCCGGTAATGGTTTGCCAACCCGAAATGGCTACATATCCCTGCCAGACATCGGCACTAAGAAGAATCTTTTCACCTCCAAAACGGATAATCCAGGAGGTAAATAAGTCGCGGTTGGTGACGGCGAGGCTTCCGATATTTACCTGAACCGCTCCACTATCAAAAGCTTTATTCAGATCGTTGTCCGATTTTATGCCTCCTCCGACATCCACTTTCAGACGGGTGGCCGCGCAGATTTCTTCGATAATCGGGTAATTGACCAGTTTCCCGGCTTTGGCTCCGTCCAGGTCCACGACATGAAGGTATTCTCCACCGGTGTCTTCCCAGAGTCGGGCAACTTCCACCGGATGAGCCTCATACACTTTTTTACGGGTATAGTCGCCTTCCTGGAGTCTTACACATTTTCCTTCAATAATATCAATGGCGGGTATGATCCTCATAAGTGATAAAGTTTTTTAAGATTTGAGAGCCGGGTGAGCCGCTTTTTTCCGGGTGAAACTGTGTAGCAAAAAAATTATCCTTTTGAAGGGCCGCACTAAAAGGAAGCCCATAATCCGTAGTAGCGATGGTATAATCTCCTTTTTCCACAAAATAGCTGTGAACAAAATAGACAAAAGGATTTTCGCCCAGTTTTTCCATCAGCGGTGAATTCAGGCTGTCCAACCGGTTCCAGCCTATATGAGGAACTTTCAGCGAACCGGCGGGAAACCGTTTTACCTGATGGTCAAATATTCCCATACAATCCACATTCCCTTCTTCCGAATGTCTGCACATTAGTTGCATGCCTAAACAAATGCCCAATACGGGTTGGGTAAGTGAAGGTATCACACCATCAAGGCCAGAATTACGTAAATAACGCATAGTCGTACTGGCCTCACCCACACCCGGAAATATCACTTTGTCGGCGGCGCGGATCAAATCCGGATCGTCGGTAAGTACCGGCTCAATACCCAGGCGATTGAGTGCAAAAATCACTGAGCGGATATTTCCCGCATTATATTTAATAACAATCAGGTTCATTGTTAGATTTTATGGTGAAATGTTCGGATTATTGGAAAATTTGCCGATATTTTTCGGATTCTTGGACATATCCTATGGGCAAGCTCAATTTTACCAATGCAGAAACCTTTATTCTGCTCAAGCTTAAGGATGAACTTCCGGACAGCCTCACCTACCATGGCATTCATCATACACTGGATGTTGTAGATGCCGCTGTTGAAATTGCCGATGAGGAAGGTGTCGGTGGAGAAGAACTTATCCTGCTGAAAACGGCCGCTCTTTATCACGATTCGGGGTTTACCCGCAGCTATCAGGGGCATGAAGAGGTCGGCTGTGCCATTGCCCGTGAATTTCTTCCCCGATTCGGTTATTCGGAAGAGCAGATTACTATGGTCTGCGGCATGATTCTCGCCACCCGGATTCCTCAGTCTCCGAAAAATCTTCTGGAAAAAATCCTCTGCGATGCTGATCTTTATTATCTTGGAAGAAATGATTTTTATCCTGTCGGCCATACCCTTTTTCAAGAATTTTTGGATCGCGGCGTAGTCAGTAACGAACAGGACTGGAATCGCCTCCAAATAAAATTTCTGGAAAGTCATCATTACTTTACGGACACGGCCATTCGCAGAAGAAATAGCAAAAAACAACAACACCTCCGCGAAGTTCGCGCACTCGTTGCCCGGTATGCGGCCTAAGTCCCATAGATGCGTTTTCATAACAGACCTTTGGTTGTTGGCAAGCCGTCTTCGCCGGGTATCCGTTGTATTGCATTTCGAATCGCACGCGCCACACCTTTAAAGGTAGCTTCAATCATGTGATGGGCATTGTTTCCGGTGATTTCGACATTGAGGTTACAACGGGCAGCATCGGAAAAGGATTTGAAAAAGTGGTAAACCATTTCCACCGGCATATCGCCTACTTTTTCCCTCCCAAAATCTGCTTTCCAGACCAACCAGGGTCTTCCACTAAAATCAATGGCCACCCGGGCAAGTGCATCATCCATTACCAGATCAAAACAGCCGTATCTTTCAATGCCGCGTTTATCGCCTAAAGCTTTTCGAAAAACCTCTCCTAAGGTAATTGCCACATCTTCGATGGTGTGGTGTTCGTCAATATGAATATCTCCCTTAGCGTTTACGGTGAGGTCGGTTCGACTGTGTTTTCCCAATTGGTCCAGCATGTGATCTAAAAATCCCAGGCCCGTCGCATTCTGCGTAACGCCCCGGCCATCCAGGTCAAGGGTCACGGTGATGTCCGTTTCGTTTGTTTTTCGGTGCAGAGTCGCCTTTCGCCGCCCTTCTCCCGAGACCACAAAATCTCCAACCTGTTCCCAGTTTTCCGCTTTAAATATAATCGTATCGCTCAGGTCATTTCCTTCATAAACCGAATCCTGCGAGTCCCCACTGCGGCCCAGCAGAATACCTTTTGCGCCGAGATTACGGGCGAGTAACATATCGGAAAACCGGTCACCGATGACGAGGCTATTGGCCAGGTCATAGTCTCCGGTCAGGTATTGGGTAAGCAGTGCCGTACCGGGTTTACGAGTAGGAGAACCCTCGTGAGCAAACGTTCGATCAATAATGATTTCCGAAAAAGTAATTCCTTCCCCCGACAAGGTTTTGAGCATTTTGTTGTGAGCAGGCCAAAAGGTTTCTTCCGGAAAATTTTTTGTGCCCAGACCATCCTGATTGGTTACCATTACCCATTCAAAATCGGTAACCTGACGGATACGGTAAAGATTGCGGATCACTCCGGGAAGAAATTCCAGTTTTTCAAGGCTATCCACTTGGAAATCTATCGGAGGTTCAACAATAATCGCCCCGTCGCGATCCAGAAACAGCACTTTTTTCATAGTTCCATATTTTTTAATTCGTCCAGAAGTTTTTGATTTTCGTCTGCCGTTCCTATTGTTATCCGCAGGCATCCTTCACACATAATTACTTTCGATCGGTTACGAACGATGACCTTTTTTTCGATTAATTGGTGATACACACGGTCCGCATTTCGCACTTTGACCAAAAGGAAATTAGCATCCGAAGGATATACTTTTTCCACGAAGCGAATCTGTTCCAAGGCCTCTTTCAACAACTTGCGTTGTTTAAGAGTTTCCTTTACCATATCCAACTTAATCGATTGATTGTCAAGCGCCTGGGAAGCAAGCTCCTGTGTGAGGCCGTTAATGTTATAAGGCGGTTTGATTTTATTGAGAATCGAAATCACCTCCGGATGGGCAAAGGCCATGCCCAGCCGAAGGTTTGCCATTCCCCATGCTTTAGAAAAAGTCTGAAGAATCACCAACCGGGGAAAATGAGAGAGCATCGGAATAAGCGTTGCATCAGGAGTAAAATCAATATAGGCTTCATCCACGACTACAAGCCCGGGAGCTACATCCAGGATGTCTTCGATATCTTCCCGATCCATCAGATTGCCGGAGGGATTGTTGGGCGAACAGATAAAAATAAGTTTGGTGAGGTTCCCGATGGCTGCTTTTACCTTGGGCCAATGAATCTGAAAGTCGCGGGTCAGGGGCACTTTTGCCGCCTGAACACGATTTATGTCAGCACTTACCTGGTACATTCCATAAGTGGGTGGTAATAACAAAACCTCGTCTTCACCCGGTTCACAAAACGCCCGAAAAAGCAAGTCTATCGCTTCGTCACTCCCATTTCCCAGAAAAATCCGATTAGGAGACACGCCTTTAATGGCCGATAGTTTTTGCTTCAGTAAAGTCTGATACGGATCCGGGTAACGATTATGGCTACCCTCGGAAACGGTGCCAAAAGCATTTTCATTAGCATCGAGGAAAATACCTTCCCAGCCGGAATATTCATCTCTTGCAGAACTATAAGGCTGAATGTTTCGGAGGTGAGGTCGAATAAGCGATTGAATATCATTATTCATGGTTCTTTCCGTTTAAGGTTTCAAGCCGGATAGACACAGCGTTTCGATGGGCAAAAAGGTCTTCTGCTTCAGCCATTACTTCAACTGATGGGCCTAAACGCCGAAGGCCCTCACCGGTAATTTGCTGGAAGGTGATTTTTTTCACAAAACTATCCAAAGAAACACCGCTATAAGCTTTGGCGTAGCCATTGGTAGGCAACGTATGGTTAGTACCAGAGGCATAATCACCGGCGCTTTCCGGAGTATAATGCCCCAGAAAAACAGATCCCGCATTTTCGATTTTTTCTGCCCATTCTTCCGGGTTTTGTACCGCAAGTATGAGATGTTCAGGAGCATAGCTATTTATCATTTCCAATATCTGCATTTTATTTTCCAGCAAAATGATAAGGCTGTGTTGAAGAGCCTCTCGGGCAATTTCCTTTCGGGGCAAAGAGGCAAGCTGGTCCTCAACTTCCTCTCTGACTGCTTCAAGCAAAGGTTCACAATCCGTCACAAAAATTACCTGACTATCGGTTCCATGCTCAGCCTGAGATAAAAGATCTGCTGCAATAAAAGCGGGGTTTGCGGTTCTATCAGCCACCACTGCTACCTCGGAGGGTCCGGCCGGTAAATCAATGGCAACCCCCTGCTGGCTCACCTGCTGTTTGGCAAGAGTTACGTACTGATTTCCGGGACCGAATATTTTGTTTACCCGTGGGATACTCGCCGTGCCGTAAGCCATTGCTCCAATTGCCTGAGCACCACCAATTTTATAAATTTCATTAAGCCCCAGAAATCCCGCAGTATAAAGAATGGCTGGTGAGATAATGCCCGCTTTTCCTGGCGGGGTACAGAGGACAATTTTCCGGCAACCTGCCAATTGAGCGGGGATCGCCAACATCAGCAGGGTCGAAAATAGCGGAGCCGTACCACCGGGAATATACAAACCCACGGTTGATACCGGTACACTTTTACGCCAGCATATCACTCCGGGCATGGTTTCGATCCGCCGGGGCAATTCTTGCTGCGATTGATGGAAAGATTGAATATTTGCGGCAGCCTGTGTGATAGCCGTTTTTAATTTTTCAGGGACAAGCGTGTTTGCTGCCAAAATTTCGGCCTCGCTTACCCGGAAGTTTTCCGCCTCGTAGCCGTCAAATTTGCGGGAATACTCCTTAAGAGCAAGGTCTCCCTTTTGTTTTATATGCGACAAAACGTCTCTGACGCGGGCTTCTCCCTGCGAAAAGTCCAATAAAGGACGGGCGAGCAGGGTTTCCCAGGTATCTTTTTTCGGAAATCTGATAATTTTCATGATAGGCGCAAATTACATCACCATTTTTTCGATTGGAGCAACCAAAATCCCCTGAGCACCTGCGGCCCGCAGGTTTTCAATTACTTCCCAAAACTCGTCCTCCCTAATAACGGAATGCACCGAACTCCAGCCGGATTCGGCTAAAGGCATAACCGTAGGACTTTTCATACCCGGAAGCAACTGCGCCACAATATTAATGGATTCATTCGGGACATTCATCAGAATGTATTTGTAATTTTCCGCCCGAAGTACCGACTTAATCCGAAACATTAACCGGTCGAGAATCGCTTGTTTTTCCGAGGATAAGCCTGGAAACGAAACCAGAACGGCTTCCGACCGAAAAATCACCTCGACCTCTTTCAGCCCATTTGCCAGCAGCGTACTTCCCGAACTTACCAGGTCGCAGATCACATCCGAAAGCCCAATTCCGGGGGCGACTTCCACCGAACCGCTGATTTCATGGATATCGGCGGAAACATGATTTTTCTGCAAAAAACGACCTAAAAGATGGGGATATGAGGTCGCAATTTTCATCCCACTCAAAGAATGGACATCCACATAATCCATTTTCTGGGGAACAGCGAGTGAAAGACGGCATTTGGAAAAACCCAGTCGGTGAATCGTTTCGACCACTTCCCCTTTTTCCTCCAACACGTTTTCCCCCACGATACCAATATCAGCGACGCCACTGGCAACGTATTTGGGAATATCATCATCCCGAAGGAAAAGAAGTTCGAGCGGAAAATTTAGTGCTTCTGTGCGGAGACGGGTATTATTATGAAAAAATCCAATGCCACATTCTTCCAGCAAAGTCAGGCTTTTTTCGCTCAGGCGACCGGATTTTTGAACAGCTAGTCTTAGCAAAGGTTTCAATTCAGTAAAAATTAAGGGTTAAAAAATAACAGAACGAAGAAACCGCGTAGTTTCGCGGAAAAAAGGGTAAAACCCTTCGAGGCATGATATTTTATGAAAATTCCTCCTTTAGGAGGAATGGTGGATATGATGAATATGAAGCCCGTTGTTGTTAACGGCAGTCAGAAGAGGTAGGTATGAGTTCTGAGCTTTCATTTCGCCCGCAAATATAGAAGCAGAAGATAGAAAAACAAATTATTTATTATACTTCCTCTACAATCCCCGGATTTAAATAATAGACATAACCATTTACCGGAAAATAGCCCATTTCTTCCAAAGCACTTACATATTCCCTCACCTGTTTGTTATGTCGGGTATTAGGCTGCCCGGTTTTATAGTCAACAATCATCGCTGCTTTTCCCTTTAGCATGACCCGGTCAGGCCGGAGAACTTTCCCCTCGGAAGTAACCATCTCGGCCTCATTTTTTATTTCCCAGTCATGATTAAACCAATGTTTTACCGAGTCATTTAAGACAATCTTCTCTAATTGGCGGGCGAGCGTAACACTCTCTGAAGAGGGGATAAATCCCCTGTCCAGCATGCGTTTTACTGCGAAGGGAATATCCTCCGATGTTTTGAGAAGAGAAAGGGCTTCGTGCACGAGTTCACCGGTAGTGATTTTTTCATTTCGGGTGATTGTGCCTGATTTCAGAAAACGATTGGAAGTATAACGAATCTGTATATCTTCACTTCGGTTGAGAAGGTTTAAATTGCTGAAGGCCAAGGGTATAGAGTGCGCAGGATTTTCATCGGGTTCTGGTTTAAACTTCTCAGGTTTTCCAACAGTGAAACGTGTCTGTGTTTCATTCCATACGCCCTCTACTACCTGACGATTTACCAACAGATTGATCAGGCTTCCCACAGAAGATGCTTTTTCGGAGGAATCGGCACGAGTAAAAACATACAAACGATAAACAGGCCGTGTAAAGGCCACATACATGAGGTTCAGGTTATCGAGGCGGGTTGCCAGTTTTTCAGCTATATATTCTTCCGCAAATTTCGTTTGTTCCAGTTTACTATTTGCCCTTACCGGAAGAAAAGGGAGTTTATTATAAGGGGGATATTCCGGTTTTACCCATAAAATTTCCCTAAGGTTTGGCTCCATTTTCCAATCGGCAAAAGGAATGAGTACCACCGGAAATTCCAATCCTTTACACTTATGGATCGTCATAATCTGCACCGCTTCCGGTTCAGGTGCGCTCGCAATGGCACGTTTCGCGCGGATTTCTTCCCACCATTCCAGAAAGCCAGAGATCGAAGCATCGTTTGTTTCGGTATATTCCAGAACCGTATCCAGAAAGCCCTGTACATAAGCGTCTGGTTGTGAGAGCACCGGAAAGAGACGAATTAGTCTCTCCACACATTCATAGACAGAAAGTCTTCTAAGTTCTTGTTTTTCAGCAATAAAAGATTTGTTAAAATCCACAAATTCGCTATTTGCGAACAGCGAATTTGTTTCTTTTGTGTCTAATACAACTCGTGAATAATAATAAGCCAGACTGGCTTTTACAATTTCGTCCTGCTCATGATTGAGATGTTGCAACAAAGCCTGAAGGAGCAAAACTTTTTTATTACTGACCACCAGAAGGGATTCCGCAGAGATGACTTTTATCCCAGATTTTTGGAGAAATTCGGCCAGCTTCATGCCTTCAAAATTGGTGCGGACGAGAATCGTAATATCCCCCCCACGAAAACCCTCGGCGTAAAGTTCAAGTATTACTTCAAGGGTACGAGTCATTGACTGCTCCTGCCAGGAAGGCGATTTTTCCGGAGCATCTTTACCCGGATTAGAAAAAAATTCAAGGTTGACAAAACCCTCGACCTGATGTTTTTTGGGGTTTTGAGAAACCGAACTGTAAGCAAGGCGAAAGAGGAAATCTCCCTGATCTTTGTATAATTCCTGAAAATAATTTTCGGCTTCCTGGAAAAATCGGTTGTTAAATCTCACGATTTCCGCACCTGTCCGGTAATTATCATCCAACTGACGCACCTTTACCTCTTGCCCCATCTGGCTCATTTCCGCTTCCACTACGTCGAGAAGCAAACGCATATTTCCATTTCTCCAGCGATAAATACTCTGTTTGACATCCCCGACAATCAGGCTGTTGCGTCCTTGAGAAAGTGCCTCACGAACCAATGGCAAAAGATTGTACCATTGCATATCAGAGGTATCCTGAAATTCATCCACGAGGTAATGGCGGTATCGGGAACCCACTTTTTCATAAATAAATGGCGCGTCATACTGGCTGCCGACCACATTGCTAAGCAGAAAAGTAGTATCGGAGATAATAAGTTGAGCGTTTTCCCTTCGGTAATCCGCCAGTTTGTTTTGAAGTTCATCCAATAAGCCAAAACTATGAATCGTGCGAAGCACCTGAATGGCAGTATTATAATCTTCAAATCGGGTTTCATAGAGGCTGATCATTTTTGCGAGAATATTTTCCAGCCCTGCCTGAACGGCTCCAATTATCATCTGCTTTTTATCGGAACTTTTTGCATACCATTTTTCCGGGTTTTCATAAGCTTCTTCTGCCCGCTTGGTAGGCATATAATCCTCCGGATCAACTTTTTTGAGAAAACGAAGAATAAAAGCACCGACACCTCCTTTACCATGAGCAAAGTCAGAGAAACTTAGCCCAAACTGATCCATGATTTTTAGTGCCTGGGCGGAGAGGTCTGCAAAAGTATTTTCAAACTTAAAACGGATTTCAAGCAGATCATGGATTAATTCCATTATGCGAGAAAGGCGGTCGCCTTCTTCGGGGAAATCCACCAGCAGTTGTTGGAAACGCTCCTTAAAAATTTCTGTCCCCAATGCCCGTATTTCGACATCTACATTCCAGGTTTTTTCTTCTTCCAGATTTCTTTCCACAAAACCGTTTAGCAGTTTGGTGAGGCCTTCCCGATTTCCCGCTTCCATAAGAAGATCCGAGACGACCCGTTGCAGAACAATATCCTGCTTCATCTCCACATCGTATCCCAGCGGGATATTCAGTTCACGAGCAAAAGCGCGGACAATACGTTGAAAAAAACTTTCAATAGTAGAAACCGAGAAATTGGAATAATCGTTGAGAATCAGTTCAAGAACTTTTCTCGCCTGAAGAGAAACTGAAAGGTCAGGTTTACCTTTTTCAAGAAGGTAAGCATTCAAGGCAACCCATACCGAATCCCTTTTAAGTTCAGCTTCAGAGGAAGTCGCAAGTTTTGAAAGTGCCTCGACAATCCGGACTTTCATTTCGCCGGTAGCCTTATTAGTAAAAGTTACCGCGAGCACCTGACGATAAGCCAGGGGGTCAAGAATGACGATTTTCAGGTACTCAAGAACCAGCGTATAGGTTTTGCCGCTACCGGCTGAGGATTTGTAAATCGTAAGCACACCCGGAACTAGCTATTGCTTTTGGCACTGATCATTTGAGTTAATACCTGTTCCTGCATTTCGGTTTGAAATAAGAAGGCGCGAATAACGCTACATTGCGCACTCATGGCAGGCTCTTCCATTTCGGGAAGTTTTTCCTGCAAACGTTGCGCAATTTCCGATGCTTTAGCCATTAGTTGGCGTAGTTCCCGAGCTTCTTTCAGAATTTCCTGGGTTTGCATAAATGTTTGTTATGAGGAATAGTAACGGGAAAATAAGGATTATTATTGGATTTTTCTTTTTTCGGTTGAAAAGTTCCGGGAATATACCCACAAGTTTAAAGAGATATTCTTAATATTGCATCCGGAAAAACAACCTGAAACCAAGATTTTTATCTGATATGCCCAAAAACCTATTGATTGTTGAGTCCCCTGCCAAAGCTAAAACCATCGAAAAATACCTGGGAAGTGATTTTACGGTGAAGGCGAGTTACGGCCATGTAAGGGATCTTCCGAAAGGCGATAATGCGATTGATTTTGAAAATGGATTTTTACCGAAATATGAAATTATTCCGGACAAAAAAACCGTTATAAAAGATCTCCAGGAACTAATCAAAAAACACGATATAGTATGGTTAGCAACGGACGAAGACCGTGAAGGCGAAGCCATTTCCTGGCATCTTGCCAGTGTTTTGGGCCTAAACGTGGCCACTACTCAGCGTATCGTTTTTAATGAAATCACTCGCACCGCGATTACGCATGCCATACAAAATCCACGAAAAATCAATCAATCTCTCGTGGATGCGCAGCAGGCCCGCCGTATTCTTGACCGAATCGTCGGATTCCGCCTGTCTCCGATTCTCTGGAAAAAAATCAAAGCCGGGCTGTCTGCCGGGCGGGTTCAGTCAGTTGCTGTTCGGCTGATCGTTGAAAGAGAAAGGGAAATCATTGATTTTCAGGCGGTTTCTTCCTATAAAGTTACGGCCGATTTTCTGGTTAATGGCTCCTCGGTCGTCCAGGCAGAACTGGTAAACCGCCTTCCCAAATACAAAGATGCCTTGGCTTTTGTGGAATCCTGCAAGGGGGCAACCTATAAAATTACCAACCTCGAAACCAAACCTGGCAAAAAATCACCGGCACCTCCCTTTACCACCTCTACCCTTCAACAGGAAGCCAGCCGGAAATTGAGCTTTTCCGTCAATCAGACAATGAGGGTTGCCCAGACTCTTTATGAAGCGGGAAAAATCACTTACATGCGTACCGACAGTGTAAATCTTTCCGATCAGGCACTGTTAAATGCAGAAGATGTGATCAAAAACCTTTATGGCAAAGATTATCACCAAAGAAGGCAGTATAAAACCAAAAATGCCAGTGCTCAGGAGGCTCACGAAGCCATACGGCCCACCGAACTATCCATCAATGAACTAAACGACATGCCCCGCAATGAACAGCGGCTGTATGAACTCATCTGGAAACGTACGCTCGCTTCGCAGATGGCGGATGCACAGTTGGAAAAAACCATCGTTGATATTCAGGTTTCCACCAACAAAGCCATGTTTAAAGCCATCGGAGAAGTCCTCAAATTTGAAGGGTTTCTGAAAGTTTACCTTGAATCAACCGATGATGAAAACGAAGACGAGGAAACCAAAGGAGTACTACCTCCGATGAAAATCGGACAGGAACTTCTTTTGAAAGAAATGGTCGCCCTGGAAAGGTTTTCACGGCCGGCTCCCCGATATACCGAAGCCAGCTTGGTAAAAAAACTCGAAGAGTTAGGAATCGGACGCCCTTCCACTTATGCGCCGACGATTTCAACTATCCAAAAAAGAGAATACGTCACAAAAGACAATCGCGACGGAGTAACTCGCGAACTGGGGAAAATCACCCTGAAAAACGATCAGATAAAAGAATCTAAAAAACAAGAAATCACCGGAGCCGAAAAAGCCAAACTCTTTCCCTCCGATTTGGGCATGATTGTCAACGATTTTCTGGTGCGTTTTTTCCCCTCTATCCTCGACTACCAGTTTACTGCCCAAGTAGAAGAATTGTTTGACGAGATCGCTGAAGGCAGACAGGAATGGCAAACCATGATTTCCAATTTTTATGAAACCTTTGCCCCACAGGTAGAGATAACCCAAGCTACCGCCGACCGCGCCGGAGGTGAACGCGAACTGGGAGAAGAACCCAAAAGCGGAAAACCGGTAGTTGCACGACTGGGAAGATACGGACCTATGATTCAGATTGGGACAAATGACGATGCCGAAAAACCCCGTTTTGCCAAGCTGAGAGCCAATCAACGGATTGAAACCATTAGCCTCGAAGAGGCGCTGGAGTTGTTTAAATTGCCACGTACTTTGGGGGAATTTGAAAACGAGGTGATCAAAGTGAGTATCGGCAGGTTTGGGCCTTATGTTCAATTAGGTAAACTTTTTGCTTCACTCGAAGAAGGTGACGATCCCTACGAAATCGAATTTGACCGCGCCGTTGAGCTTATTGAGAAAAAACGCAATGCCGCGGCAACGAATGTGATCCTGAAATTTAATGACGATGCTCAAGTACTGAAAGGCAAATTTGGGCCTTACATTAAAATTCATGGAAATAATGTGAAAATTCCGAAAGGCGTAGCACCCGAAAACCTTACCCTCGAAGACTGTGAACGCCTGTTGGTAGAACATAAAAGTAAACCGGCACGACCAAAAGCGAGCCGTGGAAAAAAATCATGAAACGACGGATTGCCATCGGATTATTTCTTTTGTTGGGGCAAATAATCAGCCCGGCACAAGATTTTAAAGTAGTAGGTTATTTACCCTATTATCGTTTTTCGCTGGCAAACCAGATAGATTATACAAAACTCACCCACCTGAACCTCGCTTTTCTGAATCCCGATATTCAAGGGAATCTCGATATCGGAGGAGAAAATATAGATCCGGTGGTGGCACAGGCAAAAAGTGTAAACCCCGAAATCAAAATTTTGATTTCTCTCGCCGGAGGCGGAGTTACGCCGGCGTGGCAGGCTGCGTATGACCTGCTTATGCAGCCCGCCAACCGCTCCGGGTTTATCCACTCACTGGTGAACTATACCCTCACTCACAATCTCGATGGAATAGACGTGGATTTGGAGTGGAACAGTGTAAACGCCCTTTATAGCCCTTTTGTCATCGAGCTTGCCGATTCCCTTCACGCCCAGGGTAAAATTATCACGTCGGCTTGGCCGGCAAGCTATCGTTATCCCGATATATCAGCAGCGGCACTGGCAGTTTTCGACTTTGTGAACCTCATGGCTTATGACCTTACCGGTCCGTGGGCACCCACGAATCCGGGGCAACACTCTCCCTATACTTTTGCCCAATTGGGGATATCTTACTGGTTTACGCAGGGTTTGCCTTACGAAAAGATGACGTTGGGTGTACCATTTTATGGATACGATTTCACGAATACCGCCAACGTAACCTCCTTTACTTATGCCGCAATGGTAGCGGAAGATACCACCTACGCATGGCTCGATCAGGTAGGCCAGCAATATTACAACGGTATCCCGACGATCCGCGCCAAGACCGAACTGGCGCTGTCGCAAGTTTCCGGCATTATGATCTGGGAACTAGGACAGGACGCTTTGGGCAATATCGAACAATACTCACTTTTGAAGGCAATTGATGAAAAAGTAAAAGCCGGGACACAAAACCTCGATGACCCGTTATTGGCAGGTGTACAATTGGGACCCAATCCTTTCCAGGAAGAAATAACACTTTATTACAACGGCACTCCCACAAAAGCAAACCTAAAACTAAGCAACCTGCAAGGGCAAATTCTCTGGCATCAGACACTACACCTACAAGGAAATACCCTGTCGTGGAATTTCAGCTACCTGCCCGCAGGGATGTATCTGCTAAGCCTCGAAGCAGAGGGAAAGGTTTTCCGGCAGAAATTGGTGAGGGGGGAATAAGAAGATTGTTATTCGGGTGCGGGGCCAAAGACGGGACGACCTACAGCCTGGCCGCTTCGACGAAAACCGGGTGGTCGAGCAGGGAGCACCGGGGCTGGATTGGCAACCCTCACCTACTACCCCGGGCATTCAAAGCAGTGGGGAACACACGGTAGTTACAAAATACCTCGTCAACCACGGCACCGAAAAAGGTTTCCGCCCCGGCGATGGCCCCGGTGCAATGCCCTACACCTACCCGGCGGGCGAATTGCAGCGGGTGATCGTGCAGGAGGAAAACACCGCCCAAAGCGAAACCGCTACCGACAAACTCGGGCGCACGGTCTATACCAAAACCTACGCCAGCACCCCCGACTCCGCTCTGACGCAGTATGTCTATGACCTTTTCGGGCGGGTGAAATACGTGATTCAACCCGAAGGGTGGGAAATCGCCCGGATCAGCGGGCTGACGAGCACCGTTCTCGATCACTATGCGTTTCAGTACGTCTATGACGCCCGGGGTCGGGTCATCGAAAAGAAAGTACCCGGCGCCGATGTGGTGTATATGGTCTATGACAAACTCGACCGGGTGGTGCTCACCCAGGACGGAAGGCAGCGAAACCTGACGACGAAAGAGTGGCTGTTCACCAAATACGACGACCTCAACCGTCCGATTGTTACGGGGATATATGCGAGCAACGCCACGCGGAGCGTCTTACAGGACACCCTCAACCTTCGGCCCGACTTTTCCGAATCGCGGAGCGGGGCGAGTTATAGCACCTTGCAGGGTTATACGAATACCGCCTTCCCCAACCTGACGGCTTCGGGGGTAACGGTGCATTCGGTGACGTATTACGACGACTACGACTTTGACCGCACGGGCACGCCCGATAAGACCTATCTCCCCGACGCCGAAAACTTCCCCGAGCACAGCCCTTCGAACCTCCTCCGGGGTCAGGTAACAGCCGTAAAAGTGCGGGTACTGGAAAAAGACACCGACATGCCCGATTGGCTTTTGACGATCACCTTTTACGACAAATACAGCCGCGAAATCCAGACCCAGGCCGACAATCACCTAAAGGGCAAAGATATCACGTGGCAGGAGTACAACTTCGCCGGGGAGTTGTTGTTGAGCAAACACACCCACACGGGCTACTTCTTGGATCAGCCGCCGGGCCCGGACTTCGACCCCTACGAGCGCAGCGCGACGATTTTCCAGTCCTACACCTACGATCCCCGGGGCCGCCTTCTGCGCATCGAACAAAAAACCGAAGACCCGGACAACCCCGGCCACGAAACCGAATACACCACCCTGAGCGAACATCGGTACGACGTTTTAGGTCAAATGACCGGCAAAAACCTCGGTTACGAGTCAGGCAGCCAATTTTTGCAAATCGGCGACTACCAATACAACATTCGGGGGTGGCTGAGCAAGTTTAACCAACCTTCGACGGCGACGCCGGGCGGAACCTATCGCGACCTCCTCGCCTTCGAGTTGCACTACAATACGGGCGCGTCCGCGATTGTCAGCGGGACGCCCAACCTCTTCAACGGCAACATCAGCGCGATGCAATGGCAGGTGCTCGGCGAAGGCAAAGAAATCCGCGCTTTTGCTTTCACCTATGATCAAATGAACCGCCTGACGAGCGCAAAGTACCGGGAGAAGACGAGCAGCAGTTGGAACGTCAACAGCGGGAGATATGATGTTACGAATTTGGTCTATGACCGA